>DKNY01000006.1 GCA_002470275.1 Gammaproteobacteria bacterium UBA7376 | reverse complement strand
CTTTCTCGTTCGACTTGCATGTATAAGGCGTGCCGCCAACGTTCAATCTGAGCCATGATCAAACTCTTCAGTTTAATGTTTTCGACTTTCAAACCCCTAGGTTGCCCCAGGCGTTCATGATGCCGAGTAATCATTTGCTCTTAAACGAATTACGTGTTCCCACACGAATGGCTTGTTAGTACATTTTTTCACACCAGGGCGCTACGCCCACGAGGCATGACATCATGTACTTGCTTTTACTTTTTAAAGAACGCCGCTGGCAAACGCTTCGCGGCAAGGGATGCGTATAATACGCATCTACGGTCGCCGCGCAAGCCATATTTACCTCAATTTTTGATCAATCGGTTTTAGCCGAAACAGAGTCCGCCCTCGCTACGAGATGATAGCTCTTCTTCCCCTTGCGAAGGAGGTAGTAGCGACCGTGGAGCGCATCATCGAAGTCCAGCTGCCGCCGGGGATCAGTCTCCTGTACACCATTAACCCTGAGCCCCCTGCCCTGGATCAATTTGCGAGCCTCCCCATTGGAGCCTGAGAGCCTGGAGCTAACCAATACGTTGAGGATTCCTTCACCAGGCGAGACCGAAGAAGTTTCCAGGCCGTCTTGCTGCAGCGCCTGCAGGTCCTCGAGTTCGAGGCGATCTACATCGCCAGCAAACAATCCTTCGCTGATCCGCTCCGCTGCAACGACGGCAGCCTCACCGTGGACAAGCGCAGTGACCTGCCGTGCCAACTCACGCTGCGCGGCCCGTTGCTCAGGATTTGCCTCATGCTCTGCTTCAAGCTTCCTGATTTGTTCCGGCGTCATAAAGGTGAACAAGCGCAAAAACTTGGCTACATCTGCGTCTGCTGAGTTGAGCCAAAACTGATAGAACCGGTATGCCGATGTTTTCGCCGCGTCGATCCAAATGGCGCCTGAGGCGGACTTACCAAACTTTGTACCATCAGCCTTGGTCACCAAGGGCATGGTGAGCGCATAGGCTTCGTCCCCAAGGTGGCGACGAATCAGGTCAATGCCGGAGACAATATTCCCCCACTGATCGCTACCACCGATTTGCAGCATGCACCCATGCGCCCTGGCGAGCTCTAAAAAGTCCAGCGCCTGCAGCAACATATAGCTGAACTCGGTATAAGAAATACCTTGGTCGGCGCGCTCCAAGCGGGCTTTCACGGACTCTCGCTGAATCATTGCATTAACCGAAAAGTGCTTCCCGATGTCACGCAAGAAACTGATCACATCGCGCTCACCTACCCAATCTAGGTTGTTACAGATCACCGCCCCATTTGGGCCATCGAAGTCGAGAAAGCGAGACACCTGGCGTCTCAGCTTTTCAACCCACTCTCCAACTATCGCTGTTTGGTTCAGCGTCCGTTCGTCATCGCGCCCCGAGGGATCACCGATCAGCCCCGTCGCTCCGCCGAGCAGCAAGATTGGCCGATGGCCCTGGAGCTGAAAGCGCCGGAGCGCCAACAAAGGCACCAGGCTGCCAACATGAAGACTATCCGCCGTGGGATCAAAGCCGCAGTAGAGTGTCTGACTGCCCTGGGCAAGATACTCCACAAGACCCTGCTCGTTGGACAGTTGCACCATGAGGCCGCGCCATCGTAGCTCCTGCAAAAACTCGTTGGCTTTTTCTAGGCCGCCCGTTTCCGTCATTAGGTCTCCATCTCTATCTTGTTGAGCTTCCTGCCCTCACATTTGCAACGTCGTTCAGGCCGTTTCATTGATCATCAGTTCTCATATGATTTCAAGTGCTCGCGCAACAACCGTGGCGAAAGGACATCGACCTGCCCGGTTCGCTTCATCACGGGCTGCCTGAGGTGACGACAGATCATTTGCCCCTAGCGCCAAGCCAGAGTCCAGGTTGCGATGCAGGTTCAAAATAGCCAGAAAGTGGGGTAGTTCCTCGCACGGGTGCCAATATCTGCGGTGAATTCCTCTTTAGGAGGCCCAAGAAGAGGTTTAAGGGCGGCAGTACCCGCTGCGGCTAATGCCTTAACAGTACGCCATTTTCCCCTATACTAGGGGCTTCCTCGTTTCAGTGAATGTGACACAGCGCGGCCTGGTGGTCGTCCCAACCTGATAGAAATTACGGCGATCTATGCATCTACCTATTTTTCACCGACGCGTTGTCCTTACCATCGTATTCATCCTCGCCGTTTCTAGCGCGGCGGGATTCATGGAGCCTAAGATGCCCGACGGCCTGAAGTCTGTCGCGCTTCCTCTGCCCGATGAAGCTGCCGCCCAGGTTCTTGGCAATGACACCCTGTCCGCGGAGGAGGCCGAACAGGAAACCCTAGCGACCACCAAAGAGATCGTTAGGTCAGGCGACAGCATGGCAAGGATTTTCGCTCGCCAGGGGCTTACTGACCGTCTTCTCTATTTACTCAGTCAAACTGAGCATGGTGATGCGTTGAGCAATATTTTCGCCGGGGAAGAGCTGAGCTTCGAAACCAATGACGACGGACTGCGCCGCCTGACCCTCCGCTCAAGCCCTCTTGAGGCAACGGTTTTCGAGCATCGAGACGGGGTTTTCACCAGTCGCCACGTCGTCCACCAGCCTGACCGCGTGCTCGCGTACCAGCACGGAACAATTTCCGACAGCCTATTTATGGCCAGCCAGGCGAGGGGCTTGCCGGATAGCCTTACCATGCGATTTGCCCAAATTTTCCAGTGGGATATTGATTTCGTGCTGGATATTCGACCGGGTGATCAATTTTTCGTCCTATATGAAGAGCTGTACTTCGGCGGAGAGCGGGTAGGCTTTGGCGATATTTTGGTCGCGGATTTTATCAACCAGGGACGCCGTCATAGCGGTGTCCTCTATCGCGACACGAGCGGGGAATCCGGGTATTTCACACCTGAGGGGGTGAGCATGCGCAAGGCTTTTCTCCGCGCTCCGGTGGAGTTCTCTCGCATCAGCTCAAGCTTCAACCTACGTCGCAAACACCCACTGCACAACACTGTCCGACCGCACCGGGGCATCGATTATGCCGCGCCCACGGGGACCCCAATTCTGGCCGCCGGGGATGGCAAGGTATTGGTTGCTTCACGCACCCCCGCAAATGGGCGCTATCTAGTGCTACAGCACGGACAGCAATTTCAAACCAAGTACCTGCATCTATCAAAGTTTGCAAGACAGGTTAGAAAGGGGGCACGCGTCAAACAGGGCCAAGTGATTGGATATGTTGGAGCGACCGGTTGGGCAACCGGGCCCCACCTCCACTATGAATTCCTAGTAAATGGAACGCATAAAAACCCACGAACTGTAAATCTACCCAAAGCGGCACCCGTCCCTAAGCAAGAACTCGCACGATTTAACAGCCAGACGTTGCCTTTCAGCCTGCTACTGGACAGCTATAAGGAACAGGTGCTTTTGGCGTCGGCTCAGTGACGACCCTGAAATCGGGCCAGTTCATTGGCTGCATGACAGGGACGAGCGTCGATGGGTTAGACCTAGCGCTGGTCGATGTTGGGGCGGATGAACAATTTTCCATTTCCCACGCGATAACGTTGGCCATGCCTGAAGGCCTACAACGTGACCTACTTCAGTTGGGGCAGCCAGGGGCTGCCAGCATTGACGAGCTTGGTGCCAGCGACCAACGTCTCGGTGTCTTTATTGGTGAGGGTATCCTCGATTGGCTATCCACCCTGGGCATCTCGACTGAAGACATCGTGGCCATTGGCAGTCACGGGCAAACCATCCGCCACCGGCCCGCAGGCACAACTGCCGCGCCCTTCACGATCCAAATCGGAGATCCTAACCAGATTGCGGAGATAACCGGCATTACGACGGTTGCAGACTTCCGTCGCCGAGATATGGCGGCCGGCGGCGAGGGCGCGCCGCTCGTACCCGCCTTTCATGGAGAACTCTTCTCGGATCGGGTTCATCCTGTCGCCGTCTTAAATATCGGCGGCATCAGTAATTTGACGATCCTCGGGCAGCCCGTGCGGGGCTTTGACAGCGGACCTGGCAACGCGTTGCTCGACACCTGGTATCAATCCCATCAAGCAGAGGCGTCGGTCAGCGCTGACACATTTGACCGAAATGGCACCTGGGCTCGCTCAGGCACTGCATCGCCGAGCCTGCTGAAGCACCTCCTTGCAGACGACTATTTTGCGAGCGCGCCACCCAAAAGCACCGGACGGGAATATTTCAGCAGCCGGTGGCTCACCCATGCTCTGACTGAGTTTCGGGAAATTACGCCACCCAATGTCCAGGCCACGCTTACGGAGCTGACCGCGGCAAGCATCGCCGGTAGCGTTGCCACCTATGCGAGCGAAACAGAGGCGATAGCCGTTTGCGGGGGAGGGCGTTTGAACGCCTTCCTGATGCAGCGCCTCGCTGAGCACTGTTCAATTCAATTAGGTCGACCATGCCGGGTTGAGGCCTGCGAGGCCTGGGGGGTCGATGGAGACGCCATCGAAGCAGCAGCATTCGCATGGCTCGCGTTTCGCAGACTCAACGGCCTTCCCGGTAGCCTATCGAGTGTTACCGGCGCCCGGCAGGACTGTGTGCTCGGCGCCATCTACCCAGCCTAAACTCTCTAGCTAGGGGCTTGGTCTTAGCCAACGCTCCCACCCTTTAACGGCGTCCCCTTCTTTTGTGCTGGGAACCTCATTCCCACGACAGGGCATCCCGCTACAGGGAAAAGGAGCTGCCGCAACCGCAGGTGGATTCCGCATTGGGGTTATTAACGACGAACTGCGCTCCGTTTAAATCTTCAACGTAGTCGATTTCGGCACCAGCTAGAAAGGGGTAGCTCATGGCGTCTACCAGCGTGACGGTCCCATTCCGCTCAACCCAGGCGTCGTCTTCGCCACGGCTGTCATCGAAGGTAAAGCCGTAGGAGAAGCCATTGCATCCTCCTCCCGTAATGAAGACGCGAAGCTTGAGGGTTTCGCCTCCATCCGCAGCGATCAGCTGCTGCACCTTGTCTGCGGCTCTTTCAGTCACGGAAATATCTGCTTGCATGGAGTGTCCTACACTATCCGACCTAAGGTGCCTGCCCTACAGCGCCATGGAGTCAGGCTTCACCGACGTTATGGCTACGGGTCCGGCAGGTTCATCTTGAACATGAATCAATCGTCCCTGAACCTGCGCGCCAAGGTGCATTTCAATGACGTGATAATGCAAATCGCCATGCACAACGGCACCGGCTGCAACCTCTAGACGATCGCTGGAGAAAACATTGCCCTCGATTGTGCCGTTAATAATGACCGTAGGAACCCGTATCTCCCCTTCAATGCGTCCTTCCGGGCTTACGGTCAACATTGCCTCCTTGGCTTCGGCGTCTACGTTTCCCTTAATTTTACCCATGACGAACAGCTCGCTCTTCAGTCGCACACTGCCTTCGATCTCAATATCCGCTGCGATCACTGTTACGTCGGTCTTCGCCTTCTTCGATATCATTTGCTTCTCGATCTTTGAGCTCGTCCCTGAATTCGATTCCTTTATCCACCCTCTACCTGCCAGTCAAAACGACCTTCGATAGTCGAGCCACGTCGGGGATTGAACGCGACTAAAACCTGCTCCGGGGTAAAGTCCTCGGGAACTTGCACAGTATAAATGGACTCCAAAAAGTACCTGAAACTAATCATCTTGGGTACAGTTTCCACAGAAATTTCGGTGTTTGAAGAATCAGCGGCCATTCCTGCCTGGCGTCCGGTGAGCGATACCGCGAGTTCACCTGAGATAGTTTTATGGTTTGCAGAAATTTGGGTCACTAATACAGAGACCTTGAACTGCCCATCAACGTCCGTCGGGGTGATCTTCGCAGCTTTAAGCTGAGGCCCCGATAGGGCCTCCGAAGGCGCCATCAGCTCTTTGAAGAAAGAGAGCTCTTCTTGCAGCGCGGCATTATTGCTCAGAGTCTGGGCAAGTTCCTTGCGCAGCGATGTTGCAGTGAAGGCCTGAGCTTCGACCACCAGTTGGGAATCAATCAGGTCACTCTGCAACTGCTGCTTGTCAGCGTTTAGCTGCAGCACAGAGGCCTGCAACATTTCATTTTCCGCGATCGCCTCATTGGCCCGGTGCTGGCCCCAAAATAGTCCCCCGACCAGCGTGCCGCCTAGCAAAAGGGTCGCCATGAGAACCCTGACCCAGACCCGCCTGGGTCGCTCAGAAATGACCTTGTACTGGACATTGGACATGGACTCTAACTCCGAAGGAGGAAATGGTTGCGCGCTGCAATATACTCTAGAATTCCGCCCGCCGTGGTACTTATCCACGACCTCATTCAATGCTTCGCGGCCTCTCCATAGGCGCGGTTAAACAAACCCAGGAATCCAAGAATGACCCTCTACTTATGGCTACAGGCCTTTCACATTATCGCAGTCATTACATGGTTTGCTGGCATCTTCTACTTGCCTCGCCTCTTTGTCTATCATGCTGCAGCCACGGACCAAATCAGCCAAGATCGCTTTCTGCTGATGGAAACCAAGCTCTACAGAATCATCATGAATCCATCGATGATCGTGACGCTAGTCCTGGGGGTATGGATGCTCATCGAACGCTGGCAGGCCTATTCAGGCACCTATTGGCTGTGGATCAAGATTGCCCTTGTCGTTGCCCTGGTGGGTTACCATCATGTCTGCCTCAGTATCATCAAGGCTTTTGAGAGAGGCGAGCAAAACCGATCAGAGAAGTACTTTCGCGTCTTCAATGAGGTGCCAGTCTTTATACTCGTGCCGGCAGTGCTGCTGGTCGTCATCAAGCCCTTTTGATATCGCCGCTAAGGGCCGATTTTCAATCCCGTGATCGAGCCACGGACCCTGTAATAACAGAGAACCAAATTTTGATTAAGCAACGAAAAACTTCTACCTCTCTGATCGAGCGCGCTCGACAATCCATACCCGGCGGCGTGAACTCCCCCGTTCGCGCCTTCAAGGGGGTCGGAGGCGAGCCCGTTTTTTTTGAATCCGCTGGCGGCGCTTTCATCCAAGATGTGGACGGCAACCAATACATCGACTACATCGGCTCATGGGGACCGATGATTCTTGGCCATAACCATCCAGCGATTATTGAAGCCGTTGTCGACCAAGCCCAACGCGCCTTGAGCTTCGGCGCACCGACCGAAATCGAAATAGAGCTGGCAGAAAAAATCATAGCAATCATGCCCAGCATGGAAAGTGTGCGCATGGTTAACTCTGGTACTGAGGCGACCATGTCCGCCATCCGCGTTGCTCGAGGGTATACCGGCAGGGATATGATCGTTAAGTTCGAAGGCTGTTACCACGGCCATTCAGACTCACTGCTGGTCAAAGCCGGCAGCGGCGTTTTGACGCTAGGCCTACCCAACTCTCCCGGTGTACCCGAGGCCTTGGCTGCCAGCACGCTGACTATCCCTTTCAATGACCCCGAGGCAGTCACCACGCTCTTTGAAAAGTTTGGCGATCAAATCGCCTGCATCATCGTGGAGCCCATAGCCGGCAACATGGGCTGTATCCCCCCCACAGAGGGCTTCCTTTCCTGTCTTCGGGACGTCACTGACAAATTTGGCAGCGTACTGATTTTCGACGAGGTAATGACCGGCTTCAGGGTAGCCCCCGGGGGCGCCCAAGAGCTCTATGGCGTCAGACCAGACCTCACCACCCTTGGGAAAATAGTGGGTGGTGGGTTGCCCGTGGGAGCCTTTGGCGGCAAGCGTGAGATCATGAACGAGATTGCGCCAAATGGGCCCATCTACCAGGCGGGAACGCTATCCGGTAACCCCCTCGCCATGGCGGCGGGCCTCACGACCCTGAACCATCTGACTGCGGACGTTTACGAGCACCTAAGCCAGACCACCGAACATCTGGTGTCAGGCATGATGGCCCTTGCAAAAAAACACGGCATTCAGCTTTGCGAGAACCACGTCTGCGGCATGTTCAGCTTTTTCTTTGATCGCGATGAAGTCAAAAATTATGATGACGTTGCCCAATCTAATATCGAGTCCTTCAACCGTTTCTTTCATCACATGCTGGATAGCGGGATCTATCTGGCTCCCTCAGGCTTTGAAGCCGGTTTTCTTTCAGCAGCGCACAACACGGCAGAAGTCCAGCAGACCCTTGACGCCGCCGATCGGGCTTTTGCAGCGATCAACTCGTAGCTCATGCATGTATAAACACGCCGCCACAGGGATACGAGAATGATGAATCAGCGAGCGCTGCTGGATATTTACGGCATCGGCAACGCCATCGTGGACAATGAGGCCTCTTTGGACGACAGCTTTCTGCGTCAATTCTCCCTTCCCAAGGGACAAATGACCCTCGTTGACGACCATCAGATGGGTGAGTTTATGCACGCCCTGCAGGGGGTCGAACTGCGACGCTTTGGAGGGGGCTCTGCAGCCAATACAGTCTACGCGGGCGGAGCGTTTGGTCTTAGAGCAGGTTATGCCTGTCGGCTCGCAGACGATGAGAACGGCCGTTTTTTCAGACAAGAAATGCAGGCCGCCAATATTGGCCTGACCCAACTCGCGGCCAAGAACGATACAGGTGGTCAATCAGGCCAGTGCCTGGTCATCGTCTCCCAGGACGCTCAGAGGACACTGTGCACAAATTTGGGGGTTTCCTCCCAGCTTGATGGCAAAAAAGTCGACGGCGAGCTGATTGGCCAATCTCGCCTCCTCTACATCGAGGGTTATCTGAGTTCCTCCTCAGAGAACGTTGGCGCTGCCATGAACGCTCACCACCATGCCAGGGCCAATGGCTTAAGCGTGGCGCTAACGCTTTCTGATGTCTCCATGGTTTCTTTTTTTAGAGAGGCGCTGGAAAGCATCATGGGCAACGGTTTGGACATTTTGTTCTGCAACCTTGAGGAAGCGCTCACCTGGGCCAAGACGGATCGACTCGATATTGCAGCCAGAGAATTATTGGATATCGCACCAGAACTCTACATCACCCTGGGCGCTAAAGGTTCCACGGTCTACGGCCCACGGGGCCATCAGACCCTGCCAGGCATCAGGGCCGTCGCGAAAGACAGCAACGGAGCGGGCGACATTTATGCAGGCGCTTGTCTTGCCGCCAGGCTCAAAGGCGCAGAACCCCCGCAGGCTGCTGCGTTTGGGAACTTCGCCGCCGCAAGGATTGTGGCCCAATATGGCGCGAGACTGGAGTCACGAGAAGCATACCAACGCCTTTTCGCGGAGTTTTTCTGAGACCCTAGGTTTCTAGGAGCGGCAGCGGCTCGTCTAAAACAATAGTTTTTAGATTCATAGAGCACCCGTAGGCATAGACTTCAACGCCGGCCTGGATCGCCCGTTGAAGCCCGGCGGCATACTCTGCATCGATTTCAGAAGCTGCCCGCACCTGTCGGATACCCTGGTGTTGCGCGCAGAAGATCAACACTCCGCGGGCACCATCCGCCACCACCTGCATCAGCGCTTGAAGGTGTTTCAAGGCCCGAACGCTGACTGCATCCGGGAAGGCGCCAATACCCAGACCCTGATGCAGCGTGACGCTTTTCACTTCGATATAGATCGGGGTGCCTTTCGATGTCGCGAAGAAATCGAAGCGGCCATTCCCCTGGGGAATCTTAACTTCAGCACGAACGTCGGCGCAGGGCGAAATTTCCTGTATTCGATTCGCCCTCAGCGCTTCCCCTACCAGGGCATTAGCGCGGTTGGTATTCACACTGACCAAGCCCTGATCGGTTTCCACAAGTTCTAGCGTCGCCGCGTACTTCCGGTTCGGGTTATCACTTAGCGAATAATAGCAGCGGCTCCCGGGGGTCGCGCAGCCTGTCATGGCCCCTGTGTTAGGGCAGTGGGCGGTGATCTGAGTGCCGTCTACCAGCAAAATGTCTGCGAGAAAACGTTTGTACCGTCTCTCCAACAATCCTGATGTGAGCGCTGGCAAGTTCAAGGGGCAACGCCCCAGGCCTGCAGCGCCTCAGCAATGCGCGCGCAACCCAAATCTATGGACGCAAGGTCGTTGGTGTAGGCGAATCTCACGTACCGATCCGCATCAACCTTGCCAAAGTCTGTACCCGGCGTGACGGCAACAGCGTACTCGTTCATGAGTCGCCAACAAAATTCGGTGGCATCCATCCCCGTATGGGTGACATCGACATACAGATAGAATGCGCCATCGGGCATCACGGGTATCGTGAAACCCAGAGCAGTGAGCCGCTGGCTCAGTGCTGCAGCACGATCCGCGAAAATGTCTCGTCGCTCGGCATGAATCGACATAGCCTCTGGCTCCAAGGCAGCCAATGCCGCGTATTGCGCAGGCGCACTTGGACAGATAAAGAGGTTCTGGGCGAGTTTCGTTATCGGGGCCACTGCCTGCTGTGGCACCACCACCCAACCAAGCCGCCAGCCCGTCATACCGAAGAACTTGGAAAAACTATTCAGCACGTAAATGTCATCGCTGAGTTCAAGGCCACTGCAATAATCACGGGGCCTATGGACAAGATGCTGATAGATTTCATCGAGAATGAAAAAGCCACCCTGTGCCGCCACGGTCTTGATGATGCCATCCAGTTCCAGGCGCGAGGACATAGTTCCTGTTGGGTTTGTCGGCGACGCCAGCAGCATGCCCGCGCAGCGATCGCTCCAAGCCTTTTGAATAGATTCAGGCGTCGGTTGGAAACGCCCGGACGCCGTCACCGGCAGCGACCGTGGTCGGGCACCGACAAGGTGCGCAAAGACACCGTCGCAGGGATAGCCAGGATCGGTTATCAGCAACTCATCGCCGGGATTTAGCAGCAGAGATGCCAACAGCACCAAACCACCACTTGCGCCCGCAGTAACAATAATGCGATCCGCAGCAACCGCCACGCCGTTTGACGCATAGAAGCTGCTGATGGCGGCACGCAGCTCGGGGATGCCTTGGGCAGGGGTATACTTTGTTCTACCGTGCTTCAGCGCCATTGTCGCCGCGTCCAAAATCGGCGTCGCCGTCGGAAAATCCGACTCACCGATTTCGAAGTGCACAACCCGCTGACCCTCCGCTTCCAGCTCCGCAGCCCGCTGCAAAAGCTGCATGACCGTAAAGGGCGCTATTTCTTCACAACGCGTGGCGAACATCTCTGATCCCAATGAAAGACCGCATCTTCGCACATTGTCTGCATTTTTTGCTTCACCAAAACGTCACGATGAAGGAGTAGTTTTCGGCGCTATGTTCTGGTAGCTTACGCGCCCTTCTCGGTTTAGGGCTTCTAAGCCCGAGGATTAAAGGAAAGGACATGGCGGCTGACTTAAAGGCTACTCCCGCGGTCAAAAAAGGCTCCTCCACAGGGACGAGGAAGAGCAAAACGACCACCGTTAAAGATTCCCAGTTTAGGAACTTCACCCCTTATAAGCTTAAGCGCGGTGAAGCCTATATGAGTGAGGGCCAACTCGCCCACCTACGCGAGATTCTAGTGAACTGGCGTCGAGAGCTGATGGAGGAAGTTGACCGCACGGTCAACTATATGCAGGACGATGCGGCCAACTTCCCTGATCCTGCGGACCGAGCAACCCAAGAAGAAGAATTCAGCATCGAGCTTCGTACCCGCGATCGTGAGAGAAAGCTCATTAAAAAGATCGACAAGACCATCGAGCTGCTGGATTTGGAAGACTACGGTTATTGCGATACCTGTGGCATTGAAATTGGGTTGCGTCGCCTAGAGGCAAGGCCAACGGCTAACCAGTGCGTTGACTGCAAGTCTCTTGACGAAATCAGGGAACGCCAAATTCACGGCTAGGCCCCAGGCCGGTCATTGCTTCCTATGGTTGTCGGCAGATTCGCCCCTTCTCCTACAGGGCCGCTTCATATGGGTAGCCTGACCACTGCACTGGCAAGCTTCTGCGATATCAAGAGCCAGGGCGGCAAGTGGTTTGTCCGTATTGACGATATTGATCCGCCGCGAGCTATGGCTGGCGCGGAGCAGGCTATCCTGGCAGGACTCGAGGCCCATGGCCTCAGCGGCGACTTACCTATTCAGCGCCAAAGCGAACATCAGGCGCAGTTTGAATCAGCCCGACGCCAACTTGAACCAGAGTGTTATTACTGTCGCTGCTCACGCCGCTCCTTGGCCAGTTCAGGCCCCTATCCCGGAAACTGCCGAGAATTTGTCGCATACCGGCCGGACTCAGCCCTTCGCATTAGCGTAGATAAAGCCGAGCGGACCTATGAAGACGCCTATCTAGGTACTCAGAGATATCGTCTGGATCAAGACTGTGGAGACTTCATTATTTGGCGTCGCGATGGCTTGGTCAGCTACCAACTGGCCACGGCGGTAGATGATGGCCAGGGCATCAGTCATGTGCTGAGAGGCGAAGACCTACTGGCATCAACGCCACCCCAGCGCTACCTGCAGGAGCGTCTCGGATTGACGACGCCTACCTATGCCCACCTGCCCGTGCTGTGCCATCCAGACGGCACAAAGTTGTCAAAACAAAGCCATGCGCCCGCGTTAGACAACCAGCGAGCGCTGGAGAATCTGAGGCAGGCCCTAGGCTACCTTGGCCATCCGCCGCCCAGTCATCCGTTCAACATCGCGGACTTGCTGGGTTGGGCTGTGGCCCACTGGAACCTCAATGCGGTACCCAGAGAACGCGCCTATGTTGGACCTTTGCAATGATGTTGCCCAATTTATGGACGCCCGAGTGCGCCCTCTGCAGCATTAATCCAGCAGCGACGGAAAAATACCGGTTTGTTACCATTGTCCCATGGCGAACGTAACTCTCATCGATCAAGACGCCGCAAGACGCGAGCCGCTGGCTGCCGATTTGCGAAATCAAGGCTTAACGGTTTCTACCTTTGACGCCCTGGCATCGGCAAATACCGCTTCGTGTGATGTGCTCATCGTTACCGACCAGGCCTTAGAGAACCAGGCCTCCGCTTGCGAAACCATGCCCCCTGTTATCGTTCTCGCGGAAGACCCTTCGATCAAAGCATCCGTTTCACTGCTGCAGGCTGGGGCCAAAGATTATCTCTCCTTGCCCGTAAAGCTTCGCGACCTCATGGCGTCTGTCGAACGGATTACCGCAAAGCCGCTGCGCCCTCGAAATCAAAACACCAGGGTTGAGATGATCGGTTCTTCGGAGATCATGAAAACCCTTCGTCAACGAATAGCGAAGGTGGGACCCACTGATTCTTCGGTCCTGATCCTTGGCCAATCCGGCACCGGCAAGGAGCTTGTAGCTAAGGGCATCCACGCTGTTAGTCGGCGATCCCATACACCGCTGATTACACTCAATTGCGCCACGGTGCCCACAGACCTCATCGAAGCCGAGTTGTTTGGCGTGCAGCCCTACGACAGCACGCAAAAAGCTGGCCGTGGCCTAGTAGAAGCGGCTGATGGCGGCACGCTCTTCCTAGACGAAATCGCAGAACTATCGGCTGCTGCCCAGGCGCGCCTGCTTCAGGTTGTCCAAGGTGAGAACCGCAGGGTCGGTAGCGCGGAGTCTACGCCGGTAGATGTTCGAATCATTGCCGCAACGCACCGCGACCTAAAGGTACTCACCGAAGGCGGAGACTTTCGATCCGATCTCTACTACCGGCTGAACGTGATTTGTTTCGAGCTGTCGCCGCTACGCAACAGGCATCAAGACATCATTGAGATTGGTGAGCGCCTTCTGGACGAGACCTGCCGGCGATTGGACAAACCGGGCCTTGCCCTAGGTAAGCAGGCAAGACAGGCAATGCTGAGTTACCACTGGCCGGGAAACGTTCGAGAATTGAGCAACGCCATAGAGCGCGCGGTTATTCTGGCCGACGAAGGATCGGAAATCACACAGGCCCTTCTCGCCATCGAACCTACCAAACAGGAGACTTTGGCCGAGGTGGCCAAGGCCGATCCCAGCCAAACATCTCTTGAGGACTATTTCGTTCGTTTTGTGCAGGAGAACGAAGAGTTCCTCACGGAGACAGAACTGGCAGAACGGCTGGGGATTAGTCGCAAAAGCCTTTGGGAGCGGCGGCAAAGGCTGCAAATACCCCGCCGCAAAACGCGCAAGCGTGGCTCAAGAACAGATTCTTGAGAGATGGCCCAATAACCTTGCAGACCCATAACCCTGAACCAACAGCCACCCGTTTCCGCGATCACTCGATTCGCAACAAAGACTTGGATCAGGCTGCGTTAAATATTATCGAGCAACTGAACGCCAATGGCTTTCAGGCCTACCTAGTTGGTGGCTGCATCCGAGACGCACTTTGTGACGTCAAGCCCAAGGACTTTGATGTCGCCACAGATGCTTCTCTAGAGCAGATCAGCAAGATTTTTAGGCGCTCAAGGATCGTAGGCAGACGCTTCCCCATTGTTCATGTTCGAGCGGGTAGAGAGCTTATAGAAGTATCGACCTTTAGACAGGCACTATCCGAAAACATCGTTCAGGATCATCAGGGGATGATTCTCCGCGACAACGCGTACGGTACGCTTCAACAGGACGCCTTCCGGCGAGACTTCACCATCAATGCGCTGTACTACGACCCTGCGGCGGGAGAAATCATCGACTTTGTGGGCGGCGTGCAGGATATCCAAGATGGGCACATCCGACTCATCGGCGACACCGCCACGCGTCTGGCAGAGGATCCCGTGCGTTTTCTTCGGGCGCTGAGATTTGCGGCAAAACTAGATTTCACCATCGAATCTTCTATCCTCGATTTGGTTAACGGCAGTGCCGCTAGGCTTAAATCTGTTCCGCCCGCCCGCCTCTTCGACGAATTTCTCAAACTTTTTCTGACCGGGCACGCCGAATCAATTTGGTCGACGATGCGAGATACGCCATTGGCCACTGCGCTGTTTCCCACGTGTCGGCCGGATAGCAACCTTGTTCTCAGCGCCATGCGTAATACCGACGCACGCATCCATCAAGGGGCTTCGGTCACCCCCGGGTTTCTTATCGCTGTGCTCCTGTGGGAAGACTTTTTGGCGCGTCAAAATGAGCGTCAGGCCAATGAGGAGGATCCTGCCCTGGCAAGCCTCCGAGAGCAGCAGCCTCATGTTGCGATTCCTCGGCGGTTTGGCACCTTTGCACGAGAAATATGGCTGATTCAGGAACGCCTGGAAAAGCGCAACCATCGAGGGGTAGCGAAACTCTGCGCTCATCGGCGCTTTCGTGCAGGATATGATTTCCTCTGCTTGCGTGCAGAGGAGGAGGAATCCCTGCGCGAGTGCGCAGACTGGTGGACTGAATATCAGGAGCAGGATGAAGCCAAGCAACAGGAAATGATCGATTTGCTACCGAGGGTGCCGCGGAAACGCAGAAAAAGGCGCCCCAGAGGTGGTAGTCAGTGACGCCACGAGCATGTCGCGTCTCTTAAGAGTCACGAATTCTGGCTACTTCCTATTGAAGGATTTCGGTGCCTTGTCCATAGTTGAGTGTCTTAGGACGAGCCACACAAGGACGATTTTGCAAGCGTGATCGAAACTCAAACGTCCAGTTATCGCCCAGCCGAGGGATTCGATCCGAGTCTGAGCGGCCCCGCCTTAAGCGCCGATATGAAGGCTCGCGCAGCGGCTCAAATCATAGAGGCCGGATCGAGACCGGTGCCCAAATTTATTGCGGTTGAGGGCCCAATTGGGGTCGGCAAGACTACGCTGGCCAAAAAGTTATCCGAGGCATTCGACTATCCGCTCATGCTTGAGCCCGTCACCGAGAACCCCTTTCTAGACCGCTTCTACACCGAGGGCGCCAGTCAGGCGTTGCCCACACAACTCTTCTTTCTCCTACACCGTGCTCGACAGATTGCCGATATCCCTGGCCATGATCTTCTCGACCGTCATTTGGTTTGTGATTTCTTGATGGAAAAAGATGAGCTCTTTGCCAAGCTGACCCTAGATCCTCAGGAGTTTGCCCTGTATCAGCAAATCCAAGAGAGCCTCAACGTTATCCCGCCCAAACCTGATTTGGTGGTTTATCTGCAGGCGCCAGCCACCACCTTACAAAGACGTGTCTCCCAGCGTGGGCTTGATTTTGAGCAGAGCATTGAACTGGACTATCTGACCGCGCTGGCCGATCGGTATGCAGAATTTTTCTACTACTACGACGAAGCCCCCATTCTTGTCGTCAATGCTGCAGAAATCGATTTCGCAAGCAACGATGAGCACTTCGCGGCCCTCCTGGATCAAATTTTCGATATGGAAGGCACCCGTCAATTCTTCAATCCCCACCCGACCCTGATTTAATTCATGACCAACCCAGCTTGGACACCTTTGTTCGCCCACGGGACGAGACTCGAAACCACACCCCTAGGCGTCCTGCTAAAGGATGAGCAGCGCAACCAGAGACTCAGGCATTCTCTTGGGGGCTGTTTAATCGATTTTAGTCGGCAGCACGTGGACCTTGAGACCCTTCAGTCTCTTGCCAAACTGACACGTGAATCAGGGGTCTATGCCCTTAGAGATGCTCTTTTTAGCGAACAGAACATTAACCTTTCCGAAGACCGAGCGGTTTTACATCCGGCTTTGCGCGATGGAATCGAAGGCCTTTCCTCGGAACGCGCCGAGGCCATTGCGGTCACTCGGGACCGCCTCTACGCACTCGCCGAGAGCCTTCGCTGCGGTAGCTGGCGCGGCTGCACGGGCAAGGCTATCGAAGATGTCGTCCACATCGGGATTGGCGGCTCGCACCTGGGTCCGGAGCTGCTCGTGCGTGCGCTGGAGGGCTACCAGGATTCGCACCTTCGCTTCCACTTCGTGGCCAATATTGATGCAGGCGACCTCAGCGCCGCACTTCGGCACCTAAACCCGGAAACAACCCTCTTTATCGTCGTTTCCAAGTCATTCGGCACACTGGAGACCCAGGTAAACGCCGCCAGCGCGCGCAGCTGGTTCCTGGAGCGCACCGGGGACGTCAACGCCTTGGCTCAGCATTTCATCGGCATCACTGCCAAGGTGGACGCGGCACAAGAATTTGGCATCCCTCAGCAGAACATTTACCCCTTATGGGACTGGGTGGGCGGCCGATTTTCGCTGTGGTCAGCTGTGGGCTTACCGGTCCTCCTGGCGATCGGGCCCGATCACTTTGATGCGCTGCTCCGCGGCGCACGCACTGTGGATCGACACTTCCTGCAAACCTCCGACCTCGACAACCTGCCTGCCCTGAAGGCGGCGCTGGCCTTTTGGAACTTCAATATTCTCGGCTGCACCAGCCTCGCCATACTGTGTTACGACGAACGCCTGGCACTGCTACCCGATTATTTGCAGCAGCTAGAAATGGAGAGCAACGGTAAGTCTGTGGATCGACATGGCAACCTCATTGATTATCCCACCATGCCGATTCTGTGGGGTGGTACCGGATGTAATGGGCAGCACGCCTACCATCAGCTCCTGCACCAAGGCACCAGCGCATACGCTGCCGACTTTGTCCTTGTAGGAGCCGATGAACACCAGTACGCAGAGCATCATCGGTGGCTTAATGCGAACGCCATTGCCCAGGGCCAAGCCATGGCCATGGGCTTTGTACCCCAGGGCAGCGGAGAGGAACATCGTCGCGTATCCGGCGGCCACCCCTCCACCACCATCATTCTTGATCAACTGGGACCGCAAGAAATGGGTGCGCTGCTTGCCATTTATGAACACAAGGTACTCAGCTTAGGAGCCCTGTGGGATATTAATTCCTTTGATCAATGGGGCGTGGAGCTGGGCAAAAATCTTGCCCGACCTATTTTTGCCCAGCTGGAGGACGTCACCGAGCCGGATAACCAAGATCAAGCCACTGGGGCGTTGATCAAACATCTTCAGAAGGTAAGGCAATAAAGCCAGAAGCCTAGCTCATTATTTGGGGGAATAAGCATGCAAGATATCTATGAGGTACCCGCATCCACGGCCTCTCGGTCCTTGATCGATGAGGCGGAGTACACGGCGCTCTATCGTCAGTCCATCGAGACTCCAGAAACCTTTTGGGCCGAGCAGGCAGAGGGCTTCCTAGACTGGCATCGTAAATGGGATCGAGTGGTTGAGGCAGACATGCCTCAGGGCAATGTTGCGTGGTTTTCAGGTGCCCAACTCAACGTCAGCGTGAACTGTATAGACCGTCACCTAGCGGACAGGGCGGATCAAACCGCCATCATCTGGGAGGGGGACGACCCCCAGGATGATTGTCACATCAGCTATCAAACGCTTGCTGATCGGGTTGGCCAACTGGCCAATGGCTTGCGATCCAGGGGCGTCGGCAAGGGAGACCGCGTCTGCATCTACATGCCGATGATCCCTGAGGCAGCCTATGCCATGCTCGCTTGTGCACGGATCGGTGCCATACACAGCGTGGTCTTTGGCGGCTTTTCGCCTCAATCCCTTAAGGACCGCATTTTGGATTCAGACTGTCAAACGCTCATTACCGCTGACGAGGGTATTCGCGGAGGTAAACACATCCCCCTCAAGAGCAACGCGGATGAGGCACTGTTGCAGTGTCCCAATGTGCATACCGTGGTGACGGTGCGGCGGAGCGGCGCAGATGTTCCGTTCCAGGCGGGTCGCGACGTCTGGTATCACGAATTGACTGACGGTCAGGCAACCTTTGCCACCCCAGAAATCATGGAGGCCGAAGACCCCCTCTTCATTCTCTATACCTCTGGCTCCACCGGCAAACCCAAGGGCGTTCAGCACAGCTCAGGTGGCTACCTGCTGCACGCTGCCATGACTCATAAATATGTTTTTGATTACCAGGATGGCGACATTTACTGGTGCACTGCCGACGTGGGTTGGATTACCGGGCATTCTTATATTGTCTACGGCCCTCTGGCCAACGGCGCTACTACCCTTATGTTTGAGGGCATTCCCACTTACCCAGACGCATCTCGGTGTTGGCAGATCGTTGATAAACATCAGGTCAATATCTTTTACACGGCGCCAACGGCCCTCCGCCAACTCATGTCCCAAGGGGATGATTTCGTCACGTCATCCTCCCGAAGCTCGCTCCATCTGCTGGGTAGCGTTGGCGAGCCCATCAATCCTGAAGCCTGGGCCTGGTATCACCGAGTAGTGGGTGATGGCCGATGCCCAATCGTAGATACCTGGTGGCAGACCGAGACCGGGGGCATCATGATTACGCCACTCCCTGGCGCCACGAGGCTCAAACCCGGCTCTGCCAGCAAACCGTTCTTCGGCATTCAACCCGCACTGATGGATGCTGAGGGAAACTTGATCGAGGATGAGGAGGCCGTTGGCAACCTGGTGATTACCGGTGCTTGGCCTGGACAAATACGCACCGTCTATGGAGACCATCAGCGAGTCATCGATACCTACTACAGCACCTATCCGGGCTACTACTTTACCGGAGACGGTGCGCGCAGAGATGCCGACGGTTACTACTGGATCACAGGCAGAGTCGACGACGTGATGAACGTTTCTGGACACCGAATTGGTACCGCAGAAGTGGAGAGCGCTCTCGTGCTACACAGCAGCGTGGCCGAGGCAGCCGTCGTGGGTTACCCACATAACATTAAAGGCGAAGGCATATATGCCTACGTAACGCTGATGGTTGGTGATGACACCGACCAGGAAGCGTTGTTAGGCGAGCTACTCAGTTTGGTGAGAAAGGAGATCGGGCCCATTGCCAAGCCGGACCTCATCCAGTTTGCCCCTGGCCTGCCGAAGACACGATCAGGAAAGATCATGCGGCGCATCCTGCGAAAAATAGCTGCGAACGAACTCGACAACTTAGGCGACACGTCTACGCTAGCGGACCCCAGCGTGGTTGAGGATTTGATTACTAACCGAAAGCAGGCATAGCGGGCGGCGACAGGTCTGTCGCCGCCCTGTTCCCTACGCCTCTGCTGAGTCCTCTTCAGCATGATCCTGGTAGTTGCTCAGTTCCTTAATGGAGAGCTTGATCCGCCCGCGCTGATCAACGTCTAGGACGACCACGTCTACCTCTTGCCCTTCGCTCAGATAGTCGGTCACCGTCTCAACACGCTCCTCAGCAATTTGAGAAATGTGCAGCAGCCCGTCCTTGCCCGGCAGGATGTTCACGAAGGCACCGAAATCAACGATGCGCTCTACCTTTCCGTGATAGATGCGGCCTACTTCAGCTTCAGCCGTGATCTCTTCGATCCGCAGCACCGCAGCATCCTTCGCGGCGCCGTCCTCGGCATAAATTCGGACGCTTCCATCGTCATCGATATCGACTTCCGCACCGGTTTCTTCAACGATTGATCGGATGGTGGCGCCACCCTTGCCGATGATGTCCCGAATCTTGTCTGGATGAACATTGATCGTCACCATGGCTGGTGCGTTCTCTGACAATTCAGCCCTTGAGCTGCTGATTACCTTGTTCATCTCATCGAGAATATGCAGGCGTGCCTCGTTGGCTTGAGCCAAGGCTGCCTCCATGATTTCTTCGGTAATACCGTCGATTTTGATGTCCATTTGCAGCGCCGTCACGCCATTCGCCGTTCCCGCTACTTTGAAGTCCATATCTCCCAGGTGATCCTCGTCGCCCAGGATGTCCGTTAACACCGCATACCGGTTGCCTTCCTTAACGAGCCCCATGGCCACGCCGGCCACCGGCGCTTTCAGCGGAACGCCCGCATCCATAAGCGCCAACGAAGAGCCACAAACGCTGGCCATGGAACTGGAGCCATTGGACTCGGTGATTTCAGAAACAACGCGCACCGTATAAGGGAAATCCTCGGCATTGGGCAACGAGGCGGCGATGCCGCGTCGAGCCAGCTTCCCGTGCCCGATCTCGCGCCGCTTCGGCCCACTCATGAACCCGGCTTCACCCACGCTGTAAGGGGGAAAGTTGTAGTGGAGCATAAAGGTATCTTTGTAGGATCCCTCTAGTGCATCAATCATCGCTGCATCGCGCAACGTACCCAGGGTCGCCACAACGAGTGCTTGAGTCTCACCACGCGTGAAGAGGGCGGAGCCGTGGGCCTTAGGCAATAGCCCGACCTCCACCTCGATACCTCGCACTGTACGCAAATCGCGTCCATCGATCCGCGGTTCGCCGTTGAGGACTCGCTGGCGCACCAGGTCTTTCTCGACTTTACTGAACACGCCCGCAACCTCGTCACTGGCGTATTCGGACGCTTCCCCGCCGGACAATTGTTCCAGCACGGAGGACTTGATTTCACCAACGCGCTCTTGCCGCTGCATTTTATCGACGATTCGATAGGCTTCGCCTAAGTCTGCGCGTACCGCCTCGCTGACTTTCTCGACCAGCGTTTCGTCTTTTTCTTCTGCCTGCCAATCCCACGCTGGCTTGCCAGCTTCCTCAGCGAGTTCTTTTACGGCAGTAATAATCGACTGCATCTCTTGGTGACCAAACAAGACGGCACCCAGCATTTCGTCTTCGGTCATTTCCTTAGCCTCGGATTCCACCATCAAGACGGCAGATTCCGTGCCCGCAACCGTCATAGACAGCAGGCTTTCCTTCAGAGCTTCATATCCCGGATTGAGAATGTAGCTACCGTCTATGTAGCCGACGCGGGCAGCGCCGATAGGACCGGCGAAAGGAATGCCTGAGATCGCTAAGGCTGCTGAAGTTCCGATCATCGCAGCGATATCTGGATCTTGGTCCTTATCCGTAGAAACGACCGTGCACACCACCTGAACCTCATTCATAAACCCTTTAGGAAATAGCGGGCGAATGGGCCGATCAATCAATCGGCAGGTGAGCGTTTCCTTTTCGCTAGGTCGGCCTTCTCGACGGAAGAAACCGCCGGGAATTTTACCTGCGGCGTAAGTCTTCTCTTGGTAGTTAACGGTAAGCGGGAAAAAGTCCTGACCTGGTCTTGCGCTTTTCGCGCCAACAACAGTGGTCAGCACCACTGTCTGTCCGATGGTCACGACAACCGACCCGGTTGCCTGCTTGGCGATTTTGTTTGTCTCGATAATGACCGTGTCTTCGCCAAACTGAAACTGTTTATAAATTGGGTTCAAACTGATACCTCCCATAGGTGTCTCTTTACGTTGCGTTTGTCTTTACTGTGGAATCGATGCCTAGCGGCGGAGCCCTAAGCTTTTAATGAGGTTACTGTAGCGCGTAGCGTCCTTGTTCTTTAGGTAATCTAAGAGCTTGCGGCGCTGGTTTACCATTCGGATCAGGCCCCGACGGGAGTGATGATCCTTATGATGCTCCTTAAAGTGGCTTTGGAGCGTATTAATATTATGCGTCAACAAGGCAACCTGAACTTCTGGGGACCCAGTGTCACCCTCCTCAAGTTGATAATCCTTAACTATCTCGGCCTTCTTTTCGGCTGTAAGTGCCATTTTTTTCTCCTAAATACGCCTTACTCGTTTGATCGAAAAACCGCGCGTATTGACAGTCGTTCGATGTATTGTCCTTGCGTCTTAACCCTTGCTGACAACCAGCCTGCGTGGCGCTAGCCGGCCATTCGGTAAGACTTCTCCTACGCCGAGAAAGTGTGGCTCCTCGGCTGTTTCAAAAATTCTGACCCAGCCACCCTGTTGCGGCTCTGCCAGCTCAACCATTTGTCCCTGTCGCAGTCGGTCCGCGGCAGCCTCACTGACATCAACACCGGACCAATGCTCAACCGCGCTGCTGACTGGCAGCAATAACCGATCCAGCGCCTCTGGACGAGCCTCGCCGTCCAGGTCGCTCAACGCTATCGCCGCCCGCTCCAGATAGGGCCCAGCTGCGCGTCTTCGCAGGGCAATCACGTGCCCGCCGCACCCCAGGGCTTTGCCCAAATCTTCCGCAATTGAGCGTACATAGGTTCCCTTACTGCAGCGCAGCTCTAGCTCGATGCTATCGCCTTCGTACTTAACCAACTCGTTAAAGTGTACTGTAACCGTCCTCGCCTTACGCTCAACCTCGATTCCCTGGCGCGCCAACTTATACAGGGGCTGGCCCTTGTGCTTAAGTGCAGAGTACATGGAGGGCACCTGCTCTATAGCTCCTCTAAACTCCTGCAGCGCATCCTCAATGCGTTCCCGAGTCACGCCGGCGAGTGATCCCTCAGCAATGACGCGCCCATCGGAATCACCAGTTTCCGTCGTGACGCCAAGGCGAATTCGCGTCCAGTATTCCTTATCCGAATCCAACAAATATTGAGAGAACTTTGTCGCCTCGCCAAAACACAGCGGTAAAACGCCGGTGGCCAGAGGGTCTAAACTGCCCGTATGTCCAACCTTCCTGGCATTGAACGCCCGCTTGGCCCGCTGCACAACCTCGTTAGACGACATGCCCTGGGGCTTGTCGACAATGAGGATTCCATCCACTGGCCGCCCTCTCTGTCGCCGCATCACGCCCTTAGCCCTGTTGGTCTTTTTCGGATCAAGCGGCATCGCCATTCTCACCGTCCTCGCTAAGACGGGAGTCATCACTCGCTACCGCCCTGCCAATCAATTCTTCTAAGCGCGGCCCTCTATCCATCACATCATCATAATGAAAGCGCGGCTTGGGCGTGGTGCGCATTGTATGCCTTTTTGCCAGTTCAGACCGGAAAAAGCCGGCGGCTCGGTTGAGCACGTCGATCAGCTCTTCACGCTGCTGCTCGTCCTCGACCTGCAGCGAAGAGACATAGACCTCTGCATAAGAAAGATCCTTGCTCACCCTAACATCGTTCACGGTTACAAAGTCTCCGACCCTGGGGTCGCGCATATGACGATGCAGGATTTGCGCAATCTCATCACGGATAAAATCCCCAACCCGCAAGTCCCTCGCCATAGGCTATAGCGTCCTCGCGATTTCTTTGGTGTCGAAGACCTCAATTAAATCGCCTGCACGAACATCATTATAGTTTCGCACCCCAATACCGCATTCGGTCCCGTTACGAACCTCCGTCACGTCATCCTTGAATCGACGCAGCGATTCAAGCTCGCCCTCATAAATAACGATATTGTCACGCAGCACTCTGATTGGCTTATTCCGGAAGACGGTACCCTCGGTGACCATGCATCCCGCGATCTGCCCATATCTTGGCGACCTGAAGACATCGCGCACCTCGGCGATACCGACAATTTCTTCTCGGATTTCCGGAGACAACATTCCCGTTAGTGATTTCTTCACATCATCGATGAGTTCATAAATCACGCTGTAATACCGAAGCTCTATGCCCTCTTTCTCGAGTAACGATTTAGCTCGGTTATCTGCACGAACATTGAAGCCAAACACCGTCGCGCCATAGGTAGCGGCCATGGTCGCATCGGACTCGGAAATCCCGCCCACGCCAGACCCCAGCACCTGAACCGAGACCTCATCATTTCCCACTTCCGCCATGGCCTGGATGATGGCCTCCAGACTGCCGCGAACATCAGCCTTTACTACCAGCTTAAGGATTCGCCTCTCACCCTCTGCCATGTTGGCAAACATGTTGTCGAGCTTGGTGGCGTGCTGCATCGCCTGCACCCGCTCCTGATTTTTATCGCGTCGAAACTCTGCAAGATCCCGGGCCGAGCGTTCATCGCTGACCACTGCGAACTCGTCACCAGCCCCTGGCGTTCCGTTAAGTCCCAGCACCTCTACCGGCTGAGAGGGTCCTGCGGCGGTGATATTTTCGCCTTTATCATTGATCATGGCTCGCACGCGGCCATGATATTCGCCAGCAATCACCACATCGCCTTGCTTGAGCGAACCGTTTTGAATCAAGATCGTGGCGACCGGCCCCCGTCCTCGATCAAGCCTGGACTCAATGACCACGCCCTGAGCCGGCGCCTCTTCAATCGCCCCAAGCTCAAGGAGTTCTGACTGCAGCAGGACGGCGTCCAACAGATTATCCACACCATCACCGGTAAGCGCTGAGAGTTTAAGGAACTGGGTGTCACCCCCCCACTCTTCTGGGATCACATCCTTTGCAGCAAGCTCATTAGTAATTCGATCCGGATCGACACCTTCAAGATCCATCTTGTTAATGGCTACGATCAACGGCACTTCCGCCGCCTTGGCATGCTGTATGGCCTCTTCCGTCTGAGGCATCACGCCGTCGTCAGCTGCGACCACGAGAATAACAATATCCGTTACTTTAGCGCCTCGTGCGCGCATGGCGGTAAACGCCGCGTGGCCTGGCGTATCGATGAAGGTCACCTGGCCGTTGTCCATGGAGACACTGTAGGCACCGATATGCTGAGTGATCCCGCCAGCCTCACCAACGGTTACTCTGGTGTTGCGAATGTAATCAAGAAGGGAGGTCTTACCATGATCAACGTGGCCCATGACCGTCACCACTGGCGCCCTGGGCGATAGGTCCCCTTCGATCTCTAAGGAGGCTTCAAGCTTTTCCTCTAACGCATCCTCGCTAACCACCTTGATTTTGTGGCCCATTTCTTCGATGACCAGTGATGCCGTATCCTGATCCACCGCCTGGTTAATGGTGGCCATAACCCCAAGACCCATCAGGACTTTTATTACCTCGCCGGCTTTGACCGCCATACCCTGAGCAAGTTCACCGACGGTTATCGCCTCGCCGACTTCGACCTCTCGTGAAATAAATTCTGTGGGCTTGAATTCACCACCCTGTTGATCAACCTGAAGGGGGGTACCGCGCTGGGGCTGCTTACGCTTGGTGCGTCGTTCCGACTTTAGGCTGAGTTCGCGTCTGCGGCCTTTATTTTCTGGACCCTGGGCCGATCTTTCACGACCTCGTCCCCGCTTGCCCCCGCGCTGCTCAGACTGTTCCTTGGCCTGGATATCCGCAGCAGAAACCACAGGGGCTGGCTTTGGTTCGTCCTTAGCCTTAGCAGCCTCCCGTTCTTGCTCAGCTTTCTTGACCGCCTCTTCCTTAGCGAGACGCTCCTCTTCAGCTCGCCGCTCGGCTTCGGCCTTGCGATCTGCTTCCGCTTGTTTGGTCTGCTCTTCAGCCGCCTTGCGAGCCGCCTCCTCCTGCTGGATTCGCTGCGCTTCAATTTCACTCTGGGAGACCGTGGCTTCTGCGGCGGCCTCCTCGTCCTTCAGCTCGGGCTGGATTTCGCTTCGCTTGACGTAGGTCCGCTTGCGCCTAACCTCTACGGTGACGTTTCGCCCAGCCTTGCCTTGGCCGGATTTCAGGGTGCCCGTGCTCTTACGCTTTAGCGTGATCTTCTCGGCCGGCTTCGCCGCTTCACCGTGGCTGCGCTTTAGAAAGGATAAGAGAACCTGCTTTTCGTCTTCACTAACAGCTTCGTTCTCCTTCTGGTGGGCAAGACCTGCTTCCTGCATTTGCCTCAGCAGACGCTCCACTGGAGCACCGACACTATCCGCAAGTTGTTTTACCGTCACCTCAGCCATCAATATCTCCTGCTACCCTGCGCTCTACGATAGACAAACCTTTTCCACTCGTTACTGACTATCAACCGCTTGGGCTTCAGCCTCCGCTTCTGCAAACCAGGGCTCGCGCGCCTTGAGAATCAGGCGGGCTGCTTCTTCTTCGTCCAATTGTTCTTCAATATCCAAGAGTTCTGGGACCGCGAGTTCTGCCAAATCTTCCATGGTCACCACCTCGTTAGCCGCCAGCGTAAAGGCCAGCTTCCGGGTCATGCCCTCCATCTCAAGGAGGTCGTCTGCTGGGGTGCCCTCACCGAGGGCCTCCTCGCTGGCTATCGCCTTTGTCAGCAGCGCATCCTTGGCACGATTACGCAGTTCGGTGACGATCTCCTCATCAAAACCCTCGACCGCTAATATCTCTTCCATCGGCACATAGGCCACCTCTTCAAGGGTAGTGAACCCTTCTTCTACCAGCACTGCCGCCACATCTTCATCGACGGACAGCGCCTGCATGAACTCAGAGATGAATTTGACCGATTCTTCTTCTTGCTTCTGAGCCGCTTCTTCTTCGGTCATGATATTGAGCGACCAACCGCACAGGTCGCTGGCCAATCGGACATTTTGCCCGCCGCGCCCAATGGCCTGGGCCAGATTTTCTTCTGTTACCGCAATATCCATGGTGTGGGTCTCTTCGTCCAAAACGATAGAGGCCACCTCTGCTGGCGCCATAGCGTTAATCGTCAGCTGGGCGGGATTATCATCCCAAAGCACGATATCGATTCGTTCGCCAGCGAGTTCTCCGGACACCGCCTGAACTCTGGAGCCTCGCATGCCGACGCATGCGCCGACGGGATCGATCCTGCCATCATTGGTTTGCACGGCGATCTTGGCCCTGGAGCCGGCGTCTCTTGCCGCGCCCATGATCTGGATTACGTCCTCGGAAATTTCAGGCACCTCGACTTTAAACAGCTCGATCAGCATTGAGGGTGCGGTGCGCGAAAGTATCAGCTGGGGGCCCCTATTCTCGGGCCTGATATCAATTAACATGGCGCGCAGGCGGTCGCCCACTCTAAAGACCTCTCGCGGGATCAAGTGCTCACGGGTCAGGATGCCTTCAGCGTTGTTTCCAAGGTCAATAATAATGCTGTCGCGCCCGAGCTTCTTGACGGTTCCGCCAATCAGTTCGTTGATGCGTGACTGATACATTTCGATGATCTGGGCTCGCTCTGCCTCTCGTACCTTTTGCACGATGACCTGCTTTGCGGTCTGCGCGGCAATTCGGCCAAACTCTACCGACTCGACCTGCTCCTCAAGATGATCTCCGAGCTGGGCGTCGGGCTTTTTTTCTTGGGCCTGGGGCAGGCTGTAATGTGCCTCTGGATTAGCCTCGACGTCTTCTGGAAGATCATCAAAATCTACAACCTCCCAGGTCCTGAACGTTTCGTACTCACCGCTTTCGCGGTCAATGGCCACTCTGAACTCACATAGTTCGCCGTACCGTTTTTTGGTGGCAACGGCCAATGCCGACTCTAGGGCCTCAAACAAAACTTCCTTTGGAACCCCCTTCTCATGGGAAACAGATTCGACAACAAGAAGAATTTCCTTACTCATGAAATCGTCCTTCGATAAAAAGTCATTAGACCCATCAAAAAACCGGCACGATCCGTGCTTTTCTGATGTTCTCCAAGGGCAGCAAGTACTCGGTATCAGAGTCCTGAACGACCGCGGAATCGTCCTCCACTCCTGCCAGCATGCCCACTATTTTCTTTCGCCCCTCAAAAGGGTAGTTCAGCCTGATATCGATCTTTTCACCCACGTGCGCCTCATAGTGCTCTGCCTTGAACAACAGGCGATCCATCCCTGGGGACGACACCTCTAAGGTATAAGCCTCGGGCATTATTTCCTCTATATCGATCAGATCACTCACATGCCGGCTGACTTCGGCACAGAGATCCACACTAATTCCTTCTGCCGCATCGATATAAATCCTTAGCAGCACATTTTTGCCGTGCGTCACGTACTCAACACCCCAAACGCTGCAGGCCAGCGATTCCACGGTGGGTGCTATCAAATCCTCTATCTGTAGCTCTTTATTTTTCAAAAAAACTTTTCGCCAGCACCGTTTCGAATACCTAAACTTCGGGCATAAAAAATGGGCACGAAGCCCATCACAATCGCGCGACTATCGAACGGCCACTCCGCCGTTCGAACGATAAGCCTCTCCTCATTAGACGTTTCACGCAGACATCCATGAAGCCTATCGCTGATGGGTCGTTCAGATTCCTCTGATCCGACAAAACGTAACTATGCACGTTTTCCTTGTGGTAGCGGGGGCAGGATTTGAACCCACGACCTTCGGGTTATGAGCCCGACGAGCTACCAGACTGCTCCACCCCGCATC
>DKNY01000018.1:14723-19659 GCA_002470275.1 Gammaproteobacteria bacterium UBA7376 | reverse complement strand
CCGGTGCAAATTTCGCCCGCTTTGGGTTCATTCTGGGCAAACTGCTGGCTTTTTGTGCCTTTGATCGCCGAATTACCGCCGGTGAGGGTGGGTTCACCGTAACTTAACCTTGGCCCGGCATTTGCAGTACTTCAATTGGAAGAGAGTAGGACATAACGTGAACTCGCGAATGAGAGGGTTATTTTAGCAATGCCAAAATTTATTCCGAACTGGCTCATCTTCACGGATCTTGACGGTACGCTGATGGATGACAGATATGATGTGAAGGGTGCCTGTGCTGCGCTGGACGAAGTGGCTCGGCTTGGCAACGTCTGTTTTCCGACCACCAGTAAAACCTATGCCGAGATGCTGGCGCTAAACAACCATCGCACCTTTCCTTCCGCCGCTGTGTTTGAAAACGGGGCGGGCATTCTCTGGACCTCTTCGTCAGAACCCGACCTCTTTGGCCGTCCTGCTGAGGAAATTTATGCGCTGCTGGATCAAATTCGGGCAGACTATGGCTACGCCTTCACCAGCTTCAGCGACATGAGCGTTATGGATCTGATGGCGATGACCGGCCTTGATTACGATGGCGCCCAGCGCGCCAAAACCCGAATTGGCAGCGAACCCCTGCTTTGGCGAGACAGTGAGCAAGCTTTCACCGACTTTCGCGAACTGCTCTCCCAAATCGGCCTGCAGGCCGTTCAAGGCGGTGCCTTTGTTAGCATCATGGATACCGGCTGCAGCAAGGGCGCCGCGCTGGAGAAGATAGTGTCCTGCTACCAACACGGTGGTCCCGCGCCAGGGATCATGGCCTGCGGCGACGCCCCAAACGATCTCACAATGCTTACCGCTGCAGATACTGCGGTTATTTTCCCGGATCGCCAGGGCAACTATCTCTCGCTGGACGTTGCCACGCCAGTATTCCACGCGCCGTGTGCAGGCCACGAGGCGTGGCTGACCGCCGTTCATCAGGCGTTGAGTTGTTCCAATCCCGACACCCTCGCTCAAGCCGCAAAATCTTAGGAGCAGCCCATGAGCGACTTTTTTCAGAATGGCATCGTAACTACCTTACACAACCTATCCACGCGTTCCCTGGAGTCCCTGGAAGCTGAGCTGCATCAGATCAGTAAGCAAAAACCTATGGCGCTGGTACTCCCCTGCCTTTACTCAGAGCTTGAGCATCCGGCGCTGCAGAAAATCATTAGCGAGCTCAATGGCGCCACCTACCTAGATCAAGTGGTGATTGGCCTCGACCGTGCGTCCGAGGCGGAATATCGGCATGCACTGCAGTACTTCCAGCAGCTGAAGATTCCGCACACGGTCATTTGGAACGATGGGCCGCGAATGCAGAACCTGCAAAACCGACTCAAGGAACAGGGCCTGGCACCCACAGAGCTGGGTAAGGGCTGCAATGTGTGGTACTGCTTTGGCTTTATTCAATCCTTACCACACATCGAAGCGGTGGCGTTACACGACTGCGACATCATTACCTACGATAGAGCGTTACTGGCGCGGCTGCTTTATCCCGTCGCCAACCCTAGGTTCAGCTACCAGTTCTGCAAGGGTTTCTATGCCCGGGTTGCTGACGGCAAGCTTAACGGTCGGGTCAGTCGACTATTGGTCTCGCCACTGGTACGCGCCATGAAGCGTGTTTTCAACAATCATCCTTTTTTGGACTACCTAGATAGTTTTCGCTATCCCTTGGCAGGCGAATTCGCCATGCGGGTAGACGTTGTTAAAACCCTAAGGATTCCGTCTGACTGGGGCCTAGAAATCGGCATCCTGACGGAAATTTATCGCAATCACTCAACCAAGCGAGTCTGCCAAGTTGAAGTTGCAGACAATTACGACCACAAGCACCAGGAGCTGTCTCCGGATGACAACCGCAAAGGTTTGTCACGGATGAGCACGGATATCTCGATTTCGCTGTTCCGAATCATGGCGACCCTGGGGGCTGTTTTCGAGACCGGGACTGTGCGCACGGTGAAGGCCACCTATTTGCGCATCGCCCTGGACCTAATTGAGTCCTACAGCAATGACGCCGCGATCAACGGCCTGAAATTTGATAGCGATGCGGAAGAACGCGCGGTGGAGACCTTTGCGTCTAACGTGCTCAAAGCAGGGAAAACATTCCTCGAAAGCGGCGAAGATTTACCCTACGTACCTTCTTGGAATCGGGTGCTCAGCGTTTACCCCACCGCGCCTAACGACCTTGCGACTCTGATTGCCCAGGATACAAAGGACTTTAGCGGCGATCAGCCAAGGCGAGTGGCTTCAGGCTAGGTCGAGCCAGAGTACCTGATATGCGCCAAGGGTCAGCGTCGCGCCCTGCTCATAGGGTTGTCCTGTCAGCACATCCGTTGCGATACCCGCAGCAAGCGCTAGGGAATCTGGCCAATCCACTAGCTGCCCATGATCGGCAAAGGAAGCCACGACTAGGATTCGCTGACGCGGTGACTCGCGCAGAAAGATCATCACTTCACTGCTACCGAACAAGAAGTGCTGGCTTGCCTCAGGCAGCAGCGCCGTCTGTTTGGCCCGAACGCGCAAGCTATGCACCAGGCCGTTGAAGACCAGAGCGTGGTGAGACCGGGATTCTCCGAGCACCTCAAGCAATTCATCGCGCTGCCACTGGCCGCGGTTAATAGAGCGCATGCGTCCAGTGCTCTCTACTCGCTGCAGGTCATTCTGAGTACCCACCAAGGCGTGAAAGTAGATGCCCGGAACGCCTTGATAGGCCATCAACAATTGATGGGCACCCACATAGGCGTCGATATCGCCCGTTCTCCCACCGAAGGCGGAAAACAAAGAGACGTTAAGCTCATAGGCCTTCTCGCAACCATCGCTGGCCGTGCGCATGGCGGCAAAGCCGCCACGCTCGTGAATTTTCTCGATCAACTGCTGGACCTGGGCCTCAGGCATCAGCCCCTCGAGCGGTCGCAGGCCGATACCGTCATGGGAGGCAATGAAGTTGAAATAGCTACAGCCCTCCGGTGGCGCCTGGAGCTGTTCAGTCCAGGCGACCAGAGCGCGCGCGTCATTAAAGACATAGGCGAACAGCAGCAGCGGAGCGAGACTGAATTGATAGACCATGTGGGCCTCATCGCCCGCGCCAAAGTAACTAATATTTTCTTCATGAGGCACGTTCGTTTCGGTGATCAGGACCAGAGGGATTTGGGCAATGTCGATCAACGTGCGAATGACCCTTACCACCATATGTGTTTCCGGCAGGCTCATACAGCTGGAGCCCGCACGCTTCCAGAGAAAGGCCACGGCATCCAGGCGCAGGTACCGAGCCCCCTGGTCCACGTAAAAGAACAGAATATCCGCGATCAGCAACAGCACTTGAGGATTAGCAAAATTCAAGTCGACCTGGTCTTCGCTAAAGGTGGTCCAAACGTTTTTGATGCCCGCGTAGGTGTGCACTGGCGTCAGCAGGGGGGTATTGCGTGGGCGCACAACCTGACTCAAATCAGGCTCGCCCGCTACCTGGTGAAAGTAGGCATTCCCCGGCGAACGATCGCCAACAAAGTCAGCGAACCAGAGGCTTTCCCTGGAGCAGTGGTTAATCACCAGGTCGACCATAACGTCGAAGCGCTTAGCCAGGTCGGAGATGTGTTCCCAGCGCCCCAAATCCGGGCGAACCTGCCGATAGTCGATCACGGCAAAGCCATCGTCAGACGAGGAGGGGAAGAAGGGCAGAATGTGAATGCCGCTAAAGACATCCTGCAGGTGGGCGTCAGCAAAGTCGGCCAGCACGCGAAGGGGCTGCCGCTCCCCCTCAGGGCTCGGCCCCTCGATCAGGCTATCACCGTAGGTAATGAGCAACGCCTTGGCGGATTGCGTTCCAGAGCCTTGCTGCCAATGACACGCTTGTGCCATGCCAATAAGCCGGTCTCGCAAATGGGCTGCCTGGCCCTCCCCATAAAGCTGTGTCAGGTACTGCAGCAGCTGATATTCAAGTTCTGGTCGGCTGGGCAAGCTTCGAGCGCTGTCTTCGCCAATACCATCCTTCATGACTTGCCTTGGATTATTCAATCGCCTCTCTCTTGGTCATCAGATCATTCTTTTCGCCAAAGACGACGGGGGAAACCTCGCTGGCTGGCATCGTTCCCCCTACTGCGGCAACCGAATGTTCAGCCGGTTTATTTGGCTACGCCTGGCCTTCCATCCTTGGAGACCCATTTTCTATCAATAAGCAGGCTCGCTGCAATAAAGAGCCCGCAAAAGGAGGGCCCGTGCAGCCACTAGATTGGATCGTTATTGGCGTATACCTTGCCGGGTTATTGGCCATGGCCTTGGTGATAGGCCGCCGTCAGGCGTCGTCCACAGACTACTTTCTTGGCGGTCGTCAATTGTCTGCCCCCATGCTTGCCGCATCGACCCTGGCCACCCAATGCTCCACCAACAGCCTGCTTGGGGCACCAGCCTTTGTGGGTTTCGTTGCGGGCGGCGGACTGATCTGGCTGCAGTATGAGCTTGCCGTTCCGTTGGCCATGCTGGCCTTAATGTGGATCATGGTGCCGGCGCGAAGGCAGGGGGTGACCTCAATCTATGAGATTCTAGAGAACCGCGTTGGCCGGCGCAGTCGTCTCGTTGCCGCCGCTGCCTTCCTGTTTTTCAGAGGCGTCGCTACCGCAGTCACTATTTATGCCAGTGCGCTGGTGGTATCGCTGATCCTTGATATCGACTTTCTGCCCGCCGTTATCCTGCTGATGAGCCTAACGCTGGTTTACGACCTGCTCGGCGGCCTGGCCGCTGTGGTGATCAGCGATGTGCTGCAGCTATTTCTGCTGTTGGCTGCGGTGATCCTTTCCGTGCTATTAATCGGGGATCTAATTGCCTGGGACTTTTTTGCTGCGGGCCGCAGCGAGACCCTCATCAACGACTGGGGCCTGTCCGGAGAGGACTATGGCTTTTGGCCCATGCTCATGGGCGGAATCTTTCTCTACGC
>DKNY01000018.1:0-14398 GCA_002470275.1 Gammaproteobacteria bacterium UBA7376 | reverse complement strand
GCCTACTATGGCTGCGATCAGAGCCAGGCCCAGCGCATTCTCGCCACCCGGTCTGTGGAGGAAACCCAGAAGGTTCTGCTGCTCAATGGCCTGCTGCGATTCCCCCTTGTGCTGCTCTACTGCTTTCTGGGCCTGGGCCTTGCGGTCCTGGCCAGTCAAGATGCGAGCTTTATGCAGCACCTGCCCACGCTCGCTACCGGCGCGCCGAACCTGAACATGGTTTTCCCTGCCTTTGTCGTGGAGTATTTCACGCCAGGCGTGGTCGGCCTGATTATGGTTGGGATCATTGCTGCGGCCATGTCATCTATTGATTCGGCCCTCAACAGTCTGGCCGCCGTCACTCTTGAGGACTTTGTTCGACCGCGTCTATCCCCGGAGACAGCACCTGGACGGCTGCTGCTTTATGGCCGACTTTGCACCCTGGGTTGGGCAATGTTCGCCGTGGCGTTTTCGTTTCAGGTGGACAATATCGCCCCAACGGTGCTTGAGGCAGTAAACAAAGTGGGCTCCATGGTTAATGGCCCCCTGCTGGCGCTCATTGGCAGCGCCCTGCTGCTGTCACGGATATCGGAGACCTGGGCACTGCTTGGATTCTGCGCGGGTATCCTCACGAATCTTGTGGTGGCCGCCCTGCTGCCTGATGTCTCCTGGCTTTGGTGGAATGTGATCGGCTTCGTGGTGGCCGCGAGCATAACCCACCTGGGCGCTAGTTTTGGACCCTCTGCCCTGGAGGCGGCTGCCTCGGGGGCAGTGCTCGATAAATCGCGCCAGCACAATATTCGCCCATCCCTAATCGTCACTTTGCTGGCCGCCTTCCTGCTGATCCTCACCCTCTGCTTGGCGCTGCATTACGCACAGCAGCCGGGCTGACCCAGGCCAAGATTAAGACCATCCGGCCCCTACCAAGTGTCGACAAAGGGATACTTCTTCTCCCTGCGTTCGGGCGTTGGCGGTAGCCGCTTTAGGCTTTCAGCCACCCAGGAACGGGTTTCTGCGGGATCAATCACATCATCAAGCCCACCACCAGCCGCAGCGTTGACGGCCTTAGCTGATTCATAGGCTCTGTCCACACGTTCCTGAAATTCCTTTGCCCGCTCTTCTGGATCCTCGATGGCCATTAACTCTTTGCGATAGCCCAGCTTGACGGCACCTTCAATGTTCATCCCCGCAAACTCAGCCGTCGGCCAGGCCACCGTGAAGAACCCGACCAGGGCACCAGCACCGCACATCGCTTGGGCACCCAGGCCGTAGGCCTTGCGCACCACCGCGCTGAATAGGGGGGTGGTTAGGTTGGCACCGGCGTTGAACATGCGCACGCAGTGGCGCACGAGGGCCGTTGCTTCAACTTCTGGCCCAACCATCATGCCGGGGCAGTCGATCAGACTTAGAATCGGGATATCGAATGCATCGCACAACTGAATAAATCGCGCGCCCTTATCCGCACCATCGGAATCAATTGCCCCAGCTAGGTGGTGAGGATTGTTAGCAATAACGCCCATGGCCCTACCCTCTATTCGGATAAAGCAGGTGATGATGCCTACCGCGAAATCCTTACGTATCTCCAGTACCGAACCGACATCGGCGATGGTATTGATGATGTCGCGCATATCGTAAAGGCGCAGCCGATTCTCCGGGACGATGTGACGGAGCTTGCGCTGGTCTGGCGCCACCCAGTCGGCCACCCTACCCTGAAAATAACTCAGGTACTGCTTGGCGACCTGCACCGCTTCGGCTTCGTCGCGCACCAAGATATCCACCACCCCGTTGGGCACCTGGAAGGACATGGGACCAACCTCTTCAGGGGTATAGATGCCCAAGCCACCGCCCTCGATCATGGCCGGACCGCCCATGGCGATGGTTGAATCCTGGGTGGCAATAATGACATCACAGCAGGCGAGCAGGGCCGTGTTGCCCGCAAAACAGCGTCCGTGATTGATACCAACGAGGGGCACGGCACCAGAGAGTTTTGAAAAAGTGGCAAAGGTAGGGGTATCGAATGCCACCGCAGGCCCGGTACTGTCATCCCCGGGGCGACCGCCACCGCCCTCGCCAAAAAGTATCACCGGCAAACGCCACTGGAGTGCCAGTTCAAACATGCGATCTTGCTTGTAGTGATTGCGTGCACCCTGGGTGCCGGCGAGTACCGAATAGTCATAATGAACCACCATGGCCCGCGCCGCCTCATCACCGAACAGCTCTGCATTGACCGTACCCGTGCCCGCGACCAGGCCGTCCCCCGGTGTTCGTTCGCGCAGGCTCTGCACGTCATGGCGCTTGTGCTGACGGGCCACGATCAGCGGCCAGTACTCCTTGAATGAGCCTGTATCCAGAAGTTCAGCAATATTTTCTCGGGGCATACGCCCGCCCCGCGCATGACGCTTGGCGACGGCTTCTGCCCTATTTTCGTCCAGGGTCAGGGCATGACGGTCGATATTTTCTTGCAGATCGCCACGAATGTGGTCGAGGTCAATTTCGTCAGCAACCTGGTTACCACCCCCCGATACCTCCGCCTCCTCAACAAAGACAATGGGATAGGCCTCCCGCACGACGTCCCCCCGAGCCATGGTCACCTGGCGCACGATGCCGTCGAAGTCCGCCGCAATGACATGTTCCATTTTCATGGCTTCTACAACGGCTAGCGACTGTCCCGCCCGAACCTCGTCGCCAACCTGAACCTCGATGGCAACAATCGTTCCCTGAATTGGGGAGCTGACGCCCACGGACCCATCTGGACCCGCTAGGGTTGGTGCTTCCTGCACCACCTCCTCTCGTCGTGATTTAACCTCAGCGTCGTGAGCAAAGAGAGCCAAGGGGTCCGATGTATCTATTCGAGCACCGGCAAAGCCATCAACCGGCTGGCTTGGTTCGATGGCAACGAAGCGATCCCGTTGAGGCGAAGGTGCCGCGAGCATCTGCATATGCTCGTCCACCCAGCGGGTATGAATGGCGCCCTTAATAAAGTCCTCGTGGTTTACGATATTCTTCAAAAAGTCGGTATTAGCCTTGAGTCCCTCGATGCGAAATTCGGCCAGGGCACGAACCATCTTTGCGCACACAGCGGAAAAATCAGGCCCAGCGCTAGAGACCACGACCTTGGCCAGCAGCGAATCGAAGGCGGTCGACGTTTGATACCCCACATAGCCAAAGCCATCCGTTCTTACGCCGGGACCGTTGGGCGTTTCATATGCCGTTAGCCTGCCGGAGGCGGGCACAACGGAACCATCTTGATTCAGGGTCTCCATATTTACTCTGGCTTGAATCGCATAACCACGAGGCTTGGCGCCCTGAGCCAAGTGCATGTCTTCAAGCTCCTCGCCAGCAGCCACTCGTATCTGGCTTTGCACCAGATCCACGCCGGTCACCTCTTCGGTGACGGTATGTTCTACCTGCAGCCGTGCGTTGGCCTCGATAAAGACAAACTCTGGAGCGTCACCTGATGCATTCACTAAAAACTCGAAGGTGCCCAGGCTCTGGTAGCCCTCCTTTCGGGCAAACCGCACGGCAGCATCGATGATGCACTGACGCAGCGCATCGTCCAAGGCTGGCGCGGGTGCAATTTCCACGACCTTCTGGTTGCGTCGTTGGGCAGAGCACTCTCGCTCCCCCAGATGTGCAATGTTGCCAGACTCATCACCGATGATTTGCACCTCAATATGCCGCGCCTGCTGCATAAAGACTTCCACATAGACGTCTTCCACACCAAAGGCGGCCTTAGCCTCGGACTGACAGCGAGCGAACGCGTCGTCCAGCGCCGCCTTATCCGTGACCGCACGCGTGCCGCGGCCCCCACCGCCAGCCAAGGCTTTGATAATGATGCCCTGTGGGTGCTGGTCGAAAAATGCATGGGCTTGCTCGAGGGTCACCGATCGATCAATGCCCGCAAGGACAGGCACATCAGCTGCAGTGGCGGCTGCTCGAGCACGGGCCTTATCGCCAAACAGGCTCAGATGTTGGACGGAAGGCCCGATAAATTTGATACCGGCCTGCGCACAGGCCGTTGCAAATTCAGCCTGCTCGGAGAGAAAGCCGTATCCAGGATGGATGGCGTCGCAATGGGCGGCCTTGGCCGCGTCGATCACTCCATCAATATTCAGGTAGGCGCGCGCGCCCAAGCCTTCAAGGCTCACCGCCTCATCCGCTACACGGGTATGCAGGCTTGCCGCATCATCTTCTGAGTAAACCGCCACTGCGCGCAGGTTTAAATCTTGCACAGCACGAGCAATGCGTATTGCTATCTCGCCCCGATTGGCGATCAGCACACCTTTAAAGCCCATATCTATCCCTCACTGCTTATTATTCTGCTGCTTTGCCCAGTGCCGGCGCCACCAATTGTCGGCACCGCTGCTGCAGGGTGCTCGGCAGGCTAGGAACGACGACCCGCCCTAAGACACCACGCCTCGGACAGGGGTAAGCCTCCTGCCTCCGAATGGTCACCCTACCTAAGCATCAGCCCTCATGCCTGGCGTAACCCGGTATCGCTCCCGAACTGGAACGACCCACTCCACCGTAACAGGGCACCGGCGCAGGCTTGTTTGGTTAGCAACATGAACTATCCCCTCCAGAAGCCGAAATCCACTATGAATTGGATCATCGTCATTCCTGAGGGGAATCTTCCCAAGAGTGACGATCAGACTCAATCGTTTGACCGTCGCTCATTGAATGTAGGAGTTCAAGGACCCGAAGGGTCGACAGGACCCCGGCCATCAAGGGGAGCGCCGGTTGAGAATGGCTCTCCCTGCGGGCAGAAGGCGGGGCAGTCTTCCGCTTCCCTTCGCATTGCACCCGACCAAGCTAGAGACTGGAAGAATATGCCAGCAACCTCACAGGGCCGCAGCTTGTTTTGCCCTTGCCTCAATGGAGGACCAATCGCCTGCTTCGATCAACGCTTGATCTAACATCCAGGTGCCGCCGACACACAGCACATTCTCTAGAGCCAAAAAGTCAGCCGCGTTATCTGGGTTAACCCCGCCCGTAGGGCAAAACTTTAGCTGGGGTAACGGCCCGGCAATTGACTTAAGCATGGGGATGCCGCCCGCCGCCTGAGCCGGAAAAAATTTTAAGTGCTGCAACCCAAACTCCAGCAATGTCATTGCTTCACTGGGGGTCGCTATGCCCGGCAACATCGGTACATCATATTGCTGTGCCGCTTGGGCTAAGGCAGCGGTGCAACCCGGACTGACGACAAACTCCGCCCCGGCGGCTACGGCGTTAGCATAGTTTTGAGCATCAATGACGGTCCCTGCCCCGACAGTTGCCTCCGGTACGTGCTCCTTAATGTCTGCAATGGCAGCTAACCCCCACTCCGTTCGCAAAGTCACCTCTAACACTTTCAGCCCCCCCTTTACTAAGGCTTTGGCCAAGGGGACGGCGTGGTCGAGGTTATCAATCCTAATCACGGGAATAACCGGACTCGTTGTCATGATTGATTCAATACTTTGCATGATTTGATCCCTCGTTAGGGTGCCCAGTAAACCTGTACAGGGACTTGCCGTTGATTTAACACCCTACTGACGGGCATCGTCTGGTCACCATGACCGGCTAACTGTTTGGCTTGTTCGTATACCGCCAATTTTTCCGGACCGCTAATTAGCAAATAAATCGCCTCAGATTGAAGGAGCCCGTATAGGCTCAGTGTCATTCGCTCCGTATGCTTGCCCGTCACGTCGGTTGGTTGCGCGTCAATTGCCACACACAGTTGACGCTGATTGATATCCAGCGCTAAGCCTAAGCCCGTCGCGTTCGGGAACAACGACGCAGTATGGCCATCAACGCCCATACCCAAAATTGTGAGGTCAAAGGGTCTCCCCAGCTGCTGATACCCCGCTTCGCAAAATGGCTGACCCTGGATTGCCGTGTCGGCGCTATTTTTCATGGCGACAAGGTTGGCACCACGCGCATGATCTTGAAGCAGGTTATCTACGATAAACGTTTCATTACTTCCGGGTTCTCCGGCCTCGACCCAACGTTCATCCACCAAAGCAACGGTGATTCTTGACCACTCTAGAGGCGTTTTAGCCAGTTGCCGGTAGAGCGGCTCCGGACTGCTGCCTCCGGACACGAGCAATGACGCCTGAGTTTTTTTATGTACTGCCGCCTGTAACCTTTGGCGGCAATGGTCCAGCAGCACCTCGAACATCTCCGAACGCCGTGAAAAGAAATGCTCTTCAAGCACGCTTATTCACTCTCTTGTGCACCACTGTTGTACCAATAGCGGCCATCATTTTTCAGCAGCTCGTCAGATTCGTCCGGCCCCCAACTGCCGGCGCGATAGAGATGAGGGGAAGTTTTGCTCTCTTGCCACGCGGCAATGATAGGGTCTATCCATCCCCAGGCATATTCCCCTTCGTCCCGGTGAATAAACAAGCTGGAATCCCCCTTAACAACGTCCAGCATTAGCCGCTTGTAAGCATCGCTGCGAAATTCCGTATACGTCTCAGAGAAGTTTAGGTTCAGGGTGGCAGGCTGCAGCTGCATATCCGTTGTTTCCAGGTTCTTCGACATCATAGTCAGCTGGATCATTTCGTCAGGCTGCAGGCGGATCACCAAGCGATTAGGCTGCAATTTGCCCGCGCTGTCCTTATAAACATAGTGGGAGACATCTTTGAACTGAACAATAATCTCCGCACATCGCGACTTCATTCTCTTTCCGGTTCGGAGGTAGAAGGGCACTCTGGCCCAGCGCCAGTTATCGATATAGGTTCGAATTGCCACGAAGGTTTCTGTCTGACTGTTGGGAGAGTTTAACTCCTCCAGATAACCCGGCACTAACTCCCCTGCATAACTGCCCGCCACGTATTGGCCGCGCACCGTATTCTGCTGCACATCCGCGATGGTCATGGGGCGCAGCGCTTCCAAGACCTTTATTTTTTCTGCCTGAATGCTCCGGGCGCTAATTTTGTGGGGGGACTCCATTGCCACTAGACACAGCAGTTGCAGTAGGTGGTTTTGCACCATGTCCCGCAGCGCACCAACTTCATTATAAAACTCCGCCCGCCCTTCTAACCCGACCGTTTCAGAGATGCTGATTTGAACATGATCGATGGACTTGGAGTCCCATAGGTGCTCGAAAATTAAATTAGTGAATCTGAGCGCCATCAAATTTTGAACAGTTTCCTTGCCGAGGTAATGATCGATGCGATAAACATTCTCCTCGCTGAAGTACTCGGCAATTTCTTCATTTATCTTGTTGGCGGAAAGTGCTCCGTATCCAATGGGCTTTTCGACCACCACTCTGCTTTGGCTGGTGATCAAGTTGTTATCCGCTAAGTTCCTACAGCAAATACTGAAAATCGCCGGTGGAATCGCCAAATAAAAGACCCTCACTTTGGGGTCACCGGGCACTAACACCTCCTTCAGGTTCTGCCAGTCATCTCCTTTGGCGATATCTAAGGCTACGGGAAATAAATACGCTTTAAACTGATTCCAAGCGTCTGGGATGAACTCATCCGCCAAATATTCCTTCAGCGCAGCCTCTGAATTTTGTAAATATGCCGCTGCTGATTTTTTGTCACGACATATGACTATGACGCGCGATTGCTCCGTCAACTGTCCCTCACGAAACGTGCGATACCAAGCAGGTAAAATTTTGCGCAAAGCCAGGTCGCCCGCTCCACCAAAAATCACGATATCAAACGCGTTCGTCATGCCATTCTCTTCCTATTCTGTAGGCTTACTGTTGAGCTTTTGCTGAGGCGATCTGGTCAGGGTCAGCACTAAAAGATGCTCGCCCCCTCCTCTGCGGCACCCACAGATTCTCTGAAGTGCGCAAACATTTCTCTACCCATACCCACGCTTGGCCTATCCGCTACTGGCGGCATGGCCCGTTCAGTGAAGCCCTCAGCATGGTTATGCAATATGCCCTTGTCGGCGTTCAACTCGATCGGGTCGCCCTCTTGCACCTTCAGTATGGCGCCCTGATTTAAAGCCTCCGGCGATAGATGGATCGCTGCGGGCACCTTTCCTGAAGCACCGGACATTCGACCGTCGGTCACTAACGCCACCTGAAACCCCCGGTCCTGTAAAAGGCCCAAGACGGGCGTCAACTGATGCAGCTCGGGCATTCCATTAGCCTTTGGCCCCTGGAAGCGAACCACTGCAACGAAGTCTTTTTCTAATTCGCCCGCATCAAACCTCATTTTTAAGTCGTTCTGATGATCGAAAATAATAGCGGGCGCCTTAATCACCCGATGTTCGGGCTTTACCGCGGAAATCTTTATCACCGAACGACCGAGATTGCCGGTCAATAGTTTCAAGCCGCCCTCTGCACTGAAAGGCGACTCGCAGCTACTGACCACATCTTTATCCAAACTCTCTGCTGGGCCTTCTCGCCAATCCAGTTGAGTTGTCCCGGATTCAGCGTTTAGAAAGGGTTCCAGGCAATAATGCTGCAAACCCTCCTCACCTAAAATCGTTTTCACATCGTTGTGTAACAACCCTGCTGTGAGCAATTCACGAATCAGCAGGGACATGCCCCCGGCAGCCTGGAAGTGATTCACATCGGCTTGGCCGTTGGGATAAATCCGACACAGCAGAGGCACAACGCTCGAAAGCTCCGCCATGTCCTGCCAGTTGATAATCACGCCAGCCGCCTTTGCAATGGCGATAATATGAATGGCGTGATTGGTGGAGCCCCCTGTCGCTAGGAGACCGACAATGCCGTTTACGAGGGCGCGCTCATCCACAATATCGGCCAAGGGCGTATAAATTTCCCCCATGCTGGTGAGCCGCGCAAGCTGGGTAACGGCGCCTCGAGTTAAGTGCTCTCGTAGAGGCGTGCCCGGATTTATAAAGGAGCTGCCGGGTAAGTGCAGCCCCATAATTTCCATCAGCATCTGGTTGCTGTTGGCCGTACCGTAAAAGGTACAGGTTCCGGCGCTATGGTAAGACTGGCTTTCCGCCTCTAGCAATTCGTCCCGCCCTACCTTGCCCTCGGCGTAGAGCTGTCGGACGCGCACTTTTTCAGCATTCGACAACCCCGTTAACATAGGCCCGGCCGGAACAAACACTGCGGGTAGATGGCCAAAAGATAGGGCGCCGATTAGCATTCCCGGAACAATTTTATCGCAGACGCCCAAGCATAAAATGCCGTCAAACATATCGTGAGATAAAGCCACTGCGGTTGCCATGGCGATGACGTCACGGCTAAAGAGTGACAGCTCCATACCGTCCCGCCCTTGAGTAACGCCATCACACATCGCCGGCACGCCCCCTGCAAATTGGGCAACGGCACCCACATCGCGGGCGGCCTGTTTGATTTTCTCCGGATATTCTTGAAATGGCTGATGGGCTGAAAGCATATCGTTGTAGGCTGAAACGATGGCGAAGTTTGCCGCTCTGTCTACCGCCAGAACTGACTTGTCCCCGGCCTTGCTAGCGGCGAAGGCGTGAGCGACGTTGCCGCAGGATAAACGTTTTCTCGACACGCCCTGTTGGCGAGCGTGGCTCACTTTATCTAAGTAGCCTCGCCTGCTGTCATGACTGCGGTCAATGATGCGTTGGGTCACATCAACTACTGTTTGATTTATCATGCTAGCAACCCTCTAGTTACAAACCGCTCACTTTAATTTTTCTTGCTGACAGAGCTCACCTTGTTTTCACTGCCCATTGATTCATCTCTCTTTAGGGGGTGATTTTTTTAATAGGCAATGCCCGCACCTTACTCCGCATCAGACCCCAATCTTACTCTCAACTGCGCCCTTACTGGCCCCTTTGTTTCCTCGTATTGATAGGTTGAGGCGCGGCAGATTGATTTCTTGGAATATTCAAAGCAGATGCTGCAAACCAATAGAGAGCATTCTTCGAACGCTGAGGACTCTTTCATGAATATGGAACTGAGCCTTTAATCCGCCCGCAGGTCCCTACAGGACTTAAAACTGCAAAGAGGGTTCGCTTTTCATTTTGGCCCAGGGCCTATCCCTTAATAGGGTGAAGCCAAGGGGCTGCCCAGGTCACGTTAGATGTCAATGACAACGCTGTCAAAATACAGTTACAGCCTCTATCGGAAGATAAAAATTTTCAGAGATACGCCTCGTCTCTCTCGCGATCAGTTGATTGCAAAGAACCAGCGGCATAATTTCGACTTAAGCGCGGCTATCAAAGAGGGAATTTCGGAGTATTAGCCCAGACTAATGACGCCCCTTCCACAGATATGGGTAGCCGGATTTTAAGTTTGCGTACCGTCCGGGGACGCTAAAGATTCGTTGGGCGGCCGTCGATCCACAGATCGAGGGTGGGCAGATTCTGATCCGCGAGGACTTACTTGGCCTCAAACCATACGTTATTGAGGCCAATTCAGAATCTAGTCCCGGGCACGCTATTGGATTCTGGCAGGCTATGAGCGTGAAAACTCTCCTTATTTCACCATTAGGAAGCTTTACCTTAACCGGATTCCCACTGATCGGGCGGCAAGCCGATGGGAACGAGTCGCTGTTGAGGCTTCCTAATACTCTGAGATATCCAAGCCACGCGGGTTCTTGCCAAAAAAGACGCCGCTTGTTTTCACCTAGCGTTCAGAGGACGATTAAAGCCCAGCGGGCTGGTCTTTTATCGAAATGTTATGACGACGTTGATATCGCACGACGTAGTGCAATCAACGCTTTTTTAGCTCAGGCGAAGATGATCTATTACAACATATCCGGTACGGTTTCCGGGGCGCTGACAGTGGTTCGTTGCAGGTTCACAACAGTGGCCGTCGACGACTTCATGACCCTGATTATTAATTTCTGCTCTCAGTATAGGAGCTTCCTATGATCCGAGCCTGGCTCGCATTCTGTGCATCATTGATTCTGGTCAGCATGGCCTTTGCTGACCCGGTAAACCGAACAGAAGCCAACAACGGCAATCTCATCATGGAGGACGTGCCGCCGATACCCGACGATATCGTCGACAGCCTCAAGCGCTATCAGCACGTTCGGTCGGCGTCCTTCGCAACGTGGCAGGCGGACAGCCAAGGCGTCTATGTATACACGCGTTTCGCGGATGTCAGCCAACTACACCGCGTAGACATGCCCGGCGGTGCGCGCAATCAAATCACCTTTTACGATGAGCCTATTGGTGGCGTGAATCGAAACCCGAAGTCCTCGGCCCTCGTTTTCACGCGCGATGCGGGCGGCAGCGAGTTCTCGCAGATCTTCAGGCTCGATCCGGTCACCGGCGTTGCCACGATGCTCACCGACGGCGAGTCCCGCAACGGTGCCGTTCTCTGGGATCGAGACGGCGGCCGAATCGCCTATCAGAGCACGGCTCGCAACGGTGCATCCAACGACATCTGGGTCATGAACCCGGAGGAACCGGATTCGGCGAGTATCATTCTTGAATCCCCCGACGGAACGCTTTGGGTTCCGGCAGAATTTTCCGATAGCGGTGCCCGCCTATTGGCCCTCAATTACGTCAGCGTCACCGACTCCCGTGTGCACCTTGTCGATCTCCTCTCTGGCAGCCACGCGCTGCTTTCCGGCGGTGAGGGCAATACCAGCGTCAACTATCCCGTCGCGTTCGACGATGCTGGCAAAGGCTTCTGGGTGCTAACCGATCGCGGCAGCGAATTCACACAGCTTGCCTGGCAGCCGCTGACTGAGGGCGCCGAAGCCCAGATCGTAACCACGGACATCAACTGGAACGTCACGGGTGCAGTCATCAGTCATGACCGCAAACGCATGGCCTTCTCGGTGAACGAGAATGGCCGATCGGCAGTCTATCTGCTCGATACGGCGACGCGTAAGTACCGTCGCATCGAAAGCATTCCAACCGGCGTAGCGGGCGCTATAGAGTTCAGCCCGAACGACCAGCGTCTTGCGATGACATTAAATACGGCCTCAAGTCCGAGTGATACCTATGTGCTGGAACTCGGCCCGTCGCCGTTGGATTTTGGCCAGCTGACCCGCTGGACCTACAGCGAGGTCGGGGGCCTGGATACAGCGTCATTCCGAACCCCTGAGCTCGTTGAATTTCCAACGTTCGATGAGGTCAGCGGCGAACCACGCATGATTCCCGCATGGGTCTATAGGCCGGCTGGCCAGGGGCCGTTCCCGGTCGTTGTATCGATTCATGGCGGCCCGGAAGGTCAGGCGCGACCGACGTTTTCGAGTACCTATCAAATCTGGATGGCACGCTTGGGGGTAGCCGTCGTCGTGCCTAACGTGCGCGGCTCGAACGGCTACGGCAAGACGTACCTGGGCCTAGACAATGGCTTTAAGCGCGAAGACTCGGTGCGCGATATAGGTGCACTGCTCGACTGGATCGGAACGGAGCCCGACCTCGACGCTGATCGCGTTGCCGTGTTCGGCGGCAGCTACGGCGGCTACATGGTGCTGGCCAGCGCGGTACACTACAGCGATCGTCTCCAGGCAGCGGTGGACATCGTAGGAATCTCGAGCTTCGTGACCTTTCTCGAAAACACCCAGGACTACCGACGCGATCTTCGGCGGGTGGAGTACGGCGACGAGCGTGATCCTGAGATGCGCGCACACCTCGAGCGCATTAGCCCGGTGAACAACGTCGACAAGATCAATATACCGATGTTCGTCGTCCAGGGTGAGAACGACCCGCGCGTGCCGGTAACGGAGGCGATCCAAATGGTGGCGGCCCTACGCGAGCGAGGACAAACGGTCTGGTATATGAACGCGCTGAACGAAGGCCATGGTTATCGCAAAAAAGAGAATCGCGACATCTACCAGCAGGCAACTGTCTTATTCTTAAAACAGCACCTGCTAAGTGACTAGCCAGCGGATACATTGAGCACAATTCACCGACCGGGCGGGCAGGACTGAACACAAATCGGTTACAGTTGAGGCGTCGGCCAGCACATTCGCTCCGCGGCAAGGGCCCGTCGATGACAGGCCAATGTTTCGCAATGGTTTGAGCGTGAGTCAGGGATAAATCGCTAAATATTGGGAAAATAAGAAGGAATCAGTTTTGAATGAAGCAAATACAGAAGTAGAGATCGACTGGGGCAACCTTGGCTTTGACTATATGGATACCCACGCCAGCTTTTCAGCGCTTTATGCCAACGGCGCCTGGGGTGACGGGACACTAACCGAAGACCCCTATCTCGCTATCCATGAAGGGTCTACGTCGGTTCACTACGCCCAGCAATGTTTTGAAGGGTTGAAAGCCTATGGATCTCAGGATGGTCGACTGTTGCTCTTTAGACCTGAGAAGAACTGGGAGCGGATGGCGGATACGTGCGAACGCCTGATGATTCCACCGGTACCGCGGGAACTCTTCTTTGAAGGCATCACGAAGTGCATTCAACGGAATCGAGAATTTGCGCCCCCGTACGGCAGTGGAGCCAGTCTCTACATCAGACCCTTTGTGGTTGGCATTGGGCGGAACCTGGGTCTGCGGCCGGCACCTGAATTCCTTTTTCGCGTTTTCGTCTCCCCAGTTGGTCCGTATTTCAAAGGCGGTAAGCAATCACCCATTAGCCTCGCGGTCGTTGACTATGATCGAAGCGCCACTCGAGGCACGGGCCACATTAAGGCAGGCGCGAATTATGCTGGGGCACTACTCGCGTCAGCGACAGCCCGTGAACAGGGCGCCGACGAAGCGCTGTTTCTTGACTCACAACAAAATGCGTATATTGACGAAGCTGGGTCCTCGAACATCTTGATTGTCACCGAGGACGGCCTGCTAGTTCCCAAATCTCCTGCCATTCTGCCGAGTATTACCAAATTTGCGGCGATGGAAATTGCACGATCGGAACTTGGCCTCAAGATCGACGAGCGCCCGGTGCACTTGCGCGATGAAGTTGCTAGTTTCATTGAAGTCGCGGCCGCGGGCACCGCCGCCACCCTGGTCCCGGTTGGTGCGATCCACGTCGATGGCCAAAAACATACTTTCTACAATGGCGGCACGCAGGCAGGACCCATTACCGAACAGCTGTACGAGATTCTGGCAGGGATTCAACGAGGGGATGTTGAAGATAAGTTCGGTTGGATTCAGCCGGTTGATCTCGATTGAGTTGAGGCCTATCGAGACCCTTTGATTTTTCTCGGCCCGGTTAATGCCTACCAGCGTCATACCAGTGCGTGGCCAAGGTCTTAGAAACGCACAACCGAATATGTACATCTGAATCGACTAGCCGTTCAGCCAGCTTTGAAGTTCCTGGGTTGTTCGCTCCGGCTGCTCTAGGACGGGTAGATGTCCGGCGCCGGGTATAACAGCCAAACGTGCACTAGGTATGAGATCTCGCATGAGTTCATGACGCGCTACTGGACACAGCTGGTCATCTTCTCCGCACAGGATGAGAGTTGGCCCAGAGTACTGACTCAAAATCTCACGTTGATCTATTCGATCGCGCAGCGCCGTGGATTGGCTGCAGAAAACGTCTGGCCCCAGGACTTCCGCCATATCCATACAGCTGCCTGTGTTAGAACCTTCCACGACCAAGGTGCTCACG
>DKNY01000053.1 GCA_002470275.1 Gammaproteobacteria bacterium UBA7376 | reverse complement strand
AACTCTTAAATCCGCTGTTTCTCCGGCACTTCCCCTTAAATTGGGGGGTATTTCCGCCTTTTCAAGCCCTAGCGCTAAGGTTATTGGGCCCAGACCAAGGCGCTATGGGTCGCCAAAACACGTTCATTCCTCGCCATTGAACCCTGAGGCCACCACATACACCTCGCGTGATCGCGGCCGCGAGGCCGCTGGCTTACGAGAGACTACGCGGGTAAAGCATCCGCGGATCTCGCGGAACCAGGCCTCAAAACCCTCGCCTTGAAACACTTTGGCGATAAAAGCGCCGCCCGGTGCCAATGAGGTGGTCGCCAGCTCTGTCGCCAACTCCACCAAATACATGGCGCGTGGCTGATCCACTTCGGTCAAACCGCTCATATTGGGGGCCATATCGGACAGCACGACATCCAAAGGCTGGTTATTCAGCGCCGCCATGATGCGGTTATAGGTCTCCTGCTCCGTGAAGTCACCCTGAACGAAACGCACATCGGGCAGCGTGTCCATCGGCAGGATATCGCTCGCCACCATGCGGCCGTGAGCGCCGACCCACTCGCCCGCTACCTGAGACCAACCACCCGGCGCGCTCCCGAGATCCAGCACCGACATACCAGAGCGAATAATCCGGTCTTTCTCGTTGATCTCCATGAGCTTGTAGACGGCCCGGGAACGGTAGCCCTCTTTTTGAGCACGCTGCACGTAGACATCGTCATGATGCTCCTTCAACCAGGCCCGGCTTGATGATTTTTTCTTACCCATCTTCCCCTGTCCCGTGCCACCGTCGCGGGCAACATAGCGTTACACTACCCCGAGTGTAACGTGATAATTCATAGGGCCCTCCATGACCCGTCCCACCAGTAAGGAGTTACGCCAACTCCGCGCACAGGCCCATTCTCTCAAGCCGGTTGTCACCGTCGCAGGGAAAGGGCTGGCGCCGTCGGTTTTAGAAGAACTGGATCGCGCGCTCAATGACCATGAGTTGATCAAGGTCAAGGTTGCGGTCGGTGATCGCGAGCAACGCGAGTCCGTGATTGGAGAGCTCTGTACTCAAAGTGATGCCTATCTGGTGCAACGGGTGGGAAACATTGCGACATTGTTAAGACCCAACCCCCAGGCTGACCCTCGGAAGTCCAATCTGCATCGCAGCCGATGACCCCTTGAACCATGGCCGACATTCTCGAATTCCCCACGCGCGAAAAGCAGGCCTTCTGCTTTTTGCAGGAACAGCTCTCTCAGTTACTCAGAAGCAAAGGCGCTGATCAGACCCTGATCGACTTCGCCATTACGTCCCTAACCGATGCCTATGCAGAGCTCCAGAAGGAGTCAGATTGTCACTTTGAGGTACGCCTGCCGGGTCAGATGACAGAACAGGAGGCCGCGCGCCTTCAGGAAGATATCGGAGCGGGGATCGATCAACTGCGAAAAGAGCACCATGATCTGACGCTACGGTTGGCCGCGCGTCTCATGCTCACCGAGTTGCGACTTTTCCAGCGCGAGCGTGATGACTGAATCCGAGGCCCAGGGAAAAGTACCCGTCGCGAGTGCCCATAATCTATCTGCTATCGCTCGCGCGAGGCCTACACCAGCAAGCCGGTCACCTGAAACGTGATCCAGGCGGCGGCCCAGGCCAAACACAGATAGGCGATTACCATCCGCAGCGCTAATTTCCACGAGTTTGCCTCTCTGGCCAGAATGGCCACGGTGGAGACACACTGCAGCGCAATGGCAAAAAACACCAGTAACGCCAGCCCCGACCCCAGCGGCAGTGCGCTGGCCTGCACCTGCTCTACCAAGGGCACGATATTGTCCTCAGCCCCTTCAATCCCCATGATGGTGCCCAGCGTTCCGACGAATACCTCTCGCGCGAGAAAGGCGCTGACAATCGCCACCCCATAGCGCCAGTCCAGACCCAGTGGCTGAAAGACAGGTTCGATCCACTGCCCCATCATGCCCAACCAAGACTCGCCCAAATCGACACCCTGATTCGGGAAGTAACCCAAAATCCAGATCACTACGGTCACGCCGAGAATGACGGCACCGGCCTTGGTGACAAAGTGCTTGGCCCGCTGTAAGGATTTTCTGGCAATAGGCACCAGTGCCGGGATGCGGTAGGCCGGTAATTCCATCATGAACGGCATCTGACCTTCAGAGGGTGACAACCGGTTGACCAAGCCTGCGATGACGAGACCGGCGACCATGCCGAAAACGTAGATGGCGAACAGCGTCATGCCCTGCCAGCCGATCAGCCCTCCCAATGCAGTCTCCCGCGGGATAAAAATAGCAATCAGCAGGGTGTACACGGGCAATCTCGCCGAGCAGGGCATCAGCGGAATGGCTAGGTAGGTCAGAAATCTGGCTCGTGGGGATTCGATCGAGCGCGCGGCATAAATAGCGGGAATCGCACAGGCTACCCCCGACAGCATCGGAATGAAGCTCTTACCGCTGAGACCAAAAAACCGCAGCGGCTTGTGGCAGATCAGGGCAGCCCGGGCGAGGTACCCGGAATCTTCAAGCAGTCCAATGACAAAAGTCAGTACAAAAATCTGT
>DKNY01000002.1:38794-48491 GCA_002470275.1 Gammaproteobacteria bacterium UBA7376 | reverse complement strand
GGGAAATACTTGGCAGCGCCACGCTGTTTGCCGGCATGGATCAGTTATTTGGGGATCAGGCGGTTGGCTGGACGTTGAACTTTGGTTCGCAACCCCTTTTGCCTCTGGCGCTGCTGCCCCCGGGCGCCTTCCTCATTGCCGGTCTGCTGCTGGCGCTGGGCCGTCTAACCCTGAGCGTTGGAACACCGGCATCCGACACCACCTAAACCAAAACTCCGCGGGCGTTATCGAACCTAGCCAGGGCGTCTTTGAGCCACTAAGGTAAGGCGTTATGAACAAAGATATCCGCCACGCAATTTTCAGTCGACTGCGAGACGACAATCCAAACCCCACCACCGAGCTCAACTACAGTTCGCCTTTTGAGCTGTTAATCGCCGTGCTGCTGTCAGCCCAAGCCACTGATGTCAGCGTCAACAAGGCAACGGGGCCGTTGTTCAAAGTGGCCAATACGCCGGAGGCAATCTACGCCCTAGGTGTAAATCGGCTGAAGACCTATATCAAAAACATTGGCCTGTTCAACACTAAGGCCGCCAATGCCATAAAGACCTGTAAAGCCCTAATGGACCAGCATGACAGCCAGGTTCCAGAGGAGCGAGCGGCCCTTGAGGCCCTGCCTGGCGTAGGACGCAAGACAGCCAACGTGGTCCTGAACACCGCCTTCGGACATCCCACCATCGCCGTAGACACTCATATCTTTAGGGTCTCAAATCGAACCCGGATCGCGCCGGGAAAGACGGTTCGAGAGGTTGAGGATCGCCTGGTGCGCGTGGTGCCTGAGGAGTTTAAGGTGGATGTGCACCACTGGCTCATCCTGCACGGCCGCTATGTCTGCCTCGCGCGCAAACCTCGCTGCGGCAGCTGTCGCATTGAGGACCTGTGCGAATTTAAAGACAAGATCGAGTAGCTAGAGGTCTATCAACTCCACCTGATCGAGCACCTCGCCCAGAAACAGACGACCCACTCGCTGAAAACGCTGCACACTGTCAGTGGCCAAATACTGGACCACACCCCTCGCGGCGGGCGCCGTATCCGAGGCAGATAAGCCTGCATCGGCCAAAGCCTGGGCCACCGCGCGGGCGGTGGTTGCCGCAGAATCAATGATCTTGGCGTTCGCGCCCACCAAGTGATGCAGGCGCTGTCTAAACACAGGGAAATGCGTGCAGCCGAGCAAGACTGTTATCCCTGCTGGATCACCAACACCGGGAAATCCGCGCAGAGCATCCAACAGAATGCGATCTACCAGCGCCTGGTTTGGATGGTCCTGCTCGGCCAAGGTCACCCACAGCGGACAGGCACGTCCGTAGATCGCAATCTCTGGTCGCAACGTCAACAAAGCGCGCTGATAGCCGCCGCCGCGAATTGTGCTTTCGGTGGCCAGCACCAATATCGGGCCTTGCGCTGTAGCGGCGCTGGCCGCCGCGGCGCCCGGTTCCAATACCCCAAAAACCGGCAGCGGATCATAATCGGCTGCGAGTTTAGCCAAGGCGAAGGCAGAGGCCGTATTGCAGGCCACCACCAGGGCCTTGATGCCCCGCTCAACCAGCAGGCCTGTGGCTTGGCGAGCATAGCGGGTGACGGTCCTAGGTGACTTGGTGCCATAGGGTAAGCGTGCGCTGTCTCCCAAGTAGATAAACTGCTCCTCGGGCAGCACTCGCCTCAGTGCCGCCAATACCGTAAGACCACCCATGCCCGAGTCGAAGACGCCAATAGGGAGGTTGAGAGCAGACAAGGCCTGATCTAGGAGTAGTCGCGGCCGCGCTTTGCACCCAAACGCAGGCGTAGCGCGTTCAGCTTGATGAAGCCCGTTGCATCTCGCTGATCGTAGGCCCCCTGATCGTCTTCAAAGGTCACCACATCGGCATCATAAAGGCTATCGTCGGATGCCCGGCTCACCACGCTCACCGAACCCTTGTACAGCTTGAGCGCCACCGTGCCGTTAACCGGCTCCTGGGACGCATCGATCAACGCCTGGAGAACTTTGCGCTCTGGTGCCCACCAGTAACCGTTATAAATCAGCTTGGCATAGCGTGGCATCAGTTCATCCTTTAAATGGGCCACTTCTCTATCCAGCGTGATGGACTCCATAGCGCGATGTCCGCGCAACAGGATGGTGCCACCGGGCGTTTCATAGCACCCGCGAGACTTCATCCCAACAAAGCGATTTTCCACAATGTCCGAGCGACCTACCCCGTGTTTACCGCCAAGGATATTCAGTTGGCGTAACAACGCGCCCGGAGAAAGAGGGGCACCATCCAAGGCAACCGGGTCACCCCTGACGTAGGTCAACTCAATTACCTGAGATTCATCCGGCGCATCTTCGGGGGCCACGGTCCACCGCCACATGCCCTCGTCTGCGGCACGGGCCGGGTCTTCGAGGCCACCCCCCTCATAGGAGATGTGCAGCAAGTTAGCATCCATGGAATAGGGTGATTTTTCCCCGCGCCGATAATCCACGGGGATTTGATGCAGCTCACAAAACTCCATTAGCGCTTCCCGGGAATTTAAGTCCCACTCACGCCAGGGGGCAATTACCTTAATGTCCGGGTCCAAGGCGTAGGCACCCAACTCGTAGCGGACCTGATCGTTACCCTTACCCGTCGACCCGTGGGAAACTGCATAGGCACCGTTTTCCCGAGCAATTTCCACCAGTCGCTTGGTGATCAGGGGACGGGCAATGCTGGTACCCAACAAGTACTCGCCCTCGTAGACCGTATTGGCTCGGAACATGGGGAAGACGTAGTTGGCGACGAAGTCTTCTGTCAAATCCTCGATATAAATCTGCTGTACGCCCATGGCCTTGGCCTTATCCCGAGCAGGTTCAACCTCTTCTCCCTGACCAATGTCTGCGGTAAAGGTGATGACTTCAGCGGCATAGGTCTCCTGGAGCCAACGGCATATTACCGAGGTATCCAGGCCGCCTGAGTAAGCGAGTACAATTTTATTTTGCTCGGACAATGTTAGATCTCAATAAGCGAGTACCGACATCTTATGGCATGGCCCTCGCAGATGGAAATAAACGCCCTGGGCTGGCAATTGTGCTATGGCCAAGCAGGATTTCTGCTATCTTGCCCCGATGGAAATTAATGAGCGGTTTCGCGGCTATTTGCCAGTGGTCGTGGACTTAGAAACTGGAGGCTTCGATAGGGACCAGCATCCGATTCTTGAGATCGCCTGTTCGTTTCTCCAGATGCGCGATGATGAACTGTCGATCAAGAGCGCCGCGCAATGGAGCCTCAACCCCTACCCGGGCTCCATTATTGATCCAGCAAGCCTTAAAGTAACCAAAATCGACATTGACGACCCCCTTCGCGAGGGCATTGAGGAAGTCGATGCCCTGAAAGCCTTTTTCTTACTGGTCAGGGAAGAGATGAAATTGGCCGGCTGCCATCGGGCAGTCATGGTGGCGCACAACGCCTCCTTTGATCAGGGCTTTTTGAACGTTGCCTGCGAGCGGTGCAATCTGCGCCGAAGCCCCTTCCATCCCTTCACCGCGCTAGACACCGCGACCCTAGGTGCCCTGGCCTTCGGGCATACGGTGCTGCGCGAGGCCTGCCTTCGCGCCGGAATTGATTTTAGCGAGGCTCGGGCTCACAACGCTGCCTACGACACGGATCGCACCGCAGCGCTCTTCTGCCATATCATCAACGCGTGGGATTATCGGGCCGCGTGGTCTGAGGCCGTTGCCGACGGAGAGGGGAGCTAACCTTCCTCCGCCGGATATTTCTCTGAGGTCTCGACCAACAGCGTTTCAAGCTCCCCGGTCTCGAACATTTCTGTGATGATGTCGCAGCCGCCCACCAACTCACCATCCACCCAAAGTTGAGGAAATGTCGGCCAATTTGCATAGCCCGGCAGCGTGGCGCGAATCTCTGGATTACTCAAAATATCCACGTAGGCAAAACGCTGGCCACAGGCGACCATGCACTGCACGGTTTGCGCAGAAAAACCACATTGAGGTGCCTGGGGTGATCCCTTCATATAAAGAAGAATGGGGTTTTCCCCAATTTGCTGCTTGATCGTTTCCATCACTGCTTCTGGCATCGGCTCGCTCTTTGCTCAAAAAAATTCATTGTAGCGCCTAATCCCCTAAGTTCGTAAGACCCGATACACTTCTCCTTCCGCTCAACTGCCTTCCACGCGTCCAAGGAATGCCGCATGCCCTATCGTTTCGATCAGATCATTGACCGCAGCCAGAGTCACAGCACAAAGTGGGAAAAATATGCAGGCCGAGACATCCTGCCATTTTGGGTGGCCGATATGGATTTTGCCGCACCGGAGTTTATCCTTGAGCCCTTGCGCGAGCGCCTAGAACACCCGATGTTGGGGTACACGGAGCGGCCTGCCTCTCTGAGCGAGGCCTTCCGAAGCTGGCTGGCCCATCACTTCCGCTGGCAGGTTCCCACGGAGTGGCTGGTATGGCTACCGGGGGTCGTGCCGGGGATCAATATGGCGGTAAGGACCCTTGCCGCGGACAGCAGGCTGCTGATCCCAACGCCCATCTACTACCCCTTCCTGGGGCTTGCCGAGAACGCGGGGCTGGATCACCGGTTAGTGCCGCTCCAGTTAAGTGATGGGGTCTGGAAAATGGATATGGACGCCATGGCTCAAGCGGTGGACGCCCGGGTGCGCATGGTCTGCATCGCCAATCCCCAAAACCCCACCGGACGAGTTTATAGCCTCAAAGAACTCGAGGCCTTGGCGGAATTCATAGAGCGCCATGATCTGATTTTGGTGAGCGACGAAATCCACTGTAGCCTGGTACTTGACCCCAAGGTCCAACACCTGCCCATTGCCAGCGCGGTACCCGATATCGCAGAGCGCACAATCTCACTTTTCGCCGCAACCAAAACCTACAACATTCCCGCCTTGGGCTGTGCTGTTGCCGTGATCCCCAATGCCGAACTGAGAAAACGCTTTATCGGTACCCGCGCAGACCTGGTAGCGAGCCCAGGGCCCTTGGCCTATATCGCGTCCGAGGCGGCCTTTAACGATCGCTCCAGTTGGGTACCCGAGCTCATCGTTCAACTGCGCAAAAATCTGGCCGAACTTCGACAGGTCGCCGGCCATAGGATGTCCCACCTGGAGGCCACCTACCTGGCGTGGCTAGATATCCGGGACCTGCAGCTTAACGACGTCTCCGGCCACTTTGAAAGCCATGGGCTAGGCCTTTCGAACGGTGCTCAATTTGGGTGCGAGGGCTTCGTTCGGTTTAATTTCGCAGCACCACCTGATCTTCTGGCTCAGGGCCTTGAGCGATTAAGCCGAGCCCTGGAGAAAAAATAACGACCGGTCGACGCCAACAAGACCACTAGGCTGCTTGATCGTCTAGTTTCTGTCTAGTAGCATCCCCGCTTTATGGGCCGCAAATCTTGCGGCCTCTGTGTTTTTAGGACTCTGAGAAACGCTTTGTGGGCACACGAGATCGCCTCGTGCCAGGGCGTTAGTGAGAACCGGGGATCACATGAACCACTTAATGAACACCTATGCACGCATGCCCGTGGACTTTGTCAGCGGCAAGGGTGCGTACCTGGAGGATTCTGAGGGGAACACCTACCTGGATGGCCTGACGGGTATCGCCGTCTGTGGCCTTGGACATGCACACCCAGAAATCGCTACGGCGATAGCAAAACAGGCGGCAACGCTTGTGCATACCTCCAACCTTTACCAAATTCCGCTGCAGACTCGATTGGCCGACAGGCTGTGCAGCATTTCGGGTATGGATAACGCCTTTTTCTGTAACTCAGGTGCGGAAGCCAATGAGGCCGCCATTAAACTTGCCAGGCTCAAGGGCAACAATCAGGGCCTCAAGACACCGCGGATCATTGTTGTGGAAGGCAGCTTTCATGGGCGCACTATGGCCACCCTAACCGCAACCGGCAGCCGTAAAGCTCACGCCGGGTTCGAACCCTTGTTGAGCGGCTTCGTGCGGGCACCCTTTAACGATATCCTGGCGATCGAAAAAATTGCTGAAAACGATCCGAACGTCGTGGGCATTCTGGTGGAGCCCATCCTCGGTGAGGGCGGCATTTATATCCCGGATCCCGACTATCTAAGCGGCCTCCGCAGAATTTGCGATGACCATAATTGGCTGCTGATGCTGGACGAAGTCCAGAGCGGCAACGCAAGGACCGGCAAGTATTTCGCATTTCAGCATAGCGAGATTCTCCCTGACGTTTTGACCACGGCCAAAGGGTTGGGTAACGGCATGCCCATCGGCGCTTGCTTGGCCAGCGGTGAGGCAGCAACGCTTTTTGCCCCGGGCAATCATGGCTCCACCTTTGGCGGCAATCTGTTGGCCTGTGCAGCAGCCCACGCAGTGCTAGATATTATTCAGCGTGATGAGGTTGAGGCGTGCGCAGAGGCTCTGGGCGAGCGCATTGTTCAGGGTTTCAAATCGGCGCTGGCTGGCAATAACCAGGTTAAGGAAATACGCGGTAAAGGACTGATGCTCGCCGTAGAAATGCATCACGATATTCCCGACTTTACGACGCAGGCGCTGCAAGCAGGGCTCCTGATCAACGTCACTCAAGGCAACATTGTGCGTATGCTGCCGCCCCTGACCATGACCGAAGACGAAGCCGACGAACTGGTCGAGAAAGTCTCCGGTCTCCTCAACGCCTAGCACTCCCATCTTATTTGGTATTACCCTATGTCTAAGCGGGACTTTCTTTCTTTGTTGGATTTTAACCCTGAGGAGCTGGGGCATATCGTTGGCCGCGCAAAGGAAATGCGCGCAATGCATGAGCGCAATGAACTCTACCAACCGCTTAAAGGGAAAACAGGTGCGCTGATTCTCCAGCTATCGAGCACGCGAACTCGGGTCGCTTTCGAGGCCGGCTTTGCTCAGCTGGGTGGACAGGTTATTTTTCTGAGTCCTGGAGATACCCAGATTGGCCGGGGTGAACCCATCTCTGATTTCGCTCGAGTGCTCTCAGAAATGGTGGATATCATCATGATTCGCACCCCTGCTCAGCACGATATAGAGGTCTTAGCTGAGGGAGCCAGCGTGCCGGTGATCAACGCTATGAGTTCCGTGCTGCACCCCTGCCAGCTACTCGCCGACATCCAAACCTTCGAGGAACTGCGCGGCCCCATAACGGGAAAGACAGTGGCCTTCTTAGGCGACGGCTACAATATGTGTCATTCCTATATCAACGCGGCTCGCCAGTGGGACTTTAAGCTGCGTATCGCCTGCCCCGATGGCCATCAGCCCAACTCAGAAATCTTTGCGAGCTGCGCCAACGCGGAGCGGGTCATCGACCCCAGGGAAGCCGTCGCCGGTGCTGACCTAGTCGTCACGGACGTTTGGTCCTCTATGGGTCATGAAGGCGAGGCAGATCAGCGCAGAGCGACCTTTGGGCCCTACCAGGTCACCGAACAGCTGCTGGACTTAGCCGCTAAGGATGTGCTGTTCATGCACTGTCTGCCGGCACATCGCGGCGAAGAAGTGACCGAGACCCTGTTGGACGATCCACGATCCGCGGTCTGGCGCGAAGCGGGGAATCGGCTGCACAGTCAAAAGGCCTTAATCGAGTTCTTGCTCCTCAACCCGAAAGCTTAGCCGTCGTTTTCAGGCTGTTTTGTGGCTGCCAGAACCTGCCTTATGGCGGCGTCATAGCCCTCGACCAGCGTCTGTCGGCGCGAGGACTCCATCCTGGGCACAAAGGCCCGATTTAGCTGCCAAGCCTCCGCCGCCGCGCCGAAATCTTCTACCAGACCACTCCCCATCGCCGCCAGCACGCCAGCGCCCCGTACTGTGGTCTCCACGTCCTCTGGTCGCTCCACGGGCACCTGCAGCAAGTCTGCGAGGAACTGACATAGAGCGTCGTTCACCACCATGCCCCCATCAACGCGCAGCGTGGTAACCGGCGCATTGTCGGCGATCATGGCCCTGAGCAACGCCAGCGTTTGAAAACCCATACTCTGCAGGAAGGCAGTAATCACTTGGTCTCTGTCGCTTTGAAAGGTAAGCCCAGTGATTAAACCCCTGGCATCTGGTCGCCAGTAAGGCGCGCCGAGACCGCTGAGAGCCGGCACCACGAAAACGCCCCCACTGTCCCCAGCGCTCCGCCGAAAGGCGGCTTCGGTTTCAGCGGCATCATCAATCAGACAGAGGCTATCGCGTAACCATTGAACCGCCGCGCCGGCGACAAAGATACTGCCCTCTAGCGCATAGGTGGTCTGCCCCCCAAGCCGATAGGCGACAGTGGACAGCAGGCGTTGGGAAGAGTGCGGAATTTCTGAGCCCGTGTTGGTCATGACGAAACATCCGGTGCCATAGGTGCTCTTAGACATGCCTGGCTCGAAACAAGCCTGACCGATAAGCGCCGCCTGCTGATCTCCGGCGACCCCGCAAATTGGAATGGCGGCACCAAACCACTGGGGGTCAGCCACGCCAAATTCACCGGTATTATCCAGCACTTCGGGCAGGAGCTCGGGCGGTACTGCAAAGACATCTAGTAAAACTGGACTCCACTGCTGGGATCGAATGTCGAAGAGCTGAGTGCGACTGGCGTTGGATGCGTCCGTCACGTGACGCCGTCCACAGGTGAGGTGCCAAATTAGAAAGCTGTCCACGGTGCCAAAGCATAGGTCCCCGGCCTCGGCACGTTCCCTAGCGCCAGGGACCGTATCCAGCAACCAGCTCAATTTGGTACTGGAAAAGTAGGGGTCGATGATCAGGCCGGTTTGATGCTGAATGATCTCCGCCACAGAAGCACCATCCACCGCCTTGGCCTCCGCCAGGGCCTCGCACTGGGCTGCGCCGCGTCGGTCCTGCCAAACGATAGCGTTGTACAAACAGTCGCCATTGTGGCGGTCCCAGAGCAAGGTGGTCTCTCGCTGATTGGTGATGCCGATACCCGTTAAATCTGACCCCTGTAAACCTGCCTCAGTCAGTGCCCGTCGACCCACGCTAAGAATCGACTGCCAAATTTCCATGGGATCTTGTTCCACCCAGCCATCTTGGGGGTAGCTCGGGCTAATCGGTTGTTGGGCACTCGCCTGCAAAACGCCTTGAGCGTCATAAATGACGGCTCTGCTGCTCGACGTTCCTTGATCCAAGGCCATAATAAAGGCCATATACCCCTCCAAATCTCGATTTCGATGTCGAACGCCAAGGTAAATGCACCACGACCGACCACGACTGTGCCACAAAGAGGCGAATTTTCGACTCTTTTTCTAAAGCGCACAAGTTCACCCCACCCTACCCACAGGTTATCCACAGACTTTTTCTTGCAAAGGGGGGGTGATCCCATTATCTTGTGTTTTCGTATCGCGAACCCCCTATATCTTGGGTTACTGTTTTTTGACTGAGTCAAAAAATTTGTTGGGCATGGGGGCTTTACCAGGGCAAACCGCCGGTATCAGACGAAACATTCTGGTGACCACGACCCGCCAATTCGCCGCCGGACCGAACAGTCGAGGGGGCGTCAGGGCAATAGCGTCAGGCAAGGCACCTGAGGGCGTGAATGGCACATGGCGTATTGGCGGCACGAAAGGGAACAGAAGCATTTGGCGACATCCTAAGCCCGGGTAATTAGAAGACTGGGGGTGGTCTAAGTCGGCATAAGCCCGACCGTTCACCATGAAAGGCGGGATGACAAAGCAGGAAGCCTGGCATGAAAAGCGAGACGAACCCATCACGGGGCCAGAGCGCTAACGGGGATGACGAAAAAGGAGATGGCCAGGCTCAGGA
>DKNY01000002.1:6888-38431 GCA_002470275.1 Gammaproteobacteria bacterium UBA7376 | reverse complement strand
ACTATGCCTAGACCGAGACTATGCGTAGGGAAGGCGCTTAAGACAGGCGCGTAAAAAGACGAGAAGAAAAACGAGAAGAAGCAGATACGCGAGAAAATAGGGACTAGAAAGGGTAGCAGAACAACCGACGCCCAAGGGAATAAAGCGGCGCTCAGAATGAGGAGAGGAACAAATTTATGCAAATAGAATCAACTACAGATACGGCACAACCAACGCCCCCAGCGACCCCAGAAAGCAGCGGGATATCTCCCTCTCTGGCAGCTACAGCGCCCGGACAGCTCAAAATCATCAAGCGTAACGGCACAGTCGTCCCCTACAACGATGACAAAATATCGGTTGCCATGACTAAGGCCTTCCTGGCGGTAGAGGGTGGGACCGCAGCAGCATCACCTCGAATTAGAGAACTGGTTACCCAGCTGACCGCACAAATGAGCGCCACCTTTAAGCGGCGATTGCCCTCTGGCGGGACACTCCACATTGAAGAAATTCAGGACCAGGTAGAGCTGGCACTGATGCGCTCCGGGGAGCAAAAGGTTGCTCGCTCGTATGTTCTCTACCGCGAGCAGCGCGCCCAAGAGCGAGCCGATGAAGCGGGCCAACAGCCCGTCCATGAACCGCTGCTTATGGATACCATCAACGTCGTCCATGCCGATGGCAGTACAGCGCGGCTGGATGTGGCGCGGGTACAGACCATCGTCCAAGAAGCCTGTGAAAATTTAAGTGACGTAGATGCTAGCCGAATCATCAAAGAGGCTATGGCCAACATGTATGACGGCATCTCTGCTTCAGATGTTGCCACCTCCATCCTGATTACGGCTCGCACTCTGGTTGAAGAAGAACCCAACTACACCTACGTTTCGGCACGCCTGCTGCTGGATGAACTGCGAACCGAGGCCCTGACCTTCCTAGAAAATGAAAAATCTGGCGAGCGCCAAAGTGCCACCCAGGCGCAAATGAAAGACGCCTACCCCGTTGCCCTCAGCCGTTTCATCAGCCGAGGCATCGAGCTAGAGCTTCTGTCTCCAAGGCTGGCTGACTTCGACCTAGACCGCCTGGGCGCGGCGCTGCTGCCAGAACGGGATCATCTCTTCACCTACCTCGGTTTACAGACCCTATATGATCGCTACTTCCTACACTGGGACGAAGTACGAATAGAGCTGCCTCAAATCTTTTTCATGCGCGTGGCGATGGGCCTGGCTGCAGAGGAAGAAGACCGTAACGCCAGAGCTATCGAATTTTATAACCTCCTGAGTTCATTCGACTACATGAGCTCTACCCCGACGCTCTTCAACTCTGGCACCCTCCGGCCACAGCTATCCTCCTGCTTCCTCACCACGGTGCCAGACGATCTGCACGGCATTTATGGTGCTATCCAGGATAACGCCATGCTGTCCAAGTGGGCAGGCGGTCTGGGCAATGACTGGACGCCTGTTAGAGCCCTCGGCTCCTACATCAAGGGCACCAACGGCAAATCCCAGGGTATCGTTCCGTTCTTAAAAGTCGTGAACGATACCGCGGTTGCCGTAAACCAGGGCGGTAAACGGAAGGGCGCTGTCTGTGCCTACCTAGAGACCTGGCACCTAGACATCGAAGAGTTTTTGGAACTGCGCAAAAACACCGGCGATGACCGTCGCCGTACTCATGACATGAATACAGCAAACTGGATTCCAGATTTATTCATGAAGCGAGTCGCCCAGGACGGTGACTGGACGCTGCTATCGCCAGCAGACGCCAAGGATCTGCACGATCTCTATGGCCGTGAATTTGAGCAACGCTATGAAGCGTATGAAGAGCAGACCCGCAATGGAGAGCTCAAGCTCTTTAAGCGAGTCAAAGCCGCCGAACTCTGGCGCAAGATGCTGTCCATGCTGTTTGAGACAGGACACCCGTGGATCACGTTCAAGGACAGCTGCAATGTCAGATCGCCCCAGCAGCATGTGGGTGTCGTACATTCCTCTAATCTGTGCACCGAGATCACGTTAAATACCTCCGCTGAAGAAATAGCGGTTTGTAATCTTGGGTCTATAAACCTGCTTCAGCATATCGAGAACGGCGAGCTGAACATGACCAAGCTGGAGCAGACGATTCGCACCGCCGTACGCATGCTGGATAATGTGATCGACATCAACTACTACTCAGTAGAACAAGCTCGCACCTCGAATATGCGCCACCGACCGGTAGGACTCGGGATCATGGGCTTCCAGGATGCGCTTTACAAACTGGGTATCGCTTATGGTTCCGAACAAGCCGTCACGTTTGCTGACCGCTCCATGGAGGCCATTAGCTACTTTGCTATCGACGCATCGAGCAACCTCGCGCAGGAGCGCGGGGCCTACGCCAGCTTCTCGGGTTCTCTGTGGAGCCGAGGCATCATGCCCATCGACTCGCTCAAGCTGCTCCAGCAAGAACGAGGCGAGGATTACCTCGAGGTCGATTACTCCGCACAGCTTGATTGGAGCGCGTTGCGCGCCAAGGTTCAGATCAAGGGGATGCGTAATTCAAACGTGATGGCCATCGCACCGACGGCAACTATCGCGAATATTACCGGCGTCTCCCAATCCATCGAGCCGACGTATCAGAACCTTTATGTGAAGTCGAACCTATCCGGCGAATTTACCGTGGTTAACCCCTTTATGGTTCGTGACCTCAAAGCCCTGGGGCTGTGGGACAAAGTCATGGTGAACGACCTCAAATACTATGATGGCAGCCTGAAGGCGATCGAACGGGTACCAGAAGACCTCAAGCAAAAGTACGCCACAGCTTTTGAGGTTGAGCCCAGATGGCTGGTTGACGCAGCCAGTCGACGCCAAAAATGGATTGACCAGGCGCAATCTCTAAACCTCTATATCGCTGGTGCATCGGGCAAGAAACTCGATATTACCTACCGCATGGCCTGGTTAAGAGGCCTTAAAACGACCTATTACCTGCGTGCCCTGAGCGCTACCAGCACCGAAAAATCCACGTTGGAGCGCGGCACGCTTAATGCTGTTTCTGCAAATAGCACTACCGCAGAAATAAGCCCTGCCGTGCCCCAAAGCGCTGACAACCCTCAGATGGGCGGCGCCGACCGCGAATTAGTGCTTGGAGAAGCCGCGCCGGTACCCATGGCGTGCTCCATCGACAATCCGGATTGCGAAGCCTGCCAATAAACAATATCTACTAGGAGTATCACAGTGTTAAGTTGGGACGATTACGAAGAACAGATTACACCGGAACCCTCGGCTCAAGCCGGTGAGGCGATTATGGCCGAGGCCGTTAAGCGACAGCTCGACGCACAGGACCAACAGGCCAGCATGCCTCAGCCTGTAGAGCCCCCCCCTCAGCAGCAGGCCGCCCCAGCGGAGCCCGCTGCAACCCTAGCGAGTGCGGCGTTAGCCCCGGAGGTTATGCCGGTGCAGGAGGACAGTGGTAACACCGAACGGGTTACCGTAGACCAAAAGGCGATGATCAACTGCCGAGCGGACCTGAATCAACTGGTCCCGTTCAAATATGAGTGGGCGTGGCAGAAGTACCTGGACGGGTGTGCGAACCATTGGATGCCCCAAGAAGTCAATATGACTGCGGACATAGCCCTCTGGAAATCGGACGACGGACTCAGCGATGACGAGCGCACCATCGTCAAGCGCAGCCTGGGCTTTTTCTCTACTGCAGACTCGCTGGTAGCCAATAACCTTGTCCTGGCCATCTATCGACTGATTACCAATCCCGAGTGTCGCCAGTACCTACTGCGACAGGCCTTTGAGGAAGCCATACACACCCATGCCTACCAGTACTGCATTGAGTCTCTGGGTATGGACGAGGGAGAAATCTTCAACATGTACCATGAGGTTCCGGCGGTGGCCCGCAAAGCCTCCTGGGCGCTCAAATACACCAAAGAAATTAACGAACCCGGCTTTACGACGGGCACCCTAGAGACAGATAAGACGCTGCTCAAGAACTTAATTGCCTACTACTGCGTATTAGAGGGCGTTTTCTTTTACTGCGGGTTCACTCAAATCCTGTCCATGGGACGGCGTAACAAAATGACCGGGACTTCTGAGCAGTTCCAGTACATCCTGCGCGATGAATCCATGCACGTGAACTTCGGCATTGATGTAATCAACCAGATTAAGCTGGAAAACCCCCAGCTTTGGGATGACGAAATGCAGGAAGCCGCTCGCGGCATGATTCTCGAGGGAACCACCCTGGAAGTTGCCTATGCGCGGGACACCATGCCTCGCGGCGTGCTGGGTATGAACGCCAACATGATGGAAGAATACCTTCAGTTCATCGCAAACCGCCGGTTGGCTCAAATCGGGCTCAGCGAGCAGTTCCCCGGAGTCAAAAACCCCTTCCCCTGGATGTCAGAAATCATGGATCTCAAGAAAGAGAAGAACTTTTTTGAAACTCGTGTGACAGATTATCAGACGGGTGGCGCCCTCTCCTGGGACTAAGCCTTGTCTCTTCCCACAAGCCCTCTCCGTGAGGGCTTTTTTATGCCGCACTGAAAATTTGGCTAGGACCGGAGTTCGGCAGACAGCTCCTTAAGGGCTGAGACGAAGGCCAACGGCTGGTCCAGAAAGACATGATGCTGGGCATCCGCAATTTCTCGGTAAGGAAACTCATTGGGAACCAGCTCCTGCATATACCCGAGCATGCGATGAGAGAATGATTCACTGTCTGCGCCAAATATGACGCCCAGCGGCAGGGTCAGTGACATGTATTCCTCAGGCTGACGCTCTGTTTCCGTTAGCGTGGTCAGAAGATCTTCATCAAATTTCCAGGCCCAGCCACCGTCCATGGGCATCAGGGAGTGCCGAGCAATGTACTGCAAAATATAGTCGTTAGCGCACGGCTGAGGCGGTTGAAGCCGGAAGCGCACTAGGGCAGTTTCTCGATCCGGATATATCTTGCCCTGCCCGCCCCACATATTTCCCCTGTCCGGGGCCGGGTCGTCAGGATGTCGAATCCCCGAATCCACCAGCACCAAGCCCCCGAAACGATCTGGAAAAAGGTTCGCGGCCTTAACCGCCATATAGCCACCAAAACTGTGGGCCACGATGAGCGGATTCGGACCGAGGCCCGCGTCCTCTATCACGGCAACAATCTCATTTGCATAGGTTTCGCCGGAATAACGATAGCGATAATCCGAATCTCCCATCCCGGTAAGATCCATGGCCGCAACCTGATATTGATCGTTAAGCTGAGGCGCAATGAAATCCCACCACCGGGCGTGGGCATTCATACCGTGAATCAGCAACATCCCTGGCTTGTGATCGGCGGGATAGAGGCGATAGGCCACATCGCACTCCTCAACCTCCACCGTCCGGCATTGAGGCTCAATATCCACGGCCTCCCAGAACCATTCCGGAATGGCGGACCCCTCACCCTGATCCCAGCGTGCCATCAGCCTGCATCCCTATCCCGGTCCTTCATTGGGTCCTCACAACGTTATCCGTTATTGGCGACCATTCGAGCGTCTTCGCCAGAGCATCTAAAGTGCCCCAAATCGCTTAAGGTGGTAGTCACTATTTCCGAACAGCGTATCGATGATCGTCAGCCGTTTGAAGTAATGCCCGACGCTGAGTTCTTCTGTCATGCCCATGCCGCCGTGCAGCTGGACCGCACTTTGCCCGACAAATTTACCTGACTTTCCAACCTGTACTTTAAAGGCGCTCACCGCCTTCTTTGTATCGGGACCATAACCCTCATCCATGCGCATGGCGGCCATGAACATCAGGGACTTAGCCTGCTCATGCTCCATAAACATATCAACCATTCGATGCTGGAGTACCTGGAACTTGCCGATAGGCTGACCAAACTGCTCGCGTTGCTTGCAGTATTCCACCGTCTCCTTGTAGAGCTTCTCCATACAGCCAACGGCCTCAGCACCCACCGATACGATGGCCTCATCAATAACCTGCTCCAGGATTTCATAGCCCTCTCCGACCGCCCCAACCACGCTGTCAGCGTCGACGCTCACGTTCTCCAGGGTGATTTCTGACGCCCGGAAAGCATCCACCGTCGGGAAGTCTCGCCGCGTCACCCCAGCTGCCTTAGCGTCCACGACAAATAGCGAGATGCCGGTCCGATCACGCTGTTCCCCAGATGTTCGTGCGCTGATGACCAGGAAGTCCGCTCGAGGGCCGTTCAGCACCACGGCCTTTTGCCCGTTCAATACAAAGCCATTTGCGGAGGCCGCTGCCGTGGTGCAGGTGTCCGCCAAGTTGAAACGTGCCTGTGGCTCTGCATAGGCGAGTGCGCCGTGCAGCGACCCGTCGATAACGCCAGGTAGATAACGGGCCTTAAGCGCATCGCTAGCGCCATGCTTCAGCGCACCGCCAGCCAGCACTACCGTAGCCAGAAAGGGCTCGATAACAAGGCCACGGCCGAATTGTTCCATCATCAAAGAGGCTTCCACAGCACCGCCACCGAAACCACCGTCCGACTCCGCGAAAGGCACGCCGAGCCATCCTAGCTCGGCAAACGTCTGCCAATGATCCTGGCTAAATCCGAGATCGGAATGAGCATTTTTCTGGCGCTCATCAAAGCCATAGTCGTTCTGAACAAATCGCTCGATGCTTTCTTGAAGCATGTTCTGTTCTTGGGAAAAAGAAAAATCCATCTCGTACCCCTCCTTGTTTCCATCCCCAATCTAATCAGCTGTCTTGATCCTTGACCGCCAATAGGGGCGGTAAGGTCAGCGAATCAGATACCAGGACGTTTTTTAGAGCAAACCCAGCGTGCCCTGTGGATAGGGGCGCCATAGCCAGACGCGCCGTCTGCGTGCGATCAAAAGCCCACTCATCCTGAGGTCCGATGCCGCCTTCGTTATCCAACGCCACAAACCCGCCGTCCAGCAGCGCATAATACCCGAAGCAGGCCTGTTGTAACGCCCCTAATTCCAGCGCCACTTGCTCTACCTTTATCTGACACAGAGCCCGGAGTCCGCTCCAGATAACGTTGGGCAGGTCGGGGTTCAGGAGCCGTTGTTCCATCCCGCTGAGCGCGGCGACCTCCACGCTCAGCGCATCGAGGTCGGAAACCAGCGTATCGCCCTCGTCGACATGCTGATCAGCGAGGAACCGACGCAAACGCTGACATCGGTAGTCGAATCCCGAGCCCTCGGCCACGGGCAGGGTTTCACTACTCTGCTGGAGCGAGCGCGCCAAGCTTTCACCTCGCAGGGGCAAAATGTTATTTGCCTCAACCAAGGCGCCGGACAGGGTAATCCGCACGCTGCGAGATAGCCCACTGGGGCGTTCAACCTGAACACCGAGGTTGGCTAGATTCACCAGGCAGATCACCTGCTGATCGTTTTCGTCCAACGCGAAACACAGCAGCATACGCGGCGCCATGGGGTGCCCAGCTAAGAATGCCGGATGATCCACCTCCGCCATCTTGACGCCAGTGAGGTAACCGTGCGCATGGCGGCCCTGGCCCTGATCCAGCCGGGCTGGCTTTTGCGGTGCATGCTCAGGACCCAAGCTATCGTAGATTGCATACATCCAACTGGTCGGCGCTGCGGCGATGCCCGGCAGGTGACGCTGCCGCTGATCCGCCGTGCCAGCATGCAGTAGCAACGGGGCCACCTTTTCCGTCGCGATCGTCAGGAATCCGGGACATCCCTCCGCCTGGCAAAGGGACTGCAGACAATAGACTTGTTCAGCGTCCCAACCAAGACCGCCAAACGAGACAGGCAGGTGGGATACCGCCCAACCCTCATCGACGAGGGCCCGCAGCCAATTCTCCAAGGCCAGGGTATAAAGCCCGGGTCTGGCGTGATGTGCATTCGACCAGTGCGCCTCAACAAAGCGCTGCACTCGCTCCTTGTGAAGCGACCGCGATGTTTCGGAATTGATAGGCGTCTCGGGCATGGGCAGAGTGATACTAAAAATTTCCGCCTATTGCTACGCCAACTGACCGGGATCAGGGTGTTTTTTGATTCCTCTCGGCTATCAACGTTAGGTCGACCCTAAACTTGACGGGGATGGATAAAAGGTCACGGCGTTGGCACCATAGCGGTCTGGAACAAGCTTGGGGAGAGACCATGAGTTACAGCACGATTGATTACGAGGTTGAAGACAGCATCTTGACCATAACGCTGAATAGGCCTTCGGTACTCAACGCATTCAATGGTGACATGCTGAACGAACTGCTGGATGCCTGCGACCGTGCCGACGCAGATGATGATGTTAAGGCGATTATTTTTACCGGTGCCGGAAAGGCGTACTGCGCCGGTGCGGACCTCTCTCGAGGCGCCGACACCTTCAATTCCGATGCGCGCGAAGATCGACCCAGCAGCCTAAACAGGGACGGCGGCGGACGCCTGACCCTACGCCTCTTCGAGCTCAACAAACCGGCTATCGCTGCGATCAATGGGGCTGCCGTTGGCATCGGCGTCACCATGACCCTGGCTATGGATATCCGCCTTGCCTCCACCCCTGCCCGATTCGGCTTTGTCTTCGCTCGCCGCGGCATCGTTCCAGAGGCCTGTTCAAGCTACTTCCTGCCTCGGATCGTCGGCATCAGTAAGGCCCTGGAGTGGTGTTACTCCGGCAAAGTCTTTCCCGCCCAGGAAGCCCTAGCTGGTGGACTGGTCAGAAGCCTGCATGAACCCGAAGACCTGATGCCGGCCGCGCGCGCCATCGCCTGCGAGATTCGAGATCATACGGCACCCGTTTCCGTCACCCTCACTCGCCATATGATGTGGAGAATGCTCGGCGCCGATCATCCCATGGAGGCCCACGCCATAGACTCGCGAGGCGTCTACTATCGGGGCAAGTCCGATGATGCCCAGGAGGGTGTTTCATCCTTTCTTGAAAAGCGTGGAGCAGTATTTCCCAATCAGGTTTCTAAGGACATGCCGCCCTACTTCCCCTGGTGGGAAGAGGAGCACTTTTCCTAGTATCGCTAAGATCTCATGACCTAACTAACGGAGCACCCAAGAGCATCATGTCGGAGCCAATCATCGTTCAAACCAGTCCGTATCCGGTGGACGTCAGCGCAGGGAAAAAATACTTCTGGTGTACTTGCGGACGCAGCCAACGGCAGCCCTTTTGTGATGGTTCCCATGAGGGCACCGACTTTCTACCCCATACCTATACGGCATCCGAAACCAAGACTGCCTATTTCTGTGGCTGCAAACACAGCAAGGCAGCGCCGCTTTGCGATGGCAGTCACAACGGGCTGAGCCAGGGCTAATCCATGCTGGGTAAGTGGTTAAACATCGGCAAACAGGACGCTTTGACGCGTCTGCTGAATCTTGGAGAAGACCAGCACCACGAAAAACTGGCATTGGTCCAGGGTATTGCCAAAGAGCGAGAAACCTATGCCGCTGAAGAGATGGCGACGTTTAGGGAAGCCCTTGTCAGCATCGTAAACTCAGCTCAAGGCGATATCGCGCTGACCGAACATCCCGCCCGGCTTCGTCTGGTCACCTACTGCATCACGCTTATTGACGATGCCGCCGACCTGCTCCCCTTGCTTGAATGCCAAGCGCTGAGGCAGGCTGCAGCGGCTCGGCTATGCGCCTGCTTACCCTTCAATGTAGATCATCCGGCAAATCGTCATCCGCTGGTTATTGAGGCCAGGTTTGAACGGGCATCAGAGGCGGATATCCCCGAGCTGATGCAGCTGGCGACCGGTGCTGAGCAGCTCTCCCAACTGTATCTGAGGGCAAACGAGGACCAGCAGGCGGCCCTGCTCGCTCACCCCCTGCTCAGGCGGGAAGAAGGCTTGGCCACGCTGGAGAAATGCTCCCGCGGTCACGACAAAACAACGAATCGGCTCGCACGACAGCGCCTTGAAGACGTTCGTGGTCTGAAGAAGGAGCTCGTTTCCGCAATGGACGCACTGGAACAGCTGGATGCGACCCTGAGAAAGAGCCTTCTTTCGGAGCCACGGGATATCGAGGCGTTGATCATTCATCGCAAGAAGAGGTCACAGCAGCAAGCCAAGCGGGACAAGCTCGTAGCAAGCGTAGACACTTGCCAAGCCCAGCTGGGCGAACGGGTGGCCCTTGACTCAATATTTGAACCAGGACCGTCTCCGCTGAGTGACGCCGACTTGTCTATTCCCTCGGCGTCTGACGACCCCTTCCCCCGGATTCTCGATGAACTAGACCGCCTACTACACGACCTAAGCGACAGCGTACCCAGCGATCTGGCCTGGCTAGATGCGGCAAGTCAGCGCCTGTCTGCGTTGCATGCCGCCTGGTCAGCGGGGCTTCGAGACTATGACCCTAAGGCCGATCTGTTCGAAAAATTTGAACAAAGGACGAATCGCGCCGGGGGGCTGGGCGCCGCCTGGAAAAGGTACCTAGCCGTAGACTGGCATAACCTGGACCCCACCCCATTCACCGCTGCTGAACATGGCAACGCAGATCGCCAGCGCAGCCAGCTTGAAGGCTGGCTAAGAAAGGCCAAGGACACACATCAAGACCTAGCCTGGCCTGCGTCCGAGGCTGCGCCTGAGGCCCTTCTGCAGCTGCTAAGCCACATCAAGACGGTGGAAAACAAAATTCAGCTTTTACAAAACAACGCCGGGGAAGCCGGGGCAGAACTCAAGGCGCTAACGGCTGCCATTCGTCAGCAAATTGACCAGGGGGAATTCAAAAAGGCACTTGGTAATTTGGCCAAGGCAAGAAGGGCCCAGAGGCGTGGTGGACGAGGTTTCGATAATAAGATTGCAGCCCTCAGCACCGAACTCGGGGAACTGACCGACTGGCAACAGTTTGCAACCTCACCAAAGCGGGAAAGCCTGATTGAAGCCGTATCAGAGCTGGCGACTACGCCGCTAGACGCGGAAGAACAAAGAGATCGCCTCCGAGCGCTGCGCTCTAGCTGGCAGCAATTGGGACCCGTCGCTAAGTCGGAGGCGCACCTTCAGATACGCTTCGACGAACAAGCAGAGCGTGCCTTTGAGGTCTGCAAGACTTTTTTTGCCGAGCAAGATGCGGAGCGACAGAAGAACCTGGAGCAGCGAAAAAACCTCTGTCAGCAGCTCAAGGCCTATCTTGAAGAAACTGACTGGACCCAGACAGATATGCAGGCAGCTGAGCGCATCATGCGTGAAGCCCGAGGGGAGTGGCGGCGCTATCACCCCTGTGATCGCAAAGCGCTAAAGCCCGTTGAAAAGACGTTTGAACAGCTGCTCGATGCGCTCTACCAGCATGTGAGAGCGGGCTGGGAAAAAAATATTGACGCCAAGGCGCAGCTGGTCAGTGCCGCTGAGGCGCTAGCGGCCCTGGAGGATGTGGGCGATCAAGTCACTCAGGCGAAAAGGCTCCAAGCGCAGTGGAAAACCATTGGCACTACGCCTAGGGGGCCAGATCAGCGCCTTTGGAAGAAATTTCGCCAAGCCTGTGATGGCGTATTCGAACGCCTGGGCGCGTCTAGAGATGCGGAGGCGGCAGAGGTAAAACAGCGCGAAACCACGTTCAGCGATGCGCTGGCCAACTTTTCCCCCAATGTCACCGACTCGAACCAGTATCGGCGTGATCTTGTAGAGCTAGAGACGCTTGGGTCGCAGGTTCGCCTGACCACTGCACAGCGGGGAACGCTCAAGGCTTACAGAGAGCAGCTCAGCGATCACCTGGCTGCGATAGCGCAGCACAAAAAGGTCGCAAAGTTACAGCAGTGGGCCGAGTGGGATCGTTTGGTGAGCCAGGCAGAGCAGGATGGCACTCCTATTGAACCACCTCACGGCATCTTTAGTCAGCGCACCGACGACGCGTCCCTTGATGCGCTCCGCCGCCTGGTCATCGAGGCGGAAATCGCGTCTGATTTGGCCAGCCCTGAAGCAGACCAAGACTTTCGAATGCGCCTACAGGTGGACCTAATGAATGCGGGGCAGCGCAATATGCAGCTGGTATCCAACGACGACCTCATACAGCGCTGGTGCCGCCGAGGACCAAAGCATGCAGAGGCGGATCCGCTACGCGACCGCTTTTTCTATGCGCTGGAGCAAAGGCTGGACTAGTCGGGCAGGGTAACAATCAGCCTAGCACCGCCAAGCACACTCCGCCCCACCTCCAGTTCGCCCCCAGAACCTGCGAGCAGTTCAATCGCGACGGCGAGGCCGATGCCTTGGCCCGGAAGTTGGGTATCCAGGCGCTGGCCTCGAATGGCCACCAAGTTCACCGCCTCCTCAGGAATACCCGGACCGTCGTCTTCGAGGCAAACCACCACCCGCCGCTCACTTTCAGCATCGCCGCTGCGAGACAGCTGAATCTGGACTTTCTGGCGACCATACTTACAGGCGTTATCCAATATATTGCCAAAAATTTCGTACAGGTCATCGGCGTGCATTCGCGAACCCGCCTGGTCATCCAGGTTCGTTTCAAATACGCGATCTGGATAAGCCACCTGAAGCGCGTTGACCAAACGTGTTAACAACGGCGCTATCTGGGTTCTTTGTCCAATTGGCGCCGAAGCTGTCCCGGTACTGAGCCGTCGCAGCTGGTGGGTGATGATGCCATCCATCAAGTCTACCTGGTCGCGCAGTGCTGGCCCCTTGGCCGCTTGAGCATCCTCCGAGGCAGATAGCGCGTTACGCAGAATGGCCAAGGGCGTCTTGAGACTGTGGGCCAAATTATCCAGCGCCTGCCGGTGCCGCTGACGTAGACGGTGCTCATGTTCGATATAACGTTGGAGACTGTCCACCAAGCCCACCAGTTCCTTTGGCTGCTCTTGGGTCAGACGCCCCCGGCGTCCTGCCTCCAGCTCCCTCACTTCTTGCTGCATGAGACGTAATGGGCGCAGGCCCCACCCCAGCGCCGCCGCCTGACTTATGCTGATCACAATGGTCAACAGCCCAAAGCCAACCCAGACGTTTTGGCGAAAAGCATTGATCGTCTCCAGGAAGGGGGCCTGGGCAGTTAGGCTGTGGAAGGTGACCACGTCGGCCTCCAGCCCCTCCCAAGTCACCGTATAGCTGAGGCCAAAGAGCGGCTGGGGTTCATCAATCTGGGCGAAGTAAAACACGCCTGCGGCCTCCGTCGCGGCCAGCTTATTCGCCGACGTGAGCTGGACGACCAAGGCCAATGCCGACTCAGGCGGCATCGCCTGTAGCGACGGGGACTGCCATAGCAGAGTGCCCAGATCATCCATCACCACCGCGTAGAGACCAGAAGCGGGTTGGTTTAACCGAGGCTGAAAAAGGTCCTTAGCAAAGACAAGAGTGCCGCCCTCCTCCTCCGCCGCACCCATCAACGAGTAGGTGAGAAGCTTTAGCTGCTCCTCGGCACCGCGAATGGTGCTTGAGCGAAACGCCTGATCCAGCACCAGTCCGACCAAGCCAAGAAAGAAAATCAAAACCAAGCCAGTCGTCAGACTCAGACGGCGCTGAATCGATGAGGGCGTTGGGTATTCAGGCTGACTAACCGTCAACCGATTCCGCTCCCGGACCCGCCGTCGGCGCTTGCCCAGCAGGAAGATGATAGCCGCGCCCCCTAGCGGTTACGATCAACTCGTGGGGCGCCATCTTACGACGCAACCGACCCACCAAGACTTCCAGCACGTTGCTGTCGCGATCAAAGTCCTGAGCATAGAGATGATCCGTCAGCTCGGTCTTAGAGATCACCCTAGGCGCGTTCACCACCAGGTAGGCGAGCAGCTTATATTCAAATGCGGTCAGCGTGAGTTCCTGTCCGTCCAGGTATGCCCCCTGAGCAACGGTATCGAGCGTCAGCGCACCAATCACGATCGTTGGGGAAGCATGACCGGCGGCCCGCCGAATCAGGGCGTTCATTCTCGCGGTCAGCTCTTCAAGCTGAAAGGGTTTCGTTAGGTAGTCGTCGGCCCCGGCTTCAAGACCCTCAACCTTGTCCCGCCAGTGGTCTCGTGCAGTGAGCACGATAATCGGGAAGTCGCGATGCCTGGTCCTTAACTGGGCAATGAGATCAATACCCGACAGCTTTGGGAGACCCAGGTCAACGATAGCCAAGTCGTAGGAGAATTCTGTGCCGTAGTACAACCCCTCTTCACCGTCCGCCGCTTGATCAACCACATGCCCCAAGCCGCTCACGTGTTCAGCCAGTTGCTGGCGAAGCAGCCCCTCATCCTCAACGATCAGCGTACGCATATCAGGGAGGCGCAATGATGCGACCATGATCATCAACAATCATCGTGGTCACTCGCCCTTCTTCCAGCAGCAGGCGTATGCGGTGTCTGTTGCCCCGTTGTTCCGTCAGCGTTGTGGCGGAGAGCACGCGCCCGCCGCTTTCCTCCATGGCAATGTCGATGGCCTGCTGTAGCGTGACGCGATCACGCCTACCGTCCAGGCGATACCCCAGTGCCTGCTTTTGGCCGGCGTTGATTCGACGCTCCATTTCCGCGTCCTTGGGCTGAGCCAGCAACGAGGGCAGGCCGAATCCGGCGAGATATACCAGCGTCAGCCCAGCGGCCAACATCGTTTTTCGTCTCATAGGGTGCAATATAGCAGGGGGTCGCATGGCTGAATATGGCCCCCTGACGTAGTGCTGTGATGGTTAAACCGGGTTGACGCGGACTCGAACGCGAAGGGTCTGGCCAGGGTCTCGATCCAACCGGGTGTGATAAGTCTGCCCCGCATAGGAATAGCTCACGTCATATCCCATCAGCCGCTCCTGTTGCTGGGTCTCGTATTGAACCTCGCAGACCTCTCGATAGGTCACATCGGTATACCCGCCCTGATTTCGGCGGGATCGCGTGATGTCCTGAGCAATGGAATACCCCAGGACGCCCCCCACGACCGTGCCTACTTTCTTGCTGGATTTGTTGTTGCCCACGGCATTGCCTAAGGCCCCACCCAAGATAACGCCCACGATACCCGGCGTTTTAGACTCGCCTCGGGGTTTCCGTCGGGGCTGCTGCTCTTCATAGCAAACCTCTTGGGGTTGTTTTACCAGAACGTTTTGATAGACCGGCACAACCGAAACAACGTCCGCCACCTGATACCGACTCTGGGCCAACGCACCCTGGCTCAACAATAAAACGATGAAAAAGAGCACGAGGTAGGCCGAGGCGTGAACAGAGTCAAGACGACGTCTGACGGGAGATCTTGTGAGAAGTTGGTTTTGAACGCGCATTTCGCCTCCACTAGCGATTTAGGATGAGGCTAATTTAGTGGTCCGAAGCTGAACGCAATCTGAACCAAGCTAAAACTCTTATGCTGAACCTTGGCCCTGCCGCTAGAAGTGCTCGTCCACCTGATGCACCTGGTGGGCCTCGTCTAAGGCCACCGATAGCCCGGGCAATAACGGGGGACACTGGGCCTGCCAGCGCGTCAGCCGCTCATAATGGTTAATGAAGTTGGCCAGCTGGACCTCGGTCATCCGGCGTTCGGCGGGCAAAGACTGTTCCTGCTGACCACGCCAGCGAGCCACCAGCTTAAAGTCAGGGATACGCAGCTGGAGCCAGCAACCCACGTGTGTCCAGCAGGCCAGATAGTGATCGACGATTTGCTGGTTCACCCAGCGTCGGCACAGGCCGGTGCCATCAGATTCACGCTCCAGGCGATTAATCGGTGTCTCAAGCGCGCTGTCGGTCTGTGCCGTCACCCCAAGACACCATCCCTCGATGACCAGTATCTCAGCCTCAACGGTTCTGACGTCCACACGATCATCCAGCCCCTTATCAAAAACTGGGAGCTGCAGCGACACCGTGCATCCGGGCGATTGATCGGTCAATGCGTGCAGGACGCGCCCCATCCAAGCCACATCATGGGTGCCCGGTACGCCACGGGTGGCCAGCATGGGATGAACGGATTGGCCAAGCGCCTGGCGGTCAGCCAAGGGCAGATAAAAATCGTCCAGCGACACGGCCTCCGCCGAATATCCCGAGGCGCGCAGCTTCTCCACCAGAGACAAAGCAAGGGTAGTCTTGCCCGAGCCCTGTGGGCCGCTGACACCAATAACCGGAGAAAAACGACCCGCCATCCTGGCGCTCATATAGGTGGCAATAGCGTCCCAACCCAAAAAGCGACCTGTATTTTGGTTCAGATCTCCGCTCGACGCATCGGTTAGCGCTAGCCTCAGCTCATCAATATCCATCGTTTTCCTTTCAATTACCTCAGGAGGCCGATGCCCAAAATGAATTTTGGACATGATGTCTTGGTGCATCGCGCCCGGTCTCCGGCTCAGCTACTATGACCTGCCGGGAATCTCAGTGGAACCTTAAGCTATGAAATCGACCCTCACTTTTAGCTGGTTGGCGGTACCGATCCTACTCTGCCTTGGGGCCTGCAGTGGACAACTCTCCCAGCAGTCTCAGAACAGCATCGAACGGATTGAACCCCGGCAAAGCCCAAACGATGATCGGGCATATCGTTACCTGCGCCTACCCAATCAAATGCAGGTCCTTTTGGTATCTGATCCAGAAACCGACAAATCTGCAGCCGCCCTGGCGGTCTATCGCGGCAGCTTTCATGAGACAAATGACCGACCTGGCCTGGCCCACTTCTTAGAGCATATGCTTTTTATCGGCACCGGGAAGTACCCTGAGGTGGATACCTTTCAGCAATTTATTACGGGCAATGGAGGCAGTTCAAATGCCTATACGGCCTTGGATCACACCAACTATTTCTTTGATATTCAAAACAGCGGTTTCCCGGAGGGCCTGGACCGCTTTGCACATTTCTTCATTGATCCGCTGCTCAGCCCGGAATACGTCGAGCGCGAGAAAAATGCGGTGCACTCCGAGTACCAAATGCAGATCAAGGACGACGGCTGGCGCGGCTACAGCGTGAGCAAGCGAGCACTGAACCCCGAACACCCGGGCCATCGTTTCACCATCGGGTCCCTGGACACCTTAGCCGGGGACGTTGGCGATGACCTCCAGCAGTTTTTCGAAAAACATTACTCCGCTGACCAGATGGGCCTAGCGATTTTGAGTGACCGTAGTCTGGATGACCTGGAGGCGCTGGTCCGCCCCCTATTCGGACAGGTTGTGAACAAGGATGCAGGGCCCCTCTATCCCTCCGTGCCGATGTTTGCAGAGGGGCAGCTTCCCGCGCGCCTGGACTCGGCATCGATCAAGGACAGCTTCCAGATCACCTATAATTTCCCGGTCCCCAGCGTCCTGCCAAATTTTCAAAATAAGCCCCAAGAATACATCGGCAACCTCTTAGGCCACGAAGGCAGTGGCGGCCTGCATCGGGCCCTGATTCAGCGGGGCTGGATAGAAAGCCTGAATGCGGGTACGGACAACTTCGATCACAATACCAGCATGATCAGCGTTGGGATGAAACTGACACCTGAGGGGCGAGAAAACATCCCGAGTATCAGCGCGCTCCTGTTTGACTACATTGCCTTGCTTCGTGCCGAGGAGCCCAAGCGATGGCTGTATGAAGAACAGGCCAAGGTTGCGGAACTGGCCTTTCGCTTTCAGGGGCAGGGATCCGCCACAGGATTCGTTTACCGGATGGCCCCTCGCTTAGCGGAGTACCCGCCTGAGCAGCTGCTGGTAGCACCGTATCTCATGGAAAACTTTGACGCGCAGATGATCAAGGACTATCTGGGATACCTCAGACAAGACAATGTCTTTATCGAGGTATCGGCGCCAGATGTCGCTACCGACGCCGTAGAGACCTGGTTCAAGGTGCCCTATCGGCTCACACAAGGGGCCATCGAGCTGGCCCCGGTCGAGGCTTTCCTAGCCCTACCAGAACCCAACCCCTTCCTCCCAGAGGCGCTGGGACTCCTCACTGCAGATGAGCAGCCCATTACCCTAGCGGTGGATACTGGGGCGATTCAGCTGTGGCTTGACACCGACGTGGAATTTGGCGCCCCCAGGGCGAATATGAGAATTGACTTGGTGAGCGAGCAAGGGTCCGTCACGCCGGCAGATAGAGCCCAGAACCAGCTGTTCATTAAGCTCATTAACGACGCCTTGAGCGAGTCTCTCTACCCAGCCAGTCTGGCTGGTATGGGCTATGGCCTACAGTCAACGAGCAACGGTATGCGGCTCAAGCTTTCTGGCTACCAGGACAAGCAGCTGATTTTGCTAAAACAGATCGTGCATCAACTCATTAACGCCCCGCTCACCCAGGAACGGTTCGAGATACTCAAAACCGCACTTATTATGGACTGGCGCAACGCCGCCAAGGATAAGCCTTATTCCCAAGCCCTGCGAAAGCTAGGAACCCACCTTGTCGACGTCCGGTTTACCCCCAATGAGCTCGCGGACGCATTGGAATCCGTTGATCTCAGTGCCCTCTCTGCATGGCGGAAAAATCAGCTGCGGACGCTGTCGGTATTCGGCGGCCTTCACGGTAACGTGCAACAGCAAGATGCAGAGGCGGTGGCGGCCTACCTTCAGGACGCCTTGCCGCTTAGAGACATGCCTCGCAGGCAGCCGACCGTTCAGCAACTCAGCGAAGCAGAATCGATCAATCTGGACGTTGACCACGATGATGCGGTGCTATTGCTCTATGTTCAGGACCCAGATGATTCCTTCGCCAGCGCCGCGAAGAGCGGCCTTGCTGGCCAGCTCCTAAGGTCACCCTTTTTCTCAAGCCTCAGGACTGACCAACAACTCGGGTATGTTGTAAGCGCCGGCGTGCGGCGCCTGAGCACCCAAAGCGGTAATATTTTTCTCGTACAATCGCCGGCGGCGGGCGTCGAGGATTTACGCGAAGCCGTGATGGCGTTTATGGAGAGTTACATCAACGATTGGGAAACCCTATCCGATGAGGATTTTCAGCGTCAAAAAGAGGGATTAATCACGCGCCTGACGGAAAAAGACAAAAACTTGACCGAGCGAAGTGAGGACTATTGGGAAAGCTTGGATGTGGAAAACTATCTCTTTAACAGCAAAGAGCAGGTTGCGAAGCAGGTCGCCAGTCTGGATAAGGCAGAAATGGGTGCCTTTATGAAAGACATCTACAGCCGTCTCCAAACGCGCTCTTTAACGATCTTCAGCCCAGGCAAGTTCGACCAGCGCCTCTAACGGCGCTACTGGGTACCGGGCAGGTCTAGCCGGAAGGGCGGCAGCGACTGGATCAACGCCCGCCCGTAGCGCTGGGTCACGATGCGTTTATCGAGCATGGAGATCGTCCCGAAGTCGGCTTCGTGACGGATCAACCGACCGCAGGCCTGCACCAGCTTAAGGGCGGCATCTGGAACGGTGATCTCATAGAAGGCATTCCTGCCCTGAGCCTCTGCCCACTCAGCAATGGCCTGGTCGATGGGGTTATCCGGGACGGAAAACGGCAGCTTGGCGATAATAACGTGCCGGCAATAGGCTCCGGGCAAATCCAGTCCCTCGGAAAAGCTGGCCAGCCCAAAGAGATAGGAGGTTTTACCGTCGTCGATTCTCTCCTTGTGTTGAGCGATCAACGCCTGCTTGCTGCCCTCTCCCTGGACCAGGAGCTGAGAGACCAACGCGTCGGGTAGCCCCTTGATCACGGCATTGAGCTGTCGCCACGAGGTAAAGAGGACCAGCGCAGAGGGGTGCTGTTGCAGCAGCTCAGGTAGCAGGCTCACAATTTCTGCGCTGTGGCCGTCAAAGTCCCGAGGGTCTGCGGCCATGTCCGGCACCTGGAAGGTTGCAATACGCCCATAGTCAAAGGGGCTCGCGATGGATAGCGTGATGGCCTCATCGCCCAACCCCGCACGTTCAATAAATCGGTCGAATTTGCCCAGCGCGGTGATGGTGGCCGACGTACACACCGCGGCGAAACACCGGTCCCAAAGCACCCGCTGCAGGATGTGGCCAGGCTCTATCGGTGCGCTTACCATCTCTACATCATAAGGATTGCGGCTCAGCCAGCGGGCATGACGATAGGTTTTCGCATCGCCATCGGCATAATCCTGGAGCAGGGTCTCTACCGACTGAGCCCGCCCGAGCAGTTGCCCAACCGGCAGCAACCAATCCTCCGCGGCGTAGGCCTGAGGCCAATCCAGCTCGCCAGACATTGCCTTGGACAGGAGGTCATGGGTCTGCTCCAGAGCGTCACTGATTCTCGTTATCGAAGGCAAACAGGCGCGACACAGTTCTGCGGTGGCATCAGGCACCTGGCCCATTGGAAAACGATAGGCCTCTTTGTCTTCTTCCTTACTCTCAAAGGGCATGTCCTCAAGGGTTCCCGCAAGCGCGTGCAGATGATTCCCCAGGGCATCGGTATCGGCAGCGGTCTGAGTCGCCAGAGAGACTAAGTTCTTTGGTTGAGAGAACTGCTGAGCCATGGACCCCAAGGTAGTATTCACGCTGTCTAACCATTGAATGGTCGCGTTGAGCCGCGCGGATGAGGAAAAATGATTCTGGGTCTTGTCGGCAATATGATGGGCCTCGTCGATAATAAAGATGCATTCCTCCGGCTCGGGAAGAATGGCACCGCCGCCCAGCGCCAGGTCTGCTAATACCAGGTCATGATTGGCAACAATGACCTCTGCCCCCTCCAACCGTGCGCGAGCGCGAAAAAAAGGGCACTGCTTAAAGAAGCTGCAGCGATTATTGCTACAGCCCCGATGATCCGTAGTGAGGGCGGACTTAGCGGTTTCGGGAATCGCATCAGGCCAAGAATCCATCTCGCCATCCCAAACACCCTCGGAGAATCGACCCAGCATGCTCTGGTAAAGCGCCGTATGCTCTTCAGCTGATGCTTCGGAGGCAAGCATTTCCTGCTGATTATGGTCTCGCAGGTTATCATCCAGGCGTTTTAAGCAAAGATAGCGGCCGCGACCCTTGGCTAACGTCACGCCAAACTCAAGGCCCGCATTTGCCTTGATATCCGGCAAATCCTGGAGCACTACCTGCTCTTGGAGAGCAATGGTCGCCGTGCTGATCACGACGGTCTTACCGAGGTTTTGCGCCAGCGGAATGGCGGCCAAACAATAGGCTGCCGTCTTTCCCGTTCCGGTGCCGGCCTCTACCACCGCCAAGCGAGGCGCTGGGGCGGCCAGGGTACGGGCGATGGCGGCAATCATCTCCTTTTGGCCTCGGCGAGGGCTAAAGGCACGCGTAGCAAGCCAGGTGCGGTAGGCGCTCTGGATAGCGTCCTTGATGGTGTCAGTTAGTACAGGTATCACCCGATCACTGTGCTTTAAAGGTCTGCTCAAACCAAGTACTTTTGCAGTTATCGTGGCTCTTTGGTCTTAACCTCGAAGCAGGGTCATGGGCAACGAGATGAGCGATCGGCCGCAGGAGCGCGCACTTATGAGTACAGTTGTTAACCTTGCCGTTGTCGGCATCATGCGGCTTTGGCCGCTGTGGCTATGCTGCCTATGGCTCCCTGTCAGCACTGTTTCTGCGGCTAAGTTGGAAAGCCCGCCGGGGTTCAGCGTAGAGGCACTGCCTTTCTCCGTACCCAATGCCCGACAGATGGCCCTAACCCCTGGCGGCCATCTCATCGTCGGAACCCGTCGCAAAGGCAGGGTCTATGCCGTCATCAATGCGCTGGAAGACGACAACCCCCGGGTGGTTACCCTGCTGAATAAGCTGGATATGCCGAGCGGCGTGGCGATGCTGGGGTCAGACCTCTACATCGCTGCGCTGTCTCGAGTGCTTCGCATCTCGGATATCGACAATCAGCTCCACGACAAGCCTCACGTCGAGGTCGTTAGTGACGACCTCCCGACCCACAAACACCACGGCTGGAAGTACATTAAATTCGGCTCAGACGGACAGCTGTATATCCCGGTAGGCGCCCCCTGCAATATTTGCCTGTCTAAGGACCCGCGATACGCGACCTTGCTGCGCATGGACCCAAGCAGCGGCAAAACGACCCTCGTCGCCCGGGGGATTCGCAATATTGTGGGCATGGACTGGCATCCAACCAGCGGCGACCTGTGGGTTAGCAATAATGGTCGCGATATGCTGGGTGACGATATCCCTGCTGACGAGCTAAACGTCATTCCCGCTGACCTGCAAGAACCGCTGCACTATGGCTACCCCTTCGTCCACAGCGTCGCCGCTCACGAACCCGATGGCACCTTTGCCGATCCGAAATTCGGTGATCATGTCGAGGCGCGGCGGCATAGCTTTGAACCGGCTCGCTGGCGCATCCAGGCCCACTCAGCGCCCCTGGGGATGCGTTTTTATACCGGCAGCCAGTTTCCCAGCGCTTATCGGCAAGGACTCTTTGTGGCCGAGCACGGCTCCTGGAACCGATCCTCCAAGGTGGGCTACCAGGTCAGCGTGCTGATGCAGGATGATGAAGGTCGACTGGACTATCGACCCTTTATTACGGGCTGGCTGGAGGGCGAACGTGCCCAGGGACGGCCCAACGATGTATTACAGACCCCGGATGGCAGCCTGCTGATTTCCGATGACCAGGGCGGAAAAATCTTTAGGGTTCGCTATCGGGGTCAAACCCCTGTTGAGGTCAGAAGCCCCTAGCTTCCAGGCCGAGGCTTGGGCACCACCGACATTGCCATGGGTGCAAAGCCTTCCATGTCCACATCAATGAGATAGGGGCCAGCCGCCGCCAGGGCGTCATCCAAGGCGCGCTCGAAAGCATCGGGATTAGCCGCCCGCTGTCCGGGCACCCCCATACTGTCCGCCATTTTGACGAAGTCGACCTTGCCCAGCTCTGTTTCGTTGATGCGCCCCAGACGGGCCTGCTGTAGCCACCGCAGGACGCCATAGCCAGAATCGTTAAAGACGCAAATGATCAGGGGAACCTGATACTGGGCGCAGGTGGCGAGCTCTGTCGCGTGGAACATGAAACCGCCATCCCCATGCACCACCAGGGTCTTGCGACGGGTGGCAATCGCCGCACCAATGCTCATCGGGAAACCCGGACCAATGGCGCCAGACGTCGGATTGATAGAGGTACGGGGCTGCAAAATGGGCAATAACTGATTCCCCCAGCTATAGGCGGAGATGGTCTGGTCGCGAACAATGACGCTATCTGCAGGCAGCTTGTGTCGAATACAGTCCATGACCTTAGGCCAATCAGGGCCCAGTCGATGGCGCGTCGCCTGCCGCACCGCCTCCCCTGCAGCCAAAAGCTCATCCCGGAAGCGAACATTATTGGGCGCGAAAGTGCTGAGTTGGCGATTTATCTCATCCAGCGCCAGTTTGGCGTCCGCCATGAGTCCAATAGCCACACGGTGCGTGCGGCCAATCATCGTGGGGTCGATGTCAATCTGCACTAGAGTGCCAGGGGGCGTTTGCGCAGCGAACTGGCCTTCAACGCCCACGGCAAACTTAGTGCCGACGGCCAGGGTCAAATCTGCATCTTGGATAGCCTCGTATAGGCCCGCTGCGTTGTAAAAATTGCCAATACAAAGCGGGTGGGTTTCCGGCAGCGTCCCACGACCATCAACCGTCGTAATCACCGGGGCATTCAGATGCTCGGCAAGACGACAAACAGCATCCTGAGCCCCGGCCGCAATGACCCCACCACCGGCAACGATAATGCGCCTTTCAGTCTTTCTGAGGGCGTCTACCACCTGGGCCACTGTTTTTTCATTTGGCGCGAATTGAACAAGGTCGGGGACCGGCATCTTGCTGGGCTGATTGGCCGCGTATTGAATATCGATGGGAATCTCGAGCGCACCCGGAGCGCCTCTGCCCGCCAGAATATCGGCCACGACAGCGGCTAGCGCTGGGCCCAATTGATCAGCGTGCCCCGGACTTTCCACCCGCCGGCAAACCGACGCCAGCATGGGTACCTGCTGCTCCGCCTCATGCACATAGGCGAGGCCCTTGCCATAAAAGGCCGTTTCCGCCTGACCAGTAATCACCAACACCCGAGAAGACCCGAATTGTGCCTCGTATAGACCAGTAACGGTGTTGGCGGTGCCTGGGCCCGTGGACGCGATCATGACCCCCAGCTTGCCACTCGCCCTCGCGTAGCCGTCTGCCGCGTGGGTGCCAGCCTGCTCATGACGCACGTCGATTATTTGCGTCTTCCCCAAACGATTAATCGCATCCAGCATTGGCATGTTGTGAATGCTAACTATAGCGAAAACGTGCTCCACCTCGAGCTGAGCTAAGGCATCTGCCACCAAGTCAGCACCGCTAAAATCCGTCATCTATTCTCCCCTGCTTTTGCTGCCAGCTACCGACATCAGTGATCCTTTCACGAGCCTTCAGCGCCGGCGCGAATCGCGTTCCATACCTTTTCCGACGTCAGCGGCATGTCCAGGGTGGCGACGCCGAAGGGGCGCAGAGCGTCAAGCACTGCATTCGCAATGGCGGCAGGTGCAGCACAGGCACCCCCTTCGCCGATACCCTTCACACCCAGCTCATTATTTGGGTCTAACACCTCATGAAAGCAGACATCTATGTCGCTTAGCTGCTGAGCACGCGGCATGCTGTAGTCCATCAAGCTACCCGTGACCAATTGCCCCTCTCGGTCGTATACGACCTCCTCAAACAGCGCCTGCCCGATGCCCTGGGCAACGCCACCATGCACCTGACCCGTGGCGAGCAAGGGATTGATTACCCGGCCACAATCGTCGACTGTCGTATAGCGCACCACGGCCACGCGGCCAGTCTCCGGATCGACCTCCACCTCAGCAATATGCGCCCCGTTGGGAAAGGTATACCCCGGCTCACGCCGATAGCGAAGGGTTTGATGAAGCCCCTCTCCCCCAAAGTGTGGCGCCGACGCCATCGCAACTTCCTGCAAGCTAACGTGGGTGCCCTGCTGACGGGCAGAGTAGGAGCCTTGTTGATAGGTGATTTCTGACTGAGGCTGCTGCAGCATCTCCGCAGCAATGGCCAACCCCTGTCGAATAAGGCCCTGCCCGGCCCTCAATACGGCGACGCCCCCCATCTGAGAGGAACGAGATCCCACGGTACCGCCACCGAATGCGACCCGATCAGTATCGCCCTGAATGATGCTGATTAACGCGGCGTCAACGTCCAGGACCTCACTCAAAATTTGCGCAAAAGTGGTTGCGTGGCCTTGGCCATGGGAAAAAGTCCCCACTACCACTTCGATTCTGCCGTCCTTGAGTACTGAAATTTTGGCCTCTTCTTCCAGGCCGCCGCCACTAGACTCAATATAAAGGCCGAGGCCTCGCCCGCGCAGCCTGCGGGCTTTGGCGGTTTGCTCAGCTCGCGCAGCAAACCCCGCCCAATCGGCTCGCTCAAGCGCCATATCCAGCGTTTGACCGAATTCGCCGCAACTCAACTGCGCCCCGGAAGGCAGGGTATAGGGCATCAAATCAGAGGTAATGAGGTTACGTCGCCGGAGACTGGTGGAGTCGATACCGAGCTGTAGGGCGGCCGTTTCCATAAGGCGCTCCATCACATAGCAAGCCTCTGGTCGTCCGGCGCCCCGATAGGCGGCCACGGGCATGGTATTGGTGAAGACACAGCGGACTGAGTGATAGACCAAGGGAACGCGGTACACGGTGCCTAGAATCCGACCGCCCCCTACCGTGGGGACAAAGGGGCCTACGGCCGAGCAATAGGCACCCAGATTAGCCGTAGTCTCTACGCGTAGAGCCTGGAGCATCCCTCCCTCATCAAAGGCCGCCCTCACTCGCGTCAGGTTATCGCGACCGTGAGTGTCCCCAAGAAACATCTCTGATCGGTCACCCGTATACTTGATGGGAACACCAAGGTCCCGTGCGGCGTGCAGCGCCAGACAAAGTTCGGGGTGCACTTCACCGCGAATGCCGAAACCCCCACCGGTATTTGGAGCAACAATTCGGATGACGGATTTCGGGAGGGAGAAGACCTGGGCTAACACCGCCTGCTGTGCGACCGGACCCTGGCTCGGGTTGTAAATCGTATAGCCTGTCTCGGTGGGCTCCACCAAGCTGGCGCGCGGCTCAAGGGGGCTCGGCGCGACTCGGTTATTCACCAGACTCAGCTCGACCAGGTGAGCCGCCCGTTGAAACCCAGCGCTTACCGCCTGGGCGTCTCCCTGTTGGTAGTGCAGACAGAGGTTGCTCTCATGCAGAGGGTGCAACAGCGCCGTATCAGGATCCAGTGCATGAGCCGTCATACTACAGGCGGGAATTTCTTGGATGCTGAACGTTATGGCATCCACCGCATTTTGCGCCTGCTGTGGTGTTTCGGCGACCACTGCAGCCATGGCTTGGCCCACAAAGAGCACGCGCCCCTCTGCCAGAATAGGGCGCTCTGCAATGAAGGCCGAATGACTCTGGTCATCAGGCAGCACCGCACGACAGGGCAAGCGGCCCAAATGAGCGACCTCCCTGGCCGTATACACGGCGCGAACCCCCTTTTTTTTCAGTGCGGGACGAACATCCAGGTCTGTCACCAGGCCATGAGGATAGGGGGACCTAAGGACTCTTAGATAGAGCTGATCAGGATGACTGATGTCGTCTGTGAATTGCGCCCGCCCGGTTAAAAAACGTGCATCCTCGGTACGAGAAACGGCTTGCCCTATTCCAAACTTCATGGACGCACGCACCGTTCTCCGCCAAACATTAGGGTTCAGCAATCACCGGGTGACGCAGCACCCCAATGGGCGCAACGGCCACCTCAATCAGGTCGCCGTGATCCATGAATAGTGGAGGGGTTCTGGCGCCACCCACGCCAGCGGGCGTCCCCGTGACGATAACGTCCCCAGGAGACAGCTCGATAAAGGTGGAGCAGTACTCGATTAAGTCGGCGAAAGAATGGACCAGCAGGGCCGCCTTTGCCTGTTGCATCACCTCGCCGTTTAGACGGGTTGTGATTTCCATCTGAGACAGATCACCAATTTCATCCAGGGTCATCATCCAGGGGCCGAATCCTCCAGTATTAGCGAAGTTCTTGCCCGGCGTAAATTGACTCGTCTGCCGCTGATATTCACGCACGCTGCCGTCATTGTAGATGCTGAAGCCGGCAACATGAGACAGGGCGTCAGCGTGGGCGATTCGACGCCCAGCCTTACCGATGATCATGGCAATCTCGCCCTCAAAATCTAAGGTTGCAGACTCTCGCGGACACACCATGGGCTGCTCATGGCCCATCTGGGCGGCAGCAAAGCGCACAAAGATCGTTGGAAAACCCTCGCCGCCCCGACCCGTCTCCTCCTGATGGGCTACATAGTTAAGACCAACACATAAAATCTTGTCGGGGTCGGTGATGGTGGGTAGGTAGACAACGTCGTCCAGTGAAAAATCCGCTTGGTCACCGCAAGAGGCGGGAAGCGTCGTCAGGGCGTCGGCGGCAATGGCTTCCCGTAGGGAGGCATAGGACGTTCTCGAGCCCGCGTCCACCACGCCATGCCCCTCCGCATCTGATCCCACCACATAGCCAAACGACGCGACGTCCTCTCGCAAAAATGAAAGCCAGCGCATAGGTACCCCTAGTCAGATCAATTTTTTGCCCTTGAGCATCAGCGACGGCCTAGCGTTAGCGACGGCCTAGCAGCATCGGGGCTCAGTCAAACATAATAACGCTGCGCGCGATCTCACCGGTATTTAATGCGGCCATCCCCTCGTTAATGTCCTCTAACCCGATTCGATTCGAGACGAGCTCGTCGAGATGCAGCTTACCCTGGAGATAAAAATCCACAAAACGAGGCATGTCCACGCGGAAGCGATTAGAGCCCATCATTGAGCCCTGAATTTTTTTCTCAAACAAGAAATCAACCCCGTGAACGGAAACCATTTGCCCCGGGGGTATCATGCCAACCACAGTGGCCGTCCCGCCCACTCGCAGCATCTGAAAGGCCTGTTCTGCGGTGACCTTGAGCCCAATGGCCTCGAAGGAATAGTGCACCCCACCCGACGTCATTTCGATGACCTTGGCGACCGCATCACCATCACTTGCATCCACAACGTCAGTGGCACCAAATTTTCTAGCCAATTCCAGTTTCGAAGCCACCCTATCCACGGCGATGATTCGAGAGGCGCCTGCCAGCGCAGCCCCATTGATAGTTGAGAGCCCAACCCCACCACAGCCAATCACGGCTACCGTGGCCCCGGGCTCCACGGCCGCCGTATGAATAACGGCACCCACGCCGGTGGTCACGCCGCAGCCAATAAGCGCAGCCCGATCCATGGGCATGTCTTCCCGCATTTTGACCAGAGCATGCTCATGGACCAGCATCATTTCTGCGAACGAGCCTAATTCTGCAAACTGCGTTAATGGTTGTTGCGCCTGGCTCAGTCTGGGCTCGTCTTCGGCCCCTCGGTTGGTTTCTGGTTCTCTGCACAAAGAGAGGTGCCCCGTGAGGCACTTTTCGCAGTGACCGCAAAATACCGATAGGCAGGTTATGACATGATCACCGGGTTTAACGTAGTGCACATCGCTACCCACTTGCTCAACAATGCCCGCACTTTCATGGCCCAGGACCATGGGTACGACGCCGGGATAGCTTCCATTCCAAAAATGCAGGTCGCTATGGCAGATTCCAGCCGCCTTGGTCCGAATCAAGACTTCGCGAGGGCCTGGCTTGGAGATGGTGATCTCCTCAATCTCCATCGGAACGTTCACTTCACGAAAAACAGCTGCTTTCACAACACCACCTCGGCTAAAAGAATGCCGTGGAGTTTGCCATAGGCCTCGCGGGGCAGCAAAGATTCATAAACTTCAGGTGGGTGTTTAATTTGGTTGCCCACCAAGTCTATGGCGCGGACCGTCAGCTCAGCGTGGAGGAACTGATAGCTAAGGCGACCTTAATGGCCTCGCCCAGACCCGTCGCGTCGGCCATCCCGCGACCGGCGATGTCGAAAGCAGTGCCGTGATCAACGGACGTTCGCACCAGGGGCAGTCCTAGAGTGGCCGTGGTGGACTGATGAAAATCGTGGACTTTGATCGCGATATGGCCCTGATCGTGATAGAGCGCCAGCACTACATCGAACTCACCGGCTATGGCCCGGTTAAAGATCGAATCTGCGGGCAGCGGGCCCGTGGCCCTGATCCCTCGCTGCTGGGCATCCACAACGGCCGGTCGAATCTCCTCCGCTTCTTCCGAGCCCAACAGCCCACCCTCTCCACCGTGTGGATTTAAGGCCGCAACACCAATCCTCGGTCGAACCATGCCCCATGTCCCCAGGGTCTCGTCGATTAGGCAGAGCTTATCGAAGACGGTTTCCCGACGGACAAAGCACACTGCGTCAAACAGCGATTTGTGGGTTGAAAGATGCACGACCTTGAGGCCAGGCGTCATTAGCATGGTCGCGGTCCGGGTGGCCCCGGTCAGACGAGCCAATATCTCCTGGTGGCCAATGTCTTCGACGTAGCCCGCAGCCTGAAGAGCTTCTTTGTGAATGGGCGCCGTCACCATCGCAGCCGCATCTCCCTCGATGCAGCCCCTAGCAGCATGCTCCACTGCCTGGACGGCCGCTGCGCCACAGGCGGCTTGCACCGCTCCAAAACGAAAGTCTTCGGGCTGTGGAGGCCCGACCTCAAGACTATTGAGTCCGGGCGTAGCCGCTCCAAATGCCTCAATCGAACGAAGGCTGGGAAGCGAGTAATTAAGGGCCTCGGCCGTCCGCTCAAGCGCCCATCGAGGGCCAACGAGAACCCAGGGCACAAGCTGATCCACACCGCCCCTCAGCGTCTTAAGGATCACCTCAGGACCAATTCCTGCTGGGTCTCCTAAGGTTAGCGCAATGGGTTTCATGGCTGTCGGGACATTGAGCGGCCCTCTCTTGGTATCCGGCCATTAAAAAGTAACATTTATCTTGCTTTAGTTAACTGTATATTTATACAGTTAACTAAATTTGAATAACAACGCAAATGGCCCGTTCCCTGAAAAATGCAGTCCCTTAACGATATTATTGAGAACTTCCACCTTTATGCGATTTGTGAGCGCTGCCAGCGCCAGCGACAACTAGATATCGCTAAGCTGATCGAAAGGCTTGGCAAGGACACGAAGCTTCATACCATGCGCTCAAAGCTGAGGTGTAGGCTTTGCCATACCCGCAGTGAGGATATTCGCATCGTCTATGTGGGCGGCACCGGCGATAGAAAGGCAATTTTTCAGTATCGGCGCTAAGAGACGCTTCCCGAGATTAAAGCATCTCCACTGATTCCAGGGTCAGCCCGAAGCCCTCGACGCCCACATAGTCCACGGCTCGACCCGCAACCAGGCGAATCCGCGTCAAGCCAAGATCGCGGAGTATTTGCGCCCCTACGCCAACTTCCAGCCATTGACTACGCCGCTCTTCTTCCCGGCTTGGGGAGGACAGCTTCTCGAGGGGCACACCCACAAACCCCGTACGAAGGTAGATGAGTACACCGCCTGAGAGGGCGTCAATGCGGTTGAGCGCAGCGTTCAAGAGATTAGATTCGTGATCTGCCTGGGAGCCAAAAATATCCTCTACGACCTTTTCTCGATGAATTCGGACCGGCACCGATTCCATCTTGTCGATATCACCAAAGACGACGGCAATGTGTTCAGCCGCCTCAAACTGGGTGCGGTAAGCATAAGCCTTGGCTTCCCCGATACTGGTCTTAACAGAAAATTCGTAGCTTCGCTCAACCAGCTGTTCACGTTGCTGGCGATAAGCGATCAGATCCGCAATGGTGACGATTTTGAGTTCGTGCTTTGCAGCAAACTCTACCAGCTCGGGTAGCCGCTGCACCGTGCCATCATCATTGACCAGCTCGGCCAGGAGGCCAACGGCGGGGAGCCCCGCGAGCACCGCGAGGTCCGTTCCTGCCTCGGTATGTCCAGAGCGCACGAGAACGCCGCCCTGTCGAGCGACGAGAGGAAAGATATGTCCTGGGCGCACAAAGTCGGCCGACGAAACATTGCTATTGGTAAGCGCCTGGATGGTCGCCGCCCGCTCTTCTGCTGATATACCGGTTGTCAGCCCCTCTCGGTAGTCAATGGAGACGGTAAAGGCGGTACTCATGGGGGCGTCATTATGGGCCACCATCGGGTCCAGGTGCAGTTTGGACGCCAGTTCCTGAAGAATGGGCGTACACAGAATACCGCTGGTGTGACGGATCATGAAGGCCACGGCCTCTGGCGTCGCCTTGCTTGCTGCCATGATGAGGTCGCCCTCATTTTCTCGGTCGTCGTCATCGACAACAACGACCATCTCGCCCTGCCTGATGGCGCTCAAGGCTTCCTCTATGGTGTTGAAGTTAACCGTCATAACTCAGTCCTTCTTGGGGGCCGGCGAGGGTAGCACAGCTGCCTCTTTCCAAGAAGATTCTTGTCTAAGTATCTGCTAGACGCCCGCGCCAAACAGCGGCACCTGCCAATCAAAGAGGCCGCCAGCTGAGCAGCCCTCCTATTGAAAATTTCAGGAAGAAAAAGGTGACGCTGATCGAGGATTGGTTCCAATTTCTGCTACCTTTGGCTAACAACAATAAAAATCGGATGCTTCAACGTGAAAGTTGAACTTTACCTAACGGCCCTAGGCGTCATTGGCGCCCTACACCTCATCTTACTCACGGCTTACTCGGCCCAGGTGTTCTACCCCTAAACCCTCGCCAGGTAGGGCCCAGCCCCCTTAAAAGGCTGGCACACACCCTTCAGTCTTGGCTGGAACCGATTGTTGCTATGTGGCGGTTCAGCAAAAGCAATGGCATCACTGAAGGGTTCCACATCAAGATGGAGATGATGAGTAGAAGAGCTTACGGCTTTAGGAATTTTGAGAATTATCGGTTGAGAGTGTTAACTCATTGTGGATGGGATGGCATCATCAATCGTGTATAGGGCGTTTAGTGAATATCGGTCTATCCCCCGTTAAGTGGGTAGAGCC
>DKNY01000002.1:0-6552 GCA_002470275.1 Gammaproteobacteria bacterium UBA7376 | reverse complement strand
ATATGATAGAAGGCTAAATGGCGCACCCGGTAGGACTCGAACCTACAACCCCCAGGTTCGAAGCCTGGTGCTCTATCCAGTTGAACTACGGGTGCGTGAAGACCAATTTAGGCCGATGATGTTGCCTCAGCCATTACGCCTGTGCAACTGTTGCGCACCTTAGTTGCCGAGAAACAACCACTGCATGAGCGCGGAACCCCCCTTGTTGCACTTCGATATCCATCCGGGGGTCGGCCCTTATTTGTTGTTGGTCCATGGCTTTTTATCCTCCAGGGCACAGTGGCAGCCCAATCTTGAGGCATTGGCGTCCGTGTGTCGGCCGGTTACCGTGGAGCTGTGGGGCCATGGCCGCTCGCCGGCGCCCGCTGACCCCAGCGCCTATACTCCCCAGGGCTACATCGCTGGCTTTGAACGGATTCGTAGGCTAATTGGCACAGACGCATGGTTTGTCTGCGGCTACTCGTTGGGCGCAGGCCTCACCATACGATATGCCCATGATCACCCCCAGACCGTCATCGCTCATACCTTTACCAACTCCATGTCGGCCTTTGCAGACAGGGCACTCCAGGCCCAGTGGTCTAGTACCTCACCTGCGATTGCTGAAAAAATTTTGACCCTGGGCGAGCAGGCCATCAGGAAGCTGGCCGTTCATCCACGCCACGCGCGGTCTCTCATGCCGGCTCTCAAGCGGGCGCTGGTGGCCGACGCCGACCTACTGCGACCTGTGGCCGTGGCGAATACGCTCACCATCACCACCCTCCAGTCAAGTATCCGACCCGTCGCGGCTCATAACCCGCGGCCAGCCCTACTTATTCAGGGGGAGAAAGAGAGGCGGTTTGCTGACTACGCGGCCTGGGCACGCCTAAACGTGCCCAAACTCCGCGTAGCTCAGGTCGATGCGGGCCATGGCGTCAATATGGAGCAGCCCGCTGACTTCAACCATGCGCTGTCTGACTTCATCCAAGGCCAGGGTGCTCCCTAATAGGATCGCGGCAAGTCGAGCACATGCTCACAGACGTAGTTCTGCACCATTTCCTGGGAAATGGGCGCAATTCTCTGTAGCCGCGCTTCGCGCCAGTAGCGCTCTACGTGGTACTCACTGGCGTAGCCAAAGCCCCCATGTGTTTGCATGGCTTGGTCAGCGGTCTGAAAACAGGCGTCCGCCGCAAGCCATTTGGCCATGTTAGCTTCTGCCCCGCAGGGTTGACCGCTGTCCAACATCCATGCGGCCTTGCGTATCATCAGTTCAGCCGCGTCAAGGCGCATTTTCGCCTCGGCTAAGGGAAAGGCCACCCCCTGATTCTTGCCAATGGGCCTGCCAAAAACCACTCTCTCCTTGGCATACTGAACCGCCCTCCGCAGAGCCGCCTTACCAATGCCCAGGGCTTCAGAGGCGATCAAGACTCGCTCCGCGTTAAGCCCTGAAATAAGGTATTGGAACCCCTTGCCTTCTTCGCCCACTCGATCAGCCACGCTCACCGGCAAGTCATCGTAAACCACTTCACAGGTTGCTACCGCGTTGCGTCCTACCTTATCGATGGGCGATATGTTCACCTCGTCTCGCTGCAGTTCCGCTAGCAACAGCGTCATCCCATCGGTACGTCGCGAGGCTTCCTCTCGTGGCGTCGTTCGAGTCAGCAGCAACACCCGCTCAGACTGCAGGGCCTTGGTGGTCCAGACTTTGCGACCGCGAACAATATAGTGATCCCCCTCGCGCCTTGCCGCTGTCTTAATCGACGTTGTATCGGTTCCGGCATCTGGCTCAGTGACCCCGAAAGCTACCTGAAGCTCCCCGGTGGCCACTCGGGGGAGATATTTTTGCTTCATTTCCTCAGAGCCGTACTTCACCACGGGCTCCATGCCAAACATAGACAAATGCAGGGGGGTGGCTCCGTTCATGGCAGCCCCGGACGCAGCGACCTCTTCCAGCACGATGCTGGCTTCGGTAATCCCTTGGCCGCTACCGCCGTAAGCCTCTGGAATGGCAATTCCTATCCAGCCAGCTTCAGACATGGCGTGGTAAAAATCCCAGGGGAACTCGTGATCACGATCCTTCTGAGCCCAATATTCATCAGGAAAGTCGCGGCATGTCCTCGCTACCGCAGCGCGGATCAACTCTTGGTCTTGGGTCAATGCAAAGTCCATTCTGCTCTCTTTAGTCGCTCAATTGGGATAATCTGCCTGGCACCACAAAAGTATAGGGCAAGCGAGCTGAAACTTATGTCATTGCGACTCAACACGCCACGTATGCACGCTGAGCAAAAGGATGGTATTGGCTGGATGACATTCAACCATCCTGAGCGCCACAACGCGCTCTCTCTGGAGATGTGGCAGGCGATGGGCGATATCTTAGAGCACTTCGCCCAGGACGATGAGGTGCGCGTGATCATCATGCGCGGCGCCGGCAACAAGGCCTTTGTATCAGGTGCCGACATTTCAGAATTTGACGAAAAACGAGCCAATGCCGCTCAGCGAGCCCACTATGGCAAAATCGCCGGACGCGCAACCGATTGGCTCAATAAGATTGAGAAGCCGCTGCTGGCCCTGGTTCAGGGCTATTGCATCGGCGGAGGCCTTGCCACTGCGCTCGCAGCAGATGTCCGCTTTGCGACCCCGGAATCTCGCTTCAGCATTCCGGCGGCCAAGCTGGGCCTGGGCTATGAATTCGAGGGCCTTGCCAAGCTCGCCCGTATCGTTGGTCCCAGCCGGGCAAGAGACATCATGTTTTCCGCCCGCCTCTTACCCAGCGATGAAGCCCTATCCATGGGCCTCATCAACTTTATCTACCCGGAAAGCGACATCGAACAGGCCTGTATCGCCTACGCACGTTCCATTGCTGAAAACGCCCCCCTCACCCTTCGCGCTGCAAAGGCCAGCCTCAATGCCTGGGAACACAATAGCGACCCAGCGGAACAGGCGCGCGTTCGCGAATTGATCGATGACTGTTTTGATAGCGAGGATTACCGGGAGGGTCGGGCGGCTTTTGCAGCACGGCGCAAGCCGGACTTTGTTGGACGATAGTCTCGGATTCGGCCAAGCACCGCGCCCGACCTCAGTTCTGCCATCTGTTAAGCTTGGCGTCCTCTAAGAATGAGAAACAAAACTTATGAGCCGTGAGATCACCGCCTGCATTATCATCATCGGCAATGAAATTCTTTCTGGGCGAACACAGGATACAAATATTAGCCATATCGCGAAGGTCATCGGTGCCTGGGGCATCCAGGTCCATCACTGCCGTGTCATACCCGATGATGAACACATTATCGTCCAAACGATCAATGAAGTACGCCCAGCCTACGACTATGTCTTTACCACCGGCGGAATTGGTCCCACCCATGATGACATCACCGCAGTAAGCATCGCCAAAGCCTTCGACGTGCCGGTCATTCAGCACCCGGACATTGAGGCCGTTATTCGACAACGACCGGCAAGCGCCGAAGTCATGGCCTCGCGTCTGCTGATGGCCAGAGTGCCCGAGGGTGCTAGGTTAATCGATAACCCCTCTGGCGGCCCCCAAGGCTTCGCGATCGAAAACGTTCATGTCATGGCTGGGATTCCAAGAGTCATGCAAGCCATGCTATCTAGCCTGGAAGGCAAACTGCGTCGCGGAGCCGTCATGCACAGTCGGACAGTGCGCGCCTACCTGGGCGAGAGCAGCATTGCCGATGCCCTAGCGGGGATTCAACGGAACTATCCGGATGTTGACATTGGCAGCTACCCGTTTTTAAAAGAGGATCGATATGGCACCCATCTCGTTGCCAGGGGTTCGGATCCCGCACAACTGGTCGCCGTGATCGACCAAATCATGCAGGCTGTACGGGAGCGGGGTGAAGAACCCGTGGAACTGCGAGAGGACGGAGCCGCATGATCAGGGTCAATAAGAACCAACCCTCTCGGCGCGTCCTCAGCACTTGGCTATGCGTTTTGGGTTTATATGCGGTTTTTCCATCCGCGCATACCGCTAGCGAAAGCCTCGCCGTTCACAGCAGCCAACCAGATCAGATCTACACCAGCGGCCCTCAACCCAATCGAGTCCTTGCGACCCAAGAGGCACTCCAGCGCTGCAGCAGGAAGGATCACAAGATCAACGGCTACTGCGAGATCATCAGTGTAGACGGAACGGCGATCTCCTCCCCGGCGCAACTGCTGCCCAAAAGCAAACCTCATCCGCTATTCCTCTGGCACTATGCGTCAGACAAAGGCTCGATCTTCCTAGCCGGCACCGTTCACATGCTGCGACCAGGGTTCTATCCCTTGCCGGAGCCCTACACCGATGCTTTCAAAATAGCAGATCATCTCGCCGTTGAGGTCCACATGGACCGTCTACCCTCCTCTGCCGTGGCGAACAAGCTGATAGCCTATGCGCGGTTGCCCGCAGGTCAGACGCTAAAGGGCACCCTGCCCGCCGACACCTATACTCATCTCGAAGAGGCAACCGCCAGCTTCGGCATCAACCTAAATCGTCTTCAGGCCTTTAAACCTGCCTTTGTCTACCAGCAGCTCAGCCTGCTGGCCTTCCAGGTCCAGGGCTATGATCCAGACCTTGGCGTTGAGCGTTACTTCTTGAGCAAGAATCAAAACCCCGTCAGGCCCGTCATAGAGCTGGAAACCATGGATGAGCAGTTTGACATGCTCTTTAATCAACCCCTAGCCATGCAAACGGCAGTCCTTGAAGAGACGCTCACGCAGCTGGATGCATACGAGAAATCCTCCTCCGACCTGCTGCGCGCTTTCCTTGCGGGGGATGAGCGTGCCATGGCTGCCCTCATCGACGAGCAGGCCGGAGAGCATCCGCTCAGCAGAGCCTTCACCGAGGCCCTTCTGGATCAGCGCAATCAACGCATGGCTGAAAAAATTTATCTCCTTTCAACACAGCCAGGCAACTACCTGGTACTCGTGGGTTCCGCCCACCTTGTGGGCGATCAAAGCATCGTTCGTCTGCTTGAGCGAAAGGGCCTACAAGGCCGGCGCGTCGCCTCCAATGACAATCTGCTGCAGACGCGACAGGGAGGTCGATAGGTGCTGGACTCTTATTCCCCTCCTGCCTCCCTTAAAAATCCGAACCTCCAGACGATCTTATCTAGCGTAGGCCGAAAGGTTGTACAGCCGCGCTGGCTGCGTGGGTTGGAGCGAGAAGCCGAGGAGCGCCTCATCGACGTCAGCGGTCTCAAACTGCTGATCAGAATTAATCGCGCCAAGCCCCTGGGAAGCGAAGCACCTCCTCTGGTGATGATTATTCCCGGCTGGCTTGGAAACCTGGAATCCACCTATGTTCGGTCTGCAGCTCAGGTTTTGAGCAGCAGCGGATTCGACGTTGTTCGGATCAACCTGCGAGATCATGGCAATACCGCGCATCTCAATCCAGGGCTCTTCCATTCTGCGCTCATCGATGAGGTCATCGAACTCACGCGCTACCTGATGAACGACTTTGGCGTGACCAGAGCCGGGCTGATTGGCTACTCCATGGGCGGCAATTTCGCCCTCAGAGTCGCCCGGGTTCTGCCAAACCTCGAAACGCTCGCGATTTGCCCAGCACTAGGCCCTGAGGACACCATGCGGACCATCTCGGCCAGCACGATATATGAATACTACTTTGTGAAAAAATGGCGGCGGCTCTGGCGGGCCAAGCAGGCCGCATTTCCAGAGCACTATGACTTCTCCGCAACGGAGCGATTGGACACCCTTGCCGCCTTAACGGACTACTTCGTTGACGAGCACACCGACTACGATTGCGTCGAGGACTACTGTGCCGCCTACGACTTGCGCGGAGATACCCTAGCGGGCGTTCGCGCCAGAATCCTCGCGGCAGAAGACGACCCCATCATCCCGCCTCGGTTCTATCAGAATCTCCCGGAGAGTATCGAGGTCGATGTCAGACCTCATGGCGGGCATACGGCCTTTCTCAAAAACTGGCGGCTGGAGAGCTGGGCCGATGACTATGCAAAGGCGTTTTTCCAGAGGTTATCCCAGCCTTAAGCCACCTCAGACCGCGATCTGGAGGGACGGACAAAGGCGGTTTCTGGTGTCTGGAAAATAGGTTCGTGTCCTTGGTGCTAGATCAATCAGACGATCCTCGGCAACCACGTTAAGGCAAACTGACTCTGAGGCCCGGCTGCTGGGGCCCGCTTTAGGACTGTCAAAACGAGCCCCCGCCTTGAGGGCAACCGAGATGCCGGCAATGTTGTCGCTGGGAATGTGGAATTCGATGCGCTGCAAACCAAGGCAGGAGAACCCCGCACGTAGAGCATGACCAACGGCCAGAGTGGCAATGCCCTGATTAACGACCTGACGACGAACCCAGTAATCCATCACCCCGATATTGTAGGGTGCACTGAGCAGCCTAAGGTCGACGCCCCCAAGGATCACCTGGGTTTGGGCGTCAACAACGGCCCAGCTGGCTCCGCCACCCCTGGCCATGACGTTGAGACGACTTTCGATCCAGCTTCGGGCATCCTCGAGACAAAAAGCGGGCGAACACCAAGCCACCCAAGGAGACAAGTGACCAATAGAGTCCAAAATGACGCGCTGCAGTTCCCCAGCATCCGCTGATTT
>DKNY01000057.1 GCA_002470275.1 Gammaproteobacteria bacterium UBA7376 | reverse complement strand
GGCGTCGGGGTCCGTTCGAACTAGGGCAAACATCCAGTTGGCATACTGAGCGCCACTGGTCCAAACTTTTTGGCCGTTGATAAGAAACTGATCACCGTCGAGGACGGCCTTGGTCTGCAAGCTCGCCAGGTCGGACCCGGCCCCAGGTTCCGAGTAACCCTGACACCATTGGGCTTCACCGGTCACAATTTTCGGAATATGACGCTGTCGCTGTTCCTCGGTCCCAAGTTCCAGGATCGTTGGCCCGATCATCGCGAGGCCCATCCCCGTCGCCGGGGGGAGCGCCTTGATGCGCAACATCTCTTCCGAAAGCACTCGGTGTTGATCTGGGTCCAACCCGCCGCCGCCGTATTCCGTAGGCCACACAGGAGCCGTCCAGCCCCTGGCCGCTGCCCTATCTCGCCATTCTACGGCGTCATCGCTGCGATAAAGCTCGTAGGCGTCTTCAAAGTGAACGGCCCCGAGACGCATTGCTTTGGGGCAGTTGCTTTCCAGCCAGTCTCTGGCCTCTTCTCTAAACGTCGTCAAATCCATCGGTAGTTCCCCAGGACAAAGGGGGCAGTATGCTGCGCCAAAAGTTCCTTGCCAACGCTTTTTGGGTGAGGATGCATGCCCAGGCGGCCCGTAGAGCCTGGGTCCAATGAAAGTCTAATTACCCTAGTTCAGGACATTTGCTCTGGCCATAAAGGTCAGCACAGCGGCCTGCAGACGATAGATTTTATTCCGGACATGGAGGGATTCTGGAAGATAGGTCGGGGGGTCCGAGGTCAGGTTGCGAATACGCAGGCTGCAGTCTAGGTTGCGACACAGATAGTTGCCAATGTTGCGCCGGCCGTCGCTGCCCAACACCGTGGTCGTAAACAGGGCGGTCCCGCGGCCACGATAGACGTGATGACACCACGAGCACATCTGGGTTCTCGGTGGGCCTTCGGTAGCCAGGGCTCGACGCAGTCGAATGGCTTTCAACTCCATCCCTACCTCCATTACCACATAGGCGGTGTGGCCTGAGGGGTGCACCCAGCCAAGGTAATCCAGTACGCCCCAATCCACAGAGGAAAGGTCGGGCAGGCCCAACTCAGAGTGAGTCGCTGCTCGATAAAGGGATTTGATGTCTTGAGCAATCAGTGGACGCATCGTTCTTATCTGCCGGTAACAGGCTTAGTGTGCATCGACTTAGGTGTGAAGTCAGCCCAAGGTCCGAGTAGAGACAGCGTCTCCGGTATCGCCTATTCTCTAATTTTCAACTGGAGAAGAGCTATGTCTAACTTACCTGCTTCGGGGCGTCAGCTGCGTTCCTGCGTGACCGCGACGGGAGAACTACAGCTAACCCTGGTGGATGTCCCTGTTGAGGCCCCAGGAGAGGGGCAAGTTGTGGTTCGCGTTGAGGCTTCCCCAATCAACCCCTCGGACCTTGGGCTGCTGCTGGGCCTTGCAGATCTTGACACTGCGCGCTCGGTGGGCGACGACCAATCGCCAGCCATCGTAGCGGATATACCCGAGCAAATCCTTCCGCATTTGGGCGCTCGGTTTGACCAATCCATGCCCGTAGGCAACGAGGGAGGTGGCGTGGTGGTCGCAGCCGGATCGGGGGGTGCCGCCCAGGCCCTGCTGGGGAAAACCGTTGGTATTCTTGGCGGCGCCATGTACGGAGAATACCGAACGCTTTCCGTGGCTCAGTGTTTGCCCATGAATGAGGGCGTCACGTCACGAGAGAGTGCTTCTTGCTTCGTCAATCCGCTCACTGCGCTGGGCATGGTTGAGACCATGCGGCAGGAAGGGTTTAAAGCACTCATCCATACTGCGGCAGCCTCTAATCTGGGGCAGATGCTGCAAAAAATTTGCCTGGCTGACGAGGTTCCGCTGATCAATATCGTGAGAAAGCCAGAGCAGGCCGCGCTCCTGCGTGGCATTGGGGCGGTACACGTCTGCGACAGCAGCGAGCCTAACTTTGCCCAGGATCTCAAGCAGGCCATCTTGGAAACCGGCGCCTATCTGGCCTTCGACGCCACCGGCGGCGGTACGCTGGCGAATCAAATTCTGCAGGCCATGGAGGCGGCGGCGAATGAGTCCGAAGCCGAGTACAGTCGCTATGGCTCAACGCAGCACAAGCAGGTTTATATCTATGGTGGCCTCGAACGCTCTGCGACAACGCTGACCCGAAGCTACGGGATGCAGTGGGGCGTGGGCGGGTGGCTGTTAACACCCTTCCTGCAGAAGATTGGTCGTGAACGGGCGGGTGAGCTTCGTCAGCGCGTGGCAGATGAGATTCGCACGACCTTTGCCAGCGACTACGCCAAAGAGATCTCTCTGACGGAGGCGCTGGACCTAGATATTTTGCGTGCCTATGCCCAGCAGGCGACAGGGCAGAAATATTTGATCAATCCCAGCCTCTCGTAATGCCTGGGCAGAGGGAGGCCGGCACAATCGGCTAGGGGTCGGCGCAGGCGTCCAGTGCTATCGCATGGCTGTTGCAACGTGCTGCGTGATCATAAATTTGAGAGACCGGCTGCTTAAGAAAGCCATGGACCTGAGAGCGCACGGTCTCGGGGTCGCCTACCGCTGGGGCCGGACTGACCTGCTGCAGTAAGGCGCGCTCTGTGTCGCAGAGCCGGGCGAGCAGGTCCTCCTCAGGTTGCGGCAGCGGCCCGGGTCTGCGCTGACGCAGGTTGAGAAAAGCCCTCAGTCCTGAGCTTCTCAAATAGTCCGCTTCGCTACTCGCTGCGGCGGCACACATGTTGTAGCCGATCATGACCTAGGGCGCCGATAGCTGATCAAAGGGCTCAAATTCTGATCGAGAAAGGTTGATGGCGCGCATCATGGCATCCGGCGCGAAGTGGGCGGCAAAGGCGAAAAGCAGCCCCAAAATGGCCGCTAACTGTGCGCCAAACAAACTGGAGCCGAGAAAAAAGAGAGGTACTTCTGTGCCCTGCCTAGGGATAGCCGCGACGCCTTGTTGTGCAGGGCTGGCGCTGCTCAGATAGTGCTTAAGCTCGATCATGTCCTGTGGAAATTGGTTCGGGCCGCTGTTTAGGGTTCGACGCAGGGCCTGGGTCGTTAAACCATCCGTGCCCGGGGCTCTGCCCAGTCCCAAATCAATCCGACCAGGGTACAGGGAGGCCAGGGTGCCGAACTGCTCAGCGACCATGAGGGGTGCAGGATTGGGAAGCATAATGCCTCCAGCATCCACCCGAATGCGCTAGGTGCCGCCCGCGATGTGGCGAATAGGTACGGCGGTCGCCGAGCTGCCCTCATTTATGGGCGACAAGTCTAAAACTGAGAACTCGGTCATAGATAAGGGCCGAAAAAGAGACTAGGTTGCCATATCGGATGCCTGTTCTCCTGCGGTTCCTGCTGCCGAATCCGTTATGGACACTAAGATGAGACGAGGCGTTGTGAGTTAACTAGAACGCATGCTGGCGAACTGGCCTGAAGGGGCGGCACAAACCCAGCATCGATTGAACCGGAGGGTGAGGACGTGAAACCTAATTTTTTCAGAGAACTATGGGTAAGCCTGATGCTGATGATCGGGCTAATGGGGTGTGGCCCCATGGCTACAAACACTGAAGATCAGCCCATGGCCGAAAGCACAGAGACTGTGCGTCAATTCTTGGAGCGATCCGAGCAGGAAAGCTTGGTTTTGGGTCGGGAAACCGGGGCGGCGAACTGGGTTAGGGCCACCTATCTCACGCCGGATACAGCGGTGATTGCCGCAAAGGCCGGAGAGCGAGGCCTGGCCTTTCAAAATGAGCTTTTTGAGCGGGCCATGGGTTTCCGTGATCAGCCCATGGATGCAGAAAGCGCCCGCATTATCGAGCTGATATTACGCGGCTCGTTTATGCCGGCCCCTAATGATGAGGCTCTTCGCGCAGAGCTATCGCAAGTGTCTACGGCGCTTGAAGGTCTTTACGGTGCGGGCGAGTACTGTGATCCCGATACGGGTATCTGTCGTTCGCTGCCGGAACTTGAAAACGTCCTGGCGACGTCTCGCGACTACGATGAGCAGTTACAGGCCTGGATCGGGTGGCGAACGGTTTCTGTCCCCATGCGGCCTATGTACGAGCGCTTTGTCGAGCTGAACAATATTGGCGCTAGGGATCAGGGCTACGAGGATTTAAGCCAGATTTGGAAGGGCGGCTATGATATGGATGAAGCCGACTTTGACCTGGAATCCGAACGTCTGTGGTCTCAGGTTGAACCCCTCTATGAATCCCTTCAATGTCATGTGCGCGCCAAGCTCAATGAGCAGTATGGCGATAGCCGCGTGCCCCTGGATGCTCCGATTCCTGCCCACCTGCTGGGCAACATGTGGGCGCAGACCTGGAGTAATATCTACGATCTGGTGGAACCCTATCCTGGGGTTGCATCCCTCGACGTCACGGCCAGCCTACAGTCCCAAAACTACGATGCTGTCCGAATGACTGAAATGGCAGAGGCGTTCTTCACCTCTCTCGGGCTGCCGGAACTTCCACAAAGCTTCTGGCAAAACTCCATGTTGACCAAGCCAGCGGACCGCGATGTGGTTTGCCATGCGAGTGCATGGGATTTGGATAATGGCAATGATCCGCGCATCAAGCAGTGCGTTGAGGCGAATGAAGACCAGCTCATCACGCTGCATCACGAACTCGGCCATATCTACTATTTCCTGTTGTACAAAGACCAGCGACCGTTCCTGAAGGGGGGTGCCCACGATGGCTTCCATGAAGCGGTGGGTGACACCATCGTGCTCTCGATGACGCCCGCTTACCTGCAGGCTCAGGGTCTTGTTCCGTCCGTGGCGATCAGCAAAGAGGCACTCATCAATCAACAGATGAAGCTGGCCCTGGATAGAATTGCCTTCTTACCCTTTGGCAAGCTGATGGATCACTGGCGCTGGCCAATTTTTACCGGTGAGGTTTCACCAGAGGACTTCAATGAAAGCTGGTGGGCGTTGCGCAGGGAGTATCAGGGAGTAGCCCCACCGGTCCCACGGAGTGAGGCAGACTTCGACCCTGGGGCCAAATATCACATTCCGGCCCATGTTCCCTACATGCGTTATTTCTTATCTCATGTGATGCAGTTTCAGTTCCATCAGGCGCTCTGCAATGCGTCGGGCTATGAGGGCCCATTACACGACTGTTCAATCTACGGCAGCGAGGCAGCCGGTGAGCGTCTGGGGGCAATGTTGTCCATGGGTGCTAGTCAGCCCTGGCCCAACGCCATGAGAGCCATTACCGGTCAGGAGCGTATGGATGCCCAGGCTATCCTGGCGTATTTTGCGCCGCTCTCTGACTGGCTGGCGGAGCAAAACCAGGGAAGGCAGTGTGGTTGGTAGCGTTGTGAACGTTCTCGGCTAACTGGTCCAGCGGTCTGGGATCATATTCTCTACTAACTGGGTGATGCTGAAGGCGTTGAGGGATTTTTCTTCCGCTACCGCCAGGGCGAATTTGGACACCGCATTTGAGCGGGCAAAGACGGCTGCTTGGGGATACTTCTGCTTCAGCCAGAGCGCGGTTCTGATGTTGCCATGCTCATCGCCGGTGCCCAGGATGAAGGTCGTATTGCCGCCAGACAAATCGAGCTGGTTGGACAGCCGACGCCATACGTCAGGGTGGGAAATGTCCCCAACGAAAATTGAGAGGCGGTAATTTTCGCCCAAATCCTCCTGCTCTTGGACCACCATAACGCGACGCTCTGCATCCTGGTCGATCAGGGCCACATTAGAGAGACCGGTTCCGGCATGCTTTTGCAGCTGCTCGAGTACGGATTGTCCAAATCGGCCAAATCCGGCAATGACCACGTTGTCCGCTAGGGGGCTGCTGCGAAAATGTGGAATCAGATCGTTGCGGACGAAGCCAAGGGCCGCCAGGTGATAGGTGTTGAAAATAATGCAGTGACGACCGAGCTTGGTTCTAAGGATGGTGCGCATGAAGCGTAGATTGTGGCAGTGCACGACCAGGCGAAAACGCAGGTTCGGCGCAAGACCAAGAATACGCGTGGCGGCTTCAAAAGCCTGAAAGTCATTGTCTCCGAGCAGCAAGGCGCGCTTGGCGCGGTGTAGCTGGAGCTGCTCCAAGAGGAAACCCAGGGTGAGGTCACCTACCAGCGTCAGAGCACCATATTTTTGCTGCAGCTCCTGCTCACGAATTGGGTCAAAGTGGGTGTCGACGATAATGATTCGGGTGTCCACCTTCTGCTTTCGAAGCATGCGTAGGTAGCTGATGGTGAGTTCCCCAGAGCCAAAAATGACGATGTGGTCCCTCAGGTTTCGCAGCACCCACTGTCGAGGGTTGATGATCCGAATCACGGCTTCCACGGCGGCTGAGGCCGTGAGCAGGGGCGCACCAAAATAGGTGATCCAAAGCAGGGCGCGGGCCCACACAGGACCACCTTCGGGGACGCCAATATCTAGGCCGCCGACCACAAAGAGTCCCAATATATAGTACGCCTGGACGGCTAACCCTGACGCCCCTGCTTCGGGTCGTTGGCTTGGGTTGACGCCTGCGGCAAAGGCGATGAAGCCGAGGACAAAGAGGAGTCCGACGGCGATCCAGCGCCAGCCAAGGTTGCGTCCAGTGAAAGAGTCAGATTTCATATCGCCGTGAGCTGCCAAGTGCGAGTGCATTGTATGCCGAGGCGACGGCTATGTCTGGTCTCCTCGTTCAGGCGGTGAATCAGAGGCAGGGCACGGTTGGTTATTCTTTGATAAAGCGCATAACAAAGCGCTTTGTTTGACCGCGAATGCGGGGGTCGAAGACCGGTGCCTCAAGATCGTCATCAAAGTCCTTGAGTACATGGCTGCTCGCTTCCCAGCGAAAGCCCCGCCTGGTGATGTCGGCTAGCGCGAACTCCTCGTCGATGCGATGTTTGGCCTGAACATAGGCCGTCCCGCTCCCTGGGGGTGCCAAGTGATCGATCACCGCCAGGACGCCGCCGGGCTTTAGCAGGCGATGGGCCGCCGTTAGGAGGGCATCCGGCCCCACCGACCATCCAGGCCCTCGAAAATAGGCGTCATGATAGACCCGGGCGATGAGCACCATATCCAGCTCGCCATGAGGGAGGGCGATTTGATCTACGTCCTGGACCAGAACCTCCACCCTGGGAAGCCGAGACGGACCCTGGGACGTCGGTTGGAGCCGCTGCCGCAGCAGGCGAGGATTGGGTTGGGTAGCCTGGCTGTTGTGCAGGTAGATTCGGCCCCTTGGCCCCACGCGTTGATGTAGCAGTTCACTGTAATAGCCGTCGCCCGCGAACAGATCGATAATGCGCCACCCAGGCTGGGGGTCGAAGAAATCTAAAACCTCCTTCGGGCGGCTGCCCAGGTCCCGCTGTACATCAGCAGCGCTTCGCGATCCAGGCTCGCCCTGGGCCCTCAGCAGCCCAGAAAGAAGGGCCAGAAAGGCGAGAAGGACCGTGACACGTTTGATGTGTATGAGGTCACCCATGCTCTGACCCGTGGGCTAACGCAGATGACCGTGATCGGCTTTGATGAAGTCCGCGCCACGTTCGGCAATCATGACGGTTGGGGCATTGGTATTGCCGGAGGTGATGGTAGGCATGATAGAGGCGTCGACGACCCGGAGCCCCCTAACCCCCCGCACCTGGAGTCGGTCGTTCACCACGGCCATAGGGTCATTGCCCATTTTACAGGTGCCTACCGGATGAAAGATGGTGGTGCCCAGGTCGCCCGCGGCTGAGGCTAAGTCGTCATCACTGGTAATCTCCTGCCCTGGCTTGAGTTCCTTGGGCTTGAAGGGTGCTAGGGCGTCTGCCTGCATGATTCTGCGCGTGAATTTTAGGCCCGCAACGGCGACCCGAACGTCTTCTTCAGTACTGAGATAGTTCGGGGCAATTGCGGGTGCCGCCATCGGGTCGGGACCGCGAAGGCTAACGCTGCCCCGACTGGACGGCCTTAGGTTACAAACGGAGGGCGTAATTGCATTGTAGCGGTGCAGCGGGGAGCCGAATTTATCTAAGGATAGTGGTTGAACGTGCCACTCGATGTTGGCAGAGGCTTGGGTGTCGTCACTTTTCGCGAAAGCACCGAGTTGGGAGGGGGGCATGGTCATTGGCCCAGTTTTTTTCAGCAGGTACTCCAGGCCCATGGCGGCCATGCCCCAGGGGGTTCTGGCACGCTGGTTGAGCGTGACCGTATTTTCGACCTGATAAATGGTTCTTATCTGCAGATGATCCTGGAGATTGTTACCGACCCCCGGCAACGCGACGAGGGTTTTAATGCTGTGCTGCGTCAGCAGCTCAGGGTCTCCAATGCCGGATAGCTGCAGCATATGAGGCGAGCCGATGGCACCCGCAGCCATAATGACTTCGTTCTTGGCCTTGAACGCTTGAGATCGGCCCTCGACTAAGGCGCTCACGCCTTCCGCGACCGGCTCCCCACCTGCGTTGCTCAGGCTAAGGCTCGTGACCTGAGCCTCAGAGAGGATGGTTAGATTGGGGCGGTTGGCCACAGGGTCCAAGAAGGCTCTGGCACCGCTCCAGCGCCGGCCACCTCGCTGGTTCATCTGAAAGTAGGCATTGCCGAAATTATCCCCTCGATTGAACTCATCGATCTTAGGGATGCCGCACTCAGCTGCGGCGTCGCGCCAAACGTCAAGAATCTCCCAGTTCACCCGCCGTTCTTCCACTCGAAGCTCGCCGCCGCTGCCGTGGAAGTCGTCGGACCCGTGTTGATAGTCCTCAGATCGCCGGAAGATGGGCAAGACGTCCTCCCAGCCCCAGCCTTGATTGCCCAGTGAAGCCCAATGATCGTAGTCGCTGCGTTGACCGCGCATATAGATCATGGCGTTGATAGAGGAGCTACCGCCTATGACCTTGCCTCGGGCGTATCCAATACTGCGGCCGTTAAGCCCAGGGTCCTGTTCCGTTTGGAAACACCAATCTGTGCGCGGGTTCCCGATGGTGTATAGGTAGCCCACAGGGATATCAATCCAAAAGTAGTTGTCCTGCTTGCCCGCCTCTAGCAGAAGAACACGCTTGCTGGCATCTGCGGACAGGCGATTGGCGAGTACACAGCCCGCGGTCCCGGCGCCCACGATGATGTAATCGAAGGTATTCAAAGTCAGTCGAGGATGACTGGTCAGCTATGCTGCAGCGCCGGACAGGACAGAATATTTCAACCTTTGATAGCGCTCCGGTGGGCGTAGGCCAAGTTCAGACCTGACCTTGCCAATGGGCTGGGCCAGCTTCGCCTCCCAGTCTTGGCCGGGTAGCCACGCTGCTCGACGACCATCTCTGTAGGCCCGAAAGGCCGCGCTGAAAACGCCGCTACCGTAGCGCTGGGAAAGCTTGAAGCAGCCTATAAGACAGATAAAGCCAACACCTCGGTTCTTTGTCTGTGCATAGGTGAAGGCCAGAAGACAGGCTTCCCCCAGCTCATCACGGCCATAGTCGCTAAGGGTATGCCAGAGGTCGTGCATATCGCGCTGCCGTGCTCCGAAGCGAGCCAAGTCGTCGGGCAGCGCGGAAAGATTGGCTTCTTTGTCGCTGGCGGCGACCAGACCATCGGCGGAGATATTTTCCCGTTCAACGAAGGCGAGGTAGTGCCTGCCCAGGGTATGTTCTGGCAGGCTGCGTAAGGCGTCGCGGTCCAGCAGCGTCGAGAGTAGATCACGTCGCTCTTGCAAAATGCGCTGGCCCATAGGCAGGGTCTTGAAGCGTTCAAAACCCTTTTCCAGCGCTCTGCCAGAGAGTGCGCGGATAATGGTGAAGACTTCTTCGGTTTGTTCAGGGTTGCGCAATAAGCGCCGCATGGCGTTTAGGGCAAGCAAGGGCTTTATCCGCTGTTTCATGGAGAACGTCCTCAAATGGTGCCCCCGATGCTACGGCCCGTCAGCGCCAAGTCAAGTGGGCGAGCAGTGGAGGTTAGCTTTTCATGCCGGTTTCTTGGATATAGTCCCAATGCCAACCCTGCTCGCCTCGTCGCACTAGGGCTAGGGCGCTGCGTAGATTGCTTCGTTGAGAGGCCTCCGCCCCCTGCTGTAGCTCCTGGTAGGCGACAACACCAAGATCTTTTTCTGCGTGAAGAACCCGTATCTCGGTGGCAGAGGCCACAAAGTCCCCGTTGTTGCGTTTGCTGGACGCCAGCTCTTCCAAAAATGCTCTGCCGCTGAGCTGAGCACCACTGGGATAGATTAACGTCATGTTGTCAGGACAGGCGTTAACCAGAGCGTTCCAGGTGGCCTCGCCTTCATCGGCACCACTAAACCATCGAGTCAGGTCATGGTGAAAGTTGCTGACGAAGGTGGCGATGGCCTGAGCAGATTGGGCTTGAGTGGCTGTCATGAGCATGCTCCGTTTCGGAGGCTTCAGTATTTCGATGGACCCTCGCCACATGCCAACGGTTCAGGACAGGCGGCGGTGTTCAGCGACTAAGGACACCTGCGGTTTTGGTTGAACCAGGGTCACGAGGGTTGTTAGGGTTCTGCCACCGAGAAGAGGGGAATGTGATGAAGCTATATGTCGTGCCTGCCGCACCGAATCCGACAAAGGTAATGCTCTACGTCGCTGAACGAGAGGCGTTGGGTGCCACGATGAACATTGAGCAGGTCAGGGTAAACACCCTAAAGGGAGAACAGAATGCGCCCGAACACCTGGCGAGAAACCCGTTTGGGGCAATCCCAGTGCTGGAGTTTGAGGACGGGCGCTATCTGATCGAATCTCTGAGCATTATTTATCATCTGGAGGCTCTGTTCCCTGAGGACAACCTGCAGGGAACCGATCTGCTCGAGGCTGCGTTGATGAGGGACATGGAGCGGGTGATTGAGTTGCGGCTGGCGAACCCGCTGGGGCGTTATGTCCATGCCGTCAATTCCCCTCTTGGCCTCAAGCCAGACCCAGAGGAAGCCGCCAAGATTGAGGCCGGTCTGCCGCGTGCCCTGGACTACGTCGAGACGCTGCTCGCTGACGGCAGGGACCTGCTAGCGGGTCATCGTGTTTCCGTGGCGGATTGTACCCTCCAGTCTGCGCTTCAATTCGCGCGATTTGGCAAGGTGGATGTGCTAGGCGATCACCCCGGCATTCGCGCCTGGGATGATCGCTATCGAGCACGGTCGGCTGCTCAGGCGGTACTGAAGTTCTAGGAAGCTCGGGTCGCCAGACGCTCGTTCATCAGTTCGGTATCGTAAAGATCACCGCGCATGGTCCGGGCGCCAACGAAGTAGTGCGCTGCGGCCCACAAATTCACCATCACCGCTAGGCACAGCGCGTAGCGAAGCGACATGAGCCCATAGGTTGGTTCAAGCAAATCACTGGCAATGCCTACGAAATAAGGCCCAAGCCCCATGCCAATCAGATTGAGCACAAAGAGCAAAATAGCGGAGGCAACGGCGCGCATGCGAAGGGAGACGAGCGCCTGGGTCATGGCAAAAGAGGGCCCAAGGTACATGCTTCCCAAAATCTGGATCACCCCTAGGCTCGCGATGACAGCCCAGAGCCCACCATAGAGATAGGTGGTGAGCTGGAAGGGCACCATGATCAGCGTTGCCAAACCGGGCAGCCAGAAATACCAGCGCTTATCTCCGGTTCTGCGGGACAGCAGGTCGCTTAGGTAGCCGCCGCCAAAGGTGCCAATGGCGCCAATACCGGATACCAGGGCGAGTACCAATCCAACCTCTGTAGCGCTCATTTCATGAATACGGATGAAGAAGGGGGCGTTCCAGGTTAGGGCGCCATAGCTTACAAAGGCATGCAGGCCTGCCGCAAAGGCAAGATGCCTAAAGGAGGTCTTAGCCCAGAGGAATTTTAAGACCTCCTGAACCTGAGGGGCTTCACCTTGATCAGGTTCGGGGGGCTTTTCAGTCTGGGCTGCGGACTGAATACGCTTTGGATCAGACATGCCCCGAGGCGGCTCACGCAGGGTAAACCAGATCACGCAGGCGACCAGAATACCCGGCAGGCCCACTAAGAAAAAAGTGGTCCGCCAACCCAGGGTATCGGCACCCCACCCGCCTACAGCATTGCCGATCATGGTGCCAAAGGGAATGCCAAGGGCATAGATTGAGAGTGCCGTGGCTCGGGTTTCGATGGGAAAATAGTCCGATATCAGAGAATGACTCGGCGGACTGGCACCGGCTTCACCGACCCCAACCCCAATACGTGCGAGCAATAGCGTGATGAAGTTGGTTGCTAGACCGCAAAGAGCGGTCATGGCGCTCCAAATAATCATGGATATGGCTAGGATTTTGACCCGATTCCGGCGATCGGCGAGGGCGGCAATGGGAATCCCTAAGAAGGTGTAGAAAAGGGCGAAGGCCAGGCCGCCAAGCAGCCCAAGCTGTGTATCGCTCAGCGCCAGCTCAAGCTTGATGGGCTCTAGCAAGATCGACAATATGGATCTGTCTACAAAGTTGACCACATAGCCAACAAACAGCAGGCCTAACGCATAGTTGCGGTATCCTGATCCGGTTTCAGACTCAGACACGCCTATCTCCCCTTGTTTTTGTCTTCGTCCCTGTTCTTGGCCTACCGCTTCGCGGCAGCGCGTTAGCGACGAACCCGACGCTTCAGCCGGTCGAGTTTTTCTTTCCAAAACTGAAAGGCCTCTGGGTCCCCGCCTCGGTCCGGATGAAGCTGTTGGCACATGCGTCGCGCCTCCATGATCTCCGCGACTGGAATAACAAGCTTCAGGCCTAGAAGCTCGATCTCTGCAGGGCTTAGAGTTTTAACCGGTTCAGCTGCCTCCGGCGGTCGATAAAAACCGCGCCAATTGCCGGAGCCCTTAGCGGCATAGGAAACCGGTCCGGATAGGCCCAGCTTCCACGGGTGGTTCTTTGCCGGACGTCGACTCTTCCTGGATCCAGTACTCCCAGAGCCGGAACTTTTCGATCCTGAATTATCGCTTTTCGCCATGGCACCCATCGAACTGATTACAAGTCCAGTCTACTGCTGCGGAGGGGAGGCTCAAGGATTGTTATCGCTAAATTGCTAAAAGGTCCTGAAAAGTGCTCCGGCAGCCTATTTTTTCCCTGAATTTGCCTTGGCAGCGGCCGCTCGAGCTAGGCGGACCTTTTCATGGGTCTGGTTGAACAGCGTCTCGCGCCTACGCTGATTTTCAGCTTCAGTGCGTTCTTGCTTGCCGAGTTCCGCGCCGACCTTCCTCCCCACCTCCACGGCTTCTCTTGACCCCACCAGGTCGATCCAGCGCTTCAGGTCAGGGAACGTCGTCCACATATTCTCATTGTTGATTCTCTTGAGTAAAAAAGCCCAGGGCCAGGTGATGATGTCTGCGATGCTGTAGGCCTCACCCGCAAGGTAGGTATTCACCGAGAGCTGTGCATCCATAACGCCCGCTAGGCGATCAACCTCTCCGCTAAAGCGGTTAACGGCATAGGTTAGGTGCTCGGGGTTGTCGGCGATGTTTCGAGCATAGTTCTTGAAGTGATTGGCATTGCCCATCATGGGGCCGAGATTCGCCATCTGCCAATGCACCCACTGTAAAACCTGGTATCGCTGTGGCCCCTGGGAGGGCAGGAAGCGCCCACTTTTATCGGCCAAGTATTCTAGGATGGCGCCGGATTCAAATAGGCCCAGGGGGGCTCCGCCCCCCAAGGGCGCATGATCGATGATGGCCGGCATGCGGTTATTAGGGCTGACGCGGAGAAAGTCCTCGGTAAACTGATCGCCGGCGCCAATGTCGATGGGGACGATGCGGTAATCCAGGCCGCATTCTTCCAGCATGATGGTCACCTTCCAGCCATTTGGCGTCGGCCAATAAAGACAGTCAATCATCTCAGTTCTCCTGGGTTCCGCCGGTCGATAATGCACGCATTTCTGAGGGGGTGGTAGCCGAGCCGTCGGGTGCGCCCGGCGCGCTGATCCGTGAGGGGCTCTCTCGCCAGCCATAGCGGATAGCCTTCGCCTCGATCCAGGTGGCCGCTACCGGCCCTGTATATAGTCGCCATGCTTCGCTAGGGGAAACCCGGAAAGCAATGCTGGCGGAGACCTCGCTAGAAAGCGTGGCCTGGCCCTGTCGCCAGGCAATCAGCGGGGCGGGGGTCAGCGGCAGCTCTCCCTGGACCAGGTAGCGCGATCTGAGTTCGGCCTCGGGCAGCGCGCCCAGGTCCCCGGCTGCAATAAAGGTGTTCAAGGCGATTCGGAGTTGCTGGAGATTCTGTTCCTGTTCGAGGGTCAATTGCCCGTGCTGGAGAAGATCATGAATCTCCCAGGGGTCCTGCTCTAGGTCGAACAGACGCTCCGGCGGTACGGGCTGGAACCAGCTTTCCTGCACCGTATTTAGAGCGCCCTCCTCATAAGCCTGACGCCAGGCGCGCACCATATCTAGGTTATCGCGATAGGCCAGGCGGTGCCCGCCAGGCACCTGAGGATAAAAGCTGCGAATAAGCTTGTAGCGGTGGTTGCGAGCAGCCCGCTGTCGATCCACTACTTCATCAATGCGATCTCGAGAAGCAAAGATAAAGCGCCTGTTGGGCTGATCATTGGATAGGAAATTTCGGCCTTTGAGAGTGTTCGGCGGCGTGATGCCGGCAAGGTTCAGTATCGTTGGGGCAAGGTCCACGAAGCTGATCAGAGACTCAGAGGCTGCCCCGGCCTGGGGGATGTCGAACTGGGGTCGGAGCGCTGGTGGAATGTACACCACCATGGGGACATGAATGCCGCTATCAAATAGCTCGCGCTTTGCCCTGGGCAAACCGTCCCCGTGGTCTGTGGTCCAGATGATGATGGTGGATTCGGACAGTCCACCCTGCTCCAGCAGGGTTAGGATTCGACCCACCTGGCTGTCCATCGCATGGATGTTGTCGTAATGGCGCGCCAGGTCAGACCGTACCCCCGGGAGGTCGGGATAGTAGGGGGGAAGCGCAACCTGGGCGGGATCCGTGACGGGCGCAGCGACCAGGCCTGCGCGTTGGCGGAAAGCCTGGGTCGCCTCATGGCCCGCACCATAGGCCTGGCCGGATGGACGCATAACGCCGCTCTCATGGGTCTGAAGAAAATTAATGAGTCCGAAGAACGGTTGCCCCGGGCGGCTTTTTGACCAGGGCTGGTCCGCGTCGGCCAACGGGTTTATCCCCTCTAAATCCCAGATGGTTATCGGCCCTGTGCCCGCTCCGATACCGCTGAACTGATAGTCCAGCTTGGTATCGGTAAAGGTGAAGTAACCCGCTTCGCGCAGCAGCTCGGGGAAGGCCCGCGCGGCAGTGGCAGGCTGGGCGAGGTAGGGCCCGAGGGGGCCCGTACTGGTGCGCATATGCTGGGCGCCGAGACGGATGGAGTGTTCTCCCATCAGGAGCGCTGCCCGGCTCGGTGCGCAAACTCCGGCAGCGGTGAAAACGCGCTTTAAACGCAGGCCACGATTTGCAAGATCATCGATATTCGGCGTCTTGGCGACCTGATCACCAAAGGCGCCTACCCTGGGGCTGAGGTCTTCGGCAACGAGGAGCAGAATGTTGGGTTGGGTCTGAAGCGTGGGGTGAGCGTGGATACTCAGCAGCAACAGGGTCAGGCTAAGCAGGCTGGGGCGCGTCTTCATATCAAGCCTCTGTAGGTTAAAGGTAGAGGGCCACAAGCAGGGCGGATAGGACTAACCACATGAGCAGCAGCAGCGGTAACCCAACCCTGAGAAAGTCGCTGAAGCGATAGTTCCCCGCGCTCATGACCAGGAGGTTGGTCTTATAGGCCATCGGCGTGGCGTAGCTCAGGTTGGCGCCGAATAAAACCGCCAGCACAAAGGGCTCCGCCGGTAGTGACAGAGCGTCGGCAATGCCAATGGCGATCGGTGTTCCAATGACCGCTGCCGCATTGTTGGAGACAACATTGGTCAAGAGGGCCAGCAACAGCATTAGCGCGGCCAGAGTGATGCCTGGACTCGCGCCCTGTGTGATGTAGAGAAAGAGCTGGGTTAGATAGGCGGTGGCTCCGGTCTGCTGCAGCGCCATGCCCAGCGCCAGGCTGGCCGCCACAACGAAGTAAATCGCCGGGCTGATGGCACGCACGGCTGCACCAATGCTCAGGCATCGGGTGATCAAGAGCAGGCAGACGCCAAGGAGTCCGGCCACGGCGATGGGTAAGATTGCCAAGGCGGCGGCTCCAATGGCGAGCAGCACAATGCCCAAGGCGAGAGGCGCCTTATCGGTTCGAGGCAGGGTGATATTGCTGTCCAGCACCAACAACGTGGTTTCGGTTTTGAGTTCCCTAAGCCTCCTGCGGCTACCCTGGACAAGCAGCACATCGCCGGCCCGGAGCTCAATGTTCTGGATTTTTATCCCCGCCTGCCAAATTTCTCGGCCGCTGCGGTGCAGGGCGAGCACCAGAAGCTGATGCTGTTGAAAGAAGTGCGCCTCGCTGAGGTTAGTTTGAACCAGCTTTGACCCTTCGGGAATCGCAATCTCGGCCAGGACTTGGTCACCAGATTCCTCCTCGCTGGGAGTCTCCTCATAGAGTTCTGCCTGGAGCGCATTGGCATGCTGGGAGAGATTCGTGGGGGTATCCACCAGAGTGAGTTGATCGCCTACCTGCAGCTGCAGATCGGGGAGCGGCACAATTGGCGTCGTGCCGCGCAGCACTCGCCGAATGCCAATGTCGCTACCCGCAATAGTCCTAAGCTCTGCCAGGGTCTCGAAGCTGTTCAAACTCTCTTCGGTCAGGTGCAGCCGCGCCTCAAACAACCGGGGCGAGTCATCGCTGAGGGCGCTTTCCCGTTGTGGCAGCAGCAACGGCGCAATGAGCCAGAGGTAAAGAATGCCAACGGCACCTGCGATCACGGCGGGTAGGGCAAAATCAAACATGCCCAGGGCCCGCAGCCCCTGCTCTTGAGCCAGGCTGACGACAAGCAGGTTAGTTGAGGTGCCAATGGTCGTGGCCATGCCGCCAAGCAGAGTGGCAAGCCCCATCGGCAACAGAACCTTGCTTGGGGGTTGGTTGCTGCGTAAGGAGACAGAAATTAGGATGGGCAGCAGCAAGACGACGATGGGGGTGTTATTCACGAAGGCGGATAGCAGGGCGCCTACCGCCAGCGTGAGCAGCAGCGATAGCGCTGGCGCCCTTTCCCACAGGTAGCCCAGCGAGCGGCCCACGGGTTCGAGGGCTCCAGTCTGCACGAGTCCCTGACCGAGGATCATGAGGGCACAAACGCTGATCAACGCTTCATGCGCGAAGCCAAAGAAAAAGTCATGGGGATCAATATCGTTGAGGGGGAAAAGCGCGAAGGTCAGAACAATCACCACGAAGATACCCAGGGCGCTAAGCTCTAGCTGGATTTTTTCCTGGCTAAACAGCACCAGGGCCAAGCCGGTCAACCCCAGCATCAAGAGCGCATGGGGGCCTGGCAGGGCCGGTAGCGTACTCATTTCGATCATTTGCAGGTGGGCTCCCATGAATCGCGAAGGCAACCATGACGTATCCCTAGTTTGCTTTCAAACTAGGCATTAGTATTCTGCGCGGGGGCTGACGGCTGTCGGGACTTCGCATCAACAACCGATTGGGGAAAACAAAAGATAATGGCCAGCTTAGAGCATAGTGGTGAGGTCGAGCAGCAAGACGACCTTTATAAGGTCAGGCACAGCCTTGCTCATGTCATGGCCCAGGCCGTCCTGGAAATGCGTCCCGGAAGCACCCTGGGGTTTGGTCCGCCCATAAAAGACGGTTTCTATTATGACTTTATTCTCTCGGACCCGATTACTGACGAGGATTTTCCTGAGCTGACCCGACGCATGAAGAAGATTCTAAAAAAGGGTCAACGCTTCGACCGAGAAGACCTGTCCGCCGCAGACGCCTTAGCTCGTATTCAGGAAATGGGCGAGCCCTATAAACAGGAATATGGCTCTGAGTTGATCGAAAAGCTCGGGTTGGAAGGGCTGTCCTTTTATCGGAACGGTCCCTTCGTAGATATGTGCGAGGGGCCACACGTGGCGACCACGAAGGACATTCCTCGAGATGCCTTCAAGCTTCGCAGCGTGGCTGGCGCTTATTGGCGGGGCAATTCCGATAACGTGATGATGAGTCGGATTTATGCGTGGGCCTTTCTCGATAAAGATACTCTGGACGCCCACGTGGCAGCCTATGAAGAGGCGCTGGCACGAGATCACAAGAAGTTGGGCCGGGAGCTAGGCATCTTTACCATCGATAACGATATCGGGAAGGGTTTACCCCTGTGGCTCCCTAACGGCACGATCATTCGCGACGAGCTGGAGGCGCTTGCTAAGGAGCTAGAGTTCAGGGCTGGCTATCAGCGGGTGGCCACCCCGCACCTGGCGAAAGAATCCCTTTACCATACAACCGGCCACCTGCCCTACTATGCGGAAGACATGTATCCGCCCATGGAGCTGCTCGAGCAATCGGATACGAATGACGAGGCGGGCCAGGAAGTGCCGGCAGTCAAGGAAGCCTATCGTCTGCGGCCCATGAACTGCCCTCATCACCATAAAATTTTCGACGCTGAACCACGAAGTTACCGTGATCTGCCCCTGCGCCTCGCCGAGTATGGGCAGGTTTATCGGTTCGAGGACTCTGGCGCCGTGAGCGG
>DKNY01000071.1 GCA_002470275.1 Gammaproteobacteria bacterium UBA7376 | reverse complement strand
CGCCGGTACTTGAGAGACATCCGAACCTCCTCTCCCCTCCCCTCCTCGGATGTCTCTCTTTCTCTCGAAACGGAGGCCTCTGGCCTCCGTTTTTTTTGCCTCCAAATTAGCCCGTTGCAGCGCTACACTGCGCTCATGATTGGATCCGACCCCAAGCAACCCTTCCAGCACCTGGGCGTTACCGCAGATGGCCCCATCGCGACCATCACCATGGCGCGCCCAACCAAGGCCAACGCCTTAAGTGTTGAGCATCTGGCAGAACTCGAACGTGCGGCACTGCTGTTTAGGGATGAACCCGATGTTCGCGTGGTGGTCGTGACTGGGGAGGGACCCCACTTTTCCTCCGGCGCGGATTTAGACGATAGACCGCGGCCCGACCTGCCCTTGGTTCAGAGACGGCGCAACGCACGTATCGGCCAGCGAGCCATTGAGGCCATTCTAGAGATGGATCAAATTACCATCGCCGCCTGGCGCGGGGCAGCCATGGGAGGCGGGGCCTGCGTTGCCACAGCCTGCGACCTGCGTATCGGTGGCGAATCCTGCTTTATGCAATATCCTGAGGTTGATTTGGGCATCAATCTGAGCTGGAAGAGCCTCCCAATCATCACCGCCTTGGTGGGGCCTGCCCGCAGCAAACGTCTGGTCATTGGGGCCGAGCGCCTGGACGCCAAGACGCTTTTGGATTGGGGCATCTTAGATCGTTTGGTAGCGGACCCAGAACTGCTGCCGACGGCCTATGCCGTGGCGGCTGACTACGCTGCTAAACCGCCCGTTGCGGCGCAGATGATCAAACAATCCATCAACCAGCTTTCCAATCCCTTAGGCCACGCCATCATGCATATGGACAGCGATCAAAACCTAATGAGCGCAGGGACATCAGACCGCAAGCTGGCGCTCTCAACTCGCCAAACCAAGGAAGACGCGAACTTTACCGGGGATTAACGGGCAATGCCCAACTGACAACGAGTCCATCCGAGTGTTCAGTTACCGTAGGCATTGGACCCAGGTGACACGTGGCGCCGCTGACGCAGCGGCCGCTTCGCACATCAAAAACATAGCCGTGCCAAGGACAGGTTACCTGCCCATCCACGAGCGGGAGCGCGTCCAGGGGCCCGAGTTGGTGTGGACACCGAGCCGGATAGATCAGCCAGGCCTGGTCTTGTTGATGTAGCAGGTAGTCGCGTCCCCCCAGGCTGAAGGCATGGGGCAAGGGCAGCCGGGACGGATTTTCAATGCTTAGGCTTTGATCCGTTGACCGCCCTTCTAGGCGCCTGTCGAGCTGACGCTGACGCTCACTCATCAGCGCCACATCCTCATCATAAAGCCGCTCGTAGACCGCTGCGTATGCCTTGCCCAGCGAGAGGCGATCCGAGGCCGGGATATCGGGCACAAAAAAATCAACGGTGATATCCAGCACGCGAGATTCCACCTGAAAAACCTGAGTCCAAATCTCCGCGCCGACGTTTTGCCCCGATTTGGTGCGGGTGATCCAGCGCCTGGCCTGGCGGTCCAACAGCAGCTCTATCTCTGTGTCCTCATCCCCGCTGGTCACCGTCGCCCGCCAGCCCCAGGCACCCGATTCGGTACACGTGATGGTGTCAAAAGTAGAGGCATGAACATGGGGTAGATGCGCCCAATCCAGCGCATTTTCATACATACGCTCTAAGCTCACGGGCAGTCGCCGTCGATAGCTCCCCAGGTGATTGGTCTGGGCGTTAGCGCCCGTCGGTTCGAAGGTATATTTCATCCAACCACCTCATTTGCGGGATTGTGCGCCCTCTGGAACCCGCACCAAGTCAAAGGACAGTGCAAGCCCATCGACCTGCGCCTGCGTCCCCGCAGCAAGACCTGACGCCTGCATATCTAGGCTCAGGGTTTCGCCCATGATGTAGCTCAAATGCTCGGAGATGGCTAAGGCCAGATCGCCCTCGGCTTGGTAGCTCACGTGGATTCGATCCGCTACGTCAAAACCACGCTCTTTTCGCTCCCGCTGAATGCGATTTACAACCTCTCGCGCATAGCCGCCTCGGATAAGCGCTGGGGTCAACGTCGTATCTAAATCCAGGCTTATCTGATTATTCGACACCGTATTGGTCCCCGCCCGAGCCTGCTGCTGCACCTGGATTTCAACCTGGTCAAAGGTCTCGCTCACGCCATCCACCTCAAGGGTCAGGGCACCCGTCTCCTGAAGCAGGGCAATCTCCTGTGGGCTCAGGGCGTTGATGCGTTGTCCAAAGGGCTTCATTTTCTTGCCCAGACGCCTGCCCAATAGGGGAAAGTTAGGCTTGGCCACCAGTTCAATGAAGGCGGCTTCATTGGCGCTGTAGCTGACTTGCTGAACATTCAACTCCTCGAGAAGGTAACCTTCCAGCCGACCCATTTCCTCCAGCAGCGCACCATCACGATGCACGATGGTCATCTTCGCCAAGGGCGTTCGCAGACCAATTTTCACCTCCTCGCGTCGCTGCCTGCCCAAGAGAATGACCTGCTGCATTCGATCTACGGCCGTTTCTAGGGCAGGTTGACTGTGCGCGGGCTCCGCCTCCGGATAGTCACAGTGATGCACGGAAGCCGGCGATGGCTGGCGTCCGGCTAGGGCTTCCAGCGACTGATAGAGGTGCTCAGACAGAAAGGGAGCAAAGGGCGCCATGAGCTTCGACAGCTCTAGCAGCACATCGTAAAGCGTGCTGTAGGCAGCTATTTTGTCGGCGCTGATCCCCTCTCCCCAAAACCGCCCTCGATTCAGACGGATGTACCAGTTAGTCAAATCCTCAATAAAGGAGAAGAGCTGGGGCACCACGTTGTACAGCCGATAAGCCTCCATCTCAGTGGCGACATTCGCCTTTAGGGTTTGCAGACGTGAGCGGATCCAATGATCCAGAATATTGTTGCCGTGATGCTGGCCTTTATCGGGTGACCACCCGTCGATGGCCGCGTAGGTTCGTAAAAAGGAAAAGGCGTTATACCAGGGGAGCAAGGCCCGCCGGACCATATCGCGCACGCCGCTGTCAGCGAAACGCTGCTCCTCGCCGCGCATTAGCCCCGAATTGATCGCATAGAGGCGCAGCGCATCGGCGCCATAACTTTCCATCAACTCATCTGGAGGAGTGTAGTTGCGCAGGCTTTTGGACATCTTTTTCCCGTCCTCAGCCATAACCATGCCGTTGACGATCACATTCCGAAAGGCCGGTTTGTCGAACAGCGCTGCGCCCAGCACCGTAAGGGTGTAAAACCAGCCGCGCGTTTGGTCAAGGCCCTCCGCAATGAATTCCGCCGGGAAGCCGGCTTCAAACAGCTGTTCATTTTCGAAGGGGTAGTGCAGCTGGGCGTAAGGCATAGAACCGGACTCAAACCAGCAATCCAAAACTTCCTCGATACGCTGGTAGGTCCCCTCTTCGCCGTCGAGAGAAAAGCTAATGGGATCGACATTTTCTCGGTGCAGGTCGGTTATGCGTACCCCACTAAGCTCCGCCAGCTCGTCTACGGACCCGACACAAAGAGCCTTGCCGGTCACGTCGTTAATCCAGACAGGAAGCGGAGTACCCCAAACCCGATTGCGCGAAACTGCCCAATCAATGGCACCATCAAGCCAATGCCCAAAGCGGCCTTTCTTGATGTGTTCTGGCACCCAGTTGATCTGTTCGTTGGCCGCCAGGAGCCGATCCTTGATCTGGGTTACCGCCACGTACCAAGAAGGAATCGCCCGATAGATCAGGGGCGTATCCGAACGATAGCAATAGGGATAGCTGTGCTGAATTACGTCCTGACGATAGAGTGCCCCGGATGCCTTCAAATGCGCGATGATTTCTTTGTCGGCCGCTTTGACATGGCGCCCAACGAAATCGGTCACCTCATCAGTAAATTCACCGTGCAGGGATACCGGACAGGCGAAAGCCTCAATATTGTGAGCCCTGAGTACGCGATAATCGTCCTCGCCGAATGCCGGGGCTTGGTGCACCAGCCCGGTGCCGCTTTCCGTGGTGACGTAGGCGTCGCTCACCACCACAAAGGCCCCAAGCTCAGCCTGATCGGCGAAATAATCAAAAATAGGGTGGTATCGCCGGCCGACTAAATCCCGACCCTGACAGGTCTCGATCACCGTGGCCTGGTCCCCGAAGTAAGCAGTCACTCGCTCCTGGGCGAGATAAATGTTAATCCCTCGTTCAGCGTCCTCCACCAGCTGATAGGTGATATCGTCTCCCACACAGACCGCTAGGTTTGACGGCAGCGTCCAGGGGGTCGTCGTCCATATCGCCAAATACGCATCAGCGTCTGCCAGCTTGAGTAATACCGTGACCGCAGGATCCTGAACATCCTGATAATTGGACGTAGCCTCAAAGTTAGCAAGCGGGGTACCCAAGGCCGTAGACACAGGCACCACCTTGACGCCCTGGTAGATGAGACCCTTATCCCAAAGCTGCTTAAAGACCCACCAAACCGACTCCATATACCAGGCGTCCATGGTTTTGTAGTCATGATCAAAGTCGATCCAGCGGCCAATTCGGGTAATGGTGTGTCGCCATTCGGCAACGTAGCGCTGAACAATGGCTCGACATTCATCGTTGTAGCCAGCGACGCCAAGCTTTGCGACGGCCTCTTGGGCTGACATCCCAAGTTGTTTATCGATCTCGTGCTCGATAGGCAGGCCGTGACAGTCCCAGCCAAAACGACGCATCACGTAGCGGCCCTTCATGGTCCAGTAGCGAGGAACTATATCCTTAATGGTGCTGGCGACCAGGTGTCCATGGTGCGGTAGGCCCGTCGCAAAGGGAGGGCCGTCGTAGAAGATATAGGGTTGCTTCCCCTTTGTTTTCTCCAGCGATTGCTGGAAGGCACCCGTTTCCTGCCAGAGGTTTAGAATCTGATGTTCCATCTCGACAAAGGAAAAAGTTGCGTTGTCTTGGCTTTCCGACATGGGTCACTGCGGCACGGTGAATTAGCCCCCTATGTTAACCCCTTTGCCTACAGGATGCTGGCTCCATTGGACCCAGACGCTACGGAGGGCAGGCTCAGGAAGCTAACTATCCTCAGCGGCGACGCGAATGAAATCTGCGACTAAGGCGGGATCCTGCATGGGGATAAAGTGAGTCAGCTCGGGCAACATTATGTCTTGGCCATGAGGGAATTGATCCGCCAGCTCTGGCCAGGTTGGCGACGCAGAAAAATCCATCTCCTTTGAGGAAGCATCACGAGGCCTGGCACGAAGCACGAGGGTTGGCACCTCGATTTTAGGGATTAGCGTATAGAGGTCTGCATCAAAGTTACCCATGTAGATAGACGCTTCAATGTGCGGCGGACAGGCGAGCGCTAGGCCCGTGCCCGAGGGTGCCGGCACCAGGCCATAGGTGCAGTAGTCCATAAACACTTGGGGCTGCCAAAGGCTGTAGGGCTTTCGATCAACATAGCGATCATGCATTTCTTGCACCGAGGCGAAATGACTGCGGCGTCGGGCGACCGGATGCTCAGAAACATCCTCATATTGATGGCGCTTGCTGTTTTGATACAGATTCGGCGACAGGATCACCGGGTCCACGAGAATAAGCCTTCGAAACAACCTGGGCTGATGTCCGGCAGCATGCGTGATGCAGTGACCACCCATGGAGTGGCCTACCCCGATGATGTTCTGCAGACCCAGGTGCTCTGCTAGAGAGAGAATATCTTGACCCAGACGCTGCCAGGTAAAGGGGCCCTTGTTTTCCGATTGGCCATGACCTCGCATATCTACTGCAAAAATATGCAGCTCTGAGGGGAGATGCGACACCACTTGGTCCCAGCAACGGGCGTGAAATCCAGTGGCGTGGACGAAGAGCACCTGTTGGCCACCCTGAGTACCGTATTCAAAGACATTGACCCGGGTGCCATCAATCTCAACGCGCAACTGTTTGGGCTGCATGTTCAATTCCCTTCCGCTGAGGCCTTAGCCGCTTATTCGAAGGCTCAGATTAGGGGAACAACCGTGGAACTGAAGTGAAAGCCGAACCCGTTTAGCTCAGTTCATAACGGGCAGCGGACAGCGCGAGATATTTGATACCATTTCGCCATGGAACACACCCGCGCAGAAATTGTCTCCTTTGACTCGGAGCCACTCATTCTTGTCGACGCTGATGACCAAGCAATCGGCGAGCTGGATAAGGCCGCCTGCCATGCGGGTGAGGGCGTGCTTCACCGAGCCTTTTCTCTCTTTGTTTTCAATGAGCAGAACCAGCTGTTGATTCAACAGCGCGCCGCAGGCAAGCGGCTTTGGGGCGGCTACTGGTCCAATTCCTGTTGTTCCCATCCGCGTGTGGGCGAAGAGATTCAGGATGCCGTTTCCCGCCGATGCCGGGAGGAACTGGGCTTTGATGTTGAATCGCGTTTTATGTTCAAGTTCCAGTATGCGGCACGTTTCGAGGATCGCGGCAGTGAGCGGGAACTGTGCTCGGTGTACCTAGCCCGTTTCCTCGGCGAACCCCTCATCAATATCGAAGAGCTGCAGGATTTTCGCTGGGTGGATCTGGATGCGGTAGCACCGATGCTGGACGACAGTGAATTGAAAACCACCCCCTGGTTCACCCTGGAATGGCAGCGTCTGCTGGATAATCTCCCGCAAAGCATCCCGTCGGCCGGTACTCGCCGGTAGGGTCGCCTATGGCTTCCCAGGAGGGCTTGCACCCCCGGTAGCCAGAGCGGTAAAGCGATCAAACCACTCACTAGCGCTCTCCCGAACGTTTGCGCGCAGGCCAGTTTTTATTCGCGCTGGCGCGCCTGGGGGAAAGTCAGCCATCCGCTGACACAATGCCACCGCTGATGAGACAACCCGGGCGTCGTCCACCACCTCGCTGGCGAGGCCCAGGCGCAGCATGTCATCCGCCTTCATTCGCTCTCCCAGGAGGCAGGCCTGAGCTATGCTCGCCTCGCTGTGCCGCAGCGTTAACCACGCGAGGTTATAGGGTGCGGCCATGCCAATCTGCACTTCGCCCACCTGAAGAAAGGCCTCGCGACCCATGAACAGGTGGTCACACGCACTGGCCAGGGCTGCGCCACCATTGATCGCGTAGCGCTCCAGTGCGCCGACAATGGGTTTCTCACAGCAAAAGAGCGCCTCGTGGGCGGCGCGCCAAACCTTGGGGAAGTTCGCCAGCCAAGGCGGGCTGGGCTGGGCATTAAAGGCCTCGAGATCTAGCCCAGAGCAAAAGGCCCCCTCAGCCCCGCGCAGCAAAATAACCTGAATTGCAGAATCTTCATTGAGGGCGTTCACGGTCTGAGCAAGCGCCTCACCCAGGGGACCCGTAATCGCATTTTTACGTTGGGGTCGGTTCAACACGAGTTCCGCCCATTGCCCGCCGGCTTTTGCAGCGTGTCGAATTACTCGAACCTTGGCGTCCTGTGACGTCACATCATGG
>DKNY01000050.1 GCA_002470275.1 Gammaproteobacteria bacterium UBA7376 | reverse complement strand
GAGCCTTGAATGCTTCCATCGCAGCCGAATCAAAGTTCGTGTATTCGTGGCTTTGGGTAGGCACGACTTTCTTACCTTCATCATCTCTGCGGAAAACCTGATGGATGATAAGTCGCTCTACGTCGAAATTGACGAGGTGTATATAAAATTCCTTTTTTTACCCGTGCGAGGTTGAAGCTATTTCGCTTGAAGTATCGAAAATTCCTTCGAAATCAATGCACTGTATTAAACCACGTCATATATTGGGTTAAATATTCTCTGATTCGCTAATGTTGTCGCAAATCTCGTTTTTCGGTCCTATAAGCACTTAACCAGCGTGTTAGAGGGGGTAACGCGTCTACGGTCAATGTATAGAGCTGCAAATGCAGTGTACTGGGACACGAATCAGTTCCAAGCACAATAGGGTACCTGACCGTAAAGGAAAAGCTGAATCACGCCGCATTCGCTTTGTTGGATGATGAAACTCTTAGGCCTTAAAGAGTCCTTCCTGGCGCTGACTACCCTCCTGTTCAACGAATAGTCTTGCACCAGAGCGAACCTGCTTAACGAACCCGGCAGCGATCTCCGAGTCCAGTTCTAACAGACTGATGTTGAATCAGCGAGGATAAAAGTCCTAAAAGGATTTTGCGGAAATCAGGTGCCAGATTCGGCACCCAGTAATCCGAGCAAACAACAAAGATGGCGGAAGGCGAAGGAGTCGAACCCCGTGCTGTTACACACCTCTGGTTTTCAAGACCAGTTGCCAGCCACCCAGCAGCACCTTCCTTATATGTGCAAATAGCGAGAGCGCGGCGGCACGAATGCGCCACCGCCACGTTAGTCCTCTCTTCCTTGAGGTTGGAGCTTTACGAGTTGACCCATCACGCCATCCAGTCCGTTGGGCAGAATGCCGGCCCGCTTATTTGCGGAGCGGGCGGCATGAACATTAAGCTGAATTCCCCATTTCGTGAATGGACTAGTTCTGGGGGGAAGGTCACCAGGATCAGGGCCGTCTGATATATGGCCTCTTCGGTGCTGTAGTCATGGCCAATTTCCTCAATCTATAGGTCGGCCAACTCGGACTTCGATTCTGGGACAAAGTTGTCTCAGCTCCAGAATCCGTCAGCTACGCATCGGCATTATTGTTAGGCATTGTCGGCGTCTCGACGGCGACCGGCGGTATTTTCGGCGTTGGCGTTATGCTGGCTTTTGCTGGGGTTGGCTATTTGATGACCATTTTTAGGTATTCAGTCGTGACCTTGATCATCGCCTTTTCCCTGAGTGCCCGCTTTGAGGCCTCTTTGAGTCAAGGACTCGCTTTGATGAACGGGGATCTTACCCGTGTCAACGATTACCCGATCGCGTTCATCCTGCTGCTGAGAAAGTTGGCTCCGCCTGCTGGGCTCGAACCAGCGACCCGCTGATTAACAGTCAGCTGCTCTACCAACTGAGCTAAGGCGGAGTAGTCATGTCGTCCGAGATCCGGCACCTCGAAGAGACAGCCATTCTAGTGGCTCTTGCCCCAAATGCAAGACTCTCTCAACGCACACCCCACCTAGTTTTGGGGCCGGAGGAAGCGCCTGGTCAGGTCCAGATCGGCGCCCTTGGCACGGACCTGAATGTTCACCGTCAGGCGATCTGTCGACACCAGCCGATAGCGTTCCAGCACGGTAATGCCGTCGGTCCGCGATTGAATCACCAGGTCCCGGTCCTGCCAGCCGGCGTCAACCCGCCATAGCCCACGCTCGCGCTGGCCCCAGCTGATATCACGGTAAACCCCAGGGTCATACCGAATACCCATGGAATCACGCGCTTGCTCGATGAGTAGGCGTTCTGCCTGGATCACGTGGAAATCGTGGGTGATGAAGGCCATAGCGGCCAAGGGGCCGCCACCCGCCTGCACTTTAGGACGGATCACCCGGGTACCGTCTTTCGGCGGTTCGCCGGTAGGCAGGTAACGTCGTGGTTCAGCACTCTCCAAGCCAGGCTCGACGATCCAGGGACCATCGAGGATCACGGTCGATGAGGGCTGCTGGTCCAAATTTATGCCGCCGCAGCCCCATAGCGCGGCAACCGAAATGGCGAGGACGAATCGGCACCCTAACTTGCTTAGGATGCCATCAGAATCGGCAGCTATCGCGCCTCGTGCCATGGGATGCCCACCATTTTTGGATTGATATTAGCGTACCCCTACCCCCGCGCAAAAAGAAGGGTGGGTGCCGGCCATAAGGCCCTGACCCAGGGTCAGAGCATCGGATAGCGACACACTAGCGGGGCTGCGGTGGGCTGAGCCGAATGCGCTCTTTGTTGCGTGCCAGAATGCTCGGACCGATCCCCCGCACCTCTGTCAGTTCATCCACCGAGCGAAAGGGGCCTCCCTGTTCTCGGAAATCAACGATAGCCTGGGCTTTGCGCTGGCCAATGCCATTCAGCGCCTGAGCGATTTCCTCGGCGCTGGCGGTATTGATGTCTACGCTCGTGGCTTGGGGCTGAATGCTCTCTTCGGCCTCAAGCGCGGGACTCAGCAGCAGAGTGCTGGTAGTTAGAACCAGCAGGCATAGGGTGAGCCAACCCTGGGTTAGTGCGATAGGCCAGGCCGGGAGGACGGGGATAAGCTCTAGCTTCGGGATGATAGTCAACATAGCGGACTCCTGTTATCGAGTTCCGCTAGCCTAAGGCCCTGGTTGCGATCTTCGGGGCAGCCCTGTCTCAAGCGGGCGTCAGCCTAGGGCCCGGCCTTGTCGGCGTCTTCCTTCAGTCTCAAGATTTCTGATTCTAGACGAGCAACTTCCGAGCGCTGCTGACGCAAACGTATGCGTAGGGGAATAGTCCGCAGCAGGTTATAGGACCATCCCAGAATGATTCCGCTGACCAGGGCCATCAGCATCCACCAAAAAATGCTCAAGGTGAAAGGGGTCTGCCAGTCAATGAAGGTCAGGGCCACCTGCTCTTGATTGACCGCCAGGGCCGCTAGGGCGAAGCCAACCAGCGCCGTGATCACCATGAGTAGCCTTTTTAACCAAGCCATACCTCAGCCTGCCCCTTGCTGTCCTCGTCCTTAACTAAACCCTTTGATCACTGCTGCCCTGGACCGTTTCACCGCCCTCGCCTGCCGTTTGCTCCGCTTCCCTTACCGCTAGGGCCTGCTGCAGCGCCTGGTTGACCCGGTCTCGCAGCTCCTTACCAGGCTTGAAGTGAGGGACGTGTTTTCCCGCCAAGCCCACGGATTCTCCCGTCTTGGGGTTGCGGCCAATCCTTGGTGCCCGATAGTGCAGGGAAAAGCTGCCGAAGCCGCGTATCTCTATACGGTCGCCGCCAGCAAGCGCTCGAGCCATCTGCTCAAGAATGGTCTTTACCGCTAACTCCACATCCTTGGACGTCAGCTGCAGGCCCTGAGTACGGGCCTGAGCATCCACCAAACGCTCTATAAGCTCTGACTTGGTCATACTGGTGTCAGCCATCCTACACGCTGCTCATTGCTAACCTAGGACCGCGCCTAGTCCTCGTCTGAGCCCTGCTGCATTTGAGCCTTGATCAAATCACCCAACGTCGCGGGACCGCCGCGATCCGTCTCCTGCTTCTGGTGATCCTTGACCGCCTGACGCTCTTCCTCAATATCCTTGGCCTTGATCGAAAGGCCAATGGCGCGATTCTTGCGGTCGATATTGACAATCTTCACTTCGATCTCATCGCCCTCTTTCAGGACGTTACGCGCGTCTTCAACTCGCTCAATGCTGATCTCAGCGGCCTTAAGAACGCCAATCACCTCTTCCGCCAGCTCTAGGCTCGCTTCCTTAGGCTGAACCTCGACCACCTTACCGGTCACCAAGGCACCCCGATCATGCTCGTTGATGAAGTCTGAGAAGGGGTCTTTCTCGAGCTGCTTGATGCCCAGCGAAATCCTTTCTCGCTCTGGATCAACGCTGAGAATGATGGTCTCGATCTGCTCGCCCTTGGAGTAACGTCGCACGGCAGTTTCCCCCGGCTCGTTCCAGGAGATATCGGAAAGGTGGACCAAACCGTCGATCCCACCTTGCAGGCCGATGAAGATTCCGAAGTCGGTAATGGACTTGATGTTGCCCACGATGGTGTCGCTCTTGGCGTGGGCCACGCTGAATTCCTCCCAGGGATTGGGACGACACTGCTTGATACCCAGCGAGATGCGCCGGCGATCTTCATCAATGTCCAGCACCATGACTTCTGTCTCATCCCCCACGGAAACCACTTTGGAGGGGTGAATGTTCTTATTGGTCCAGTCCATTTCCGATACGTGGACGAGCCCCTCAACACCTTCCTCGATCTCCGCAAAGCAACCGTAGTCCGTTAGGTTGGTGATGGTGGCCATCACCCGAGCACCCTCGGGGTAGCGGCGGATAATGTTAGCCCATGGATCGTCGCCTAGCTGCTTGATGCCCAGGCTGACGCGGTTCTTTTCTCGGTCGAACTTGAGAATGCGAACATTCACCTCGTCGCCTACGTTCACCATCTCGCTCGGATGGCGAATCCGCTTCCAGGCCATGTCGGTGATGTGCAGTAGACCGTCTACGCCGCCAAGATCAACAAAGGCGCCATAGTCGGTCAGATTCTTAACGATGCCCTTAACGTCTTGGCCTTCCTGCATGGACGCCAGCAGTTCCTCACGCTCATGGCTATTTTCTTCTTCGAGCACCGCGCGGCGCGATACCACCACGTTATTGCGCTTCTGGTCGAGCTTGATCACTTTAAATTCAAGGGGCTTGCCTTCCAGGTGCGCGGTCTCGCGCAGCGGCCGTATATCAATGAGCGATCCTGGCAGGAATGCTCGGATGTCGTTCACATCCACCGTAAAGCCACCCTTCACCTTGCCGTTGATGATGCCGGTAACAACCTCACTCTTCTCGCTGGCTTCTTCTAAGCGCTCCCAGGACTCAGCGCGGCGCGCCTTCTCTCGAGACAGGCGGGTTTCGCCAAAACCATCGTCAACAACTTCCATGGCGACTTTCACTTGGTCGCCGATGGTTAGGGTGCATTCACCCTCTTCGTTCAAAAATTGGTTCTTGGGGATCACGCCCTCTGATTTGAGGCCGGCGTGGACAACGACCCAGTCGTCGTCGATGTCGACTACGGTTCCGGTGACAATGGACCCGGGCGACATTTCAATGGTTTGTAGGCTTTCTTCGAATAGGTCGGCAAATGATTCGCTCATATTCTTGTTTGCCGGACAGCGGGGGGCGTTGTGTGAGCCTGCCGTGTCGGCGAAACTCTCCGTGGTTAGTTACTGTTTACGCAGCTGCCTCATGCGCCAAAGCCTGGTGTCAAGAAACGCTTCATCAACCTGACCCACCCTCTGGGTAGATGGCCTGACGTTTCTCAACCCCTGCTCGCAACTTCCGCCATGACCTGGTCAAACACCTCGTCGATAGACAGGCTTGTGCTATCGATGATCACCGCATCGTTCGCCGGCTTCATTGGGGCAACCGCACGTTCTCTATCTCTCGCATCTCGCTCTTGGATCTGCTCAAGAAGGCCGCGCAAACTAACACTCAAACCTTTGCTTTTCAACTGGTTATAGCGTCGGTTAGCCCGAGCTTCCGCCGAGGCGTCAAGAAAAATTTTTACCCTCGCTTCGGGAAATACGACGGTCCCCATATCCCGTCCATCTGCAACCAGGCCGGGGGGGCGGGCAAAATCTCGCTGCATAGACAGGATAGCCTGGCGAACCTCGGGTATGGCGGCCACGATGGACGCCCTGGTGCCGGCATCCTCGGTACGTATAGCCAGGCTTAGGTCCGCGCCGTCAACCAAGACGCCATCCTCCGTAAACACCACGGCCAGACCTTGGCACAGCGTTACCAGGCCGTGCTCATCCTCCACAGGCACCTGGCGGCGCTCGCTGACCACCGCGAGAATACGGTACAGCGCACCTGAATCTAGCAGATGCCAGCCCAGGGCGCTGGCCACCTGCGCCGCGATAGTGCCCTTTCCGGACCCGCCAGGGCCATCAATGGTCAACACCGGGACGTCAGTCGTGCTTGGCATAGGTCTCACGCCTTCCAGCCGCCTCGGCAATGATGGCCAGTCCCGACGCCCTATCATCTTGCTCAATGGCCTGAGCCAGCGCGTCGATTTGCTCACCAAAACCGCTGAGGGCGGCTAGCAGAGGTGCTTTGTTCAGGGCAAAGATGCGCCACCACAGTTCAGGGTTGGCCTCTGCGATCCGCGTAAAATCTCGAAAACCACCGCCAGTGAGGGGCAGGTGGTCTGCTTCAACCTGCTGCATATAGGCGAAGGCAAGCAGGTGCGGCAGGTGGCTAGTCAAAGCCAGGGCCTCGTCGTGGGCTTGGGCCGTCATCTCCAGCACCGATGCGCCCAGAGCCTCCCAAAACTCGATAACCTGGCTTTTCACCAATGTATCCGTCTCGGCTCCGGGCGTCACCACCACCGTCGCCGCGTTAAATAAGTCCTCTGTTGCCGCCTCAGGGCCGCTCTTTTCTGACCCGCTGATTGGGTGACAGGGCACGAACCTTGGGAAGCGTTGCTGGTGCTCATCGAGCACCTGGACAATGGGGGCCTTGACGCTGGCCACATCGATCACCGTGGCCGGGTGCTCGGCCAGGTCGATAACCCATTGAGCAATTTGATCGCTTGGCGTGCAAAGGGCGATCAGGTCAGCGTTGTCGGGGATGTGCGCTTCGATGCGATCCACCAACCCATGATCCAGCGCCCAACGTGCCGACGCCGCATTGGACTCGACACCGATGATCTCCGTGGCCAGGTTGCGGGTCCGCAGCGCCCGGGCAAGAGAGCCCCCAATCAGACCGACACCGACAATCACTGTTGTAGGATTGTGCATATTCTTGATCGCCCGACGTTTACCCTAGGCCGATGGACCCAGGGTGCTCCGGACTGCAGTTTTCAAAAACCGGCTCATTGGTTCGCCACGGCTCGGGGGTAGGACCCCAAGGGTCGAACCTCCAGCGCGAGGTCGCCGATGGCCTCAATCACCGCCTGGGCGTTGGCCTGGCTCTGGTGACCGTCAAAGTCGATAAAGAAGACATAGGACCAATTACCGGAGCGGGCTGGCCTGGTTTCAATACGGCTCAGGCTAATGTCATACCGCTGAAAGGGCTCAAGTATTCGCAGTAACGCACCGGGCTCGTTTTTCACCGATACAAGAATTGAGGTTTTGTCCTGACCGCTGGGGCCAACCACCTGACGACCAATAACTAAGAATCGCGTTTTGTTGTCCGGGTTATCCTCGATGCTGGTGGACAACAGACGCAGCCCGTAGCGCTCTGCGGCCATCTCGCCAGCAATAGCCGCCACCTCTGGCTGGGCCTGCGCCTGCTTAGCTGCTTCAGCATTACTGGCCACAGCGATTCTGGGGACCCCCGGATAGTGCTGATCCAGCCAGCCCCGGCACTGGGCCAAGCTCTGGGCATGAGAAAGAATCTGAGCCACCGGCGCCTGTTCCTGGGCTGAGGGCGATCGCATCAGCGCATGGTGTATGGGTAATTCCACCTCGGCACAAATTAGCAGCCGGGTGCTCAAAAAGCAGTCTAAGGTGTGGTTGACCATGCCCTCGGTGGAATTCTCAACGGGCACCACCCCGTAATTGGCCGCTCCGGATTCCACCTCGCGGAAGACCTCATCAATCGAAGCCATGGCCGACGTATTCATAAAGTGGCCGAACTGCTTGATGGTCGCGGCTTCGGTGTAGGTGCCTTCAGGCCCGAAGTAGGCCACGGTGACGGGCTGCTCCATGCTCAGGCAGCAGGAGGTGATTTCCCGAAACAAACTGGCGATATTCGAATCAGACATGGGACCCTGATTGAGCGCCGTGAGTTTTGCAATGATTTGAGCAACCCGTTCGGGACGATAAAAAATAGCCTCTTCGTCATCCCGCTCATGCTGAGGGTTAAGGCGCTGTTTGATTTCACCAACGTCCAGCGCGCACTGCGCCCTTTCGTTGAGCAAGGTCAGCAGCTGTTCGTCTATGGCATCGATGCGTTCCCGCAGCGGCCTCAGGGCATCATCATCCGCGCTCATTTTCAAATTCGCTCATAAAGCTCACCAGGGCCTCTACAGATGCCATCGATACCGCGTTGTAAATGCTTGCTCGCATGCCGCCAACGCTACGATGTCCTTTCAGGTTAAACATACCGCGTTGCTCGGCCTGGCGCAGGAATTCTGCATCCAGCTCTGAATCGGCCAGCGTGAAGGGCACGTTCATAGTCGAGCGCGCCTCGGGCGCAACGGGGGCCGAGTAGAAATTGCTGGCATCAATGGCCTGATAGAGCAGGTCGGCCTTGGCCTGGTTGCGTTGAGCGATGCCCTCTAGGCCGCCATTGGCTTTGATCCACTTGAACACCAAGCCTGCCAGGTACCAACCATAGGTTGGCGGAGTGTTGGACATGGAATCTGCCTCGGCCTGAATCGCGTAATCCAGAAAGGTGGGGGTCTCAACTCTCGCGCTGCCGCAAAGGTCCTTGCGAACAATCACCACGGTGAGGCCTGCAGGCCCAATGTTCTTTTGTGCGCCGGCATAGATCAGACCAAACTGGCTTACATCAACTGGGCGCGACAAAATATCCGAAGACATATCCGCCACCAGCGGCGCACCGCCGCTAGGGAAATCTTTGAACTGGACGCCACCGATGGTTTCATTGGAGCAGACGTGCAGCAGCTTGGCTCCGGCGGTGAGCTGCCAGCTCGCAGGATCGGGGATATGGTCATACCGGGTTTCCGCACTGCTGGCGGCCACGTTGACCTGGCAGTACTTGCCCGCTTCCTTGATCGCCTTCTTCGACCAGGAACCGGTGTCTATGAAATCCATGGTGTCGTCGGGGTGAGTCAGGTTCAAAGGTATCCCTGCAAATTGCCCGGTGGCACCCCCCTGCAGGAACAGCACATGATAGTCATCGGAAATGTGCATAAGCGCCCGCAGGTCTGCCTCAGCCTGGGCGGCGATCTCCACAAAGATTTTGCTGCGATGGCTCATCTCCATCACCGACATTCCGCTGCCCTGAAAATCCAGCATCTCTTCAGCAGCCTGAGCCAGTACCGATTCCGGCAGCGCCGCTGGGCCGGCGGAAAAATTATGGGTTCTGTTCATTTTGGTGCGTACTCCATGCTCTTTTTCTTGTACATCTCACTGCCGTACTGCCCTGTATCCGCTAACCAAAGTTGTCTTAGGCAGAGGCCCCGTCATCAGACCCGGCGTCATCGTCGGCCGTCTCTTGCTCCTCGATCCGACTAACGCTGATCAACTGCTCTTCTCCCTTGAGCGCGATGAGCCTAACACCCTGAGTATTACGCCCTAAAACAGAAACTTCGTCACCCAGCGTGCGCACCAGAGTGCCCAAATTGGAAATCAGCATCAGCTCATCGCCGGAGAAAATCTGCACGGCACCCACCAGCGACCCATTGCGTTCGCTGGTCTGCATAGCGATCACCCCCTGGGCCCCACGCCCGCGCAGCGGGAAATCGCTAATGGGCGTGCGTTTGCCGTAGCCCTGCTCGCTGGCGGTGAGCAAGAAGCCACCGTCATCGGGAATGATGAGGGAAATCACCCGCTGGTCGTTGCCGAGCTTGATGCCGCGAACGCCCTTAGCCGTACGACCCATGGCACGCACATCACTTTCGTTAAATCGCGTTGCCTTGCCCGCACTTGAACAGAGCAATATCTCGCGACCACCGTCGGTAATCGCAGCGCCTACCAAGGTATTCCCCTCCTCCAGGTCCAGGGCGATCAGACCGCTGGGGCGCGGACGAGAAAACTGCTCTAGCGGCGTCTTCTTCACCGTCCCGTTGGCGGTGGCCATAAAGACAAAGTGATCGCTGGCATAGGCTTTGATGGGCAAGACAGTGGTGATCCGTTCGTCCGCCTCCAGCGGCAGCAAATTGATCATGGGACGCCCCTTAGCACCCCGACTTCCCTGAGGAATTTGAAAGACCTTGAGCCAGTAAACCTTACCTTCGTTAGAAAAGCAGAGCAGCGTGTCATGGGAGTTCGCGACCAGCATGTGCTGGACGAAGTCTTCGTCTTTGACCGTGGTGGCTGCCTTACCGCGCCCCCCGCGCCGCTGGGCCTGGTAGGCATCCAGCGGCTGGGTTTTGGCATAGCCCTGATGAGACAGGGTCACCACCAGGTCCTCTTCATTGATCAGATCCTCCACGGACAGATCCTGCTGGCTGCTGACCACCTCAGTGCGACGATCATCGCCATAGCTGTCTCGGACCTCTTCCAGCTCCTCGCGGATCACCGATATCAGTCGCTCATGAGAACCTAAAATATCCAGCAGATCGGCGATCTCATCCAGCACCGATTGATAGTCCTCCATGAGCTTGCTCTGCTCCATGGCGGTGAGCCGGTGCAGGCGTATTTCCAAGATGGCCTGGGCCTGTTCCTCTGAAAGGCGATACAGGGAATCGGTAAAACCAAAGTCTGGGCCTAGCCCCTCTGGACGACAGGCATCACTGCCCACCCGCTCCAGCAGGTCAAATAGCGCTTGGGCTTCAAAACGCTGCTGCATGAGAGCCTGCCGAGCCTCCCCTGCGGACGGAGAGCGCCGGATCAGCTCGATTACCGCGTCGATATTGGCCAGGGCCACCGCCTGCCCCTCCAGAATGTGGGCCCGCTGGCGGGCTCGACGGAGCAGGTATACGGTTCGCCGAGTCACGACCTCCTGCCGATGCTGAAGGAAGGCATCAAGCATCTGCCGCAGGTTAAGCAGTCGTGGCTGGCCTTCCACCAGTGCCACACAGTTGATACCGAAAACAGACTGCAGCTGGGTTTGGCTGTAAAGATTGTTGAGAATCACTTCCCCAGAGTCACCGCGTCGCACCTCAATCACCACGCGCAGACCGTCTTTGTCCGATTCATCTCGCAGCTCGGTAATGCCCTCGATGCGCTTTTCCTTCACCAACTCGGCAATTTTCTCGATCAGCCGGGCCTTGTTGAGCTGAAACGGAATTTCAGTGATGACAATCTTTTCCCGCCCACCCTTGTCCTCCTCCACATGGGCCTTACCCCGCACGTAGATGCGCCCGCGTCCGGTGCGATAGGCCTGCACCACGCCTGCTCGGCCATTGATGATGCCGCCGGTGGGGAAATCCGGTGCCTGGATATGCTCCATCAACCCATCCACCCCAATCTCTCGGTCATCCAGGATGGCCAGGCAGCCATTCACCACTTCAGTGAGGTTATGGGGCGGAATGTTCGTTGCCATGCCCACGGCAATGCCAGAGCTCCCGTTGACCAGCAAGTTGGGGATGCGCGTAGGCAGTACATCGGGCATGGTCAAGGAATCGTCGTAGTTGTTGACGAAGTCCACCGTATCTTTGTCGAGATCCGCCAGCAGCTCGCCGGCGATTTTCGCCATTCGCACTTCGGTATAGCGCATGGCCGCGGGAGGGTCCGCATCAATAGAGCCAAAATTGCCCTGACCGTCCACCAGCAGGTACCGCATAGAGAAGTCTTGAGCCATGCGCACAACGGTGTCGTAAACCGCCGTATCGCCGTGGGGATGGTACTTACCAATCACGTCCCCGACCACTCTGGCCGACTTCACGTAGGGCCGGTTGAAGGTATTGTTCAGCTCGTTCATGGCGAATAAGACGCGCTTATGGACAGGTTTCAATCCATCTCTGACGTCTGGTAAAGCTCGACCAACGATCACGCTCATGGCGTAGTCCATATAGGACTGCCGCAGCTCGTCCTCTATGTTAACGGGTTGGATATCGCGCGAATCGTCGGGTGTTATTTCTGACATAAACAGGCGTTTCTAATCTTCTGAAAAAAGCACGAAATTATAGCATATGGCCCTCGAAAAAGGTGGCCCGGTTGCCCAGCGCCCGGGGGGAAAACAGACGGTTTAATCACGCGCTCCGGGACCGCTATACTCGGGCAATGATACCAAGCGATGCCATCGCCGGCCTGTTCCCCCCGCAATTGAGAGCTAACGCCATGGCGCCACCAGAGAACCAACGGATATGATGGGACCAGACCTTGAACGCCTGGACCCTGACCCCATTGAGTTCCCCAGGCCGTCGCCGTGGATCGGTGCTCCCTTGACCAGGGGAGACGAGGCGTCGGGCGCAGCGCAACCTTGCCCAGGCCGGGTGATGCCTCGTTGGGCCCATACCTTAATCATCAAACCAGTAGGAAGACTAAGATGACTGCCACCCAAAACGTGGACCAAGAGGAAATCAGTAAATTCGACGCCCTCGCCCATCGCTGGTGGGACCCTAATGGCGACTTTAAGCCCCTCCATGACATTAACCCCGTCCGCCTCAACTATATTCGCGACATAGGCGCCCTAACCCAGGGGCCTGCCATCGACGTGGGGTGCGGAGGCGGTATTCTCGCCGAATCCATGGCGCGTCTCGGCGTACCCACGACGGGTATCGACATGGCCGAAAAAGCATTGGGCGTCGCCAAACTGCACGCCCTAGAGGCAGGCATTGAATTGAACTATCAGCAATCTACGGCTGAAGAGATGGCGGTCAGGCATCCGGGCGAATTCCGCACGGTGACCTGTCTCGAAATGCTGGAGCATGTCACCCACTATCCGGCTACGGTTCAGGCCTGCGCCGACCTGGCCATGCCCGGTGGGGACCTGTTTTTCTCCACCATCAACCGTAACCCCAAGGCCTACCTGCTGCTCATCCTCGGCGCCGAGTACGTGCTCAATATCCTGCCCCGAGGCACCCATGAGTACAGCAAGTTCATCAAGCCTTCCGAGCTATCCGCGGCCATCCGCGAAGCGGGACTTGATCTGGTGGAAATCCGCGGCATGCGCTACAACCCGCTGACTCGCCAAGCGGCACTGGTTGAGAATACGGACACGAATTACTTGATTCATGCACGCAAACCCACGACATGACCGAGAACATGTCCCACCTGGACCATTACCCTGAGTTGCTTGACGCCAGCAGCGCCTGGACCCATGACTTCCTGCCGGACGCGCTCAAGGATAAAGCCATCTTGGTAACCGGTGCCGGTGACGGCCTGGGCGCCACCACCGCCAAAACCTATGCCTCCTTCGGCGCCAACGTGATCTTGCTGGGCAAAACCCGCAGCAAACTTGAGCAGGTTTCTGACTGGATCACTCAGCATACGCAAACTTCGCCGGTCATCGTCCCCTGCGACCTGGAGCGCCTCGACGAGGACACCGTGAGCAAACTGGGTGACGCCATCGACGGGGCCTTTTCGCGCCTGGACGGGATCGTCCATCACGCCTCGCGCCTGGGGCCACGTGTTCCCCTGGAGCACTATCCGCCAGAGGCCTGGCAACAGGTTATGCAGATCAACGTCAACGCTGTTTTTATGCTGAATCGGGGACTCTTTGAACTGCTGCACCGAGGCCCGAAAGCCGTCGTCGTTCATACCTCGTCCAGCGTTGGACGTAAGGGCCGGGCCTATTGGGGAGCCTATGCGGCGTCCAAATTCGCCCTTGAAGGGCTGAGCCAAATTCTCGCTGATGAAACCGAGGCCAATGGCCAGATTCAGGTTTTCAGCGTAAATCCTGGTGCAACGCGGACTGCCATGCGCCGGGAAGCCTATCCTCTTGAGGACCCCCTTTCTCTGCCCCTACCCGAGGCGCATATGGAGCTCTTTTTGCTGTTGATGAGCAGTTTAGGCGACAGTCCTGTGCTGACGATCCCTACGGGTCAACAGCTCGATGCCCGCACCTGGCAGCAAGACTTACAGCGGGTGCCCCAGGCCTAGCGCGCACCCAGTTTAGGATAGGGGATCAGGCAAGTTGTCTTTGCCACTCGAGAGCGTTTCAGCCGTTGGTCAGGGCGGCCGGGGCGCGGCAGCTTAAGCATCTTATACAGCGCCCGAAGGTCTGTATCCTGGACAGAGGCCCACTGCCCGACCGTGAGCCAGGACGGCAAAATAACCGGCCCATAGCGGACGCGCTTCAATCGACTGACCGTACAACCCACACTTTCGAATAGCCTGCGCACCTCGCGATTTTTGCCTTCCAGCAACACTACGTGGTACCAAAAATTATTCTCGCTGCCATCGTAATAACGTACATCAGAGAAGCGTAGTCGTTCACCGTCCACCTCAACGCCCTTGGTGAGTTTTACAACGTCCTGGTCTTCCAGCTTGGCGTTAACGCGGACCGCATACTCACGATCAAGCCCGGTAGAGGGGTGCATGAGATGATGGGCTAAACCACCGTCATTGGTCACCAGCAAGAGGCCCGTGGTTTGTACATCCAGGCGCCCCACGCTGATCCACCGACCCTCGCCCAGCTTGGGCAATTTTTCGAAGATAGTGCCTCCGCCCTCGGGATCGCTATGGCTGCAAACAACGCCTGATGCCTTGTTCAGAATCAGTAACTGCGGACTGGTTAAGGCCTGGAGCCGGACAGCGACCCCATCTATGGCAACCTGATCGTGCAGGGTAGCCCGCTGGCCCAGGTGGGCAACCTCACCGTTCACGCTGACCCGTCCAGCAGCAATCCAAGATTCCACCTGCCGACGCGAACCTCGGCCCGCGGCAGCCAAAAGCTTCTGCAGCTTCTCGGATGCAGCACCTACCTCGGCTGCGTTGGGTGGACGACTCATGAGACGCTTTCGTTGGCTGCACCCACGGCCTCTTCCCCAGCAACGCCGTGACCCTCTGGGGCTGCATCTGGGCTCGGGTCGTCGCTACCGCCTGAGGTTTGAACACTGTGCTCGTCTGCTTGTTCTTCTGCTACCAGCACCGGCTCGACCAGGGCCTTGATTTCGGCTAGGGGCGGCAATTCCTCCAATTTGCGCAAATTGAAATAATCCAGAAAGGCCTTGGTAGTGCCATAGAGAGCGGGGCGTCCTGGCGTTTCGCGCTGGCCCACCACACGAATCCATTCTCTCTCGAGCAACACGCGCATAATATTTTGGCTTACCGCAACGCCCCGAACCTGTTCGATATCCCCACGGGTTACGGGCTGCTGGTAGGCGATCAGGGCCAGGGTCTCAAGCAGCGCGCGCGTATAGCGGGGCGGTTTTTCATCCCAGAGTCGGCTAATCCAGGGACTCAGCTCTTGTCGTGTCTGGTACCGATAGCCGCTGGCCACCTGCTCAAGAGTAACCCCGCGACCCTCACAGGCCACCGCCAAGGCGTCTAGGCCAGAGCGAATCTGTTTCTTACCCTCTGCCTCGTCCAGCTCCCCTGCCTGGAACAGCCGAAATATCTGCTCCACGGTGAGCGGCGCCTCGGACGTGAGCAGCGCAGCGTCAATGATGGCCTCGATTTGTTGCTCCCCAAGGGCCTGATCGGTCATTAGCCTTCCTCTCCGCTGGACTCATCACCATAGTGGACTTCACGACCCTGCAGACCCATCTCCTCTGCAACATCATGGCGCTCTCCGGCGCGAACGTGGATCGGCGCAAAGGCCTCGGCCTGCACGAAATCTAGAATGCGCTCACGTACAAGTTCCATGATCGCCAAAAAGGTCAGCACAACCCCCCGTCTGCCCTCAGAGGCGACAAACAGCTCGTGGAAGGCTGTGTACCCGCGAGCGTGCTGAACCCGAGACAGTATCTGACTCATGCGATCTCTCACCGACAGCGCCTCAAACTGGACTTCATGCTGAACGTTCAGTTCCGCTCGCCGAAGCACCTGGGCCAAGGCCATGAGGACCTCCCGCAAGTCAACGTCAGGCTCTGCATGCTGTCTAACTATCGTTGGTTTGGCGGCGGCAACACCGTGTATTTCTCTCTCCATCCGAGGCAGTTCATCAAGACCCTCAGAAGCTGCCTTGATTTGCTCGTATTCCTGAAGCCGGCGGATCAATTCAGACCTGGGGTCGTCCTCCTCTTCCTCGCCGCCAGGACGGGGCAGGAGCATGCGGGACTTGATCTCCGCAAGCATAGCCGCCATGAGAAGGTACTCTCCCGCCAACTCAAGCTGCAGCGCCTGCATGAGCTCGATGTAGCTGATGTACTGTGCGGTGATCACCGAGACCTGAACCTCTAAGATATCCAGGTTCTGTCGCCGAATAAGGTATAGCAGGAGATCCAGAGGACCTTCAAAGGTCTCAAGAAAAACCTCCAGTGCCTCTGGCGGAATGTAAAGATCTTTGGGCAGTTCACTTACCTCAGTGCCCGCCACAATGGCGATGGTCTGGCTGTTGTACTGGCGAGCCGCAGACAGACGACCTGCCCCATTGGGAACGCCTACCGGCTGATCTTCTCCTGACTGCGCTTCGTTTTGCATCCGATTTCCTCTATTGCTGCTCAGGGCCGCCGTCGCCCCTGAGCATGACCTTGGTCCTAACGAATGCCAATAGCCTCTTTGACATCATCCAGCGTTTCTCTCGCTGCAGCCCGAGCCTTTTCCGAACCTTCCTGGATGACCGCCCTCACCAAATCCGGATCTTCCTCAAACTGTTGTGCACGCTGGCGTAATTCCGCCTGCTCCGCATTCACTTTGTCGATCAGCGGTTGTTTACAGTCGACACAGCCTATGCCGGCAGAACGGCACCCCTCAGACGCCCACTGCAAAACGGCTTCATCAGCATAAATCTCGTGCAGTGCGAAGACAGGGCAATTCCCTGGCGTTCCGGGGTCGGATCGCCGCACGCGGGCGGGATCCGTCTGCATCGTGCGGATTTTGGTCTCTACAAGCTCTGGCGCCTCTCGAAGGGACAGTACATTGTTATAGGATTTGGACATCTTTTCCCCATCGAGACCGGGCACCTTGGCCTGAGCGGTGAGCAGGGATTGGGGCTCCGGCAGGATAATTCGACCGCTGCCCTCTAAGTATCCGAAGAGACGTTCACGATCCCCTATGGACAGATTTTGTTGCTCCGCCAGCAGTGCCCGCGCCCTTTCCAGGGCCTCAGCATCACCACGTTCCTGATAGTCCCGACGCAGCTCCACATACAGCCGAGCTGCCTTGCGGCCCATCTTTTTGACCGCCGCTTCCGCCTGCTCCTCAAAACCCGGCTCTCTCCCATAGACGTGGTTAAAGCGGCGCGCCACCTCCCGTGTCAGCTCAACGTGGGCCACCTGATCCGCGCCAACGGGCACCGATCCAGCGCGGTAGATGAGGATGTCGGCAGCCTGCAGCAACGGATAGCCGAGAAAGCCGTAGGTGGATAAATCTCGGTCGCTTAATTTTTGCTGTTGGTCCTTAAAGGAGGGGACTCTTTCGAGCCATGATACGGGCGTGATCATCGACAGGATCAGATGAAGCTCCGCATGCTCAGGCACGCGGCTTTGCACAAAGAGGGTAGCCGCTCCCGGGTTGACCCCAGCGGCTAGCCAGTCCACCACCGTCTGATGACTATATTGATCAATGGTCTCGGAGCTTTCGTAATTCGTGGTTAAGGCGTGCAGATCCGCAACAAAGAAAAAGCATTCATATTCGTATTGGAGCTTAACCCAGTTTTTTAAGACGCCATGTAAGTGGCCAAGGTGTAATCGCCCGGTGGGCCTCATCCCGGAGACCACCCTCTGACTCGAATCATTACCGCTCAAACGAGCACCCTCTTTTACCCTGAAGGTGAGGAGTATAGAGGGTCAGGCAACATGATGGCAGAGTTTTCACCCTCTCTCGCTGGTTAGAACACGCCAGCCCAGAATCAGTGCAGCTCGCCAACCCCCTGTCGAATGATGACTTGTTCCGGCCCGGTCAGGTCCACGACCGTAGAGGATTCAGTGCCGCAGTGTCCGCCATCGATGACGACCGCCACCTGACTGCCGATTTGCTCTCTGATTTGGTCCCCGTCTTGGGGCATCTCCGCCTCACCAGGCAGTCTGAACGTGGTGGTCAATAGCGGTTCACCCATAGTGCTGAGAAGGGCCTGAGCGACAGGGTGGTCGGGCACCCGTAAGCCGATGATTTTTTTCTTGGGGTGCACCAGGCGTTTCGGGACCTCCTTGGTAGCGGGAAGAAGGAAGGTAAAAGGCCCCGGGGTATTTCTTTTGAGCAGGCGATAAACGCTATTTTCCACCCGCGCATAGCTGCCCAGTTCGCTCAGGTCCTTGCAGGCCAGGGTGAATTGATGGCCGCTATCCAGCCGCCGCAGGGAAATCAGGCGCTGAAGGACCCCCTTATCCCCCAGCTGGCAGGCAATAGCGTAGGTTGTATCGGTGGGATAGATCACCAGTTCTCCTCGCTGCAGCGCGGTTACCGCGATATCAATCAAGCGCTGCTGGGGATTTTCAGGGTGAATCTTTAGATACTGAGCCATAACGACTTTCCTCAGAGATGCATAACTTCCCAATATCAGTGTATGCTCTTTAACCTGTGCCTTCAGCAGGCATTTTGTTGACACGCTGCGCGGCATCCGCCTTATGAATGCCAGTCCGTCAGCCTCTTTCTATTCCCAACGTCGGAACCGAGACCCTTAATGCAGCAGTTGATTGATTTCGCGGCGGTGATCGCCTTCGTGGCCATCTACTTCATCACCAAGGACATTTTCCTGGCCACCGGCGTCCTGCTGGCCCTGGTCTGCGTTCAGGTCGCAGCTTTGAAACTGATGAAGCGGACCATTAGCCGTGAACTGCAAATCATTTTTTGGCCCCCCCTTATTCTTGGCGGGCTGACCCTGCTCCTTCGTGATGAGACCTTTATTCAATGGAAACCCACAATCGTCAGCTGGGCGATTACCCTAGTGTTGGTGGGTGCCCACATGATTGCCCGCACGCACCTGTTGAAAAAGATGCTCGGCCACGCGTTGACCCTCCCTGATGCAGTCTGGACCCGGCTTACCTACGGGTGGGCCGTGGGTTTTTTGCTGTCTGGAGGCATCAACATCTGGGTGGTCGAAACCTTCTCTCTAGACGCCTGGGTCACGTTCAAGCTGCTGGGCCTCACTGGCCTGAATTTTCTCTACATCCTCATCATGGTTGCCTACCTGGTGAAGATTGGCGCCCTGACCGAGAAAGACGCCGCAGCGGATCCATCATCCCAGCAGGATGAAGCCCAAACCAAGACCAACCCGTCGGAGCAGCACGCCCCGTGATTGCACTGAGCGTCAACCTGAATAAAGTCGCGCTGCTGCGGAACGCCCGACCGGGACACCACCCCAGCGTCGTCGATGCCGCACGGGTGGCCATAGCCGCTGGTGCTCGAGGCATTACCGTCCACCCGCGCCCAGATCAACGGCATATTCGGCCTGAGGATGTGATGGCCCTATCGGCCCTGCTGCGCTCTGACTTCCCGGGCATCGAGTTCAATATTGAGGGTAATCCCAATGCGGGGCCCAACCCCGGGGGGTACCCGGGTTTTTCGGAACTGGTTACCCAGGCCAAGCCCGACCAGGTCACGCTGGTACCTGACAGCGATGATCAGCTGACCTCAGACCACGGCTGGGACCTGAGCCAAAAACGCCCTGAGCTGGCGCGCACCATCGGGTTATTCCAGGACCTTGGCGCTCGCGTCAGCCTATTTCTAGACCCGGAGCCCGCCCTGGTCGACGCCGCTCAGGCCCACGGCGCTGATCGCATCGAACTGTATACCGGACCCTATGCACAAGCGTTTTGGACCCAGGGTATAGCGGGTGCCCAAGCGCTGTTGGACCAGTACGTGCGGACTGCCCAGCGTGCTCAAGAGCTGGGCGTGGGCGTAAATGCCGGTCATGACCTAGACCAAGAAAATCTGCTGCCGTTCAGACGCCTACCAGGGCTGCTCGAGGTCTCGATTGGTCATGCGTTAATTTGCGATGCCTTAGCCTCCGGTTTTGCTGAAACCGTTGCCCGCTACGTGCGAATCCTCGACACTGAGGACTAGCGAGCCACCACCATTACGCGAGAACAGAAGGAGCAACCCAATGCAATACAAGCGCTGGCCACTACGCAATCAGGTTTTGGGACTTCTATTCGGCCTGCTACTGGTGTGTTCTGGTACCCAGGCCAGCGACAACCCCCGGGTGCTCATCACCACCACTCTGGGCGAGATCGAAATTGAGCTGCTGGAGAACCTTGCACCGCTGCACGTTGAACGCTTTCTTTCTCTGGTTGATGACGCCTTTTACGACGGACTGATCTTTCACCGCGTTATACCCGGCTTTGTGATCCAGGCAGGTGGCTATACCAAGGATCTTGAATACCGCCCATTCGAGCGCGGCGTGGCCAACGAATCTTTTAACGGCGTAAGCAACGCGCGCTTCAGCGTTGCCATGGCCCGGCTGGACGACCCCGACTCGGGAAACACTCAGTTTTTTATCAACGTCAACGATAATGATTTCCTAGACGCCAAGCGCAATAAGCCGGGCTATACGGTCTTCGGTCGAGTGATTGCTGGCAAGGATGTGGTGGAGGCCATTGAGTTGGTGGATACCCACCTCCGCATGGGCATGGCGGGCGTGCCTGAAGAACCCATCGAGATTCTATCCACGATCAAGCAGTAATTAGCGTCATGAGCCGCCTGCTTTGCTGTAATATCGCACGCTTTAACGACGACAAACTTTTATGCGCACCCTGATTATCGCTGTAGCCAGCGCCCTTTTGATGACCTACCTCGTGATTGAGCTGTTCAGCGGCATTTTCTCTGATCCAGAGCTCAGCAACCGGAGCACGCTAGCGCTGGCCGCCCTTGTTGGCATCACCCTCATCATCAACGGCCTGTTTAATGCTCGCCTTGCTCAACGTGGCGACGTTCGACGAAAATCCAGGGGTGAGGGCAACAGAAGACGCAAAGAATCCAAGCGCAGCCGAGGCAAGGATGCCCCTCGCGGCGCAGCGGACCGCGGTGGTCGGGAACGCAACCGAAAGCCTGAACCGGCCAGGGAGAAACCTAAACCTGCTTCTGAGCATGCCGAGCAGGGCTCCGTAAAATGGTTTAATCGAAGCAAGGGCTATGGCTTTATTGTTCGTGCTTCAGGGGAAGAAATCTTCGTACATCAGCGTTCTATCGTTGGCGCTAAAGACGGCCAGCGGGGCAATCTACGAGACGGCCAAGACGTCACCTTCGTCGTGGTCGACAATGATAAGGGCCTACAGGCCGAAGAGGTTTCACCCATCGACTAAGGCAGGTGATTGAGCAGCTCAGCTGCTTGCCCTAAACGGATAAGTTGGATAGCAAGATCCGATGAAGATTAAAGCGTTGCTTGGAGAGCGAATTCAGGCCGCATTTCAAGAGGTTGGCCTGAGTGGGGAGTCCCTGCTGCAGCATGCTAGCAGACCCGAATTTGGTGACTATCAGGCCAACGGGGTCATGGCCGCCGCGAAACGCGCGGGTCGCAACCCAAGAGAGACCGCACAGGCGGTGGTGGCGGCCTTAGACCTCGACGGCATCGCCAAAGCCGTGGACATCGCAGGCCCTGGCTTTATCAATATCACTCTGGACGAGGGCTTTCTCGCCGAAATAGAACCCCTAGCGGTGCAAACAGCCACGCCACAGACGGTGGTTGTAGACTACTCAGGACCCAACCTCGCCAAGGAAATGCACGTAGGGCATTTACGCAGCACCATTATTGGAGACTGCATCGCTCGCGTGCTAGAGCGCCTCGGACATAGGGTAATCCGGCAAAACCATGTGGGCGACTGGGGTACCCAATTCGGTATGTTACTCACCTATATGCAGGATAAGGCTGCGGATTCAAATTCCTTGGCCGACCTGGAAGCCTTCTACCGCCTCGCCAAGGCGCGTTTTGATGACGATGAAGATTTTCAGCGCCGCAGCCGACAGACGGTGGTCGACCTGCAGAGCGGAAGCCCCACCGCGCTAGAGCAGTGGGCGCGTTTTATCGCTATATCGGCCTCCCACTGTCAGCAGCTCTATGATCGGCTGGGCATCGATTTAGGCCCCGACGATGCGCGGGGGGAAAGCAGCTTTAACGATGACCTTGCGCCGACGGTGAACGCGCTTACTCAGCGCGGGTTAATCGAGCTATCGGATGGCGCAAAGTGCATCTTCCTGGACGATTTCAAAAACAAGGATAACGAGCCGCTCCCGGTCATCGTGCAGAAATCCGATGGCGGCTATCTCTATGCCACCACTGACCTTGCGGCGCTGCGCTACCGAATCGGCGATCTCAGAGCCGATCGGGTACTCTACTTTGTAGATGCTCGCCAGGCGCTGCACTTTAAGCAAATTTTTGCCGTCGCTCGCGCTGCGGGGATCGCAAGCCAGGAGATCGTTTTGGCCCACATGCCGTTCGGCACCATGTTGGGCAAGGACAACAAACCCTTTAAAACCCGACAGGGTGATCTGATAAAACTGGCGGATTTGCTGGACGAGGCGGTAGAGCGCGCCTCACTGGTACTGAGTGAAAAAGAAGTTCAGGTCAAAAATCCTGACATTGACGATAGCGAAGCCGCCGCCCTGGCCGACATGATCGGGATCGGCGCGGTGAAATATGCCGATCTTTCCAAAAATCGAACCAGCGACTACGTCTTCGACTGGGATCAAATGTTGAGCTTTGAGGGCAATACGGCCCCCTATCTGCAGTATGCCCACAGCCGTATCCGAAGCCTTTTTACCCGTGGCGAAATAAACCCGAATGATTTACCTGCACGGACGGTCCCAGTAGATGATCCGGAGCGTCGTCTGGCGGCGGCCATCGCCAATTATCACGACCTGCTTGAACAGGTTGGCCAGGAGGGCTACCCACACCACCTCTGCGGCTATCTCTATGATCTCGCCGGGCGATTTACCCAACTTTACGAGCACTGCCCTATTCTCAACGCCGACCAGGAGGCGCGCACACGTAGGCTGATCCTATCCCATCAAACGGCCAGTATTCTCGCCGATGGGTTGACCCTGCTGGGCATTCGCGTGCCTGATCGAATGTAGACGCCGGGCTAACGCGCCCAGGTGCTAACGGCAGATTTCTTCGGGTTAAAATGGACAAATGCAGACCATGAACTTTCAGCAACTCATCAGCGCAGAAGAGCTAACGGACCTGATCGCACAACGCGGCCCGCTGCGTATCCTCGACTGTCGAGCGCGCCTTGATGACTCCACTTGGGGTGCCCGCGCATTTGCCCGGGGCCACATCCCTGGTGCTAGTCACCTCTCTCTTGAGCAGGACCTCTCCGAGCTCTCAAATCAGGGTGGCCGACATCCGCTCCCTGAACGAGATGCATGGCTGCACACCGTGCGCAGCCGAGGCATATTAAATAATGATCAGGTGGTGGTTTATGACGATGCCGGAGGCACCATCGCGGCAAGAGCATGGTGGATGATGCGTTGGCTGGGGCACCCACGGGTTGCGGTGCTAGATGGTGGGCTTCCTGCTTGGACTGGGCCGCTGTCAACTCACGACCACGTCAAGGCGCACAGCCAGTTTCAGGCCCGGCAACCCTTGACGCGCTGGGTGGATACGCACCAGCTGGAGACGTTGCATGCTGAAGGCGCCATCCGGCTGATTGACGCACGAGCCAGGGCTCGCTTTGCCGGAGAAGAGGAACCGATAGACCCGGTGGCCGGACATATACCGGGCGCCATCTCCCTCCCCTGCCTCGACAATTTGGACAGTTCGGGGCATTTCAAATCTGCCCAGGATCTCGCCCAACGCTTTGCAGCCATCGGTGGAGATCCCATGGTCTGCTATTGCGGTTCTGGAATAACTGCCACCCATAACATTCTCGCCCTCCTGGTGGCCGGATTTGCCGAGCCGACCCTTTACCCAGCCTCTTGGAGTGGCTGGATTGAAGACCCGTCGCGCCCCGTCGCAACGACGCTGCCCTGATCCCGTGAGTAGCCCCTTTATCGAACCGGCTCGGATTACCTGGCGCGGCGACGCACCTTTTTCTGAGGACTTTGATGACATCTACTACGCCGAAGATGGCGAGCGCGAAGTCCACAGGGTGTTCTTCGGGCCAGCGGGGATATTCGAGCAGGGCGACCCTAAGGGCCAATGGCTTACCGTTGCAGAGCTGGGCTTTGGCAGCGGACTAAATTTCGCCCTTTGCACAGAGCGCGTGCTGGCCTCAGCTCAGGGCAAGCTTCATTTCATCAGCTTTGAGGCCCACCCCCTGGCCCCAGCAGATTGGCAGCGTCTGGCTGAACTGAGGCCCCACCTCAGTATGTGTCAGGCCCTGGCAGAACGGCCTCTCCCCCTCTTGCGCGGCTGGCACCGAAGGCAGTTTGCCCAAGGACGCATCCAGCTTAGTGTCTATCACGGGCAGGCTTTGGAGGGCCTTAAGGACTTTGTGCAGCGACAACTTCAACCGGTAGACGCCTGGTTTCTCGACGGTTTTACACCCTCTAAAAATCCACAGATGTGGCGGCCGGAAATCTTCCAGCGGATTGCCGAAGCCTCGAGACAGGGTACCAGCATCACCACCTTCACGGCTGCTGGAGACGTGCGCCGACGGCTGCAGGGGGTGGGCTTCGAGATGGACAAAGTGGACCAGCGCCCCTTTAAGCGGCACAGCCTATGTGGCTTCTTTCGCGGGCCCAGCGAGCGTCCGACGCTCCAGGCCCCATCAGAAATTTGGGTCCTCGGTGCGGGCGTTGCGGGATGCACGGTGGCCCGCCAATTGGCAGAGCTAGATATTTCAGTTCGGCTATACGACCCAGCAGGTGTCGCCAAGGGCGGATCGAAAATGGACGCCAGCGCCCTGCATTGTCGCCTCTTGGGTGACGGCAGCCCGGCGGGCGGATTTCGGGTTCAGGCGTTTCATCACGCCTTAGCTGCTCTTGGGGATTACTCGGCCTGTCGACATAGCGGTGCGATTCAACTCGCCCTGAAAGCAGAAGAACGGCACAAGCTTGAGCGCATCCATGATCTCTACTTCCCCGAGGCCTATCGCCCGACGCTCACCGGGCACTGGCTTAGGCTGTTAAATGACCAAGAACTCCACCAAGAACTCGGTCTCAACGCCCAAGCGGGCTTGCTGTTCCCCCATGCAAGGGTCGTTAATCTGAAGCAGCTCTGCGGCCAACTGATCGACCATCCGCGCATCGAATTCATTGAACAGAGGGCGCCGGCGAGACACGACATGCCCAGCGTCATCGCATCCGCCTCTGCCAGCGTCGAAATGACCCAGGTTCCCCTGGAAATCGGCGATGTGCATGGCCAGCTAGATTGGATAAAGCCCACAACGGCCCACGTGCCGCTGCCAATTGTTGGCAATGGCTATACGATCCCCAACGATGACAGCTGGACCATCGGCAGCAGCTATGAATACCGACCCTGGGCTCCGGAGGATGCAAGCGCAGAGAACGTTGCGCGAAACCGTCGATTCATCGGACAGGGCGACATCCACTTGCTGCGCCATCGACGGGCCGCTCGCTGCGTGTCCAGTGATCGGGAGCCGGTGATTGGGCGACTGGACGAGCGTACCTGGATCACCACGGCTCATGGGTCAATGGGAACCTCTTCCGCGCCCTTCGCCGCAGCTATCATTGCCAGCGACCTGCTCGGCTGGCTACCGCCGATCGCTCCAGAGGTAGCCCCCGCCATTTCGCCCCAGCGGTTTATCGCACGTCAGGCCCGACGCGGTATCAAATACGTTGGCCCCAAACCCTAGACCGTTCAGTGACCTGTAATGACCCGCACATCAATCACGCTGTCGATGGCGCGCAGCGCCTGGAGCAGACCATCATCCGGCGCGGCCGATAGGTCAATCAGGTTGTAGGCCACCTCATCCCGGCTCTTGTTGATCAGATCAATCACGTTGATCTCACGGTCGGCGAGCACTGATGTGACCTGGCCCAGCATGCCAGGCACGTTGCGATTGCTAACGGCCAAACGATAGCCATCTACGGCTTCCAGACTTACGCTTGGGAAGTTGACTGAGTTGACGATGCTGCCTGTCTCCAGAAAGCGCACCAATTGGTTCGCCGCCATAACCGCGCAATTCTCTTCTGCCTCGTCGGTGCTGGCGCCCAAGTGAGGGGTGAGCATAACGCGGTCATCATCGAGCAGGCCGGGTACTGGGAAGTCCGCGACATAGCGACCCAGCCGCCCATCTTTCAACGCCGTCTCTAATGCACCTGCGTCAACAATAGGCTGCCGAGCAAAGTTTAAAAGCACGCTGCCTGGCTTAAAGGCTTGAAGACTCTCCGCATTGATCATACCCACGGTTTCAGGAATCTGCGGTACGTGCAGAGTGACATAGTCCGAACGCGAAAAGAGAGTGGGCAGATCTTGCATGCGCTCCACCTCGGCGGGTAGGCGCCAGGCCGCATCCACCGACAGCGCGGGATCAAAGCCCAGGACGTTCATGCCAAGGTCCAGCGCGGCGCGCGCGACCATGGACCCAATAGCGCCGAGACCCACAACTCCTAAGGTTTTGCCGATCAGCTCTCGGCCCTTGTATTTTTTCTTCTCCGCTTCCACCAAGCGATTCAGTTCTACCTCATCGGCGACGTCCGCCAGGGAACGGACATAGCCAATACCCCCAACCACATCCCGCGAGGCCAACAGCAGCGCGGTGAGCACTAGCTCTTTGACCGAGTTCGCGTTGGCACCGGGCGTATTAAACACCACCACACCCTGCTCGCTACAAACCTCAACGGGTACATTATTCACCCCGGCACCAGCACGCGCGATGGCCCTCAGCCCTGGCGTGATTTCCTCAACGGCTAACTTGTGGCTTCGCAGCAGGAGCGCGTCCGGCTGGGCTTGTTCTGGGCCGACGGCATATTTTGCTGAATCGAAGCGTGATAAGCCGGCAGGGGCAATAGCGTTATAGGTACGAACTTTGTACATACTGAATCCTGTAGTCCTTGGATATGGGCGGATTGGAAGCGCCGGACGTTAGGGTGCGGTAGGAACGATGTCAAGATAGTGCCCCAGCTGGTGCGCTAATCGAGGGCCATTTTTTGTTGACTATGGGGCTTTTGCCTCGCGGGTAGCCTACCCACTCTGTACTGAGGCCGTCGCGCAAGCATGAGAGGCATCCGTCGCTGATCATCGCTAAACGCCTGGGATCAGCACCGGGAGGGCCCTTATGTGGGTCGTCCAACAAAACCGCCAAATCAAACGCACTCAATTAAAAAAATGGGGTAAGTCGCCGCGGGCTAGCATGGTTGTCAATGTGATCTGTCGCTATGGTCTTTGCCTATCTTTTGCTGGAGACAACCCTATGCAGTGGACCAGACTTATTGCCATGGTGTGTTTGCCGCTACTGGCCTTGACGACCATGGCTAACCAAGACACATCTGCCGACATGAAGGTCGGCGGAGACCACATATTTGTTCACGACGGCATCCAGCGGACCTACAAGATGTACCGCCCAGAGAACCTGGCGCCCAACGCGCCGTTGGTGGTGGTTCTGCACGGCATGAATTCATCCAGCACGTGGTCCTACGGCGCAGGCTTTAATAAGCTGGCAGACCGGCATGGTTTTCTCGCCCTGTATCCCCAATCCCACGATAAGCTTATCGTCCTCAGCGGTGGAGATAAAAAGTCCGCCGGCAAAAGTAGCGAGAAAAAGCGCGGCGAGAAGAAACGCGGCAAGAAAAAGGATGTCAGCCTCGCTTGGTTGGGTAAGGACGCCCAGAGCTGCAAGGACGGAGAGAGCTTTATCGCAAACGGGATGGAAATCGACTGCCATGACGGCATGCTGTCCACCCGCATCGCCCGCTGGAATGATGACAATGCTGACGCATCATTCGATGGCCAAAGTGACGTTGAATTTCTGTCGGCGTTGGTCAACGTTGTGCAGCAAGAACAGCAGGTGAACCCAGAACGCACCTTCGTCGCCGGCTTCTCCAATGGCGGCTATATGAGCTACACCCTGATGTGCCAAGCAAACGAGGTTTTCAAAGGGGCCGCCGTGGTTGCGGGATTGATTAACAGGGATGTCCTAAATCGCTGTGCGCCGGATAGGCCCCTGCCCATTGTTCATATTCATGGGGCGGACGATGTCATGGTGCCGATAGAGGGCGAGAGCAAGAAGGGCAAGGGGCCGGCCGCACCTGGAGCAGAAGCGATCGTCGAGTTTTTTGCCAGCCTTAACCCGTCCGTAACGAAGGAAACGGCCCAGGTCACCCAAAACACAGCCCTGACCACCTATCGGCCCAATGGAGCGGGAAGCAGCTCAGGCGCGGAGATACACTACTACCGAATTGAGGATCATGACCACATCTGGCCAGGCAACGTTCCGGACGCCGCGTTTAAGAAAAAACCCATGGTCGATGAATCTGGCATCAACGCATCAGAGCTGATCTGGACGTTCTTCTCCCGACTGTAGCGTTTATGAAGGCTCGATCTCGCGCTCTGCCAGCGCCAGGCGGTCGCCCGCCAAATCGAGCAGCTCCGCGAGTAACGCCGCACCCGCGTCCCCTACCGCTTCAGCGTTGAGCGCCTGACGATACTGCGAGGTTTCCGCAAGCAGGGTATCCAGGGCAGCAACAAGCGCCTCGGGGGTGGCCTGGGCTTCATCTAGCACCACACTGAACCCCCGCCGCTGGGCATATCCAGCATTTTCGATTTGATCACCCCGGGAGGCCGCAGCGGGCAGCGGAATCAGCAGGTTGAGCTTTTTCAGGGCGATCAGCTCGAATAGCGCATTAGCGCCAGCTCGCGAAACCACCAAGTCCGCAGCAGCCAGCAGGTCGCCCCAACCCTCGTCCACGAACTCTAACTGCTGATAGTCGGGAGACGCCAAGGGTGCCATCTTGCCCACGCCGCAGACGTGTACCACATAAAACCGCTCGGTAAGTTGGGGGAGTGCAGCTCGGATACGCGTATTGAGGCTTTCAGCCCCCAAGCTGCCACCCGTTACCAGCAAAACCGGCTTTTTGTTGGGCAGCCCAAAGCGCTCGGCACCAACCTGAGCCTGGCCCTGAAGCAGGGCGGTGCGAATTGGCGTTCCGGTACAGACCAGCCGGCCGCGAAATCCGCTCACCTTGGTGTCAGCAAAGCTGGTGCAAAGGGTGCGGATAAAGGGTAAGGAGAGTCGATTGGCGAGCCCCGGCGTAAGGTCCGATTCGTGGGCAAGAACGGGTATACCCAGCAATCGCGCGGCGACCACGGGAGGCACGGATACAAAACCACCCTTGGAAACCAACACGGCAGGACGAAGGCGCATGAAAATACCCAGGGCCTGAAACAAAGCCAGGACAATTCGACCGAGATCAGAAATATTCTGCCAGTCAAAATAGCGGCGGAGCTTGCCTGCGGAGATACCAATGAACTCAACATCCCGCCCCTGAACATAACCCTCTTCCAGCCCGGATCGAGTGCCAATAAAGGTCACCTTAGCCCCGCGAGCTATCAGTAAATCTGCGACGGGCAGGGCTGGCAGTACATGACCGGCACTGCCGCCACCGACGAATACAACGTGGTTATTTGGTTTTTTTGTCAATTCTTTTCACCGTGAATTCGGGCGCTCAATATCCCAGTACCTGCTTCAGCAGGGGAATGGTCAACATCCGCTGATGCTGAAGAGAGGCCTGGTCGAGGCGCTCAAGATCATACAGTAGGGTGTCCATAGCGCGCGGCCCTCTGCTGAGCCAATACTCAAGCACCCCGTGGGGTAGATGATACCCCCTGGCCTCCGCTCGCAAGCGCAGCACCCTAGCCTTGCCCGCATCGTCCAGCGGCACCACCCGATAATGGGCGAGCGCTCGCATTCTGGAATCTAAATCAGCAAGCAGAAAGCGCGTATTGGATGCGGGCTGACGATGGCTCACCAAGAGCCTCCCGCGAGCTACCACGACCTGCTGATAAAGGGTGAGCAGCGCTTCTTCCGCCGCTCGATTTCCCATCACGTGCTGAATATCGTCCAGCGCCACAGTATGTAGATCGTTATTCTGACCCATGTGGTCAACCAGCGTGAGGAGCTGGCTCGTCGTTTGTTCCGGCGTCTGGCAGCGCAGGTAGCCAACTTCTGATACCTCAGTCCCCGAGAGAACCTGTTGCTGTACCGCTGCGCGGAGCAGGTGGCTTTTGCCGCTTGAGGGGTCACCGCAAAGCCACAGACCGGAAAACCCAGGCTGCAGCTCGCCCAGCCGACCCAACAGCTCCTGATTTTCGCCAACCACGAAATTCCCCAGACGCGGCTGGTGTGGCAGGTCGATGGGCAGAATCGTTTGACCCACTGGTTCACCCTCGACTTTCAAGAATCCGCCCTGTCTCCGGAACCAGGCCGCGGGTTGACTTCTCGCACCCGCGCCAGATCCAGTCGAAAGCGTGCGAACCAAATGAGGGCGTAGTGAAGACCGGAAGCGATACTCAGAACGGCCAACATCAAGACACAAAACACGTAGGCCTCAGAGGTCAGCAGAAGGGACAAATCCATCTCTCGCAGTTGGGCTGTCATGAGCAACAACAACACTAGGATTTGAGCCGCGGTATTGATCTTACTCAAAACGCTTGGACGCGCGTCAAATTGACCAATATACATACGATAGATCGAGGCACCGAGAACAATCATCAGATCACGTCCGATAATCAATGCAACCAGCCAGAGCGGAATCACCCCCTTCAGCGTAAAAACGATAAAAATCGCGGCAACCAGCAGCTTATCGGCTATGGGATCAATCAGGGCACCGAGTTCAGATTGCCAATCATAGCGACGCGCCAAGGCACCATCTAGGGCATCCGTACAGCCTGCCACCAGCATCAATCCAAGGGCAGATAAAGTATCTCCGGCCCAGAGCAGCCAAGCCGTTGGTAGGACCAGTAGAATGCGAATCGCGCTTAGAGAGTTGGGCAAGTACTTCACGGATCACCACCCAGCCACTCAAGACGTCGCGCCGTTGCCTGACCCCTCCCACTCAGTTCATCAGCTGACCTCAATCTACCCTCCAAGTTGAGCAGCCGTAACAGCTGAACACGTTCAGCAGAGGTGATCAATTGAATATCCAGCGCTTGGCCGCGAAGGGCCGTCACCGAAACATGCTCAACGAACTCCAGCTGGACGAGGTAGTCGAGCAATGCCTTATACCTTGGCAAAGTGGTCACCCCAGTGACCTCAAAAGCCTGAGTCTTGCCCTCCCGAGCGAAAACCAGATCACGATCCACAATGCCTCGCGCTACGGCATCTGCGGCCCGGGCCGTCATTCGCTCTAAGTCCGCATTGTCTAACCGCTGCTGCCCCCCCGGCACCAACATAGATAACGAGACCTTTGGCCCATCAGGCACTAACGGACGCTGGAAAAGCTGCCAATCACCAGAATACAGCCGCTGGCCCATAATTTCCTGAACGCTAAAGCGGCCCACCAGAAATTGCTCCACCTGGTACCGCTCGCTCGCCGCGGCTAGCGGTCGGATAAAGTTCCCCCACACATCCCCTGCCGCCACCTGAACAGCATCCTCTAAGTCCATCAGCGGGAACATCAGGGTCACCCCCCGTTCTCGGGCTGCGCGATTCAGCGCATCGACCAACGGACCCCGATCCCCAGAAGTCACGATGTTGCGGCCCGCAGGCGTATCGACCACCACCCAGACCAGCGTAGCGGGCCGAAAAGACCACCATATGGGTAACTTGGCGGCACGCATCATGGATACGATGGCCGGTTGATCGAAGGTAAAGCTTAGGCTCATTCCCCTCTGGTCCGAACTCGCCAGGCGCGGCTTTTCTAGATAAACAAACTTGCTGTAAAACTGGTCTGGACGCGCCAGGGCTTCGGCGATGACAGGACTCCTGGGAATGGAGGACAGGCCCGTTAGCCGAGTGAGTACCTCTAGCAATGCCTCGGTCGCGGCGGCCTGACGGGAGGCCAGGCCTTGGTCCGCAACGGACTTGGTCACCACATAAAGATTATCGCTGCGCTCGCGCTCGGCAAGTACGGGAGCACTCCAAAGGAGGCTACTCACGGCAAGTATCACGCGTCCCAACCCTGCCCAGTGACATGTCATTCCGATGTCGAGCGCGCTTCTCATGCCATACGATCCGTTTTCAACCCTGCCTAGCGCTCAAGTGTAGCGAAATTCAAAATCTCAAGGGTATATTTGTACCCCTTTGAGACATGGGCCGGTGGCTTCTAGTGAGCCTACACCTTGCGCGCTCAGCCGCCTCAATAACTGGGCGGCAGATCGAGTTTCGCAACAATCAACACGCCAGGGTGCGTTCCCATGCTATCCAACGGTAGACTGGGGGGCGAAAGCTATATTGGATACCCATGCCTGATTCAGATCAAACAACAACGGTAAAGACCAGTGGCGCCGAGGCTGACGCCCCACCCGGACTGAGCTATAAGGATGCTGGCGTAGATACCCAGGCTGGGGCAGACCTGGTGGCACGCATCGCGCCTGCCGCCAAGGCCACACGCCGACCCGAACTGCTGGGTGGCTTGGGCGGATTCGCCGCCCTCGCCCAACTGCCTAGCGGCTACCAGGAACCCATTTTGGTCACAGGTACCGACGGCGTGGGCACCAAACTCCGGCTCGCCATCGACTACGACCGGCACGACGATGTGGGCCAGGACCTGGTGGCCATGTGTGCCAACGATGTACTGGTCACGGGGGCGGAAGCCTTTTTATTCCTCGACTACTACGCTACCGCCCAGCTGGATGTCGATATCGCCGCGCGCGTTATCCAAGGCATTGCCAAGGGCTGCGAGCTGGCTGGCTGTACCCTCGCCGGCGGTGAGACTGCCGAGATGCCTGGGATGTACAGCGAGGGAGATTATGACCTAGCCGGTTTTTGCGTTGGCGTCGTCGAAAAATCTAAAATCATTGACGGCTCTAAAGTGTGTGCCGGCGACAGGATATTGGGCCTGCCTAGCAGCGGCCCGCACAGCAACGGTTATTCCTTAATCCGCAAGGTTCTTGAGCGTCATGGGGCACCCCCCAATGTGGCGCTTCTGGACGACCTGATGGCACCCACGCGCATTTACGTTAGGCCGGTTCGATTCCTGTTGGAGCACCTGCCGATCAACGCCATGGTGCATATCACCGGCGGCGGATTCTACGAAAATGTGCCCCGCATCCTGAAGCATGACAATCTTGCCGCTCAGATTGATTTAAACAGCTGGGACCGACCGGAGATTTTTCGCTGGCTAGCGAAAGTCGGCAACATATCAGATCAGGAGATGCTGACGACCTTCAACTGCGGCATGGGGATGCTGCTGATTCTTGCACAAGAGCATGCGGAGGAGGCCATAGGCCTGCTGGCAGACGCTGGACAAAATGCCGTAGAGATAGGCCGTATCGTTGAGGGCGCGACAACCCCCGAAGCAGGCAAAATCATCATTCGCTAGACCCTACCGGCTCCGCGCGCGCTGACCAGGCAAGAAAACCCATTGCGCGCTGCCAACATCGTGCATCAGCCCTCACCCGCTGAACGGCCGCCAGACCTCGGCTACGTCCTGAGTCGCGCTAACCGACCGCTGTAGCCGTTGCTCAGACCGCCCTCGCTCCGAATCTGTAATAGCCGTCTATCTAGATAACGC
>DKNY01000056.1 GCA_002470275.1 Gammaproteobacteria bacterium UBA7376 | reverse complement strand
AAATCGGATAATGCTCCTTGAGGTCGTAACTTCCAAGGATTGCCATGGCTGATTCGAACGTTTCTGAATTCTCCCCCCGTAACTACGAGACGATCTTTATATCTGACGTCCATCTGGGTGCCCGCGGATGTCAGGCGGATCGGTTGCTCAAGTTCCTACAGCGTACCACCTGCAATCACCTGGTCATGGTGGGCGACATCATCGATGGATGGCAGCTTAAATCGCGGCTTTATTGGCCCGATACGCACATGATGGTGGTTCGCGAGATTCTCAAGAAATCGCGCTCTGGCACCAAGATCACCTACGTGACCGGCAACCACGACGAATTTCTAAGGCGGTATTCAGACGTTGAGCTGGGCAATATTCAGCTTGTGGACGAGCTTCACCTTGAGACCAAGGCGGGCAAGAAATTTCTCGTTATTCACGGTGATCAGTTTGATGTTGTGACGCGATACGCGCGGTGGTTGTCCTCGCTGGGAGATGTCGGCTACAACATACTGCTTAAGGCCAACGTGCTTTTGAACAAGCTTCGTGCCCAGTTTGGGTTTGGCTATTGGTCCCTCGCAAAGTGGGCCAAGGACAGCGTCAAGCAGGCCGTTAACTTCATTGGTGACTTTGAAAGTGCCGTCTCTCAGGAGTGCAGTCGTCGCGGGTTCGATGGGGTTGTTTGTGGCCACATTCATAAGTCGGCTATCCGGCAGTTTCAGGATATCGAATATCTCAACTGCGGTGATTGGGTGGAATCCTGCACGGCGATTCTTCAGCGCCATGATGGTGGGTTTGAGATTTTTGATGCCTTTCAAAACCAAAAAGATTTAGATAGCCCCACGACTCCAGGGGCGTCTGGCGGACACGACGTTCACTCCAGAGATGCTGCTTAGGCGGCGGGGACGAAATATGAAATTACTCTTAGTAACGGACGCATGGTCTCCTCAGGTAAATGGCGTGGTCACAACCCTTGAGCACGTCACGGATGATTTACGACAGCAGGGCTATCAGATCAGGGTGATCGAGCCTTCAGACTTTGTGACCATGGCGCTGCCCAACTATGCGGAGATACCCCTCGCGCTGAACGTCTGGAAGTTCGGGGAGCTCTATCAAGACTATGCCCCTGACTTTGTGCATATCGCCACCGAGGGTCCCATCGGGCTAGCCGCTCGGCGGTACTTGACTCAGCATGGCCTTCAGTTTTCCAGTTCACTGCATACCAAGTTCCCCGAATACATAAATCAAAGAACAGGGGTGCCTGTGGCTTGGGGATACCGTTTTCTCAAATGGTTCCATCGTGCCTCGAGCGCGACGCTCGTCACGACGGAAAGCATGCGCGACTACCTGACCGATAGGGGGCTCAAGAATCTTGTGGTCTGGGGTAGGGGTGTGGATACCAAAATGTTCCATCCGGGGCTGCGTGAAGTTGACGGCAGGGAGGTCGCTGGGAATCCCACGCTGCTCTACGTCGGTCGTGTGGCGGTTGAGAAAAACATCGAGGCGTTTCTGAGTCTGGACCTGCCCGGGACCAAGGTGGTTGTCGGCGATGGTCCGGCTAGACCAGGGCTCGAAAAGCGGTTTCCCGATGCGGTTTGGGCGGGATATCAGCGAGGCAAAGATCTAGCGAAATACTATGCCGATGCCGATGTCTTTGTGTTTCCCTCGAAAACCGACACCTTCGGTATCGTAATGCTCGAGGCCATGGCGGCCGGCACGCCGGTGGCGGGATATCCGGTAACGGGCCCGCTGGATGTGGTGCAGGAAGGTATCACAGGTAGCCTACACGACGATTTAGAACAGGCCGTAAGGCGTGCGCTAACCACACCCAGGAGCGCTTGCCGCACCTATGCCGAGAGCCAGAGCTGGGAACGCGTGGCCCAGGCATTTCAGCGTGAACTGGTACCCGTTGTGCCGGACAATTCTCACTGGAATGCTGCGGACAGCGCCTGAACACAGAGGGTGTTTTAGCGCGCTGACTCGGCTATCATTTTTCGGTTGATCCAAATATGAAACGAGTATGTCGCCGCCGTTGACGCCAAATCAGTTTCCTTCAAATTCGGTCGCCACCTCTCCCGGTTCGTTTACCAGGGCGGCTCGGGGAACCTATGAGTCGCTGAATCCGCCTCAGGGCAGGGCAGAGGTCGAGCGGTTTCAGGAAAGCCATCTTACACGCTCTGCGCTACTGGGACGTCCAAGCGGAGCGGTTAGAGCAGAGACGGGGCAGCAGGCGCTCATCCGTGAAGCGGGCTTGCCCAAGGGAGAATTGCGCACGGATCTGCGCGCGACCTCCGGCATCCTGTCCATCAGGTTGCTGCAACAAAGCTTTCGCTCATCCTAAAAATATTTAAAGCATTGAATACGGTAGCTAGTGGAACCCATCGAGTAACCAGTCCAGCGTGAAGCATATCGTGGATACGTTAATCGAGGAGCGGGCGACCTCTCTCATGCAAAGCCCGGCGCTGTGGTCCTGGGTCCAACGTTACCTGTATCCCGCCTTCCACTATCGCCAGGCGGTGGCACTTGTGGATGAGCTCCAGCACGAAGGGGGAAGGGCGGTGATGGACCACATCTCGGCCATGCTCTCGATTAACGTCTCTGCGTCGGGTTTGGAACGAATACCCGGTACAGGGGGTGCGGTTCTGGTGGCAAATCATCCCACGGGCATCGCAGATGGGGTTGCCCTTTGGTCATTTCTCAAAGAGAAGCGAGCGGACCTATGCTTCTTTGCCAATCGCGATGCAGTGCGATGCATTCCAGGCCTGTCAGATTTTATTATTCCGGTAGAGTGGGTCGCGGAGAGAAGGACGCATGGCAAGACGAAGGAAACCGTGCGTGCAATGGCCAATGCCTTTGCCGATCAGCGGCTGATTGTCATCTTCCCGTCGGGCAGGTTGGCCAAACCCACTCCTATGGGTTTACAAGAGCGGCCCTGGATGACGTCGGCGATTTCCCTGGCCCAAAAATACCAGGTGCCCATCGTGCCCGTGAACATAAAGGCGCGAAACACGCTGCTTTATTACTTTCTATACTTCGTCAATTCCGAATTGAAAGATTTAACGCTCTTCAGAGAACTGCTCCATCCTAGGACTATGAACTATCGCATCACCGTTGGCGAAGCGTTAATGCCCCACCATGATGCGGCCCAGCTCACCGAGGACTTGTGTGAATTTGTTGCCGGCCCCTTAGGCAGTGGCAGGGTCCGGCTATAGTTGTTCAGCGCTGCAGGCGAGCCAGCGTCTACCGTCAGATTCTGGCAGCCAGTCTGGGCTCAGTCGCCGCTAACCTTGCGGAGCATGGCAATTCGGCTAATCTGTTTGCACTGAAGGGTTTCGCTAAACAGCCCAGGATTGATTTGGGACAGCTGCCAGTTCTCTAGGCTCACCTGATAACCGCCAAACTCGAACCGGTTGGAAAATCGCTCCATGGGCTTAGGCACCCATCTGCCTAGCAGGTTGAACCGATAACTTATTTGCTCGCCATAATCGAGGATGTATAAGTTTTCGTAGCCGCCGCAGGTAAGGTAAAAGCTTGAGCGGGAGTTGGGGAGATCAGATTTGCCGCAGCCGGCGAGCAGCAGTAAGAAAAGAAGCGTGCCCATGGCTACGTTAGATCGAGCTAGCATCTGATGATCCCTGCTTTGGCGTACCCTGACTGCACTCCGTGCGTTTATTATTCTGCTCTGTCATGAAACGGACTTGGTTGCTGGGTAGCCTGCTAAGGCAACGCCTCTTTTTAAAGGGGTGGCCGTTCTTTTGGCGGCGCACTTGCTATCAACCAAAGAGGACTTTAGCAGAACATGCCAGAAAAAATCTCTACGCCTGAAGGCGCGCGCAAGCTGGTCAGCGAATTCGTAGGGACCGCCTTTTTACTTGCGACAGTTGTCGGCTCTGGGATTATGGGAGACAACCTCTCCGGCGGTAACGATGGGATAGCGCTGCTGGGCAATACGCTTGCCACGGGAGCCATCCTGGTGGTGCTCATTTTGGCTTTTGGCCCCATCAGCGGTGCGCACTTCAATCCTGCAGTAACGCTGGTGATGTACTTGAAGGGGGATGTCAGCGCCAGGTTATCAGCAGCCTATTGTTTGGTTCAGCTCGTTGGCGCCGTTACTGGGGTGCTACTGGCTCATGCGATGTTCGATTTACCTCTGCACCAGCTGTCTGAGACCCAGCGATACGGTGGGGGACAGTGGCTGTCAGAGGCCATCGCTACGCTAGGTCTGCTGATGGCCATTTTGCTAACAGGGCGAGTGAATGCGGGGGCCGTACCCTTTGCGGTTGGGCTTTATATCACGGCGGGGTATTGGTTTACCGCATCAACCTCATTTGCCAATCCTGCGGTGACGCTGGCTCGCAGCCTAAGCAATACCTTTTCTGGCATCGCGCCTGCCGACGCGCCGCTGTTTATACTGAGTCAATTTGTTGGGGCGGTTTTAGCATTCGGCCTGTATCGCTGGCTCTACTCAAAACCCGCTGATTAAAGATCGGGACAGGCATTTCGAAGGAATGATAGAGTAATGCTGCTCGAAGCGATCAAAAACAAGAATTCGAAGCGGGAGATTGGGCATGCTTTCCTATATATCAGCGACAGCTGAAGTATTTGCTTCTTTGGCGCTTATCATTTCCGTGATCTTCCTACTCAAGGAAGTGCGGTTAATGCGTGATTCGTTAAGTCATTCCGATTTCATGAACTCCGTGAACCGAAGTTCGGACAATATGCTGCGGATAACGGAAAACGAGTGTTTGCTTGCCACCATTCAGAAGATCAGCGTTTATCGAACCAAGAAGAAACGAAACCCCATGGAGCTTAGGGCGATTCTCGGGGCCCTAAACCCTCTCGAACGGGTGCGGTACTTCCACTTTCAGCGTAATGCCTGCCTGAATTGTGAGGTTTTCCTGGAGAGCGTTGACGCGGGCTATATCGATGCGGATCGCTTTACTATGGCCTTTGGATGGAGCGATGTTGACTTTGAAATCTGGCAGGAACTCGGGCTTGAAATCGGCCCTCGCTCCAAGAAATATTTCGAGGATCTTTGGGTTGCAATGCCCGAGGAGGATCAAGCCTCAGCGGCCTAAGGTTCAGCGGTTGGATTGCCCCCCAATAAAAGACAAGAGAGCAAGGAAAAGAGCCGCGCATGCGGGCTCTTAAAACAACGGTGAGGGGCGCGAGGAGACTGATCTCAAAAAGACATGACGCGCAAGCGGCCCGGTGAGTGCCTGCCTTAAAGTTAGGGAGAGGTGTTTCAACCGCAGCGAATCCAGGCTTTAACGCTCGAGCCGGGCACGCCAAGGGAGCCATGCAAATCGACCGATCAAGAGTCGGGTTAATACTGCCAGCAGCAAGTAGGGTAGGCCGGCTATGATCGCCACGGCGAGCATATAGACCAGGGTCTGTATGAGATCCAGGTTTAGCGAGAACAGGAAATAAAAGGCTAAGAGATCGATCGCGACCAAATAGGCGAATCCGATCCATGAAATACCTAAACCAATACGTTCCACCATCCTTTCTCCAAAGTCCTACCTCCAGCCAGATTCTGGCAGAAACCAGAGGCGCCTCATAGGGTTGCCCCTTGAAAGTTCAGTGGCTTGAAGCGCTCAACAGCACTGCCCCAGGGAGAATTCCCTGGGGCAGCGAGGTTGATCAGATAGCGGGCGTTTAGAGCCTGGAAAAATCGGGCACTAAGTCCGCGTCGTCTGACGCATAAAGGACCCATGAATCATACCTATCCGGGGTTTCGGTGCAGGTGCCAATCTTGCTGTATTCCGCGCGAAGGTCCCCGCCATTTTCCATAAAGTTCTCCGTGGCCTTGGCCATGTCTTCCTTACTTCGAGCCCATTCTCCCCAAATGTGGCTTGCCGCAACCTCAGCATGGGAAGCGTCAGTTGATCGACGATCAAAGTAGACGCCAGGATGATAGCCCGTGCCCTGTAGAGGAGAGGCTTCAATGAAGGCCTTATGACTCGGGAGAAAGGCTTCAAGCTCCTCCCTGCCTGCGTCTCCCTCGTAGGAACAGGTCCAGTAATGGCTGTAAAAGTATCCGGCATCCTGCGTTTCTCCAAAGGTGTCTGCGGGGACATGTCCAACAAAATCCCAGGCATTGCGACCGGCTGCATCGCAGTTAAGCACGCTGGCATACTTTTCCGCGAGGGCAGCGGCTTCCGCATTTTGGCTCCACTGGGCCCAGCCCGCGTCGGCCGCTTCCTTGGAGGTCCAGCCCAGCTCCCACCAGGCGGTGGGTCCAAATGTATTGGTTTCGCTCACAGGGCTGTAGAACCAACTGCCTTGAAAATCATCTGAAGAGATTAGGGTTCTCCATTCCGCCACCAGTGAGGTCATGCTCTCTGCGCTGTAATCCGGCCCTGTTTCGCAAGCCATAAATTCAATGAAATATTCCATGGCTGGCGCCTCGGCGCTCTCGGCCACCATGCTTTCGGTGTCTTCTACTGCTGCCATGGGTTCTGGGGCTGGCGCCTCGTCGGGTTGGGGTGCTTGTTCAGCAGAGCAAGCTGCCAAGAGGGCGATCAGGAAGAGACATAAAGATTGGGGTAAAAATCGGTGAAGCATACGGGACTCCTGTTATTTTTCTAATGATCCGTTGTGAGAGCGTTGGCTCCATTTGCTAGTTAAGCATCCTTATGTGTCAAATATAAGTCCCTAAAATAGGCGAGACAGACCTCACTGATCGCGCAGACAGAGCACGTGATCGGTCTTGGCCCCGTCTATCCAACGTTTTGGTGGCTCCACTCATCCCGCCAGGGGTTTTTTCAAGAGTGATGAAAAAATGTACATGGCCACTCAAAAAAGACTTGAAATGCAAATGATAATGATTATCATTTGAACTCCTCTGAGGCCGCCTATGGAAGAAATCAGCCCGGCGGTACTAAAGAAGTCAGTCTGTGAGTAAACACAAAAAGGGTGACCTAATGTCTGTACATGTTAATTTTTCTCGCTTACTCGCGCCGTTGCTGGTCGCTCTAGTGCTTGTCTGCCCGCTCGCTTTCGCAGATTCGGCCCAGTCGGACGCACAGGCTAATGATGTGGTAGAGACGGTCGTCGTCATCGGCGAATACCTGTATTCGGACCAGGTTAACGCGCTCAAAACGCCGACGCCGGTGATTGACGTGCCCCAAAGCTTGTCTATCGTCACCTCGGATCAGATTGCCAAACAGGGGTTCACCAGCATTGGCGACATCATCACTTACCTGCCCGGCACCAATACGTCACAGGGCGAAGGGCATCGGGATGCCGTGGTGTTTCGAGGCATGCGGTCCACGGCAGATTTCTACATCGATGGCGCTCGTGATGACGTTCAATATTATCGGCCGCTGTACAACCTAGAACAGGTGGAAGTCCTTCGCGGCCCAAATGCGCTCTTCTTCGGGCGAGGTGGAACCGGGGGTATTCTCAATCGCGTCACAAAGAAAAGTTCTGTAGGGGAAAACTTTAGTCGGTTTAGAGCCAGTGCAGACAGCTTTGGTGAATATGATCTTCAGGTAGACGGCAATTTCACGACCAGTGAAAACGTTGCCGTTCGCCTGAATGCATTTTACGAAAGTCTTGAAAATCACCGCGATCACTATGATGGGGGTCGACTTGGGCTTAACCCAACGGCAAAAATTTTGCTAACGGACGCAACTACCCTCGATCTCTCATATGAATATATCGATCATGAGCGCTTCATTGATCGCGGCATTCCTACGGGGTCCGACGGTCGTCCCGTGGAGGCCTTTGAAGAGATCGTGTTTGGAGACCCGACCCTCAATACAACCACCCTCCAGGCTCACTTGTTGCGCGCAACGTTAGCGCATAATTTTTCTGACAGCTTGAAAGGGAACGTGAGCGTCTTTTATGCGGACTACGATAAGCTCTACCAGAATTTTTATGCCTCGGCTTATGATCAGGCCGCGACGCCAGACCAAGTCACTCTGGATGGCTATTTGGACACGACTCAGCGCCAGAATGCGATGCTCTCAAGCAACCTAATACAGGAGCTGTACACGGGCGCATTGGCGCATACGCTGATTCTTGGTCTGGAATACATTGACACCTCGTCGGACCAAGATCGCTTTAATGCGTTTTGGGATACCAACTCAGACGATACGGAGATTTTCAGTACTGCTCGCCCCCTTGGCCTCGTTGGGGGCAGCGGGATCAATGCATCAGGTGTCACCACAACAAACAGCTTTGCGGCTGATCTGAATGATGATACGCGCGTCGGGATTGAGGTATTTTCTGCCTACATTCAGGATGAAATCGCGGTTTTAAATCAGCTGGATATTATCCTTGGCGCTCGATTCGACAGTTTTGAGATCGACGTCCTCAATGTGATTGCAGATGAAGCACGAAGTAGAACGGACTCAGAGATCTCACCGCGTTTTGGTGTGGTGTATAAGCCCGATGAGGATATTTCAATTTACGCCAGCTACAGCGAGTCCTTCCTGCCCAGGAGTGGCGAGCAGTTCGCGAATATTAACGCGCCTAATGACGCATTGGACCCAGACAGCTTTACCAATACAGAGATCGGGTTGAAATGGAATGTGGCTCAGGGTCTCAACCTGACGCTTGCGGCCTTCGAGATCGAACAAAGTTCTCCTCAGGCCGCTGATGACGATCCCTCCACTCTCGACGTCATCGACTCAGAAATAACTGGCTTTGAGGCCCAGCTCCAGGGACGGGTATCGGATAAGTGGTTTCTGTCGGCAGGATACAGTTATCTAGACGGCGAAGTGGTGGATCTTTCTGGGCCCACTGGCAGAACGCCCCGTGAGCTGCCCAGCGATATGCTCTCCCTTTGGAACAATTACCAGGTGACGGATAACCTTGGGTTGGGCTTGGGTCTGACCTACCAGGGTAAGAGTTATATCAACAGCAGCAATAGCGCGATGCTGCCGAGCTTCACTCGCATTGATATGGCGGTCTATTATTCGGTATCCGACAAGCTGACGGTGCAGCTTAATGTCGAAAACCTAACGGACCAGCTCTATTTCCCCAACGCGCATAGCACTCACCAGGCGACCGTTGGGGCGCCTCTCAATGCGCGTCTGACCGTCAGCCGGCAGCTTTAGCCCTAGGGGGCAGGATGAATGGGTGGGCGCTATGCCGAAGACCGCCAGGTCGGGCGCCCACCGAATGAATGCTCATGCCGGCACGGGGCGCTCGCCCCTGATCGTGATTCTGTAGCCCAAGCGGGTTTCCGGAAAATAGTCAAAGGAAGCATAGTGCTGCACGCACCGGTTGTCCCAGAAGACCACCGTATTAGGCGCCCAGCGGACGCGACACTGTATGTTCACGGCGTAGGCGACATGATCATAAATCATGCGCAGAATGGCACGGCTTTCGAACGCCCTGAGTCCGTTTATGTTACTCACGAATCCCTCATTAACAAAAAGCGCTCGACGCTGGGTGAGCGGATGCACCCGAACCATGGGATGCGCTGTAGTGGGTAGCTCGTCGTACTTCTTAGCGCCACTGGTATAGAGATAATGCGCCCGCGGGGTGTGATTGGCCGTTAGACCCAAGATAAGGCGCTGCAGTGGCTCGGAGAGCTTCTCAAAGGCCTGGTACATGTCAGCAAATAGGGTGTCCCCACCCGCACTTGGCGTCACCTCTATGCGGAGCATGGATAAGCCTGGAGGTTCTGGCTCGTTGGATACGTCCGAGTGCCATAACTCACCTGCGGCATATTTGCTGTTGCCGTCGGCTTTGATGGGAATCAGCTCCTGTCGCATGCCCTCAGGGGCATTGGGTTTCAGCAACGGTTCGCCCAGCCGATGTGCGAAGTCCGCCTGCTGTTCCTGGGTCATGTTCTGATCCCGCACGACAACGATGCCTCTCTCAGCGGCTAACTGCTGCAGCTCGATCAGTGCCGCATCAGAGAGTTCAATGAGCTGGATACCCGGCTCGAGTTCTGTGCCAAATTTTGGCGTGATGTTTTTCGCGTTCAGCACGGTTTCTTGTTACCCCCTCTGCCTAACCCACACCTGCTGCCGAGCTACTCTCAGGATTGGCGCTACTGCCAGAATCGTTCGGATTTTAGCCAGGCTCGAATTGGATAGAGTTCGCCTGTGAGTGCATCCGATGCCGGGGTCGCAAGAAAAAGCGCTAGGTCCGCTACGTTCTCTGGATCCGGTGTCAGCTCAAGACGAGGTATTGGGTTGCCCTCGTCGTCGTGAGCGGGCGGAATGATGCCGTGGCCTTTGAGTTCATCCGTGGCTATGAGGCCCGGCAAAATGCAGTTCACGTTAATATTGTGCTTGGCCCACATAAAGGCCAGGTTGTTGGTAAGGGAAATGACTCCAGCCTTCGCTGCGGAATAATGTAGCTGATAAGGATTGCCCTTGCTCCCGGCCGTGGAAGAAACGTTAATGATCTTGCCGGAACCCTGCTTAATCATTTGTTTGCCGGCCGCCATACAGGGGATAAAGACCCCCGTCAGGTTTTGGTCCACTAACTCACGCCATTCATCTAGAGGCGTCTCTTCTGCCAGGTGACTGCGTCCCCAGCGGCCAGCATTATTTACCATGATGTCTAGAGCGCCAAACGTCTCGACGGTTTCCGACACCATGGCGTGCACCTGCTCTTCATCCGTGATGTCGACGGCAATGGCTATCGCGCGCTGGCCCTTGGCGCTAATTTTGGCAGCCTCTGCTTCAATCTTATCCCTGCTTCGGCTGGCAATAACAACGTTGGCCCCTGCGTCGGCATAGGCTTCAACCATGGATCGCCCGAGTCCTCCTGCGCCGCCGGTGATGATTGCCGTCTTTCCCTCTAATGAAAACCTAGACATGACCCTTCCCCTCAAACTCTCTGTGGGCGAAGCAAAAAACAGGCGTTTCGCGCGTTGTTCGCTGCTGTTGAATACAGCGAACGACTATGCCGCCTGGCTCGGTCGGTGGCGAGGTGGGTAATCGCCCAAATCACCCATAATTTGCTTCAGGCGCAGCGCTAAATTGGGGGGTAGTGGGCATCAATTGACATTGACGGTTCTGACGGGTCGTTAGTTAATGAGACCACACGAATAGGGAGGATAGGCTATGGGACAGGTTTATTGGTCATGGGAAGCTGAGGTCAAGACGGGCGAACTAGAAAATTTCAAAGCCCAGGTGGTCAAGGCTTGGAACGCGGTAGCCGAAGCTGATGCTCAGACCCTGGAAAATCAGTGGGTGGTGAATGAGAGCGGCGACGCGGTGAAGGTGTATCAGCGATTTACTTCTGCGACCGCAGCCTTTGCCCAATTCGCGGCCAATGACGGGTGGGGCAAGCTAGACGACTATCTGAACCCAACGGGTATGTTTGTGTGTGGCGATTACGGCACCGAGCTGGATTTCTTGCGCGAGCATGGAGCTGTCTTTATGCTCGACCTATAGCACTTGCTCCAACGGTCAGTCTTTCCATCTGACAGGAACCCATCTATGACAAAGAAGCTTATGCCTGATGCTGTGGCGTCGGTGGTGCCAAGGGACGTGGCCCTTGGGCTGACTCAGGCTGAAGATGTGGCATTCCCGCTACGCTGGGGAATCCTTGGCGCCGGTGAGATTTCTCGTCAGTTTGTTCGCTCCTCTCGGGAATGTGCTGGTGCGACGATGGCGGCGGTTGCGGCCCGATCCGAGGAAAAGGCGAAGGCCTTCGCAGCCGCTCACGGCGTTGGGAGAGCTTATGGCGGCTACGCAAATATGCTGGCTTCTGATGAGGTGGACATCATCTATGTGGGTACTCTAGACGCGCTGCACAAAGAACACTGCCTAATGGCCCTGGAGGCAGGCAAGCATGTGCTATGCGAAAAAACCTTGGCGCAGAGCGCCGAGGATGCTCGAGAAATGTACGCCACAGCAGAACGCAATAATGTGATGCTCCAGGACGGGGTATGGACGCGCTTTTTTCCGGCGGTAGAGCAGGCGCGTGGCCTGATTGAGGCGGGAGCCATTGGCGATGTGGTCATGGTGCAAGCGGACTTCGACATGCTGTATACGATCCAGGCAGCGACGCTGGCCTTCGGCGCAGAGGCAAAACCCATCAACGTCCAGGCCAGCGGGAGGGTAGGTGGACCTGGCGGGGCGATGTTGGAATTCGAAAACAACCGATTTGCCAACCTGACGTTTATTGCCTTTCCCAGCGAGTTTCCAGAAGTCACGGAAATCACGGGAACCAAGGGGCGAATTACGCTGGAGCAGCCAGCCCATTGCCCCACCGCGATCACGGTACGCATACCGCCGGCTACCCCGTCTCGGTATAGGGGTGGGAATACGCCATCACCCATGCAGCGGTTTGAGTACCCTTTACCAGAGGCCATCAGTCTGCCCGGCGCCTTCCCGAATCAGCAGGGCTTTTACTATATGACAGAGGCCATCCACCGTTGTTTGGCTGCCGGCCTGCGAGAATGCCCGCAGTTTAATCAGGCTGAGTCCCTGCATTTGCTTGAGCTGATTAGCACCATCAAGGCCCAGCGAACAGATGGTTCAGCTCAAGCTGGATAAAGGCGACTCCTGGTGCGTACAGACTCATCCAGTAACGCACCACTGCCTCTCGCGAGCCGATTTTTTAGTCAGCGGCTTTTCGGGTCGCGGCCTCAGGGGGGCTTTGTTCGATACCGTAGACGGCTCTCTCGAATGCGCCGAGTCCCTGAATCGACGCGTCGTCAAAAAAGGGCAGCACCTGGGTAGCGAAGATACCGAAGCGTTGCTGCTTGGGGTCAATCCAAAAATAGGTATTGAAGAGGCCTGCCCAAGACCCCGAACCTGGAGAACGACCATTGGGGGTGCCCTGAGGATGAAGTAGCAGTCCCAGGCCAAACTGAGCGGGCGCACCAAAGCCCATGGTGATATCGTTCGTGAACACTGGGTTCTGGGACTTTGCGTCCCCTACGGACAGATCAGCAGTTTGATTTTCAAACATTTGGTCTACGGTCTTCTTCTGTAAAATACGTGCGCCATTGATTTCGCCCCCCGCGAGCAAAGCCTGTAGTAACGTTGCGTAGTCGGGTAAGGATGCGTAAAGATTGCCACCACCACTGTAATGTTCCGAGCTGAATTTAGGCGCTGCTGAGGGCGAGGAGAAAAATGGGATCTCAACCAGATCGCCGGGTGTGAAAAGCGAGAGGAACCGCAAAACTAAGTTGGCGCTGTCTCGGGATAAGATGTGAGCGGTTCGATCTAGTTTGTCCTCGGGAATCTCGTAGAACGTATCCGCCATTTGCAGCTTTGAAAAAATGTTGCTCTCGAAGTACCGCGCAAGAGACTGACCGGAGACCTCCTCTACGATGACGCCAAGCCAGTCCGTACTGATGCCATATTCCCATCGTGTCCCTGGCTCGGAGGCCAGGGGCGCGTTATTGATCATCTCTAGTTCGGTTGTGAAGTCACCGGTTATGCCCTGGTCCTCAGCGATTTGGGCATTCTGGTTCCACATACTGTAGACAAAACCGGAAGTATGGCTCATCAACTCTCTGATCGTCGGGCGGCGATTAGGAGTCCGAAAAATCGGCGCGGCGTTGTCGTCGAATCCCACCAGTATTTGGATCGTGCTTAAAGCTGGCAGGTATGCATCTACCTGCGCATCCAAATCCAAATCTCCGGCTTCGTGCAGCTGAAGCGCGGCCACGGTGGTCACGAGCTTTGTCATCGAGGCGATGGCGACAATCGAATCAACCCTAGCTGGGGTTTCGCCGCTCAGGTCCATAAAGCCATAGGCGTGCTGGAACGTAATCCCCGTGGGGGTGCCGACAACACCGATGGTCATGTTGAGCCTGCGCGCATCCACCGGGACCTCCAGGGCGGCTTTTACGTCTCTGACCCGTGCCGCTTCCAGTGCCAGCACACTCAAGGGACATAGGACTAGGGTCGCTAGAAAAAGCTTTAGAACAGCAGTCATGGTGCGCTCCAGCGAAATCAGCTAATGACCACAAGCAGGATAAACGACGGATCATCCTGCGGATAGCAGAGCATTCGTTGTCACCACAACAAAGAGTCAATATTTCTTAACCGGTGCAGGGAGAGCTTTTTGTAAACTTACGGTTGATGAATACTTTTTTTGATAGCATCTTGAAGTCCTCCAACTGGGACTATCTCCATGGGCTTCAGATTAGTTTGCCTGCTTGCGACAGGCTTAGCGGTGGCCGCCTGTGGCGGCGGCGGATCAGGCACGGATTTAGGGGGTCCCACGGCCTCGGACCCTTCAGATGAGGTAACGAGCGACGAACTCTGCACCCAGGTCGGTGCCCTGATTGACTGTGCTTTTGAACATGACGGGCTGGACAGGACGTTTAAAATTTATGAGCCGCTCTCCTACGATGGAAGCAGCCCAACGCCAGTGCTGTTGAATTTTCATGGATATGGGGGCACGGCCGATGAGCAGCTGCTCTACGGAGACTTTCGCGATTTGGCGGACCAAGATAATTTTATTTTAGTCGTCCCTCAGGGCGCCTTACTGGAGGGCAGCACTCACTGGAATTCAGACTCGGACATCAACAGCAAAAGCACCGTCGATGATCTCGGGTTCATTTCTAGAACCATCGATGCCGTTTCTGATCGCTACAACGTTGATACGGCAAGAATGTATGCGGTGGGCATGTCAAATGGTGGCGCAATGAGTCTTTATTTGGCCTGCGGTCTGGGTGAGCGGATCACAGCCGTGGCGTCGGTCACGGGATTTATGTCCGCAGAGCTGCTTGCTGAGTGCGGCGCTACTGATCCGACGTCGGTTCTGTTAATCCACGGGACCGAGGATAGCGTCATACCCTGGATAGGCGCGGATGGGGACGCCATTCTAGACATCGGGGTCTACTGGGCAGGACACAATGGCTGCACTGAATCGACTCAGCTTGCTTTCGAGGATTATAACGAGGATGGCGTATCAGGCGTCCTACATCAGTATGCTGGGTGTGACGATGGCACCCAAGTTCAAGTCTACGAAATGACCGGGATGGGACATATCTGGCCAGAAAGGCAAAGAGGGGACGACATAAACGGCGCGGAGGTTGCTTGGGCGTTTTTAAACACCTTTAGCCGATAGCTGGGCGAGGATTGCAGGATTCGGATGGCCCCAGGTTCAGCGAAAGCACGGGGGCGCCATTTTAAAAAATGACCCAAGGGCTAGCCAGGGTCGCGTCGACTGCACTGCCAACGACAACTGATAGAGAGTACATCTTAAGAAAGAGTCTGCAGAGTTCGAAGGCGCGCTACAGGGCCAACGGCGACAGAGGGGTACTCATCACGGGGCAGCGGCGCGTACAAAAATCCTCATGCAGACCGTTGCTCGAGCTAATCCTACAGCCTGTCGGTTTCGTATTTTGACTGCAGCCCATGCCCGTAATCTCAGCCCCCTTGGCCTAGCTCCGTCGCCCAAGCCCTCCAGAATGCAATGCGACTCGCAGATGCAGCACGGATAGTAAGTAAGAATGCTGGTAAGCAGGGCGACAAAGAAACGGTGGTAATCGTAGCTGGCCATCAGCGAAAGAACTCCTCGACAACCCTCAATTTAGGCTACTTCTTATGATCAAAAATTCTACGAAAACTCCTATCGCGCTTGCCGTGAGCGCTGCCCTAGCGACGTCACTGGCGGCAGCACCGATGACCCATGCAGTTTCAACATCAGACGGTTCACCGTTGCTGGATGCCTCCACTCTCGCCGGAGGCTACATGCAAGTCGCCAATGCAAAGAGTGGTGAAGGCAAGTGCGGTGAAGCCAAG
>DKNY01000012.1:14207-39635 GCA_002470275.1 Gammaproteobacteria bacterium UBA7376 | reverse complement strand
TAAACGGGGCGCGAGAATAGACGCATGAACAAAGACATCGGGTCACAGATCCATCACCTCTCTCTCTTTCTTTCTTGGTCTCCCGACGCTTCCGCCGGTCGCTGCTCCAGGGTTCTGCCGTTATCGTCGTCCACACGGATGGGGCTTAAGGGCGTTTGCATCCCAGTTTCTGCTTGATCGATTTGACGCTCACGAAGTGCTATCGCGGCCCTGGCCAACTCGGCATTGGCTGCCAGAGCCTCGAGTATTCGGTATCCGTCCACGAGAACGCTGTCGTGGCCAACCCTTGATTCCTTCACGCAGCTTAGCAACATGAAGTCAGGATAAAGGTCACCGTAAGCAAACCCGTTGGCTCCGAGCCTCCTACACGTTCTAGTTGCGCTAAGCGGCAACGACCAGAGGCTTTTTACTCAAACCATTTAATACATTGGAGCCAGGACGGCTTCCCTGCAGAGAGTCAGGTCGCGTTAGCGAACCGAGTATCCGACGCTAGAGGCAAGGAGGGTACGCCCAAGGCTTCATCTGTCCACACCCATACCCGCCATAACATTCTGTTTAAATCCTCATAAGGCATCCGACCATGCAGCATGCGGTAATTGTCGAGGAGCAGAACCTCCCCTGAGGCTAACTTGCAGGTGGGCGCGGTTAGGCTGGCCTGCTCAATCGCATCGTGCCAAATCTTTATCATCTGGCGGTCGAGATCAAAATCCTCGCTCTGGGGTACGGGCCTTTGCTCAATGGTCTTACGAATCATTTTGCGACCGCTGCCGTTATTCATCACGATGGTGCTGACGGCGGTCTGCATACCCCGCTCGGTTTGATCAATCGCTGCGGTGGTCATGCGCTCAGCGGCCCAGGCAGTCTCTGGGTTCGCCGCTAAGGCGCGATGAATCGAATATCCGTCCACCAAAATACTCTCTCCTCCGGATGGGGAAGCCGTGACGCAGCTCAACAAAAGAAAGTCTGGGTACAGGTCGCCGTAGGCAAACCCATCCGTATGACAGGGGGTTCGCAATGTATTCGTCGCCTTGACTCGGGTGATATCGTGTTCGCCTCCCTCGAAAACTCTGGCGCCTTGGGGAATGGCTTTGGCCGCTGGCTCGAAAAAAAGGTGCGCGAATTCTCTTGCCTCGACCTCGGTCCCGCCGATTTCCTGAAAAATAACCGCGCCTTTTTCTCGAAGCGCAGTGCGCGCTTCAGCCAGATCGCTCGTCCGCTTGGGTACTATGCCGCATTCTTCAAACATCGTTTTGAGCCTCCTGAGTTATCAACAAACTAAATTTCGGCCTGGCCGGCCATGGTTGAGAGTTCTGCATAAGCAGCGGAAAGAACGCTGGTGTCGATCAGGCGTTCGGGGTCCGGTAAATTGTCTCGTCCTGCCGCTTTGAGCGAGGGGTACATTTCAGTCTCTAGCGTGCCTGCATCGATCCAAAAGATGCCCTTTTCCTGCGTAAGAGGGCTTTGCATGAACGGCTGCTGAATCTCGTTTTGTCTTAGCTGTTGATCAAGCTCCAAACCTAGATTTCGCCCGTGGGTATCCACAACCAACTGGGCACCATACTCAATGTTAGATGCATTGAACTGCCAACCTTGAATGGTGCCCTTGAGGAATTTAACGGCGATGTCGAAATTGTCCCGTAAATAAGACCGGGCACAAAACAACATATTGGCGTAGCCCTTAAGGCCAAGCTCAGACCAGCTGGTGAAGAAGTAATCCTCGTTCAGCCGCATACCGTATTTTTGTTCTAGCGTGAGCGGCTGGTTAACAGCGAAACCTGAGTAGGCGTCGCCCTGTCCCTCGACGAGAGAGGCCACGGAATACCCGGCGGGTAAAAACTCATAATCCAACGGAAGTCCGGCAACCTTGAGGACGGCATCGACAATCGTCTCCACCCCTTCTTGGCCCAAAAATCTGCAGCCAATCAGGTCTTCTGCCTTTCTTATCGGGCGATCGCTTAGGGAGATCACGCCACCAGGTGACCTTTGATACTGGGCGCCCAGCATGACCAGGTCATTGCCCAGGAGTACGGCGTCCATGAATCGGCGCAAATCATTGTCAAAGCCGAATTGGGCATTATTGGCAGCGACGCTAACGGAGGGCATCGGGGCATTTGGTCCGCCATTGAGAAAAATCGGCGCAATGCCCTCCAGGGTGTAGTACTGCTTGGTTTCGGCGACGAACAACCCAGCGTATTCAACGTTTTTGATCCAGGCGAGCGCCACACGTGGCGCGGGAAGCTGAGGGCCGCTGTCTGTGTTTTCCGCACAGCCGGGAAGGAGGGTGGCTGCGGTTAGGCCTGCGCCGGCTCTGAGCAGGTTGGGGTAGGTCACGGCAGACCCCATTAGAAATTTGAGTAAGTCTCGACGTTGTTGGAACATGGTTTTTCACCTTTTTTATAGGGGCGATTCTTAGTGACGCCATACCTTTGATAAATGGGCTTCTAAGCGGCTGGCGGCAACAAAAAAAGCAACGGAAAAGACGGTGGCCAGCATGGCTGCGGCCCAGGAAACATCCATGCGTAGATCGCTCCTTGCGCGCACCATCACATAGCCGAGACCCTGGGCACCCATGAGGAACTCAGCAACCAGCGCGACCAGCACGCAGGTGGGTGCCAGCAGTCTGAGCGCGGTCAGGAGGTTAGGGACGGCGCTGGGCAAGGCCAGCCGCCAATAGAAACGCCAGGTGGCCAGGCCGCTGGGCCTGCAGCCCAGGGACGCAAAAAAGTCCTGGTGAGCCTTGGAGGGGCTGCGTAATCCCGTCAGCGCGAAGACATAACAGGGGAAAAAAGTGAGCATGACCGTCACCAGGAGAATGGTCTGGCTGCCATAGCCGGCGAGCCGAATGACGATGGGGATGAAGGCGACGATGGGTATGGAGCGCACGAGCAGGGTCGCTGGCGTAATGACGCCATCCAGGACAGGGGTCAGCCAAGCAAGGGAGGCGAATAGCAGGCCCAAGGCAATGCCAAGCATTAAGCCGCCAATGGCTGCGGAAAAGGTGTACGCCGAATGGTGAAGAAAGTAGAGCGGTTCGGCGACAAGGGCCTGAATGACCATGATGGTGCTTGGGACCACGATTTCATTGAAACCGCTGACCATCACCATGGCCTGCCACGCGAACACCAGCAGTGCGATGCCCCAGTAGTGTTTGATCAGCTGTAAGAGGGCAGTCTTCATCAAACTAGTCGCTTAATAAATTGGGTCTGAATGGCGGCAAGCAAGAAAAAGCTCAGGCCTGACAGCACGGTGCCACACAGGGCGGATGCCCACAGAAGCTCAATCTGGAAGTTCTGCATGGCGCTGACCAGGATGACCCCCAGCCCAGTCGGAGCACCAAACCACTCTCCGATGATCGCGCCTAATACAGCGGCGGTAGTGCCGAGCTTCAACCCGTCCATGACCTTAGGCATAGCGTTGGGGATACGCACACAAATCAACGCTCTGATTTTGCCCGAGCCGTAGATAGACAGCACGTCTGATTGATCCCGGTTGGTGTCCTGTAACCCCGATAGGGTGGCAATAAAAACAGAGAAGAAAACCGCCAGGCCTGCGGTGGCTGCCGGCGTGACCTCCTCACCGACCGTGACAATGAGCAGTGGCCCGAGCGCGATAAGGGGGGTCGCATTGACAAAGGTTGCGAAGGTCGCCAGCCCCGGGCCCAGGCCGGTCCAAACCGAGCCCGAGCAAGCTAAGGTGAAGCCTACCAAGGAACCCAACAGGAACCCGATGGTTGCATTGCTGGCCGTGTCGGCAGAGCTGCGCAGGAGTAGGGCAGCGCTGCTCGGATCCTGCATGAAGGCGAAAAGTGCCGAGAGTGAGGGCCAGGCGCTGCCAAGCCAATTTTCTCGGCCCGCCAGCTCCCAAAAGAAAATCAGCAAAGAAAAGCCAATGCACCAACTTGCGAAACGACTGGTCCGGTTCATAGACTCTCCCAGCTCATAGACTATCCCGATTCATGAGCAATGCCAGTTCGTAGACTGGTCCGGCTCATAGGGCGTCGCCCAGACCACAGATGGCGTCGAATTCCTTGGCTATGGACGCAACGAGCTGCCTGAAGGTTTCGTCAAAGGTTGTTGCGAGTGTCCTAGGTCGGGGAAGCGGGACGCTGTGAACGGATGCTATGGTGCCCGGGCGCGGTGACATCACGCACACCCTGTCTGCTAATAGCACCGCCTCTTCAAGGCTGTGGGTGACCAGGAGCGTGGTGGTCGGTTTGTCCGCCCAAATCTTCTGCAGTTCTTGGTTCATCTGTCGTCGGGTAACCGCATCTAGCGCACCAAAGGGCTCATCCAGGATCAGTACGTCGGGTTCCAGAACTAATGCCCGGGCCAAGCTCACTCGCTGTTTCATACCGCCAGATAGCTGGGTCGGTCTGACGTCGGCAAAGTCCGCCAGCCCGATCAGCTGAAGCAGGCGATCAATGCGTGCCTCGTCAGGGACTTTACCGGACAGTCTAAACGGCAGCGCGATGTTTTGACGCACGCTTAACCAGGCCATAAGACCGTGATCCTGCATGGCCATGCCTAGGCGCTGCTGAGCAATGAGCGCGCGTGGGCTATCCCCAGCGATTGTAATGTCGCCCTCTGAGATTTCCTCCAGCCCTGCGATCATGCGAACGAGCGTGCTCTTGCCGCTGCCGGAGGGACCGATGATCGCAATGAACTCTCCGGCGGCAATGTCCATGCTTACGTTATCAATGGCCCGAACGGTGCTCTGTCCGTCATCCAGCGCGTAGGTCTTGCCTACGCTGCGCAGGGTGATAGGTCGCCCCGTGGACGTTAGGGCTTGGCCAGAGGTGCAGGGGGCCGGCGAAGGCTCCAACAAGGTTGGTGGGGGGGTTGGAGCATCAAAACTCATGGCGTTGATTTATCGAGCTGCGTTCTTATAGAAGGTGCCGATGCCGTGATCACTGGATAAACGATCTCCGCCGAACCAAGCGCCTCGAACATGCCGGCGACGGCCGTGAACGCCATCAGCGGTGCCTCTGGCAGCGGCGTGCCATAGTTTGTAGTCGTGCAGGATGATGTCGCCCTGCTCTGCGAAAACGGGCACTTCGCCCTTCACCGTATTGAATGCCCAGCTACCAATCTCGTCTTTATCAATCTCCAGTTTGTGTGATCCGGGAACAACCCGTAAAAAACCGTTGGCTGGCGAGGTGCCATCGATGTGGATGGTGAATGCGAAACTTGGCCAGGCGCCGCCGTCTTCATCGGAGTTGTAGTCAGCATGCCAACCGATGCGTGAATATTTTGAGCCCGCATCCGCCCTGGCGTCCTGGAATACCACGCCGAACCTTGCATAGTCGTTGAGCCAGGGGTCCGCGGAATCCAGCACCACCTTGGCGATGTCGTGAAGTGCCTCATGCTTGGCGGCAGCATGGGCCGCTGGGGATAGATCCGTACAGTTGATGACGTAGTGGCGGTGGGCTTTCCCATCCACTGTGGCACCAGGTTCGTCTAAAAGCTCAGTGCCGTAGCGCGACTCGAGATTGCCTTCGATGAGCGCCGTCTGTGCACAGGTCAACTGTTCAGTCATCTCCCGCAGGGCAGCGTCCGGCACGATTTTCTTCAACAGCACGTATCCAAATTCGTCATACATTTCCGCGGCTAGGGCAATATCTTCGCGAGTCTCAATGGTAATTTCCGGCGCCTGCGACATCCTATTCACTCCTCTGATAGCCTGGGAAAGGCGTTATTTGACTGGGACCCAAGGGGTCTCCGGTCACGAAGCAAGAAACATACCAGAAGCCGTTTACGGCGTGCTGGCTTACTCGTCCTCTGCCCTGGCTAAATATGCCAGGTTGGAGGCGATTTCGCACAAAGAAATAGCCGAGTTTTCCTCGCTGTCGCGTTAAGGCGAGCCGCCTGCAGGCGCACGGGCCCAGTCGGTCCAAAGTGCCGCTTCCTGCGTTTTCGGGGTGCACCAGGATGGCCAGACAGCGCACTAAATCAGCGCAATTTTGGGTGACGGAACGCCGCTCCTGAGGCATTGGCCAAGGCAGTGGCTACCGATAAACGGCACTGCACGGCCAACCGGTTTGGAGCAGGTACCCCCTTATCCTGACTCTAAGTACGCCGGTAAACCGGCTTCGATGGGGCTGATCGAGTTCTGGCCCAATACTTGCAAAATCTCGGCTGGAAGCCCGTCGAGAGCTTAAGGTTCACGCGCTAAGTCAGGCCTACGTTTTTCCCGGGCACGCAACCGTCGTCAGGGTTAGGTGTCAGGCATCGGGCTAGGGTAGGCTGCAGCGACGAACAAAAAGGCGAGAACTATGGTGAACAATCGATTCCTGGCTTTGCTCCTAGCGATGGGCCCCTCTCTGGGCATCGGCCCGACTGCCTGGGCCGAGCAACAGGGTCTGCTGGCCGAAAAAGGGTTGGGGCCGGGATCGGCGGAGGACACCGATGGCGTGCAAAAAATTCCGGTTCGCGTCGTATTAGTCACCATGTTTGAAATTGGCGAAGACGAAGGCGATCAAGCCGGAGAATTTCAGCTGTGGAAAGAGCGCCGAGCACTAAACGAACGCTTCGCCTTCCCTCAGTCTCATCATGACCTGTTTTACAACCGAGACTCAAAAATTCTGGGGATGGTGACTGGGGTCGGAACAGCCAAGTCCGCCGCTGCGATCATGGCCCTGGGCTTAGATCCTCGGTTCGATCTCACCCAGTCCTATTGGTTGGTGGCGGGCATTGCGGGTATTGATCCCGAAGACGCGTCGATCGGCTCAGCGGTCTGGTCTTCCTACTTGGTGGACGGCGATCTCGCGCATGAGATCGATCCTAGGGAGACGCCAGCGGATTGGCCTCATGGCTACTTTGCATTGCGAACCAAGCGCCCACTGGATCCGAGCAAACCCGAGCCCCGGGGTGAGCTGTTTATCGCCAACGAATCGCTCACGGACTGGGCCTACGAGCTGACCAAGGATGTGGCCCTTCCAGATACGGAGGGGCTGCAGGCGGAGCGAGTAAAGTATACCGAGCATCCGCTCGCCCAACAGTCTCCAGCGGTTTATCGAGGCGGGCATCTTGCTGCAATGACGTTCTGGCACGGCGCGCTGCTAAACGCCTGGGCCAACGACTGGGTGGACTACTGGTCCGAGGGCAAGGCGGATTTTGTCACGTCCGGGATGGAAGAAACCGGGACCTTTCAGTCTCTTGAGTATTTAGACCGAGCGGGCAGAGTGGACCGGCAAAGAGCCTTAGTGCTTCGGGCGGGCAGCAACTACACCATGCCGCCTCCCGGTAGGACGGCAGCCCAGAGCATGGCTCAAGAGGGAGAAGGCTTTTCTGGCTTGAATGAATCCCTAGAGGCTCTCTATCGCGTCGGCTCTGTCGTGATTGATGAATTATTAGAAAACTGGGATAAATTCGAGGCGCAGCGGCCTGATGAGTTCGCAGAGCCGTCACGATCAGCGCAATGAGAAGGAAAAACTGAATGAAAGCGAATAAAAAAATGAGCGGGATGGCGGCGGTGGGGATCGGCCTGGTTTGCCTGCTGGGATCCCAGCTGGCCCTGTCAGGGTCTGCGGCGAACACCATGGCGCTCATCAAAAGCGACCCCGTTAAGCTGCGCAACTTCCTGTTCAATTTCCCCAAGGGCGGTGACCTCCACAATCACCTCACGGGCGCGATATATGCCGAGTCCTATATTGCTTGGGCGGCAGAAGATGGGAAATGTTGGGAAGAAGAGACATTGAGTATCGTGCCGGGTCCCTGCGATGAGAAAACGGTCAGGTCTCTCTCCGAGCTTTATCCTGGCGGTAGGAACGCCGACCGGCTTGGCGTCGATCCCATCGTCGATGCGCTATCGACTAGGAACTATCCATTGCGCGAGGTATCGGGTCACAACCAGTTTTTTGCGACCTTTGCGCGGTTTAGCCTTGCTTCCGTCGGCCGCAGAGGCGAAATGCTTGCTGAGGTGGCCTATCGAAACTCGCGCCAAAACATCCCCTATCTAGAGCTGATGCAAAGCCTGGGAATGCTTGAGGCGGCCGAGCTTGCTGTCGCCTCTGCGGACCTCGACAAGCCCTATGGTGAAAGAATCGATCACGCAAAGGTCGACGCGATTGTTGCCGATGTCTCCCGGCAGGTAGATGAGATGGAGAAGAAAAAGATTGAACTGTTGGGATGCGAAGAGGCGGCGTCGGCCATGGGTTGCGAAGTGGAGATGCGTTTCTTAGCCCAGGTGCTTCGGACCTGGTCATTGGAAGAGGTCTATGTCCAGACCCTGTTGGCCTTCAAACTCATCGAGTCTGACCCACGCTTTGTCGGCCTAAACTTTGTCGCGCCCGAGGACCATCCGGTTGCGCTGCGGGATTATCGCAGGCACATGGCGTTTATCCAGGAAATCGGCTCACACTATGAAGAGCAGCGAAGCGGGATTACCCTGCATGCCGGGGAGCTGGCTCTGGGGTTGGTGCCGCCTGAAAACTTAGGGTGGCATATTCAGGAAGCCATTGAAGTCGCGGGCGCAAGGCGGATTGGGCACGGTGTGGATATTAATCACACCCCTGATCTGTACCCTCTGTTAAAGAAAATGGCCTCCGAAGAAATTATGGTGGAGATCAATCTAACCAGTAATGATGTGATCCTCGGCGTGAAAGCCCCCTATCACCCTCTGCCCCTCTACCTTGAAAACAACGTGCCGGTGGCGCTTTCCACGGATGATGAGGGGGTTTCCAGGATTGACCTCACCCACGAGTATCAGCGAGCGGTGAGCACCTTCGATTTGAGCTACGCCATGCTGCGAAGCCTGTCTCGAAATGCTCTTCAGTATAATTTTCTACCCGGCGACAGGCTGTTCCTCGATACCTATAAGGGTAAGCGGATTCAAGCCTGTAACAGCGATACCCCAGGCGCGGAAACGATGAGTACGGCCTGCAGCGAATTCCTGGGGACCAGCGAGAAGGCAGCGCTGCAGTGGCAGCTCGAGGAGCGCTTTGCCGCCTTTGAAGCGTCCTTCGAATAGGGGATAGCGGCCTGCGCCGGCGTTGGCCCTGGGGATGCTAGGCGCTATCTTCCAGCGGCGGTCGCAGCATGGCGTCGGTCAAGATGGCGAGAAAGGTGCCGGTTGCCACCGGGAAACCCAGGATAATAGTGATGACCTCGGGCACATCCAGCTGGATTGCCGTGAAAAATTGCGGTAGCTGCAAAAAGACTAGTGCCCCCAAGCAGGAGATCACCAGCACGATGGCGCCCCTGGAATGCGTCCGTGTGCGGATGATGTTCAGTCCGGTATAGGCGATGACCGCGAATAAAACGGCGGTGGCGCCGTGAATAACGGTGCCCGGCAGGCTGACGAATAATAGCGTTACCCAGGTCATGCAGCCGGACACCACCAGGAGCAACGCCACAAGCATGCCCACGCTGCGGCTGGCAATCCCTGTGAGTCGGATTACGGCATTGTTTTGGCTGAAGGTCGTGTTTGGGAACGTGCCGAAGACGGCCGCTAGGGCGCTGTTGAAGCCATCTGCAGCCAGGCCGCCGCGTAGCCGACGAAGATAGTCGGGGCCCTTTATCGGCAGGTTCGAGACCAGAGAGGTGGCGGTCAAATCACCAACGCTTTCTGTCAGCGAGACTAAGAAGATGGGCATCAGAATAAGCAGCACCAACGGATCGAAGCCAAGGGGGAAGCGCCATGGCGTGGGCACAAAGAAGAGGGACTCAGCGCTGGATTCCGGTAGGGCGTAGGTGCCTAGCGTCAGCGCCAGAAAAACGCCGGCGAGGATGCCCACAGAGATACTCACAAGCCGCAGATATGGATTGGCCCGGGTAGCCAGCAAGCAAATGATAAAGATGGTGAAGACACCCTGGGAAATAACGGCAGTGCCTTGGTCAGCAGGAGCTATCGAAACCGCAAACGAGAAATTATTAATCGCAGACCAAAGGAGAGAGAGGCCCAGAATGCAGATGGTGACGCCGGTCACCGCCGGCGTGATGATTTTTCGGAGCTGCTCAACGCAAAAGGCAAGGCCAATACAGATCAGGCCGCCTACGGCAGCAGAGCCCAAAATGGTGCCCAATACTGTCTCTCGGCTAATCTCCGGCGGGAACAGCGAGGCTGCGTAACCCATGGCAGCGATGAACGCGAAGCTCGTGCCCTGGATGGCCAGCAGGCCGGATCCGAGAAGGCCGAAGCGCTTAATCTGAATGAAGGTCGCGATCCCTGAGATCACCACGGACGTTGAAATAACGTAGCGGGTGCTGGGTTCGTCAATGCCTATGGCTAGTGCGATGAGTAAGGGCGCAGTGAGAATGCTCGCGATGATTGAGAAGTAGTGGGCGAGGGCGCCAGCGAGCGCTTTTGGAAGCGTCGGTTTATCTTCCAGCGCATAGAGTGACGCGGTTTCAGTGATGTTATCGGTCAAAAGAAAATCTCTCTTATATTATTGTGGTGAAACCCAGCTGCATACTTCGGAAGGGCAGCACGCATCGTTTTGAAAGGATGGGATGATCTTCCTACACCGCATACTGACTTGTCCAATTTGCCAAAGTCAGTAGGCAGCGGATTCCCACGCCTGGGCGTTGGCGGCGCGCCAAGAAAGTTCGGCAGCCTTGACCGATAGCTCTAGCATCGTGCCTAAGGCATACTGCCGAAGAGCGCGGGTAGCATCAGACCGGCGGTTTTCTGCAACCGCCTAGGCAGCTGAGGCATCACGTCGCCCAGCCCCACTTGATTGGAAGATCGTTAGCCAGGTCGACAGCAAGAACCACAGCAAGAACTTCAGCCACGACCACAGAAAGAGGGTTTCACATTTGGCACCGACACGGAAAAATGCGATTCAGGCAGTGAGGGCCTTTGAGCCTGCGACCTATGCCAAGGACGTCAGTGGATTCATGGGGATGGACATCAAAGATCATCAGCTCAGCGGCGTAGTGGCCAACCTAGCCGTGGCAAAAAAAATGGCGCTGGCTGTTTTTTCTGTGGACTTGGACCCTAATGAATTTGAAATGGCACCGATATTTTCCCCAACGGACATATCGCCTACGCCCTCCCATGAAACGCAAAAGCCCCAGCCATCGGAGTAGCGAATATTAACGCGGCGACCACCATTGCCCGATTAGTGAATGCGGGAGAGATCAGCGCCACCGAGGTCGTTGCTAAGACGATGACGTTCATTGAACGCCGCAATCCGGCAGTGAACGCCTTCACCGAAGTGTTGCAGGAACGAGCCAGGCTACGAGCTGAGTCTCTAGATCAGCGCGAGAGGGGCTCAAAGCCCCTAGACCTGGCTGGCGTACCCTTCGCTGTCAAAAATCTTTTTGACATCAGCGGGATCACCACGGTGGCGGGCAGTAAAATAAATCGAGCTAACCCACCGGCGACGCAAGACGCCTTGGTTATCCAGCGGCTCGAGGCCAGAGGTGCGATTTTGGTGGGGGCGCTGAACATGGGTGAGTACGCCTATGACTTCAGTGGCGAGAATGTACACGACGGACCCTGCAGAAACCCCTGGGCCTTGGACCGCATGGCCGGAGGGTCCTCTTCAGGAAGCGGCGCTGCGGCGGCGGCGGGGATGGTCCCGCTCACGTTGGGTACGGACACCAACGGCAGTATTCGCGTTCCAAGTTCTCTGTGCGGCGTCTTCGGCTTAAAGCCGACCTTTGGGCGGATACCCAGAACCGGAGTCTTCCCCTTCAGCGATAGTCTTGACCATGTTGGCCCTATCGCTCGAGGCTTGGACGATCTGGCTCTGGCCTATAACGGTATTCAGGGATATTCGGCTACGGACCATGTCTGCGTTGACCGGCCTGTGGAAAATATCGAAGTATCCGCTGGGTCCGACGATCGTCCGGTGCGGGTGGGCCTGTTGGGCGATTTTTTCGACGTGGAAGAGATGCAGGCCGCTAAGCGTGCTCTTGAGATCGTGGCCAGCGCGCTGGGGAACTCAGCATCTTCAGTCACCGGCTGCTCGCTTCCCCTGGCCGAGGCGGCGAGGAGTGCAGCGTTCTTAATCACCAATGTAGAAGGTGCGAACTTCCACAGAGATCGGCTGTTAGAGGATGCTGACGCCTTTGATCCCGACACCCGAGATAGATTTATCGCGGGCAGCTTGCTGCCCGCCGCTTGGTACATACAGGCACAAAGGGTGCGCGCGCTGTTTGCCCAGCAGGCGGCAAGCCTGTTTAAAGACTTTGATGTATTGATCGCGCCGGCAACGCCAACCTCGGCGCCCAATATTGGTCAGCGGACAATGCAGCTTGCTGGTGCTGAAGTGAATGTTCGTGCGAATTTGGGTATCTTCACCCAGCCCCTTTCCTGCATCGGGCTGCCGGTTCTGTCCGCGCCGGTGAATGTGGAGTCGGGGCTTCCTATCGGCATCCAGGTGATTGCTGCTCCGTGGAGAGAAGACTTGTGCTTTCACGTTACCCGGACGCTAATGCGCCTCGGCGCGGTGGTAGAACGGGCGCTCCCCCTGGACAATCCGTGAGGCCCGAAGAAAATACCCGTGGTCACCGAGCCAGCCTCGTGCGCGCCACCCAAGGAATGAATCAGGCTGATAACAACAAAAGAGAGCTATGCGCGACACACTGAACAAATATTTTAAGCTAGATGAAAACAACACCACCGTGACCACCGAGGCCATGGCCGGGTTCACCACCTTTCTCGCCATGGTCTACATCACGGTGTTAAACCCGTCCATGCTGTCTCAAACCGGAATGGATTTCGGCGCGGTATTCGTCGCAACCTGTCTGGCGGCCGCAATAGGAAGCCTGGTCATGGGCCTGGTGGGCAACTTCCCAATCGGACTAGCACCGGGGGTTGGCCAAAATGCCATCTTTACTTACGGGATCGTTTTAGGGATGGGGCATCCATGGCAAACCGCGCTGGGGGCCGTTTTTATTTCCGGGTTAATTTTCGTTCTGCTGAGCATCACGCCGTTGCGCGAGTGGTTGGTGAACTCTATTCCGCGAAATTTGAAACTCGGTATCTCCGCCGGAATCGGTTTTTTCCTGGCCTTCATCGCGATGCGCAATGCGGGGATTGTTGCGGATAACGGTGCGACCCTAGTGAGTCTGGGCGCCGTGACCGACTTTGGACCGTTAATGGCTTTGTTGGGGTTCTTTCTAATCGCTGCCCTGGCCAGCAGGCAGGTTAGGGGTGCCGTGGTGATTGGCATTTTTGTGACAGCTATTCTCGGTTGGCTCACCGGTGCAGCGGAATTTCGAGGCATTGCCGCAGTGCCCCCAGATATAACGCCAGTTTTTCTGGAGATGGATATCGTCGCTGCGCTGCAGCTGTCCATGGTGAGCGTCGTACTAACCCTGCTTCTGGTCGACGTCTTTGATACAGCGGGGACGCTGGTGGGCGTAGCCACTCGAGGTGGGCTAATCAATGAGGACGGAAAGCTGCCGCGTCTCCGGGGCGCGCTCTTCGCGGACTCCAGCGCGACGGTCGCAGGTGCAGCGCTGGGCACCTCGTCCATAACCAGCTACATTGAGAGTGCCGCCGGAGTTGAGGCTGGCGGCCGCACCGGGCTGACCGCCATTGTGATCGGTCTGTTTTTTCTGGTCTGTCTGTTCTTCGCCCCGCTGGCAGAGAGCGTGCCAGCGTATGCGACAGCCGCCGCGCTGCTTTTTGTTGCAACAACCATGGTGAGCAGCCTTGCCCAGGTTCAGTGGACGGATATCACTGAGGCTGCGCCAGCGGCGATCACGGCCATCGCTATGCCGCTGGCCTTTTCAATCGCCGACGGCATCGGCATTGGATTCATTGCCTATGCGGCCATCAAGGCCCTGTCCGGCAGGTGGCGGGAAACGCCCGTTGCCGTTCACGTGACCGCAGTTATTTTTGCCCTGAAGTTTGCGCTGGCCTAGCGCCCAGGGTTTTTATGCACTCAGGCCCGCTCTGGCCCACAGGCTTTCGCTGCGCTCGCGGTGGGTCCGCTTGAGTTTTTGAAGATCAAGGCCGAGGATTTCACCGCCTTTAACGCGCCATTGTCCGTTCACCATCACGTGATGAGCGGCATGGGCGCCACTGGTGACTAGGGCGGTAATCGGATCCTGGCTGCCCAAAAATCTCAGGTCGTCCACTTTGAAGAGCGCAAGGTCAGCGGCAGCGCCTGGCCTGAGGTGGCCCAATTCCGGGCGGTCTAACACCGAGGCACCGCCAGAGGTTGCCAGCTTAAGCGCGTCAAAGTGGGTCAGTGCCGAACCACTCAGACGCTGAAGGAGATAGGCCTGCCTAATTTCTTGAACCAGGTTGGAGTGGTTGTTAGAGGCTGATCCGTCCACGCCAAGCGCTACCTTTACGCCGGCCTGCAGCAACTGGTCTGTGGGGCAGATGCCTGAGCCAAGAATCATATTGGAATTCGGGCAGTGGGTAACGCCACACCCCTGCCTGCCCAACAGCTCAATTTCTTGGCGATCAAAATGTATGCCATGGGCGAACCAAGCGCGCTTATGGAGCCAACCGCACTGGTCTAAAAATTCAATTGGCCGGCAGCCGTATTGGTCCAGACAAAATTGGGTTTCATCCTCAGTCTCGGCTAGGTGGGTATGCAGCAGGACCTTGTGTTGCTCGGCCAAACGCTGGGTGTCGAGCATGAGGGCTCGAGAGACGGAGAAAGGCGAGCAGGGCGCCAGGGCGACCTGCACCATGGCCAACGGATTCGGATCGTGCCATCGAGAAATAAGCCTTTCCGATTCAGCGAGAATTCTGGCGTCCGCTTCAACCAGGGCATCTGGCGGGAGACCGCCGGCGCTCTCTCCCAGGCTCATGGACCCCCTGGTTGCCACCATGCGAATGCCCAGTTGCTCTGCAATCTGAATTTCTAGGTCGATGGCGTGCTGACAAGCTGTGTTAAAGACATAATGGTGATCAGTCGTCGTGGTGCAGCCGGATAACAATAATTCCGCAATCGCCGTGCTGGCTGCGATCTCAATATCTTGAGGCGTGAGCTCAGCCCAGATGGGATACAGGGTGCGAAGCCACGGAAAAAGCGCCTTACCAACGGCGGAATCGAGATTCCGGGTTAGATTTTGGTAGAAGTGATGATGGGTGTTGATTAGGCCAGGCAGCACAACGAGGTCCGTAGCATCCACCGTTTGATGGATGTTTCCCTCATAGACCTCCTCGCCTCTGAGAAGATCGTCCACTCGATTTCCCTTTAAAACGATCCCGCTTATCGATGCATCATAGGGCGCAGGGTCGTCTGGGTTTTGTGACGGCGTTAGGGTGCCAAAAACGGCTTTGGGGTTTTTAACAAGCACCACTCTATCGGGCGCGGGAGGCGAGGTTTCCGTCAACTTAGGTCCTAGTTTCTGGCGCGATACCGGCCGGAATTGTAGCATATTGCGCTTTTTCAGGAGTACACTGAAGCGCCTGGTCGCCGATCAACGACCACATGAACCTGCCTCCCACAAGGCGGTACAGTCGAAGAATTATTCAAAGATACCGGATAGGTCATCTCCAGCAGTGAGCGCTCGGAAAACATGAAACAAGGGCCCCCGTTACAGGAAAGCGATATCTCAATTTCATGCGTCGTGAACGATTCGTTAGTTCAGGTTGATCAGGTCGACGTCAACACTTCGGTGCTTTACTTCTTAAGAGATCATTTAAACCTGCGGGGTACCAAGGAGGGGTGTGGTTCTGGCGACTGCGGCGCGTGCACCGTCATCCTTTCTGACTTGGAAGGCGATGATCCGAGCTACTATGCCATCAATTCCTGCATCGCCCCGGCGGGTGTATTGAATGGCAAGCAGGTGATCAGCGTCGAAGGGTTAGCCATTGGGGAGACGCTGCATCCTGTGCAGCAGGCCATGGTGGACTGTCATGGCAGTCAGTGTGGATTTTGTACGCCGGGTTTTGTGATGGCACTGGTGGATCACAGCTTAAAGCCCGATGTTTCAAGTCAGTGTGGTTATGCCGATGTTGTCTCGGCCATCAGCGGCAATCTGTGCCGGTGTACGGGTTATAGACCGATTGTAAAGGCGGGCATGGATGCCTGTGCGAGGGCTAATCCTAAGCAGTTCGTGCCCACTGATGACGTCAGGGCGGGCCTTCTGAGCGGGCTGAAGGAAGAGCGTGGTGAGCAAAACTACTTGGCGCCCGATACTGAGCTTGAACTCGCCCAAGCCTTAGCCAATCCCCTGCCCGGCAGGTCGCGTCTGCTGCTGGCCGGCGGGACGGATGCCTGGTTAGAGGTGACTCAAAACTTACGCTCATTCGATCAGGTTATAGACCTATCCAAAATCAAGAGCCTAACGCAGATAGACGAATCCCACGGGAGGCTCGCTATCGGTTCAGCGACCACGCAAACCCAGCTGCTTGAGTATTTTGACCAAGACCCGTCAGCGTGTGCCCATATCAGCGCCTTCCTGCATCGCTTTGGATCAAAGCAGGTCCGCAATCGCGCGACCCTCGGGGGGAACCTCTGTAGCGCATCGCCGGTGGGTGATTGGTCTCCGCTGTTGTTGGCGCTAGACGCGGAATTGGTGGCTGCCAGCCTCAAAGGGCGAAGAACCATTTCAATACGTGACTTCTTTACGGGCTACCGAAAAACCTGCCTTGGGGCAGATGAATATCTTGCGTCCATAGAGTTCGAGTTGCCCGCAGATTGGCGCGCCGTCCAGGTGCACAAAGTGACAAAGCGTTTTGAGGACGATATTTCCTCGGTCTTCCTTGCGCTAAATTTACACCTCGACGGGTTAAAAATATCCGGCTTGAGAATTGCCCTGGGCGGTATGGCAGAAACGCCAATTCGCTTCTTTGAGCTAGAAGATTTTTTACAGGGACAAAGGATTGAGTCCTTAGACTGGGCTGGCGTGAAGAACCTAATTCGCTCATCTCTATCGCCAATTTCTGATGTGCGCGCCTCCTCGGAATACCGCTCTGCCATGGTCTATCAATTGATCAGGACAACGTTGTTGAATGAATAAAAAGCACGGCAGCTCGAACAATCAGACCAGCGCCCCTGACGTTCATGAGTCTGCTGTGGCCCACGTGACCGGGAGAGCGCTGTATGTTGACGACATTCCTCTGCCAGAAAATGCGCTGCATGTAGCCGTCGGCGTATCGTCGTGTGCGAAGGGGCGGCTGGAAAAAATCACTCTGACGGACGTTTGGTCCAGCGAGGGCGTTGTTGATGTGCTGACCGCAGCGGACATTCCCGGTGTGAACGAGGTGGGTGCCGTGCTACCGGGAGAACCGCTGTTAGCGGATGATTTGGTGGAATATATCGGACAACCTATCTTTGCTGTGGCCGCGCGCACCAAGGAGTTGGCGCGAGTGGCCGTGCAAAGAGCCCAGGTGGACTATCACGCGCTCGAGCCGACCCTGGAGATAGAGCAGGCGCTGGAGGAGGAAGCCTTTGTGACGCCAGGGCGAGTGTGGGGCGATGCGTCCATCCAGGACCATTTATCCGCGGCGCCGGTGGCGTCGCACTCCCAGCTGTATATCAGGGGTCAAGAGCACTTCTACTTAGAACCTCAGGCGGCTTTTGCCATGCCTCGAGACGACGGCATTTCCATTATGACCTCATCCCAGCATTTGGCTGAGGTGCAGAAGATCATTGCCGAGGTCCTTAACCAACCCATGCATCGAGTGAGCGTTGAGTGTCGCCGTATGGGTGGAGCCTTTGGCGGCAAGGAGACTCAGGCCGCCCCCCTGGCCGCGCTGTGTGCGCTGTTCGCTCAGCGTCTAGGGCGGGCAGTGAAATATCGATACGCTCGCAAAGAGGATATGGTGCAAACAGGCAAGCGCCACGACTTCTCGGCTGGGATCAGGCTGGGTGCCGACGAGGATGGCGTGTTACAGGCCGCAGATTTTCATTTGGCAGCCAAGTGCGGCTTTTCACCAGATTTGTCAGACGGCATTGTTGATCGAGCGATGCTGCACGCAGATAACGCATACTTCATTCCTCGCGCTCGCATTACCGGCTTAAGGATGAAGACAAATACCGTCTCCAACACGGCATTTCGTGGCTTTGGCGGCCCCCAAGGAATGCTCGCCATGGAAGCGGCCATGGATGACCTCGCCTATCGGTTAGGTGAAGAACCGCTGGTGGTTCGACAAAGAAACTTTTATCGCGAGGGGCACGACCTAACGCCCTATAAACAGCAGGTGAAGCAACTCTGTATCGGCCCTCTGGTGGAGGACTTGGTCAGCGGCTCTGAGTATTGGGCGCGTCGCGCGGCCATCAAGAAACACAATCAGGGCAACCCCCGTTGGCGAAAGGGAATCAGCCTTAACCCAGTAAAGTTTGGCATTTCCTTTACCCTAAAACATCTGAATCAAGCGTCCGCGCTGGTCCATCTCTATACGGACGGCAGCATTGAAGTTGCCCATGGCGGGACAGAAATGGGGCAGGGGCTCTACACAAAGGTGCGCGCTATCGTTGCGCGCGCCTTCGGCGTGCCCGTTAGCTGCGTTCTGAATGCCGCGACGCGGACAGATAAGATCCCCAATGCGTCACCGACGGCGGCGTCTTCCGGGGCAGATTTGAACGGCATGGCGGCCCTGACTGCGTGTGAAACGCTCAAGGAAAGGCTTCAAGCCTTTGTTAGTGAGCAGCTTGGGGTAAGCGTGAAGGCGTCCTTTGCGCAGGGCGAGGCATGCTTTTACGATGACCAGGGGACGTTGCTGAAAAGCCTGCCCCTTGGTGAGCTTGTTAGTGAAGCCTATGTCGGGCGCGTCCATCTTTCTGCGACGGGTTTCTACAGCACTCCGGACATCGGTATGGACAAGGACGTTGGCGAAGGGCGGCCCTTTTATTATTTCGCTAATGGCGCCGCAGTATCCGAGGTGGAAGTCGATACGCAGACGGGTCAGTACCATGTCCTGCGCACGGACATTTTGCATGATGTGGGTAATTCCCTGGCGTCGGGGATTGATATGGGCCAAATTGAGGGCGGATTTGTCCAGGGGATGGGCTGGTTGACCACCGAGGAGTTGTCCTGGGACGACAGCGGAAAAATTATGTCTAACGCACCGTCAAACTATAAAATACCCACAGCCCATGATGTGCCCAAGGACTTTAGGGTTGGCTTTTTCGATTCAGAAAATTTGGAGCCGACGGTTCATCGTTCCAAGGCCGTTGGGGAGCCGCCTTTCATGCTCGCGATCTCCGTCTGGTGCGCTCTCAGGGATGCGTGCGCTAGCCTGACGGACTACCGCACGCTACCGCCTCTGGCCGTGCCCGCAACTGCCGAGCAGGTGTTTCATTGTCTTCAAAGAGCGAAAAAAGCTGATGTCTCCAACTGAGGATAACCCGCCCCGGCTCAAGGCTGCCGCCGTGGCCAACGGTGATACGTGGCGCAAGGCGCTGTGTGACTGCAGTGATGCTGGCGTGGCCCACGTGCTGGTGTCAGTAACGGACATTACGGGCTCTGCGCCGCGTGATCGCGGCGCAAAAATGGTTGTGACGGCCTCTGGGGTTTTTGATTCCATTGGTGGCGGTGAGCTGGAGAGGCTAGCCATCGAGCATGCGCGCAGCAAACTTGCAGCTGCCGATCAATACGCTATCGAAACCAAAAAATTTCCTCTGGCGGCGGCGGCGCTTCAATGCTGCGGGGGGTCAATGACCCTGATGTTTGAGGTCTTTATGAGCCCTACCTGCAACGTGGTGATCTTCGGCGCCGGTCACGTTGGCAAACAGCTGTGTGCGCTGCTATCACCCCTGCCGATTCATACGACCTTAGTGGACTCAAGGGAAGATTGGTTGTGCAGCAGTACCGCCGAAGAAAAAGTGTTGGGGGGCGATGAGGCGTCAGAGATTGCGGAGATTTGCCGGCGTGTGCCCAAGCATGCGTATAGCTACATCATGACCCACAGCCACCTGATTGATTTTGAGATCGTAAAGCATCTGGCACAGCGACAGGATCTCAGGTTCCTTGGGCTTATTGGATCAGAAACGAAGTGGCGCAATTTTGAAACGCGCCTGCGTCGAGAGGGGCTTACGGCGAGTCAGCTCGCCAATGTTACCTGTCCCATTGGCAGCAAAGGCCTCACGTTCAAAGAGCCGTCGGCAATCGCGATAAGCATCGCCAGTGATCTGCTCATCAAAGTCTCAAATACGGGTGTGGCGAATGGCGTGGGAATAATGCACCCCATGGCGACTGGGGCAGATTGAAGTGATCCGCCTGCTAGAGTTTAACCAACTTGAGGCTGCTCAGGCCGAGGCCCAGGTTCTGGCGTGGTGTTCAAGTACAGAGTGGGCAAAGGAAATGGTGGCGGGGCGCCCCTACACCAGCGTTGACCAACTGTGCCGCACGGCCGGTCGCATCTGGGCAAATGCAGACCGAGAGGACGTGCTCGAGGCGATTCTGGCTCATCCGCTGATTGGGGACAAAAAAATCATTGGCAAGGATCAATCCTCGGATCAGGGCAATGCACGGGCCGCGAAAGAGCAAAAGCTTGTCGCCCTGGCCAGCGAACAAACGCTGGAACAACTGGAGGCGATGAACAGCGCCTATTATCAAAAGCACGGGTTCATCTTTCTCATCTTTGCAAAGGGTAAGCCTGCGAATGAAATGCTGGCCGCTCTGATGCAGAGGATCGAGAACACTACCGAGGTTGAAATTCACAACGCGGCAGTCCAGCAGGGATTCATTACCGAGAATAGAATCAGACAAAGTTTTTCGCCGGCTCAGGAGTCCCTGTGATACACCAAGAAATCACGCTTAGCACCCACGTCTTGGATACTACGCTCGGGGCCCCGGCCTCGGGTATCACGATAGAACTCTATGACTCCGACCATAGGTTGCTCAGTACGTCAGAGACAAATCAGGACGGGCGGGTTCAGAACTGGCCTGGTTTAACCCAGCTTGCGCCCGGTGCCTACCGCTTGCGCTTTGACGTGCAGCGCTATGAGCCGAGTTCCGGGTTCTACCCCCTGATTGACATTAACTTTCAAATTGGCGAGACCCCGAGGCACTACCATGTCCCGCTGCTGCTGAGTCAGTATGGCTACAGCACGTACCTAGGTAGCTAGATGTCAGCGATTTCTCGATTTCGAGCACGGCTTATCAGCTTTGAGCTGGATGCCAGCGATGGGGTGCAGATGGTCCACATCGAGGACGGTGTGCTCTCCCTCTCGGGGTCAAAGATAGCAGGGGTGCAGAGCACCGCAGAGTATCTGGGGCAGGGTGGGGATATCGAGGCCTGCGAGGACCTGCGACCCGCGCTCATCATGCCCGGGTTTATCGATACCCACCTTCACGCGCCCCAGTACCGCATCATGGGTGCCTTCGGGACGCGGCTCCTGGACTGGCTTGAAAAATACGCCTTCCCCGCTGAGCTGGCGTTTGCCGACGCCCAGTATGCGGCGGCAGAGGCAGAGCATTTCGTAAATACGATGCTTGCTAACGGAACGACATCATCCCAGCTCTTTACCACGACCCATGCGCATACTTGTGATGCGTTGTTTGCGGCTGCGGCAAAGCGCAATCTGTGTCTGATCGCCGGCAAGGTGATGATGGATCAAAATGCCCCAAGCGGACTGCTGAGTGCTGCCGAGGTGTGTGCAAGAGAAACTCAAACCCTGATCGATCGGTGGCATCATCGGGGCCGGGCCGCCTATGCACTCACGCCTCGGTTCGCGATAACGTCCAGTGAGCGACAGCTAGATTATTGTCGTGGGCTACGGCAGGCGAATCCCACCGTGCTCGTGCAGACACATTTGTCGGAAAATCCCGAAGAGCTGGCAGAAGTCAGCAGATTGTTCCCTGGCGCGAAGGATTATCTCGACGTTTATGAATCCTATAATCTTCTGGGTCCAAGCAGCACCTTTGCCCACTGTATCCACCTCAGTGACGGAGAGCGAAGTCGGCTCTTTGACTCCCAGTCCAAGGTCGCCTTTTGCCCGAGCTCCAACCTATTTTTGGGCAGCGGTCTCTTGGATGTGGCGGAGATACCCTGGGACAATTTTTCCGTCGCCTCTGACGTCGGCGGCGGCACCAGCCTGTCCATGCTGACCACCTGCGCCGAAGCCTATAAGGTGTGTCAGCTAAAAAATAGAACCCTGCACCCCTATGAATTGCTCTACGCGGCCACTGCCGGGAATGCGAAGGCGCTAAGCCTAGAGCAGGAAGTCGGGCAGCTAAAAGAGGGGTTCTGGGCCGACTTTATCGTCGTCGATGCGGAGCACGATATCGCGCTGAGAAAGACCAACTGGGGGCTAGAGCATTTGGAGGGGGCGTTATTTTCGCTGATTATGTTTGGGGGTCGTCAAAACATCCTTCGGACCTACGTGGCGGGTGAGTTGGTACACGGCGGAGCCAGTTGAGTATGGATTTATTTTTATTTCAGCTTCACGAGTGGGCCGCCATCCTGGTCAAGGTGGCCCATATCATCGCGGGCATCGCGTGGATTGGCGCATCCTTCTACTTCGTGTGGCTGGAAAACAGCCTGCAAAAGGTGGATGAGGCGAAGCAAGAAAAAGGCGTGGCGGGAGAACTTTGGGCGCTGCACGGCGGTGGCTTTTATGAGGTGCAGAAATACGCGCTGGCGCCACCGGAGATGCCGGAAAAATTACATTGGTTTAAGTGGGAGGCCTATGTCACCTGGGCCAGCGGCATGCTTCTAATGCTGCTGGTTTACTATGCCCAGGCTCAGGGCCATCTCGCGAGCGGCGAAAGTTGGGTGCAGGACCCGGCCTATGGGGTGTTGTGGAGCCTGTCCTTGCTGGCCATAGGCGTGATCGTCTATGAATGCATGACCCGCTATCTTCATCGATTCAGCCGCCCATTCTTAGCCTGCATTTTAGGCTGGATATCCCTTCTGTGCTGGGCGTGCTTCGAATCCTTTAGCGACCGTGCGGCTATCATTCACGTCGGCGCTATTCTAGGTACGTTTATGGTGGGTAACGTCTTTTTCAGCATCATTCCTGCCCAACGTCAGTTCGTCGATGCCATTGAAGCGGGCGCTGAATTGCCGGTTATGGCCATCGCAGAGGCTCGCATGAGATCGAGGCTCAACAACTATCTCACCCTTCCCGTGGTGATTTGCATGCTAGCGGGGCACATTGCCCATTTTTTTTCCGATCAGCTGTCTTGGCTGGCCTTGCTCCTGCTGATGGCTACCGCTGCTTACACAAGACACTTTTTCAATCTGCGAAACCAAGGCGCCATAAGGCCGCATATATTAGTGGTTAGTGCTGTGGGGTATGTTGGTCTTCTTGTAGCCATGCATGCCGGGGTGTTTGTCTAGTCTCAACGCAGCCTAGCTGAGGTTTTTGTGCCAGAACCGGGCGATATCAACTCGACGGCACAGCCAAACATCGTCATGGCTTCTGATGTGTTGCAAAAACCGCCTCAGCGCGCGAATTCTGCCCGGGCGTCCCGCTATTCTGCAGTGAAGGCCGATATTCAGCATTTTCGGGTACTGCTCGCCCTCTAGGATCAGCTCGTCGAAGGCATCCCTCAGGTACGCAAAGAACTGGTCACCGGAATTGAAGCCCTGAGCCGTGGCGAAACGCATGTCGTTGGTGTCCAGGGTATAGGGGATGATCAGATGCTGACCGCTCTCGTGTTGACACCAATAGGGTAGGTCGTCGGCATAGGAATCTGAATCATATAAAAAGCCGCCGTGTTCGATGACCAGTTGGCGGGTATTAGGGCTGTCTCTTCCGGTATACCAGCCCAGGGGCGGCGCGCCCGTGACTTTCTGATGCGTCTCCACCGCTAGCGCAATTTGCGCCCGCTCTTCGTCCTTGGGCATCTCTTGATGACTGATCCAGCGATAGGCGTGACTGGCTATTTCCCAGTTAGAATTCAGCATGGCCTCCACTGCAGGTCGATTTCGCTCCAGCGCCATACCAACGCCAAAAACGGTGACTGGGACTTCATAGTGATCGAGGAGTTCTCGAAGCCTCCAAAACCCGGCGCGACTGCCATATTCGTAGAGTGACTCCATGCTCATATGGCGGTCCTGGAAGGCCTGAGCGTTAATGATTTCTGAAAGGAAGGTTTCTGAGGCCTCGTCCCCGTGCAGTACGCAGTTTTCGGCGCCCTCCTCATAATTGAGGACGAACTGTACGGCGATTTTGGCGCCATTCGGCCACCGGGAAAACGGTGCCTTGCCCGCGTAGCCGATCATGTCTCTTGGATATTGATTCAAAGGTTACCCCAACGTTTTTGAGTGGGTACGCGCGCTGCCCGTAGCACCCACCGCGTGTTTCTAAAATGGCAAGTCGAGCTGGGAAATACAATACAAAATCAGGGTGAAAGTGCCTCCCTTGGCCAATTGATGAGCTGGACCGTCTCTGTAAGGATGCGATGTCCGAAGCTCATTTCTGCGTGACGGCCGGGCGCACCATATTGGTGCGGGAGGTTCTGAAGAGAGGCACTCTTTCCGACCAGCGCAGCGACCGTGAACAGGCCTGGGTGTTGAGTAATCAACGGGTTAGGCGACCTTTTTAGAGCCCCCTATTTGAAATGGATTAAATCCACAGGGCCATAGCGGTGGCACGGGTCTTGCTAAGTAGACAGGGAGAAAGAGACCACCGGGGAGAACATGGGATTCTCACGAGGGCGGTGTTGACCTTTGCACGCAGGAAGGGTGAAGTACGTCGCTCAGGTCCTTGGCCATAGTTTTTCAACAGATGCGAGTTCAACTTTGATGAGAGTCTCACTCCGGGTTTTGGCCCTACTTATTCCGCTGGGCATCGCTTGCTCGGCTTCGGCTATCGAGGATAGCCTTTCCACGCAGATGAAGGCAGACGATAAAGCCAAGGAGAGTCAGCAGCGAATTGATGCCCTCTCCGACGAGATCGCCAATGACCTCCAGCGCTTCAGAGCGTCCAGCCAGCGCCTGGAGAGCCTGTCTATTTATAACGCCCAGCTTCGTCGGCTGATCGCCTCCCAGGAAGGCGAGGTCGCCTCTCTGAAGCGACAAACCCAGGAGATCGACGGCATTGAAACTGGGGCACTGCCTCTGATGATCGAAATGACAGCGATGCTGGATGAGGTCATCGCCCTGGACGTACCCTTCCTCGTCCCGGAGCGCGAAGAGCGCGTTGCGAAGCTCAAAGAGCTGATTGATCGAGCCGACGTGACGGCGGGAGAGAAATTCCGGCGGATCATGGAGGCCTACCTCGTTGAGCTTGACTTTGGCCGGACCATCGAAGCCTATCGTGGCGAACTTAATATGAACTCGACGGTCAGAAACGTCGACTTTCTGCGCATTGGCCGAATCGGACTGTATTATCAAACGCTAGATGGCGCCGAGAGCGGCCGGTGGAATCCAAAGAAAGGCGCGTACGAAGTCCTAGACTCCGGAGCCCGTGGTCAGATTCAGACGGGATTAAGGATTGCGAGAAAGCAGGCCCCACCCGTGTTGTTGTCACTGCCGGTAGAAGCGCCAGGAGCTGCCCGATGATAAATCTATTTGTTCAGCACCTGGGCCGTCGACTGGCCACGATCCTAGTCCCCGTATGCCTGCTTGCGAGTCTGTCAGCGAGCGCGGAGTCCGAAAGCCAAAGCCAAAGCC
>DKNY01000012.1:0-13882 GCA_002470275.1 Gammaproteobacteria bacterium UBA7376 | reverse complement strand
CAAAGCCTATCCGACCTGTACGACCGGGTGAGCAGCTCGGCCTCTGGCGAAAACCAATTGAACTCAGAGCGGGAGGCTAAATTTGTCTCCTCCGCGGCGGAGAAACGACGCCTGCTGGCGGAAGTGACAGCGAGAATAAACGAGGAAGAGCGCTCTAAGACAAGGCTGAAGAAGACCTTTGATGACAATGAAGACGAACTCGCCGAGCTGTCGACGGCTCTAGATAGACGCATAGGCGACCTGGGGGAGCTTTTCGGCGTATTCAGGCAAACGGCTGACGACACCCAGGGCTTGTTGCTGGATTCCTTGGTCAGCCTGGAGTACCCAGAGCGTCGTGAAACGGTCCAGGCGCTGGCTCAGAGTACGGAAGTACCCACCATCGAAGAAATGCGAGCCCTATGGCAGCTTCTGATTCAGGAGATTGCAGAGTCAGGGCGAGTGACTAAGTTCGAGCAGGAGGTGATCTCTCCCAGCGGTGAAGTTCGGGTCGCGGAAGTCGTCCGCGTCGGAACCTTTAATGCCATCACCGGGGACAAGTATCTTACCCACCTGATTGATGAGAACACGCTTTCCGAGCTGCCGCGCCAGCCGGTGAGCTACGCACGCAGCAGCGCCATGACCCTCAGCGAGGCGAGCGATGAAGCAACGACATTTTCTCTGGATCCCTCCAGAGGGGCGCTACTGGGCCTGCTGGTTCAGACCCCGAGCTTGATGGAGAGGGTGCAGCAGGGAAAGGTGATTGGTTTCATCATCATATTTGGCACCCTCGTCGGTCTCCTACTGGTCCTAGAGCGGTGGATGCGCCTAGCTAGGATCGAGGGCCGAATCAAAAGGCAGCTTGGTGACATGGGCAGCGTGCTCGATGACAACCCCGTCGGGCGAGTCCTCGGTGCCTACTACGAAAATATGCACCTTCAGGACCTAGAGACGATTTCGCGAAAAATGGAGGCCGTCATCGTCAAGGACGTCTCTGCGATCACGCGAGGCCTGCCGATTATTAAGGTGCTGGCAACGGTAGCACCGCTCACCGGACTGCTGGGCACCGTCGTAGGGATGATCGAAACGTTCCAATCAATAACCCTATTCGGCACCGGCGATCCCAAGCTCATGGCAGGCGGCATCTCCATGGCGCTGATAACCACGGTGCTTGGATTGGTGGCCGCCATTCCGCTGCTCATTAGCCATACGTTCCTGACCTCTAAGGCCGGGTTGCTGTCTAAAATCATCGGCGAACAAGCCGCAGGCTTGGTGGCGACCAAGGCCGAGGAGCTGGCTGCCGAAAAGCTTGAGCGTGCTGATCGTGGCTGAGCTTACGGCGCCATTCATTGACTATATGGCGCGGGGTGGAGACGTCCTTTGGGGGATACTCTTTGTCACGATATTGCTATGGTGCGTGATCATCGAGCGGCTCTGGTATCTGTATTACGAATACCCTAGCGCGTTGCGGGATCGCGTGGAAATTTGGTCGAACAGACAGGATCATTCTTCCTGGTATGCCCTGTATCAGCGTCGACAGCTGATCTCAGAAACCGAGTGCCTGATGCTCAAAAACATGAAGATCATTCCCACCTTTATCGCTCTGCTGCCCCTCTTGGGGCTGCTGGGGACGGTTACCGGCATGATCCAGGTGTTTGAGGTCATGGCGAATCTGGGGACCGGAAACCCAAGAGCTATGGCCAACGGCGTTAGCGCTGCGACCATCCCAACGATGTCGGGTATGCTCGTCGCCATAGCGGCCATACCCTTTTGGACGTGGGTTGATCGTCGTCATAAAACTGAAGTGAATCGTTTGCAGGAGCTAATAAGCCTCGATTAATTATGCAAGAATCAAGATTTTTAATTACGTCGGAAGAAGACAGTCAGATCGACATCACGCCCATGCTGGACGTGGTATTCATCATGCTGATCTTCTTCATCGTAACGTCAACGTTCGTGAAAGAGTCCGGCGTGGATGTAACGAGGCCGGACGCGGAGACCTCGGTGCCCACGGATGCCTTGAGCATTCAGATTGGCATCACGGCCAACAATCAAATCTGGTTTGATAAGCGACAGGTCGATAAGCGAGCCGTGCGGGCCAATGTAGAGAAAGGGTTGGCGGAAAGTCCCGGCGCAGCGGTAATCATCATTGCCGATGCGTTGTCCAATACGGAGACGCTGATCGAGGTGATGGATCAGTCACGCCTTGCTGGCGCCAGCAATATATCTGTAGCAACCGATGAGCCATGATTTGGTCAAGAATATTTCCGCGCTAGGCATTGCCACGCTGGTGACGCTCGCGCTGTTTTTCGCCATGAACTGGATGATCAGAAATAATGCGATTCTTGAGAAGCCAGACAAATCATCCTCCTATCTTAACTTTATCCGATTAGATCAAGACGAGTCGGCGCTAGAGAAAAAGGACCGGCGCCTACCAGAGCCACCGCCGCCTCCCGAAGAGGCGCCGGATACGCCAGACTTCTCCACAAAGATAGATCCTGTGGTCTCTAACTTGGGAATGGGTCTGCCAACCATAGGCATGGGTGTGAATACCGGCGACGGGCCCTACTTGGGATCACTGCAGAAGGGCGCGGGCCTGTCGGGGTTCGACACCGACGTGATCCCCGTTGTTCGCGTACAGCCAGCGTATCCCAGAAGGGCCAAGCAAGCGGGTATCGAAGGTTCGGTGACCATGGAGGTTTTGATCAACCCTGACGGTACGGTATCCCAGGCAAAGGTTATGGAAGCTGACCCGCCCAGACTATTCGATGCGGCTGCTCTTACCGCGATTAAGCGCTGGAAATTCAGACCGAAGATCGTAGACGGCACGCCGGTACCACAGCGAGCAAAGCAAACCATTGAGTTCACCCTACAGAAATGATCGAACGGCGGCCTATGATGACAATAAAGAGGTGTGCGACGCTTATCTTGATCGCTGCGGTGGTTGCGATACCGGGGCTGAGCCAGGCCGATTCAATCACCACCAAAACCTATAAAAAACTGGTCGAAATTCAGGAGCTGATGGCCGCAGAGGACATCGGTCTGGCCATTAGCGAACTTGAAGTCCTGGCCACAGAGGTCGAGGCGGACTCCCTAGACCTGGCGCTAACCCTGCAGACCCTGGGCTATGCCAAGATGTCCGACGAGAAGTTCGACGAAGCCATCGACTACCTGAGGCGGAGCCTGGCCCTAGATAAGCTGCCGGAGAACGTGAAGTACAACGTAGGTTACATGGTCGCCCAGCTCTATGCGGCTCAAAGTCAGTATGACGAAGCCCTGGACTTTGCCGCTGAGTGGTTTATGTCCCTAGAGGCGCCAAATGCCAATCAACTGATCTTTATGGCGAACATCTTCGCGCAAAACAATCGGTATGCAGAGGCCATACAGTATGCCGAAAGAGCCATAGTCCTTAGCCCAAAACCCAGGGAATCTTGGTATCAGCTGATTACTGCCTCCTACTTTCAAATGGAAGATTTTGCCGGTGCCGCTAAAACGCTGAGCACCATGGTGACCATCTGGTCTGACAAGGCGGGGTATTGGGAGCAGCTTGCCAGCGTCTATTTGTCCCAAGACAGCGAGGCTCGGGCCCTGGGCGTGCTAAAGCTCGCCTGGTTGAGCGGTGTGCTGGAAAAAGAGTCTTCAATTCGCACGCTGGTTCAGCTCACCGCTGCGCGCGGAATACCAGAGCGGGCGGCCAGGCTGATCAATGCGGCCTTCGAGCAGGCGCTGCTGGAGGAAAATGCGCAACATCTGAACCTGTTGGCCAGTGCCCTCACCAATGCCAAGGAATACGAATCTGCGGTAACGGTTCTGGGAAGGCTTGCAGAGGTTGAGGGCAAGGGCGATCCACTGGTGCGGGCGGCGAACCTGAATCTCGAGCGGGGCCTTTGGTCCCAGGCCCAGGGCAACCTAGAAAAAGCCCTGGAGATTGGCGTTGAAAAAGCCGGCAACGCGTACCTGCTGTTGGGGATAGTCCTTACGGAGCAGAAAAAATTCGGAGAAAATGTCAAAGCGCTACAGAAGGCCCAGACGTTCAAAGATACGTCGAAACAGGCGGCTCGCTGGATAAGATACGCGAGGGACATCCGAAAACAGTATGAGTGGCAGCAGGCGTACGCTAATTAACGGGCACTTCGCGTTTACAGCCCCCCACGAGCTGGCGACCCAAGCCGGTATGGAAGTGCTGGCGGATGGCGGTCATGCGGTAGATGCGATGATTGCCGCGGCGGCGGTGATCGCGGTGGCCTATCCGCATATGAATGGGCTGGGCGGAGACGGATTCTGGCTGGTACATGAGCCGGGTCAGCGCCCCTGGGGCGTTGATGCGTCGGGTGCGGCGGGATCAGCCTGCACGCCGGAGTGGTACGCCGAGCATGGATTCAGTTCAATTCCGAGCAGGGGTCCCGGAGCAGCCCTAACCCTTGCCGGGGCTGTTTCCGGATGGATTCAGGCCAAGGCTACGGCGCAAGAGACAGCCCAGAGGGCGGGCATACCCGGCCCAGACTTTGCCATCGAGCGATTGCTGTCACCGGCAATCACCTTGGCGGCCAATGGCGTCACCATTTCGGATAGCCTGGCGGCTGCCTCTCGCAAGGTGTCGTCCCAGCTTTCAGATTTACCGGGTTTTCGCGATCTCTATACCTCGGACGGTTCGCCCCTGGTGGCGGGTCAGACGCTGAAAAATGGGCCGTTGGCTGAACTATTGAGCCAACTGTGCCAGGCCGGTTTAGACAGTTTTTACCGCGGCAGCATCGGTGCTGAACTCGGCAGCCAACTCCGTGGCCTGGGGTCGCCACTAGGCCCCCACGATCTCAAGGCTCACCATGCCACGGTGGTATCCCCCTTGTGTGCCGAGATCAGATTCGGGGAGGTGTTCAACCTGCCGGAACCGACACAGGGATTTGTATCAATCCTGATCCTGGCGCTCTTTGATCGCCTGTATGAGCCCAGCTGGACCGAGGCGGACTGCATTCATGCCCTAATCGAGTGTTCAAAGCATGCGTTTACCCTGCGCGATAGCTGCCTACCAGTGCCTGATCTTGCGAACGTAGACCTCAGAGCAGAGCTTCAGCAAGAGAGCATCGCTCGCCATGCCAGCGAAATTGACCTCACTCAGGTGAGGGAATGGTCTCGGACGTCCAGCGCAGGCGATACCGTGTGGATGGGTGCGCGGGATAAACAGGGGGTGATGGTGAGCTACATACAAAGCCTGTTTTGGGAATTTGGTTCCGGGGTTGTCCTACCTGACCTTGGGTTGGTCTGGAATAACCGTGGGACAAGCTTCAACTTGTCTCGGGGTGGCCAGAGGAGTTTGGAGCCTGGCAAAAAACCCTTCCATACTTTGAACCCTGCCCTGCTGATGCTCAAGGATGGCTCCAGGCTGATTTACGGGGCCATGGGGGGCGAAGGCCAACCTCAAACCCAAGCCGCAATGATTGCTCGGCATCTCTACCTGGATCGAGCGCCCGCGCGCAGCATTTCTGATCCGCGCTGGCTGCTGGGCCGCACTTGGGGCGAGGTTGAAGGCAACCTGCAGATCGAATCGGATATGGACCCGCATGCCGTGACCGCGCTGGAAAAAAAGGGGCACAAATTGGACCAGGTGACCCCCAAGAATGAGTTAATGGGCCATGCTGGTATGATTCGAGAACAGGTAGACGGTTCACTCATCGCCGCATCAGATCCTCGCAGTGACGGACGAGGCGAGATTTCGGAGTAAAAAAATGACACAGGTATTCACGCCACCACCGAGACTGTTAATGGGCCCTGGGCCAATTGATGCGGATCCGCGCGTGCTCAAAGCGATGTCCAGTCAGCTATTAGGGCAATTTGACCCGAGCATGACGGCCTGTATGGATTTAACCATGGCCGCATATCGCGATGTGTTCGCGACTTCGAACCAGTGGACCTTCTTGGTGGATTCGACCTCACGCGGCGCCATCGAGGCCGCCATGGTTTCCATGCTCGAGCCAGGGGATAAAGTCTTAGTCCCGATATTCGGCAGGTTCGGGCATCTCCTCTGTGAGATCGCATCGCGCTGTGGAGCCGTTGTGACAAAGATAGAGGTGCCCTGGGGGCAGGTCTTTCCACAGGAGCAAATCATTGAAGCGATCCTAAAGGAGCGGCCCAAGTTATTGGCCCTCGTGCAGGGCGACACCTCGACCACCATGCTCCAGCCGCTCTCAGCCCTGGGTCGGGTTTGTCATGAAAATGATGTGCTTCTGTATTGCGATGCCACCGCCTCGATCGGTGGCAACGTGCTTGATACCGACGACTGGATGCTCGATGTGGTCTCCGTGGGGCTTCAGAAGTGCCTTTGCGGCCCCTCTGGCAGTGCGCCCATTACCCTGAATGACCGAGCGGTTTCGTTAATCCAGGGCAGAAAGCACATCGAGGCCGGGCTCCGCAGCGACGGGCAGGAAGAGGGTCAGGGGAGGGTAATCTCGTCTAACTATTTTGATCTGTCAATGATTATAGATTACTGGAGTAAGGCCAGGCTCAATCACCATACCGAAGCCACCAGCATGCTCTACGCCGCCTATGAGTGCGCGCGCATCCTGCTGGAAGAAGGCCTTACGGAGGCGATTGAGAGGCATGAGTTGAACGGCAGGGCGCTGGCATCCGGGTTGGCGGCCCTGAATCTCAGGCTTTTTGGCGACCAGCAGAACAGAATGAATAACGTGGTCGGGGTCTACATCCCTGAAGACGTACCCGGCGAAAAAATCAGGCATGAGATGCTGATGGATTTCGGTATCGAGATAGGAACCTCATTTGGTCCCCTCCATGGTGTCATTTGGAGAATCGGCACGATGGGGTACAACGCTCGCCCTGATGCCGTGCTGAAAACACTGGCCTGCCTGGAGCAGTGCCTGCTGGCCAGCGGTCACCGACTGTCACCCGGTGAGTCCGTCGCCGAGGCCCGGGCGATTTATCGCGCCGCATCTGATCAGCCTACTCAAGCGCCCCTTGAGGCGGTGAAATGAATGCAGCAACCTCGTTGTTGCCCAGTGAGAGAGAGCTGGCCGCGTCCGCTGCCCGAGTCATGGCACGCTGTGATGAATTGCGCCAAGTGTCCGGCTCCGATGAATACTATGCCCGTACCTACCTCAGTCCTGAGCATAAGGCAGCGAATCAGCGCGTCGGGGGCTGGATGGCCGAGGCCGGGCTTGAAAGCTGGGAAGACGCCGTGGGCAATATTTGGGGGCGTTATCCGGCGAAAGACCCTGCCGCGAAGACATTTGTGATCGGATCCCACCTGGATACGGTGATTGATGCGGGAACCTATGACGGCGTGCTGGGCGTCCTGCTGGGACTGGAGCTGGCCAGCTACCTGAAGCGCCGCGAAATATCTCTACCCTTTCACCTGGATGTGGTTGGCTTTGGCGATGAAGAAGGGGTGCGATTCGGGGCAACGCTCTTGGGCAGCAGGGCGCTGGCGGGCAAATGGGAAGAGGACCTGCTCGACCTCACCGATGCCGGCGGTGTCTCCTTAGCCCAGGCGATGACAGACTTTGGCTTAGACCCCGGCCGCTACCCAGAGGCAGCCCGACCATCAGATGTCATGGAAGGCTACCTGGAAGTGCATATCGAACAAGGGCCGGTGCTGGAGGACAACAACCTGCCCCTGGGAGTAGTGACCAGCATAGCTGGCGCCCGCAGATTTTCCTTTTTGATCGAGGGTGCTGCTGGGCATGCGGGCACGGTGCCGATGGCCCTGCGCCGAGATGCGCTGGTCGGCGCAAGTCAGTGCATAAGCAGTATTGAAAAGGTATGTGCTCTTTTTGATGTGGTTGCCACCGTAGGGAGCATCCAGAGCTTTCCCGGGGCCGTGAATGTCATCCCGGGACAGGTCCAATTTTCGCTCGATATTAGAAGTGCTCAAGATCGGAGTCGGGACCTCGCCTTCGACCGGCTCATAGCCCAATTTCAAAAGATAGTCGACGAAAAGAATCTGTTTTTATCCTGGCAGGAGATCCACACCGCCGATTCCGTCCCCTGCGACAGTCGCCTGCAGCGCCGCTTAGAGCAAGCCCTTACCGATGCCGGACAGGAAGTTAAATCCCTATTCAGCGGAGCGGGGCACGACGCCATGGCGATGAAAGATTTTGCGCCTCTGGCCATGCTCTTCGTGCGGTGCGCCGCAGGTATCAGCCATCACCCGGACGAGGCCATTGAAGTGGAGGATGTGCGGGCTGCGCTGGACGTGCTGGGGCGTTTCGCGCTTGCCGAGCTTCCCCAGGTTGAAGAATCCGTCGCCTAGTCAGCGCCCCGAATAACGATCAGCTTTGAGGTGGCGTAGCGGCGGCGCATATCGTGGATGGGGGCGACCTCCGGAGCCTGAACCCATGCCAGGGCTGCCTCTTCAGTATCAAATTCGATCACGACCAGCCTGTCCGGTGACCAGTCAGAGTCGCGGTGCAGGATCTCTCCGGCTCGAACAACGTAGCGCCCGCCATACTGAAAGACTGTGGGCGTAATCAGCTTTAAATATTCGGCATAGCGCTCCGGATCGATTACATCATTATCGACGACAACGTAAACGGTCAAATTTCCATCTCCTAGGTCTGGGCTCAGCGAAGGGATCGCGCTAGAGCTTTATGAGCGCCGTAAACTCAAACCCTGCATCGTTAAACCGCGCGCTGCCGCCAAGGGTGGGCAGGTCAATCAAGCTCATGATCAAGATGTTCTCCTTGGGTACAGCAAAGTCCTGATGAACGATATCCGCCACCGCTAACGCCGTGCCTCCGGTCGCCACCAGGTCGTCCAGAATAACGACACGATCGCCTTCGCTGATCCCAGAATTTCGCTGGAGATGTATCGTGCTCTGATCGTATTCCAGAGCGAAGTGCCGCGAGAAGGTTTCGTTGGGTAGCTTGCCCGGCTTTCTCGCAAGAAGAAGGGGGCATTTCAGCGCGAGGGCCGTCGGCGCCGCGAATAGAAAACCACGGCTTTCGATGGCGACAACTTTGCTGGTCTTGAAAGAGGATGCCTTGTGTTCAAGGGCGGTGCACAACCTTAAGTAGGCGTCCGGGTTTTCTAATAGGGGCGTTAAATCTTTAAAGGAAACGCCTGCCCGAGGAAAATCAGCTACCGTTCTGATGTGCGCCGCCAGCTCATCGGTGAGGTCATGAAGGTCCAATAAAACAATGCTCCGTTAAAATAGGTAGCGCGCTGCCCGTATTTATTATTTTAAATGCTCTTTTAAAATATTATAAATTTCTGGCTTGTTTTGTTTAATTTCATCCGGCGTAAGCCCTTCAATAGAGTGCGGGTATATAAGCCACTCGTCCGTCTCGTGAATAAAATATTCTGGAGTTCTGTCTGTCTTATTTCTGGTGGGCTTATAATAAGGCACGGCAACCTTTATTTGTTCGGGCATATTTAATTTAAGATTTTCCGACATGGCGTGGATGACGGATTCAATCGTTCGGCCCGTGTCATAGACATCGTCCACAATTAAAACACGATCCTCATTGGAGAGGTTTTTCACTAAATAATCCAGGCCAAAAATCTTAACGTCGCGGTGCTGTGTATCAATGCCGCTGTAGGAGATCGTTCTAATTAAAATATGATCGGTTTGAACATCTTTAAAGGAAAAGTATTCCTGTACCGCTAGACCGATGGGGGCGCCGCCGCGCCAAATCGCCATGATAAAGGTCGGGAAGAAACCGTCTTCGTATATGTTTTTGGCGAGTTTGAATGAATCAGCAAGCAGCGTATCGGCGTCTAGGTATTTCTTCGTCCCCATTTCTCTCGGTCCCTATTGAGATTCAAATCTCCCCGTCCTATGCTTCCTGCGGAAGGGATTTTAGACTTTTTTCTATAAACGTGGGTGAAATGACTGTAGCACGAAAGAGGTTCATAAGCGAAAGCGAGCACATTCTAAACTCGTATCGACTGGGAGAAATGATCTTCGCGAGCGGCTACCAACCCACGTTTATCATCGGTATTTGGCGTGGTGGCAGCAGCGTTGCCTTGGCTGTGCAGGAGTGTCTTGCCTATCTTGGCGTCAAGACCGATCACTCCACGGTTAGAACCTCTTACGCCGGAAGGCTGGCCTACGAGAAAAGTGTCGCTGCTAATGAGGGGATTCGAATCCACGGGAAGCGCTATGCCTTCGATACGCTGAATTCTGGCGACCGGCTGTTGATTGTGGACGACGTGTATCGAAGTGGTCGGCATACCAAGGCGCTGGTTGAGCGGCTACAGGGCGGACTACGCCGAAATATGCCCGAAGCGGTTAAAGTCGCGGCCCTATGGAAATACTCAGACGGTGATTCCGGGCCCGGCCCGGACTTCTTCGTTGAGGAGACCGACAGCTGGATTGTGTTGCCTTACGAGCTATCGGGCCTCTCAAATGACGAAATAGAAAAAGATAAATCCTTCCTGGGCGGATTTGCACCCTAGTGCTGCGGGGCGACCCGCGAAAACACGCCCGACGCCGTTTCCGGCTGCGGTTCAAAGATAGTCTTGCTCCCTGAGCAGCCCCGGGGCCCGGGTGTGAGGGAGGCATAGGGCAAGGACGGGGTGTTAAGCGCCATCAAAGAAGAGTAAAACGTGAAAAAAACAATAATAGACTGCGATCCCGGGATAGACGACGCCATGGGCATCCTCCTGGCCCATAAGGGCCATCAGCTCGATATTGTTGGCTTAGCCAGCGTCTTTGGGAATGCAGACATCGAGGTCACTACGCGCAACGCCGTACACCTGAGAAACACGTTTGGTATCAAGGCGCCTGTCTATCAAGGTGCTGGTCTTGCTCTGGATAAGCGCGAGCAAACCCCACCAGACTTTGTCCACGGGAAGGACGGGCTGGGCGATCTGGGCAAGGCCATTAATCCGGGCGCCCCAGATGGCGATAATGCAGCCCAATTTATCGTGGATTCGGTCATGGACAATCCAAACGAATTGACCCTGATCGTGCTGGGTCGACTGACAAACTTGGCTCAAGCGGTGTTGCTGGAGCCACGAATAACGGAACTGGTAGAGCAGGTCGTAGTCATGGGGGGTGCCTTTGGCTTTGGGAGTGTCCGAGGTAACGTGTCTCCCTGTGCAGAGGCCAATATCTTCGGCGATGCACGGGCAGCAGACTTGGTGTGTCAAAGTGGGTTCCCCATCGCCTTCGTCGGCCTGGATGTCACCATGCGCTGCATCATCGACAATGCCCTGCAGGCAAAGATCAAAAAGAGTCAGCAGCCTGAGTGCCAATTTGTTGGGGCGGCATCAGATTTCTATGCTGACTTCTATAAATCCGTAGGCTTCCCCGGCGGTTTCCCTATGCACGATGCCTGTGCCGTAGCCTTTGCCATGGCGCCAGACCTGTTCAAGGTTGAAGAAGGCCCCGTGCGGGTGGCCACATCCGGCGTAGCGAGAGGACAGACCATTATGTCCACGGACCGGAACCGGGTGTACGAAGAAGACTATTGGTCGGCGGTGGGCCTGGCCAGGGTCTGCGTCGACATTGATGCTGACGCGGTACTCGACCTGTATCAGAGCACCATTCTAGAAGGCTAACCCCGCGCCGCTAGGGGTCCTGGAGGCTCAGACAGCGGGGCCTCTCCTCGGATAGCCCTGACTCCGGGATGACTGTCTGTGACCTCAGCAGTAGCTCGGGCCAAAGGCAATTGGGGGAATACAGATTCCGTGAAGCGACCCTTGGGGTAGCATCAGCGCGTGTAATGACTATCAGTTGGGCGAGAGGGCAGGATTGGAATACACCAAACAAACAACGGCGGAAGAGGTCCTTCAGGGCCTTGATCTCACGGGTCAGGTAGCGCTGGTCACCGGCTGCACAAATGGCATCGGCTACGAAACCATGCGCGTCTTGGCGCAACAAGGGGCCCATGTGCTGGCCACCGGCCGCACCCTAGAGAAAATGCAGGGTGCTGCAGCGGGCCTGCGTGGACAGATCACCCCCTTGGCTTTGGAGTTAACGGACCTGGCGTCCGTTAGGCGCTGCGCCCAGGAGGTGGCCCACAGAGGGTTAGTGCCTGACATCGTGATCTGCAACGCGGGCATAGATAATTTTGGCGGGATCGAATTCATTGCAGGCATCGAGAAGGTGTTTTTTGCAAACTTTCTCGGGCACTTTGTCTTGGTGAACCAGGTGCTGCCCGGGATGGTGGCGCGCGGTAGCGGGAGGGTGGTGCACGTGAGTAGCAATGCCGCCTATCTCCGGGGCTCCAAGGGCGTACCCGAGGCGGGCATTGATTTTGATAACCTGCGCGGTGAGGGCGTCTTCAGTGCGCCTCAGGCCTACGCGCGATCCAAGTTGGCCAACGCGCTTTTTTCTCTGGCGCTAGCCAATCGCCTGAAGCATTCCGGAGTCACCTCCAATGCCCTCCACCCGGGCAGCATTTATACCAATATCGCTCACTCAGCGCCGCTGGAGATGCGCGAGGCGATCAAACGGTGGGCACCCAAGCTACTGACGCTCGCCCAGGGGGCTACTACCCAGGTCTATGTGGCCACCCATCCTGACCTTGCCCGGGTTTCCGGGCAGTTCTTTGAGGTCTGCAAGCCCGTGGAAGTCGAGCATCCACACTTTCTTAACGACCTTGAGATGGCGGAACGGCTTTGGCAGGAGGCTGACGCCATGGTGTCTCAGGTCGCCAACCATATGCCTGGCGGCTAGACTGACGTTCGGAGGGCAAAACGACTTGGCTCGTTATCACGGCACCTGCTCTGTCGCGCGTTGCTCGGCCCCCTCCATCCTGGTGTTTGACTGAGGAGGCGCTCATGGGCATCCAGTTTGATGAAACAAAGTGGCCGGATTTGACGGCCTTCCGGCAGGCGTGTTTAGCCGAGCGGTTGGACGATATGCAGCGTATCGCCGATCTATCTCATCATTGGTATCCCAATGAAAACCCAGAAAGCCTAGGGATGGCGACCCTGGCCAAGATTTTCCAGGCACAGCACTATGCGGCAGAAAACGATCTGCCGGCGCTTAGGCGGGTCATTGAGCGCGATCCGTGGACGGTGAACTATCCTTGGACGGCTCAGGGGTGGCTGCCCATTACCCAGGCCGCATCGGCCCAGGGTGACCGGCGCACCGTGGCCTATCTCCTGGCATCTGGCGCAGACCCCTCTCTATCGGTGGGGTCTCCTGAAGACCGCATGACGGTTCCAGCGATCGCAAGGTCCGCCGGACATACCGAGTTGGCCCAGTGGCTCGATCAAGTGGTCGCAGACCGGCAGGCGTCAAACCCGACTCCGGGTGACGAGGACTAGCCCGTGGCGAAGAGTACTTCTGGATTGACCATAGTCTTCATTTCCAGGATGTTGCCGTTGGGATCCACAACGAACAAGGTTTCCTGTTCAAATTCGGTATCGACAAATCTGCGGTAAGGCTGGTCCAGATACGCCCAGTCAGCGGCTGCGAGCCTGCCCTTGAGCGCCTGAAAGTCCGACTCGGATAAGTGCGCACCGAAGTGAGGCACCGCTACATTGCCCATATCCACATCATGGCGGACGGACGGCAGGCTTTCCTGGCTTTGGTGCAGGGTAAGCTCATTGCCCCAGAAATTGATATCGACCCAGCGACCCTCTTCTCTGTTGCCGGTTTCACAGCCCAAAATGTCGACATAGAACTTTTCGGTTGCTGCTAAATCTCCTGCGGGTACCGCGAGATGGAAGGTGGCGCTCATATCGTTGCTCCCAATTTATTATGTTTTTCGCGCCTGTAGGTTACCAAGTTGGCGATAGCTTCACACCATGGAAGAACAATTGTCCTGGCGCAAAACCGCAAACCAGGTCCACTCAGATAGCGGGCGGGGGCGGCATCGCGCCAGACCACCGCGGTTCAGTTCAACGGCTCATCAGTCCTGCAGCCCGCACCGCGCATGGTTGGGGAGGGCATGGTTGGGAAGGGCATAGGAGGGAAGGGTGTCCCCAAATCAGACGGGGT
>DKNY01000042.1:35487-38232 GCA_002470275.1 Gammaproteobacteria bacterium UBA7376 | reverse complement strand
CGGTGGACGGCATAAACAATGTTTTCACATCTGGTTTTTCAGCCGCATCCAGAAGTAATTTGGCAAACCCAGCGCCTAACTCCTCTGAGCAGCCCATAATGACCCGAGACGGGTGCAAGTTGTCGTGTAGTGCTTGACCCTCTCGCAGGAACTCTGGCGAGAAAATAACCCTGTCCGTGTTGTGCAGCTCTTGAAGCGAACGCGTGTGACCCACCGGCACCGTGGACTTAATAACCACCAACGCTTCACCAGCGAAGGCAAGCGCATCATCTACAACGATATCAACAGAGCTGGTATCGAACTGATTCGTGTCGGGGTCGTAATTCGTAGACGTCGCGACCACAACAAAATTTGCACCGGCGTAGGCAGCTTGCTTATCAAGCGTGGCCTTTAAACTCAGTTCTCGGTCTCGCAAAAATGCTTCGATATCAGGATCGACCACCGTCGACTCTCTGCGATTCACCTGATCGACTCGATCAGGATCAATATCAAGCACCGTAACGTAGTTGTGCTCGGCCAGCAGCACAGCCAACGACATACCCACGTAACCCGACCCAACGACAGTGACTTTTAGTTTCTCAGACATGCGTCACCACACTACATATTCTCTGGCATTCGATAAGCGCCCTTATCACCGCCCTGGATTTACCATGGAGATCGTCCGGATTAAGAGCGCAAATCGCCCGTTCTGAAGACAATCTATGGTTCACTGAAGATGGGCGCTCCAATCGACAATATGAGGTTGAGAATGTTGCTGACGTTATGTTCAATATATTTTCCAGGGGTGATCACCAACTCTCCCAACTCAATGCTTGACGCTAAGTGCATGATCTGGTCAAAGCAGGTCCCTTTCAAAATGTCTCCCACTTTTCCACGGTTTTTAGATCCGCTTGAATCAGTTTTCCGCCGGTCACTGCGTCGCGAGCCCCATTTAAAGGTGATAAAGGGCGAGTAACTAATAACCCCGTTGGCTCAAATTCATATTTATGAATGACCCGTAGAACGGCGCCACCAAAGAACAAAACATTATTCTTGACCGAAATATTCCGGCAAAGCATTCGATCGCACCCCAGCCACGCTCTTGGGCGTGTAGTTAGGGTTCATTGACCTGCCAAACTTGCAGAAACCTGAAAATGGCAGGGTCGGTTGCCCGTGTCTGTCAACGCAGCTTTCTCCATTCCCTCGTGACGCGCCCATAACGATCTTCGAAACACACGCTGTCCGGCGCTCTCGAATAAGAGCAGGATTGAACTTCAATGATTTCCAGCGGCACCTTGGCTGGGTATTCCAGACATCGGAACCGCTGAAAGTGTATAGATTGACTGACACTACGCCAAGCAAAACGTTCTTTCTCCATTTTCCGCCCCATCTACATCCGTGTAGGCGGCCGCGTTAACAACAACGTCAGTGCTGTATCGATCGACGAGGTCTTGGGCTGCTGAAGGATGGCTCCGCATATCCCACTGCTGTCGAGAGATAGCGATAGTTTGAAAGGGTTCATCCGCAAGGGCGCGAATGAGCGCTGTCCCAACCTGCCCGTTTGAGCCTGTGACCAGTACCTTCATCCCTGGGTATGCGACAGCTCTGCGAGACGCGGCAGCGCACCGTCTTTTGCGGATAGGGTTGGCGAGGTGACGGGCCAACGAATACCAATGTCCGGATCGTTCCAAAACACGCCCCTCTCCAGGGAGGGCTGGTAAAACTCGGTGCACTTGTAGTGGAAGTCTGCTACCGCACTCAGTACGCAAAATCCGTGTGCATAGCCTGGGGGAATCCACATCTGTAAATGATTCTCCTCATTGAGCTCGACAGCGACATATTGCTTAAAGGTCGAAGACGAGGGGTCTACATCCACGGCCACATCAAAGACAGAGCCTCTTAGACAGGAGACCAGTTTTCCTTGTGGCTTTTCAACTTGGAAGTGAAGCCCTCTTAGCACGCCTCTTTCCGAACGCGACAGGTTGTCTTGGACGAAGGTTGCGTCAATGCCGCCTTCTCTGTACCGCTGGCTTTGATAGGTCTCCGTGAAAAATCCCCGGGCATCTCCATGGATTTCTGGCTGGATTAGGGTGATGCCCGGTAGCTGAGTCTGCGTTATCTTCATGAGCTTAGATCAGTAACCCTGCTAGGTACTTTCCATATTCGCTATTGCCCATAAGCTCGGCACGGCGGGCCAGGGCTTCAGCACTTAGCCAACCGTTCTTAAAGCCGATCTCTTCCAAGCAGGAAATCTTTAATCCCTGCCGGGATTCAATTGCCTGAACGAAATGCCCTGCGTCCATTAGAGACTCTTGGGTTCCTGTGTCGAGCCAGGCAACGCCCCGTCCAAGCGCCACGACGGTCAATTCAGCCTTCTCTAGGTAGGTGTTGTTGACATCGGTTATCTCAAGTTCTCCTCGAGCGCTCGGCTTCAAATCCCTCGCAATTTGGATCACTTTGTTGTCGTAGAAATACAGGCCGGTGACGGCATAGTGAGACTTGGGACTTTGTGGTTTTTCCTCAATAGACAGCGCGGTCCCCTGCTCATCGAATTCGACTACGCCAAATCGGCCTGGATCGTTCACATGATAGGCGAACACCGTAGCGCCGGAGGCTTGAGTCGCGGCAACCCTGAGCTGCTGGGTAAGGCCTTGTCCGTAAAAAATGTTATCGCCCAAAATAAGGCAAACGGAATCATTGCCAATAAATTCTTCACCGATCAAAAACGCTTGGGCTAAGCCGTCTGGCCTTGGTTGCGTGGCGTAG
>DKNY01000042.1:0-35098 GCA_002470275.1 Gammaproteobacteria bacterium UBA7376 | reverse complement strand
GGGTCGAGATGATCAATATCTCTCTGATGCCTGCCAGCATCAGCACTGAAATAGGATAATAAATGAGCGGCTTGTCATAAACCGGCAGCATTTGCTTGGAGGTTCCCATGGTGAGCGGATAAAGACGGCTGCCTGAGCCCCCTGCGAGTACAATGCCTTTCACGGTGTAGCCCCCTCCCCTATCCGATTTAGACGATAGTCTCCATCCAGAACTCGCTGCCACCAGCTCTGATTTTCAAGATACCAGGCGACTGTTTTTCTAAGCCCGGAGCTAAAGGTTTCCTTTGGCTGCCACCCAAGGTGGGCACCAATTTTTGAGGCATCAACAGCGTAGCGTCTGTCGTGACCGGGCCGATCATTCACATGGGCGATCAAGTCACCATAGCGGTGAACGGCCTCAGGTTTATCTGGTGCCAATTCCTCAAGCAGGCTGCAGATCGCCTCGACTACCTCTAGGTTACTCATCTCGCTGGCGCCGCCTATGTTATATGTTGCTCCGGGGTCTGCGTTGGTGATCACGTCAACCAGGCCAGCGGCATGGTCATCCACGTAAAGCCAATCGCGTCTTTGTTTGCCGTCGCCATAGACGGGGATTTCCCGACCTAGAAGCGCGCTCAAAATAACATAGGGTATGAGCTTCTCCGGAAACTGAAACGGACCGTAGTTGTTGGAGCAGTTTGTGATGAGTGCCGGTAGCCCGTAAGACCGACACCACGCCCTAACGAGGTGGTCGGCACTAGCCTTTGAGGCTGAGTAGGGTGAGCTTGGTGCGTAGGGGGTCGTTTCCGTGAACGCTGGGCTATCCGCTGCGAGATCCCCATACACCTCGTCAGTGGAGATATGATGAAAGCGAAAATCTGACTTGGCTTTTCCCTCCAGCGTGAGCCAATAGGCACGTGCTACCTCGAGCAAATGGTAGGTACCCAACACGTTCGTCTCGATAAAGTTATAGGGGCCATCAAGGGAGCGGTCGACATGGGTTTCGGCGGCGAGGTGCATCACCAGATTTGGCTTGAAACTTTGAAAAACCCCGGCTAAGGCGCTGGGTGCCCGGATGTCGACCCTCGAAAAACTGTAACGGGGTGATTCCGCAACTTCTGCCAGGGAATCCAGGTTGCCGGCATACGTCAATAGATCGACATTAAGCACATGCAGATCAGTTTGCTTGATCAAATAGCGAACAACAGCGCTTCCGATAAAGCCTGCACCGCCTGTGACTAGTATGCGCTTAGACATCCGGTTGCGCCCCTAGAGACGAAGAGCCTCTAGCTCCAAGGGCAACACGCCCTTGAGGTCGTAGATCACGTGCTGAGCCTTAGTGAACGATGCGAAATCTTGGGGCTGGGTTGTGGCCAGGATCGCCTTATGGGGTACCGCAACAAGAACGCCGTCATAGGCCCGTTTTTCGATCTCGTTGATTAGCGTGATTTTGAACTCGCGGTAAGCCTGATCCTTATCGACCAACGGGTCGTAGACGTCAACAGAAATCCCGAAATCTTCTAGTTCTCTAACCACGTCAACAACCTTGGTGTTCCGAATATCAGGGCAGTTTTCTTTAAAGGCCAGTCCCATCACCAAGACTCTGGCACGTTTGCAGTCGATATTTTTTCGCAGCAAGGCTTTCACGAATTGACCCGCAACATAAAGGCCCATGCTGTCGTTAACCCGTCGACCGGCTAAAATCACCTCTGGGTCGTAGCCAATGCTTTGGGCTTTCTGAGTCAGGTAGTATGGGTCCACGCCAATGCAGTGACCGCCGACTAAACCCGGTCGAAAGGGAAGGAAGTTCCACTTGGTGCCTGCAGCTTCAAGAACCTCTAGGGTGTCTATATCAAGCTTGTTAAAAATCATGGCAAGCTCATTCACCAGTGCAATATTTAAATCCCGTTGGGTGTTTTCAATCACCTTGGCAGCTTCCGCAATTCTTATGTTTCTTGCCTTAAAGGTGCCGGCAGTAACGATTTGTCGATAGAGCGCGTCCACCATTTCAGCGACTTCGGGAGTGGATCCGGCGGTCACCTTTTTTATGTCGGGAAGTCGATGGTTCCTGTCCCCTGGATTAATCCGTTCAGGGCTATAGCCTGCAAAAAAGTCTCGATTAAATTTGAGTTGGGAAGCCTGCTCGAGTACCGGAACACAGTCCTCTTCGGTTGCGCCCGGGTAAACCGTGGACTCGAAAATAACCAGATCTCCCTGCTTAAGAACGGAGCCGACCATTGCTGAGGCGGCCAGAATGGGCGTTAAATCAGGCTTTTTATTGGCGTCGATGGGTGTGGGTACGGCGATGATAAAGACGTCGCAGTGCTTAATGTCTTCAACGCTGGCGGTCAGCGATAGTCCTGCAGCACTTTGCAGGTCCGCTAACTCAACTTCAGCCGTTTCATCAAGGCCCGAGCGCAAGTTCCTGATTCTGGGTTCGCTAATATCAAAACCCATAACGGGGCGAACCTTTCCAAATTCTACCGCGAGCGGCAGTCCAACATATCCAAGGCCAACAATCGCAACCTTAAGCTCTTCTAGCGGTCTCAGCATTGGTAAAAGTCCCGATACCAGGCGACAAATTTCGCCACCCCCTCTTCTACCGACGTCTGGGGTTTGAAATGAACCCAACGCTCAAGCTCTGTCGTGTCCGCATTTGTGGCGGGCACGTCGCCGGGTTGTATAGGCAGAAAGTTCTTTACGGCTTTCGAGCCAAGTGAGGTTTCCAGGGCTTCAATAAAGTCCATCAGCTTGGTGGGGCGACTGTTGCCGATGTTGAAGACTCGGTACGGCGCGTTGCTTGTGGCCGGGTCGGGTTCAGCCGGGTCGAATGCTTTAGATGCCTGGGCGGGTTTGTCTAAAACGCGCATCACCCCCTCTACAATGTCATCCACGTAAGTGAAGTCGCGGATCATATTACCTTGGTTAAATACGTCTATGGGTTCACCCTTTAGGATCGCCTTAGTGAACAGAAAGAGTGCCATATCCGGCCTACCCCATGGGCCATATACCGTGAAAAACCTCAGTCCCGTTGTGGGTAGCCCAAACAGGTGACTATAGGTATGCGCCATGAGCTCGTTGGCTTTTTTTGTTGCCGCGTAAAGGCTGACTGGATGGTCAATATTATGGTGTTCAGAGAAAGGCATGGCCGTATTGCCGCCGTATACGCTCGAGCTACTGGCGTAGACCAGGTGTTGGACATCGTGGTGTCGAACGCCTTCGAGAATGTTCGTGAATCCATACAGGTTGGCATCGATATAGGCTTGCGGATTCTCCAGGGAGTATCTGACACCAGCCTGTGCAGCCAGGTGAATGACGCGATTTGGTCTGAGCTCGGCGAATGCCTGCCCTACCGCGACGCTATCTTTGACGTCTAGCTGAATAAACTTGAAATTGGCCTTGGATTGAAGACGCTCTAGCCGGGCAAGCTTCAGACTCACATCGTAATAATCGTTCAAATTATCGAGACCCAGCACAGTTTCGCCGCGTGCTAGCAGCCGTTCAGCGGTATGCATACCGATGAAGCCTGCTGCGCCAGTGAGCAAAATTCGCATTAGCCGGGTTTCCGAAGTAGCCGCGTGTTTGCGGCTGCAGGGATAATGAACCTGCTATGGGTTACTGATTTCACGCTTTAACTCTGCGATTTCCGTCTTTAGGGCTTCGTACTCCGCCAACTTTCGTTTTAGAAAGCGGGAGGTGATGGTTGTTTTCTCAGCAACTCCCGCTGGCGTTATAAGGTACAGATAACCCGCCTTGTTATCCGAGCGAACAAAGTCGCTGACCTTGACCATACCCATTTCTACGAGGGCCTTCATGCAGTAGTTAATGCCGCCCAAGCTGACACCAAGCGCTCGCGATAGCTCGCGCTGACTATAATGCGGATTCGCATCAATGGTCTTTAAAACTTTGAGTCGTAGTTCGTCTTTGTCCATTTGAAGCTGGCGCTTTTTATCGATTAGGCAGGCTACCGCACGGTGCGTCTGCACCGTTCATATCGTGAACAATACAGAATATCGGTTAGAAAATTAAGCCAGCGGAAGGTTTTTTGGTGCTGGTTCAGGCGCGGGAGACCCTCAGTCAGCAACCATTGCACCCAAACTGGTGACCGGGAGGGTCATCACTTGTTCCTGATTCAGCAGGGTGATGAGTACCTGGGCGCGATTATGGGAACTGAGGGCGACAAACCGTGCCGAATGTCCCTCAAAGTTTTTCTCGAGCAGTTCATAGGATTTGCCAGGCAGCAGCCCCCTATTCCTCTCGTGCCGCAGTCGAAGCAGTTGCTCGGTGGTTCTAATTTCTTCGATTATTGCTTCTGGCACGATCGTGGGGGCTTGTCCGAACTTTAGAATTTGAATGCAGCCTCTCGTGGAGCGCACGACAGACAAGTCCTGGCGCTCCATATCTGCTCGCACGAAAAGGTACCGGGGGAATATCGGCGCTTCCTGCTCCGTCCATTTGCCAGATTTTGTCTGGCGCAAAGGCTCCTTAGGCAGATAGGCCTCAAAGCCCTGACGCTCCAGGTGAACAAACGCAGTGTGTTCCCTGCGGTGCTCGCATAAAACGCACAGCCATACTGGCATCACAGTCGGACTAGCCGCTCGCAGCAGAGCTGCGCATAGCACGATAGTGGCGCGCGAGCACGAACATGACACCCAAAAAACCCCCTAGTAGAGTGCCCAAAATACAGATCAACGCACGGGCGGGCTCAGCCTTCAATTCCGGAACAACCGGTGGGTCAATCACGTCGAAAACGTAACTCTTGGAAACATTGGCTAACATAATGGTCTTGGTCTGCTCTTCAATAAGTTGAGCAAGCACCTCATCGACGGCAACCAAACGGCTTTGTTCAATCTGGGCTTCCAAAAACTTGATGGACTCTCTGGCCTCAGCAACGTCTCGATCACGTAGATCCTCGCTCACGCGTTCAACGAGCAGTGCCGCCCACGCCTGTGCCGTTTGAGGTGATTCGTGTTTTATGCTGATTTCTATCAGACCAAGATTCGGCGTATCGTCAACGGATAGCAACGCCAGGAAGACCTCATGTGCCTCTTGGGCCGAAGGCTTTTTATTCTTAGGGGGCATTACGTTACGTACCCATTTCTGGGTGCTCGGGTCATAAATCGTTTCGTCAAAGACGACCTCATTCCTTACTGCGTTCCAGGATTTCGTCGCCATAAGCTCAGGCAGGAAAGTTTCGTAAAGATGTTCTTGAAAAAAGGCCAATGACTTAACTTTCTCTTTAGCAAGCTCAGACTTACTGATGCCATTACCTTGGGAGAGATTGATGCCAGCCAGGCTGGCAAGGCCACCATATTGGCCCGCTAGTCCAGCCATGCCGCCCAGCCCTTTTTCCGCCTTTGGCGCTAGTAAAGCCCTGGACTCGTAAATATTGGGTAAGGAGAGCGCCACGAAAACTGATAGCGCAGCCGCCAGGCCCGTAATCAAAATGATGAGGCCCTTTCCATCCCAAAGAATCCCAAAGAGTTCAAAGAGATCAATCTCATCTTCTCGGAGAGGCGCCTGCTCTAAAGCATCCTGTGAAGGGTTACTCATTCTGCTGTATTTCCTTTTTTACCTTGCTCTTAACTGAACATTCACCCTACCCGGCTGCTCGCTGCGATCCACGGTGATCCGTTCAACAATTAAGCCCTGGTCCGCCTCCAACCTGGCGATCCATTCTACAACGGCCTCGAAAGGTTCGTTTTCGATGGAAACACTAACGCCACCTGAACTTTCGGGCTGCAGACGGCTTAACGTGATCCCCGCCTGTCTTGCGCTTCGGGTCACCGTTGGGGCCGCGTCAGTTGACCCTTGGGTCGGTCGGCTTTGAGCCTGCGCCAATGCGGATTCATTCAGCGCGATCCAGTCAGCCATCCCCTGTGCACGAGCATGTTCCAGGCGGCTCCGCTCGCTAAAGTCTGCCAGCGGCTGCCAGACGCCAGCATAACAGGACGTTGCTAAGATTAGACCCGCCATGACCAGCAGAATGCGTTGATCGCTGTTGCTGCGCCCCGCATACCAGCGACCCAGGCTGCTCTCCTTCATCCGACTAACCACCGAGAAGCGCAGACTCTTCATTGATAGCTCCCCCGCAATCTGGCGCGCACCCCATTACCTTCCCCACTGGCGTCGGATGCTTCAAGCAGGATGCCCTGCCCCTGGCTACGTGATTTGATGCTGTCCAACTCGTCAAAAGTGTCGATGAGGACCTCTACGTCTAGCACCATGCGGTCTTCGTTAAAACGCAGGGACTGGACTTGGTGTCCAGACGTCAGGCTGGTCGCCACGCGACTCAAAAGGTCAATAAAGCCCTGGCTGGACTGTGCCTCGCGCGCGGCTCCACTGAGTTTCGCCTGAAACCGACGCTGGAGTTGAGCCGTGGTAATCGGCACGCTATCGCTGGGAAACAGCCTCTTATAGTGGTTGACGTTAGCCGTCTGAAGCTGCTCGGCCTGTCTCGAGGACCAGGCGCCCTCTACCGCCATGGCTAACGATGCGATGACAAACCAGAGCGCCGCAAGTCCGGCGATGCCCGTTAGCGCCTCCTCAACGGGACGCCTGGCGTCCTGTACGGCAAAGGCGCCCTGAAGGAGGTTAATCGGCTGCACGGTGGTAAAGCGGCTGGCCAAATAGACGAAGGGTGTTTGGTCTTCGGTGTCTATCTCCGGTGCCGCTTCAAGCAGGCCAATCTCCATGGGTGTGAGGTGATCACCAATGAGCAGGAGTCTTTTAAACGTCAGAAGATTGAGGGTGTCCACAAGGGCTTCTCGAGGCACGCTGCCGCCCTGGTCTGCAGTCGCAACCACGACCTGACTCTCTTCGAAGAGCAGTGCACATGTCCCCTCCTGATCGGCGAGCAGTTGGGCGTTGGAGACCAGGTGGCCTATCTTAATGCCCTGTTCTCCCAGTGTTTCAATCCAGTGGTTAAGACGTTCTGCCTCCATCACGGCGCAGTGGACACCCTGGCCGGAGCGAATGGGCCCGTGGGCGATATGAACCCGCTCTAGGTCACTGGCGATGAATTCTTCCAGCGCGTAGGGCAGCGCCTTACGCATAGCGGTAGTGCTGCGTCCCGGCACGTTGGCCTGGAGCAACAAGACCTCTTCAGCCGGTACCACCAACGCAATGTCCGAGGGTTGTTCAGGCCAAGAAGATTGAGCCCCGAGTTGGCTCAACTCATGAAGCGCCGCCCGTCCGCTGTCGATGACGGTATCTTTTTGCAAGAGCAACCAGTCCAGCTGGAGGGCCACCCCTTCGGCACCAGAGGGCATAACAGGACGTAAGAACAAGCTTGGCATCAAGACTCCTGAAGGTCCGCTTGGATTTGTAACGTGGTTTGAAACAGCTTACCAAAATCGCGCTGCAACAAGGTGACAAAACCTGTTGAGGGGTCACGAAAGAACAGAGAAGCCAAGGACAGTCGGCTATCACCCAATTGAACGCGCACGTGCATTAAAAAGTAGTCGCTGGTCACCTGCAGTTGGTCGAGGACGGCAGCAAAATCCGGGTAAACCTGAATGAATTCCTCGGTGCTTTGATAGTTGCGGTGCTCAGCGACCAGGCTGCTGGCGCTGTCTTCATCGATATTGGGATCCAGCATGGCTAGAGCCAAAGCGCTTGCGGTGTTCACGTTCATCCGATTCTGGCTGGTGGGCAGCGCGCAGAGGTGAGGTGCGAGTTGCGCAAAGGCCTCTTGAGAGATGTCTGCGAGCAGCATTAATTCTGACAGATCACCCATTGGCGCATTCGCAGTTCTGTATCCGGGCGTTCGCTCAAGATAGACGTTGTCTTCAGCGCCGAACCCAGAGACCTGTTGGTCGTCATCAATCCAATCCTTAATGAGGTCGGCTAGGGCGACATCCAAATTTAGGAGCTGCAGCAGGCGTTTGAGACGCTCAAGCTCCTTCGCCGGTTCTGCATTGGCGAGCAAATTGACATTAAAACAATCGTTGAGATCACGAACCCGTGCCTCGAGATAGCCCATCTGGTCAATTTCAAAGGGCAGCAGAGCCATGGCCCAGGGCTCTTCACGGTGATCAACGCCGGGCCCCGTGTTGATGAAATCGTCATAGAGCACCTGACGAACAAGCTCCTCAGCCCCCAGGGCGTACTGCAGCGCTTGATCGTGCTCGAAACTATTTTGGTGTCGGCTAATCACTAAGTGATGATTGGAGAGGAGCTGAGTCGTTAGCCCTACTAAGATCGCCACGATGAGCAGCACGGTGATTAGGGCGACCCCCTGGTGTCGCTTAGGAGGGAACACTGGAGATATCCCAAATACGTTCGATGAAGCCGAAGGGTGCCAGCTCGACACGCAGAATAATGGCTTGGAGTCTTATCGCGCCGTCTGGGGTTGGCCAGAATTTGTGCTCCTTGTTGTCTGCGTCCACCGCGAAGAACTCCACGCGATCGACGTCCTCCAGCAGCGTCTGAACTGCGGGCTCCAGGCCCTCTGGGCGGTCCAGCACAGGCCAATATCCTCGAATGAGCTTGTCGTCCTGCAGCCGGTAGCTGACCCGCTGGATGGATGAGCGGGCGTGTCCGAGGGGGTTCCGCCAACCCAAGCGACTCATCTCTAGTACGCCTTCATCGCTGATGATTAAACTGCTGAGCCTTTCGTCCCTCTCCGCGCGGACGGGCCTTGAGGCCAGCTGAAGCAGGTCACGTTGAACGATCTGCATTGCCCGATGCACCTGCGCAAGACGTTCACCTCGCTCATCAAGGTGTCCTCGAGCATCCAGGCTTCGAGTGAGAAGCTGGCTGCTAAGCAGGCCGATCACCGCGAAGATTAACAGCGCTACCAATATTTCTATTAGCGTAAAGCCTGAGCTTGCCCGCTTCATCAGTAGCGCCCCAAAAAACCGGTGAGATGATGTATGGGGCCTTGTCGGCTGTCTTGCTGAATTTCGTAAACATCGATTTCTATCCGCCGTAACCAAGGATGGTCCGTGCTGGAAATCGTTGTCAGGACCTCCCATTCGCGTTGCGCCATCAATACGGAGACCTCTGATGTCCCCTCATTTAAAACTTCCGGATACTGGCGTTGTTGCAGGCGCATACGGCTGAGATGGTTGCTGGCGACCCAGTTGGCAACGGTTTTACGCTCAAGGCTATAGGTTTGGGTCGCAACACGCCCTGTGGCGGTGGCCACCGTTGTGCCGACGATTGCGATCAACGTCAGGGCAATCAGCATTTCAATCAGGGTAAAACCGCCCCGAGCCCGCTGATATTTCCGGCGGGCCATCATAGCCGGGCTTTCCGATTAACCGTGATCTTGGAAATACCGTCACTAGAGAGTGCCCAGCTGGTTTCCGGCGCGGCATCGGAAACAATTTCTAGCGTGAAGGGCGTGACCTCACCGCTGGAAAAAAAGATCAGATCAGGAAAGGCATCATCCTGGGGTGCCTGAGCATAACCCTCGGTTGTAAGGCTGTAGCGTAGTTCAACGCTCAGCCCATTCTCCTTGAAGGGGGGTTGCAGTTGGTCGAGCCAGCGCTGCTGTTCCGGATCATAGGCACTCACGCGATAGCCCTCGTCATCCACAAACACGCCCCACTCAACGTTATTTTGAAGAGCGCGATCTCGCGCAATCTCAAAGCGTTTCGCCAACCGATCGCTATAGCTCTGCAGATCTCTTGTGGCGCTGTTGGTATCGAAGGCTAGGGTCAGAGCGCCCATGAGAATCCCCATGATCAGCGTCACGACCAAGAGTTCAATCAGCGTGAAGCCGGGTTGTCTTGTCTGCATGGCTGCCACTCTGATTAACCGTCAGCGCACCTTAGATTAAAGCTCCGACAACCTGATATCAGCGTTGAACCCCTCGCCGCCTTCCGAGGCGTCAGCGCCAAGACTGTAAAGGCTGACGGTCCCTTCCACATTTTCGTAAATGTAGGGCGTTCCCCAGGGGTCAACGGGTTGCTTCTTCAGGTACCCTTCGGCATTCCAGTTTTTAGCCTCAGGGAACCCTACCGGTTTCTCGATTAGCGCCTCAAGCCCCTGCTCCGAAGAAGGATAGGTAAAGTTATCCAGGCGGTAAACGTCCAGGGCAGAAGACAGGGTTCGTAAATCCGTTTGTGCCGCCTGAACCCTTGCTTGGTCCGGGCGGGAGATCAGATTGGGAACGAGGACCGAACCCAAGACGCCTAATATAACGATAACGATAAGAATCTCGATGAGGGTAAATCCTTGGGCCGCCTGTCTTCGTGCCAAGCGTCCGGCCCGAGCGATACCCGGCGATAACGCAAGCGTCGAAGAAGCGCTTCCCTGTCCGACCTGGGGCATCCGGTTCGTCTTTATCCCTGCCTTCATCATTTTTACTTCCTTAACGTCAGACCAGTTGGTTCATGCTGAGCATAGGCAGCATTATTGCCATCACAATAAAGAGTACCAAGGCACCCATCAGCAACAGCATGAGGGGTTCAAAGAGCTTTACCAGGGTAGCTACGACGCGCTCTACCTCCTGCTGCTGAAACTGGGCAACCCGATACAGCATGTCGTCAAGTTCTCCGCTCTGCTCACCTGCGCCCACCATATGCAGCATCATGGGGGGCATAACGCCGATGCGGCTCAGACTTATTTTAAGGCTGCTGCCCTCGCTGACGCTCTGAGTTGCGTCCTTTAGCCCTCGGCGCAACCAGTGGTTGGAGACGACCTCAGCAGCGATCAGCATGGCCTCGACTAGGGGCACCCCGGACCGCGTCAAGATAGAGAGCGTATTCGCATATCGGGCTGCATTAGCGCTTCGGACAATACCCGATATCAGGGGCAGAGAAAATTTCGTCCTATCCCAGTGCAGTCGTTGGGTGGGTAGAGACAACGCATAGCGGATGCCCAAAACCACACCAATGATCAGAAGTCCCAAGGCCCACCAGAGTTCAGCCAGAAAGTCCGTAATTGCGATCAGTACCACGGTAAACCAAGGGAGCTGTTGGCCCTGGTCGACGATCACGTTGACCATGTCCGGGACCACGAAGGCCATCAGTCCGCCAACGATGGAAAAGGCCACCAGCAGTAATGCCACCGGATAAAAAAGCGCCATCTCGATATTACGAGTCGCGGAGAACTGGCGCTCCTCGTACTCCGCTAAATTATCTAGAACCTTGTCCAGGTAACCGGATTGTTCCCCGGCCGCCACGGTAGATCGATAGAGCTCGTTAAAGCTCGTAGGATGTTCGGCAAGGCTTCCCGCCAGGGTGAACCCTTCGAGGACCTTGCTGCGTATACCCATAATCATCGCCTTGATGCTCTGTTTCTCGCTCTGTTCCGCCACGGCAAGCAAGGCTTCCTCGATGGGCAGGCTTGAGGCGATCAGGGTGGCCAGTTGCCGGGTGAAGAGGACCCGGTTCAGGCCCCGGAGGGTGCCCCCGAAACTCATGCCCACGGTTTTGGAGGAGCGTTTGCCTTTGGATAAAACGACTTCGGTGGGCATCAAGGAGCGTTCTCGCAGGACCGACCTGGCCTGACGAGCACTGTCGGCTTCGATGACGCCGCGCTTTTGACGGCCATTTGGATCTAGGGCGCTGTACTCAAACGCAGCCATGGAGCCCCACCGCCGGCTTAATCATCAAGGCTCACTCGCAGTACCTCTTCTAAGGTCGTTACGCCTTGAAGCACCTTAGCCTTACCGTCCTCTCGGATGCTTGGCGCTCTGGAGCGCGCACAGCGCGCCAGCTCCTGTTCGCCGGCTCGATCGTGAATCAGCTGGCGCAGCGTTTCATCAACGACCACCATTTCGTAAATGCCAGTTCGGCCGCGAAACCCGGTGTTTCCGCAGCTTGGGCAGCCCACGCTTTGATAGACCAGGGCCTGTCGCTCGTTCAAGAAGTCCCGTTCTGCGGCGGTCGCGGGCCTGGATTCACGACATTCTGGACACAGCACCCGCACCAGGCGCTGGGCCAGCACACCGATGAGACTAGAGCTCAGGAGGAACGGCTCAACGCCCATATCCATCAGTCGAGTTACCGCGCCAACGGCAGTATTGGTATGCAGGGTGGACATGACGAGGTGCCCCGTCAGGCTGGCCTGCACCGCAATTTCAGCGGTTTCTAGGTCACGAATCTCACCCACCATGACCACGTCCGGATCTTGGCGAAGAATGGCTCGGAGACCCCGGGCAAAGGTCATGTCGGCCTTATTGTTGACCTGGGTTTGGCCAATGCCGGGGAGGCTATATTCGATGGGGTCCTCCACGGTGAGCACGTTGATGGCATTGTGCTGAAGCTCCGCTAAAGAGCCGTAGAGGGTCGTTGTTTTCCCAGATCCCGTGGGTCCGGTCACCAAAAATATGCCGTGGGGTTTGTGTACCGTGTTTTGCAAAAGGTGAAGCGTATGTGGCGCCAGACCGAGTTTCGCAAGCTGCAGCCGTCCGGCCTGCTTGTCCAGCAGCCGCATGACCACCCGCTCTCCCGAACTTGCGGGCATGGTGCTCACTCGAACGTCCACTTCCCGGCCGCCGATTTTCAGGGATATGCGTCCATCCTGAGGGACACGTCTCTCAGCGATATCCAGCTTGGCCATTACCTTGATGCGCGATACCAGCAAGGGTGCCAATTCTCGTCTTGGGCGCACCACCTCTCGCATCACGCCATCGACGCGAAAACGAACCACCAATGCCTTTTCGAAGGTCTCTATGTGGATATCCGAGGCATTTTCACGGATGGCCTCGGCCAACAGGGCATTGATGAGCCGAATAATCGGTGCATCATCTTCCTGCTCCAGAAGGTCTTCGGTTTCCGGCAGCGCGCTGGCCAGGCTTGCCAGGTCGATCTCGTCACCCATATCCTCGACCATTTGCTTGGCCTCTTGAGAATCTCGGGCATAGGCATCGGTGAGCAACGCGTCAAACTCAGCTTCACCCACCAGTCGCACGCGAATGGACCTGCCCGTAATACGCCTCACCTCGGCCAAGGTCGTGAGCATAGGCTGTTGTTTAGCAACCAACTGAAGCTTGTCCGGGGTGACCGTCCCAGCATCCACTACAACGCCAAAGCGGCGGGCAAAGGCAAAGGGTAACGCGGGGGCATGGGCCGCGGGGGCCGCGTCTACCGGCTGGGCGTGACCCATATTTTCATCTGGCAGCTCTGACATAGGTTCAATCTCCGCTGTACTCGCCTGCATGGGGTGCGTTCATCAATGAACGTCCCGTTGCCCTGGGTATCTGCGATCTCAAGTATCGCATCTTGGCAAGTCCACATAGTATCATTTGCCGCACCCACATTGAGGACGTCTTTACCTTGGATTTTACTGGCAATCACATTATCTCAGTCAGTCAGTTCGATAGACCAGCTGCAGATAGGGTGTTCGAGGTAGCCGACGGCATGCAGCCCTATGCTATGCGTAAGCGCATAACGCGGGTCCTCCAGGGCGCCATTTTATCCAACATGTTTTTTGAACCCAGCACGCGAACGCGGGTTTCTTTCGGATCAGCCTTTAATTTGCTGGGCGGTGAGGTCAGAGAAACCACCGAAGTTAAGGCGTCTTCTCTGGCCAAGGGCGAATCGCTTTACGATACGGCGAGAGTTCTATCCGGGTACAGCGACGTTATCGTCATGCGCCATCCCGAAGCCGGCAGCGTGGCGGAATTCGCCAAAGCCAGTCGGGTACCGGTGATTAATGGTGGCGATGGCGACAATGAACACCCGAGTCAGGCTCTGCTCGACCTGTATACCATGCGGATGGAGATCGCGGCTCAGGGTCGCAGCCTCGATGGCATGAGCATCGCGCTCATAGGGGATTTGCGCTTTGGGCGTGCGGTCCACTCCCTGTGCCGTCTGCTTTGTCTTTATAGCAATATCCGCCTACATCTCATTTCGCCCCCTGAGCTGTCTCTCCCGGATGAGGAGCTGGACGTTTTGCGAACTGCCGGGCACAAGGTTGAGAGCTTTCAAGACTTGAGCGCAGGAATTCAGGATGTTGATATTCTTTATGTCACGCGGACACAGGAAGAGCGTTTTCCCTCTCAGCAGCAGGCAGACCGCTACCGGGGCTTATTTCGACTCAATCAGTCCATCTACACCCAGAATTGCGCCCCCAATACGGTGATCATGCACCCCCTGCCCCGAGATTCCCGTGCTCAGGCCCAAGAGCTGGACGAAGATTTAAATCAGAATCCCAACCTGGCGATATTTAGGCAGACGGACAACGGCGTTTTGATCCGCATGGCGCTATTCGCCCTGGTGTTGGACATCGTAGAAGACATAGACAACCACTCCCGCCCGGTGACATGGTTTACGGCCAAACGCCACCTGCCGGTTTGAGACGGTTCCCAAGCGGTGCTTGAGAACCTCGGGGGCCTCGGCTCTGTCCTTAGAGCTGGGATTCTAGCTCTGGCAACGCCTGGAACAGGTCGGCCACAAGACCATAGTCCGCCACCTGGAAGATGGGCGCGTCCTCGTCCTTGTTGATAGCCACAATGACCTTGCTGTCTTTCATGCCGGCTAGGTGCTGTATCGCTCCTGAAATACCCACGGCGATATAGAGTTCAGGCGCAACGATCTTACCCGTCTGTCCAACCTGCATATCGTTGGGTACGAAGCCCGCGTCCACCGCAGCGCGAGACGCCCCAATCGCGGCACCTAGCTTGTCGGCAATGCCCTCTAGCAGGCTAAAGTTGTCGCCACTTTGCATGCCTCGACCACCTGAGATGATCACGCCAGCAGCCGTCAGCTCTGGTCGCTCTGATTCTGCGATCTCTTCGGAAATGAAGGATGACAGGCCCTCATCAGCGACAACGTCGACCGGCTCAACCGTGGCGCTACCGCCCTCTGCAACCACAGGGTCGTATGCCGTGCCGCGCACGGAAACCACCTTGATCGCATCGTGAGCCTTGACCGTTGCAATGGCGTTGCCAGCATAAATAGGCCGCTTAAAGGTGTCCGCCGCCTCCACGCTCAAGATGTCAGAAATTTGAGCAACGCCAAGCTTTGCCGCTACGCGGGGTAGGAAGCTCTTTCCGCTGGTGGTATGTGGGGCCAGGATGTGGGTATAACCGCCGGCAATCTGCACCACCAGGGCCGCCATATTTTCGGCGAGCTGATGTTCATAAGCTGCATTGTCGGCAACCAGAACCTTGCTGACACCAGGTACCGCAGCGACTTGATCACTGACGCCGCTGACGCCGCTCCCTGCCACCAGGACATCAATGTCTCCCCCGATTGCCTGGGCCGCAGCCAAGGTCACCAGAGTTTGATTCTTATTTTCCGAATTATCGTGTTCAGCAATGACAAGAATGCTCATGAGATCACCTTTGCTTCGTTTTTCAGTTTGTTGACCAGTTCCTCTACGGATTCCACCTTGATTCCCGCAGCCCGTTCGGCGGGCGCTTCAACGCTCAGCACCTCAACGGTGGGGGTGAGGTCTACGCCAAGCTCTTCGGGCGTCAGGACGTCGAGCGGCTTTTTCTTGGCCTTCATGATGTTCGGGAGCGACGCATAGCGTGGCTCGTTTAGACGCAAATCGGTGGTGACCATTGCCGGCAGCGTGATGGCGAGGGTCTGCATACCGCCGTCCACTTCTCTGGAAACCTTTGCCTTACCCTCTTCAAGGGTGATTTCAGAGGCGAAGGTGGCCTGGGACATGCCGCTCAACGCCGCGAACATTTGGCCCGTCTGGCAGTTATCCCCATCAATGCTCTGCTTGCCGAAAATCACCATGCCGGCAAGTTCCCTTTCCTGAATGGCCGCTAGGGCTTGGGCAATGCCAAGGGGCTGAGCGTCGGCCTCGGTCTCCACCAGAATCGCACGGTCTGCACCGAGCGCCAGGCAGGTGCGAAGCTGTTCTTGGCAGGCAGTGCTGCCCACGGCGACGGCGATGACCTCGTCTGCGGAGCCAGCCTCTTTCAATCTAACCGCTTCCTCGATGCCAATTTCACAAAATGGGTTGACCGACATCTTTACATTGTTCAAATCAACGCCGGTGTTGTCTGGTTTGACACGCACTTTGACGTTGTAATCCACCACACGTTTAACGGGTACCATTACCTTCATGGCTTGTCGTCCTCCAATGACCCGACCGCTCAAAAGATTAGCTCTGACGGGTGGTTTTATTGATGCCGGGCTGCTTTTTCGCCTAGACGCATCCGCTCGACGGATACAGGGCTAACCCAGTCCTGAAATCTCTCGGCTTCATGCCAGACATGTACCGGGAGACCGCTGGTTATTGGCTGATACAATTCAGTCCAATAACGCCTGCTTCTGAGTGCGTTGTAGAAGCGGTGCCTCGCTTCAAAAAGTCACCCTCGCTCGCGTAACATGAGGTCTACTGCGCGGCGGAGCATTGTGGCGATGCCCATCGTCAAGGTCAAGCCGTGCGAAAGTCGTTATACTGAGACGGTTATTTACTTTTTATCAGCCCATGCAGGTCAGGAGAGCAGTCTGTGGAACGTGAATCAATGGAATTTGATGTAGTCATCGTGGGTGGCGGGCCGGCGGGACTCGGTGCTGCCTGTCGGTTAATGCAGCTCGGGGAGGCCAACGGTCAGGAGCTTTCCGTTTGTTTGGTTGAAAAAGGCGCTGAGATTGGCGCCCACATTCTTTCTGGTGCGATCTTCGAACCCACGGCGCTCAACGAACTCTTTCCCGACTGGGCAACAAGGGGAGCACCCTTGGACAATCCAGTGACCGAAGACCTGATCTACTACATGGTGAACGATACCAACCGGATCAAGGTGCCCGCTGCCTTTGTGCCCTCCGATGCTCACAACGAGGGCAACCACGCCATCAGCCTGGGTAACCTCTGTCGCTGGTTGGGCGAGCAGGCGGAAAACATGGGCGTCAACGTATTTCCAGGCTTCGCAGCGGCAGAGATTCTCTACGATGACCAGGGAGCGGTTAGAGGGATTGCTACAGGCGATATGGGCGTTGGCGCGGATGGCGAGAAAAAAGGAGCCTATGTGCCTGGCTATGAACTGCTGGCCAAATATACGATTTTCGCCGAAGGGTGTAGAGGACATCTTGGCAAGCAGCTAATCAATCGTTTTTCCCTGAACGCAGATTCCGGCACCCAGCACTACGCCATCGGCTTCAAGGAGTTATGGTCCATTGCGCCGGAGAAGCATCGGCAGGGCCGCGTAATGCATACCATAGGCTGGCCCTTGGGGCACCTGCCCGGCGGCACAACGGGCGGTTCCTATGTCTATCACCTGCCGGACAATCAGATCTCCCTGGGCCTCATTGTTGATCTCAGCTATAAGAACCCTCACCTGTCGCCCTTCGACGAGCTGCAGCGCTGGAAGCATCACCCACTTATTGCCGATCTGCTAGAGGGCGGTGAGCGGATTTCCTACGGCGCGAGAGCCATTTCTAAAGGCGGTCTTCAGGCGCTTCCCAAGCTAACGGTACCTGGGGCGCTCCTAGCCGGCGATGACGCCGGTTTCTTAAACGTCCTGAAGATCAAGGGCAGTCATACCGCCATGAAGTCGGGCATGCTCGCGGCCGAGGCGGTGTTTGACGAGCTGGCTCAAGGCCATGGCTATACCGAGGCCGCCACGTATCAACAGCGATTCGAGGATTCTTGGCTGCATGAAGAGCTCGACCGGTCCCGCAACGTGGGCCCAGCGCTGCATAAACTCGGGGTGCTCGGCGGGGCCGCCTATGCCTTTGTCGACCAGGTTTTCAACGGGCATCAGCCCTGGACGCTCCAGGATCCAATCCCAGATCACGCAACCCTTAAACCGGCGTCTGCCTGTAAACCCATTGACTATCCCAAACCAGATGGCGTGCTGTCCTTCGATAAGCTGTCCTCGGTTTTTCTTTCCAATACCAATCACGAAGAGGACCAGCCCTGTCATCTGGTGTTGGCGGACCCGGCTGCACCCGTGCGCGATAACCTTCCCACTTACGATGAGCCTGCTCAGCGCTATTGCCCGGCAGGTGTCTACGAGATCGTTCAGGAAGCTAGCGGACCCCGGTTTCAGATCAACGCCCAGAACTGCGTCCACTGTAAGACCTGCGACATTAAGGACCCGTCGCAGAACATTACGTGGGTCGTGCCCGAGGGGGGTGGCGGTCCGGTTTATCCTAATATGTAGGTCCGCGAGCAGTTGGCTCTTTAGCTGATCTTGCCTAGAGAAAAGCAAGTGCCCTGGCTCCAGACAACCATGTCTTCTCCTCGCACCACGGCCTCGTCGATCAGGCGGTAATAGGCGGGCCGCTGAACGCGTGCCTCGAGCCCGTGGCGGATGTGCACATAGGGTTTGCCGTCGCGCATCCAGACTTGGTTTTCCTCTCCCGCCAAGATGTAGTCCCCCACGCTGGTCGTGAACAATAGGTCCTTGCTCTCCCCCTCCCCTCTGGCGTCTACGTCGATGGCGACAAAGGGCACATCTTCAACCTGAATACGCAGCTTTTCTGCCGGCGTGACCAAATAGTAGTCATCCTGTTCCCGTCGGAGAATGGTTGCGAAGAGGTCGGCCAGGGACTGACGTTGAAACCGGCCGCCTTCATGGAACCAAGTCCCGTCCGCGTCGATTCGAATATCGATTTCGCCCTCTGTTTCGGGTTGCCATAGGTGTACGGGCGGTAAATTCTTTCGTGCCTGCAGTTGCTGGAGGGTCTCAAAGAGCGTTGTGAATGCTGTCACGGTTTCTACGAACCTGTTCAGGGTGAGTTAAAAGGTCTACCCGCCGATGAATTTCATGACCGTGACCTCGCCCTGGAAATTCTCAGACTGTTTGTCCGCTAACGCACCGCGCAAAACCTGGACAAGTTCTGCCTCAGCCTCTTCTTTGGGCATATGCAATAGCGCCCGAATGTCACGAGAACGGGCGCTGGAGAGACAGCCATAGAGGGCGCCATTGGAGGAAAGACGGAGCCGCGTGCAGTTTCGACAAAATGGTTCACTCTCATTGGCAATGATGCCAAAGACACCCTGACCGGGTATCTCATAACGCACGGCGGTGGAATCAAAGGGCGCATCGGTGCGGGTATAGGCGTAGGCGCCAGCGATCAGCTCGAGGATGTTCGCCATGGAAAAGAATTCTTGTCGATATTCCGGTGAGGCCTGGAGGTGGCCCATATTCATCAGCTCGATAAAACGCAGCTCGATATCACGGGCCAGGCTGTACTCCAGGAGCGGAATAATTTGATCATCATTGACGCCCTGCATGGGCACCATATTGATTTTTACCGCCACGCCTCCGGCCTGCATCAGCTCGATGCCGTGGAGTACCGTATTGAGATCACCCGAACGCGCGATCTCTCTGAATCGATCTCGGTTGAGCGTATCCAGGCTGACGTTGACGCGACGAATGCCGGACCGAATGATGGCGTCAGCGTGTCGAGGCAGAAGCTGGCCGTTTGTGGTTAGCGAGACATCTTCAAGGCCGAGGTCCATGATGCCGTGCAGAATCTCCTCAAATTTAGGAGACAGAAGCGGTTCGCCGCCGGTAATCCGAACCTTGTCGATACCGGCTACGGACACCAGCAGCTTCACGGCCTTTACCATTTCTGAGGCTTCAAGTTCAAAGGCGGCTGCCTGTAAACGCTTGCCGTCGGGCACGCAGTAGGTGCAGGCATAGTTGCACGCCGCGGTGAGAGAGAGACGCAAATTGCGAAACCGACGGCCCATGCCATCAACGATCAGCGGTTTGTCTTCGACCAAATGACTCATGATGCCGCGTCCCACTTTTTTCTTAAATCCTTGGCCAGACCGCTGGCGAATTCCTCGGCCCAGAATACCCGGTTCGACCCCTTGATGAGAAGCGAATCCCCCGGCGCGAGCGATTCAACCAAGGCCTCCTTCAGGTCAGCGTTCGCGGCAGGGAAATGCTGAACTGCGGCCTGACGCTTTGTAAGCTGATCGGAGAACGCGCCCCCGACCAGGTACACCCCATCAACTTCCGGCAGCTCGGCCATGAGCTGGGCATGGGCCTCTTCGGATAGATCACCCAACTCCCGCATTTCACCCAGCGCCAGAAAACGGCGCCCAGAGCAAGGGCGGGCCATAAAGGCACCGACAGCAGCGCGCATGCTCATTGGATTCGCATTGTAGCTGTCGTCGACCAGCACGATGTCACTGACGTTCACTTCATTACCTCGACCACTGGGCACCAGATCGTGGCTTAACTGGAGTGCCGGAGACAGATCGTGGCCGAGCAAGGCGGTTGCCAGGATGGCCGCCGCAAGAGTAAGCCCTCGATGCACACCACCGCCAGGCACCCGCGCCTGTAGGCGCTCGCCAAACAGCGAGAGCGTTAACAGATCGCCCTGCTGCTCGAGAATACGTGCATGGGATGTTTTGGCATAACCAAAGGTAAACCCCTCCACGCCAAGGTCGTCGTGGACGACGCGCTTTCCATCCGCCTGCAGGCCTGAAAATAAAGAGGCCTTCTCGGCCCGGAGAGCAGCTTGAGAGGCGAAATTTTCAATGTGGGCCTGATGCACATTGAGCAGAATGGCTAGTGTGGGCGCCACCATAGCTGCCAAGGGGGCTATTTCACCGGGATGACTCGTGCCGATCTCAAATACCCAACGACCCCGCTCAGGTGGCGCGTTGCCCAGTGATAGGGGCACGCCGATATGGTTGTTCAAGCTTCCCGGAGGGCTGTACGCGTCTAGGGCAGCGGTGAGAAAAGCCTTGGCCGTGGTTTTGCCGCTGCTTCCGGTGATGGCCACCACATCCCCGTTGAGACGCGTTCGCGCATACCGCCCAAGCTGCCAAAGCCCCTCGTAGGTATCTGAAACCTGCAGCTGGGGCAGGGAAAGGGGTAGCGGGCGGCTGACCAAGGCCGCCACCGCACCGGCAGCCTGGGCGTTTGCAACAAAGTCATGGCCATCCACTTGGCTGCGACGGCTGGGATTGAATCTTGGACCAGGATCCCCGTGAAGGGCGATAAACAGATCGCCCTGCTGAACCTGTCGAGAGTCAATAGACAATCGATGAACATCGGGCAGTGCCCCATTGGGTATGGCCGCTGGTGCCGCGGACGACAGCGCTGAACGAAAATCCGTTCCGCGCCAAAGAGGATGAGCGATGATTGACTCCAAAGGCATCGGCGCAGTTTATGGCGGTGGCTGCCAAATACCAAGCCACCCTACCCCCGGAACCAACAAGGAAGTGGTTCCTGGGTCGAACCAGCGCTATGCTCTGATCACAAGATAAGCTGGACGAGCAAAATGGAAAAGCCAGGCGTATTTTCCCGTATCGGAGCCTTCATTACGGCGGTAAGGAACTTCATCCTTAACGCAGTCTTTGTATTGGTTCTGGTGGTCTTGGGGGCGAGCCTATTTGTTGGGGAAGAAGAGTTCAGCTTGGCGCCGAATAGCGCCTTAGTCTTGAATCCAGCAGGTGTGTTGGTGGAGCAAATCCAGCCTCCCGCTCATTGGCAAGACCTGGTTTTCCAAGACCCCAGCACCGGGGCTGTCTCCATACAAGATGTGCTGCGCGCCATTGAGCTGGCCCGGGACGATGACAACATTTCACTGCTCGTGATTGATTTGCGAGACTTACAGGGCGTCACCAATGCCCAAGCGGCGCGAGTGGCCAACGCCATAGATGGGTTCCGTGAGCAGGGTAAGAAGGTTGTCGCTTACGGGGATTATTATGACCAAAATCAGTACTTTATAGCGGCTTCCGCAGATGAAGTCTACGTTCACCCAATGGGCCAAATTTTGCTCACAGGCCTAGGCGGCAACAAATTATACTTCAAGGAAGCCCTGGATAAACTCGACATTAATGTGCATATCTTTCGGGTCGGAGACTATAAGTCAGCTACCGAGCCCTTCTCTCAAAACAGCATGTCAGACGACGCTCGCTCGGATGCTCAGGTCCTCCTCGGCGAAGTGTGGGCGCTGCAGCTCGGGGATATCGCCAAGCGACGGGGTCTTGAGCTTGGAGCAGTTAGGGCATACGCCGATCAGTTCGGCGATCTGCTGGACGGTGCTGGGGGCAATATGGCCCAGGCAGCCCTGGAAGCAAACATGGTGGATGATCTGTTTACGAGGGATCAGGTACGCGCCCGCATTGGCGAGTTTGTTGACACGGAGGATGGCGAACTCAGAACCATTGCCTACAACCAGTATTTGGCGTCGATGACCTCGCCCTTTGACGCGTTGTCTAATGACAGCCCCGTGGTCGCTGTCATTACGGTGCAGGGGACGATCATGGACAACGGGGCGTCTGGTGGGAACATTGTCTCAGCAGACCGCATTGTAGATCGAATCCGAACGGCTGAGAAAAACGAGCAGATTCAGGCCCTAGTGCTTCGCGTGGACTCGCCCGGGGGCAGCGTGATGGCGTCAGAGAATATCCGGGAGGCGCTCGAACAGTTCCAGAATAGCGGACGTCCCGTCGTGGCCTCTTTTGCCAGCATTGCCGCGTCGGGCGGTTATTGGATTTCGGCCACCTCTGACATCATCTTTGCTGAACCGAGTTCGGTCACTGGATCTATCGGCGTATTCGGCATTCTGCCGACCTTTGAAAGAAGTCTGGCGCGTCTCGGCGTATCCACAGACGGCGTTGGCACAACGCCCCTCACAACTGGAATGGATAGCTTTTCCGGTCTAAGCCCGGAGGTACAGCGTATTCTTCAATTAAACGTTGAAAGCACCTATCGGCAGTTCATTGACCTGGTGGCACGAGGGCGGAACATGCCCAAAGAACAGATAGAAGAGATTGCTCAGGGAAGAGTTTGGAGCGGCCTGAAGGCCAAGGAGCTGGACCTCGTCAACGAGATTGGCAGCCTTGACGACGCGGTCGCCAGCGCGGCGGAGTTGGCTGGGCTCAGTCGCTGGAAAAAGGTTGAGCTGCTAGAGCCTCTGGATCCCCAGACGTTGTTCATGATGCAGCTCATGGACACCATGGGCCTGAGCATTAACTTAGGGCTGCCACCCATGGTCCAGCACCTCAATAGAGAGTGGTCGGCTCTCACTGCCCTATTCTCCCGACGGGAAACCTTTGCCCTGTGCCTAACGTGCTCGGGCTAAACGGTACGCTATTTGCTCCGAACCTCGGTCCAGTAGTCAGACGTCATACCCCGGACTTCCCGTCGCATCAATACGATGCCGATTAGGTTGGGCAGGGTCATCATGGCCACGGTGACCGCGGAAATGAGCCAGATCAGAGACGTATCGACGATGGTCGCCAGGAAGAAGCCCAGAACGTAAAGACATCGGTACGGCATCACCCAGGCGCTGCCCAGGAGATAGGTCACCGCCCGGTCTCCGTAGTAAGACCAGGCAATGGCCGTGGAAAAGGCGAACAACAGTAATCCGATAGTGACGAGATAAGCGCCTTGGGCGCCGAGAAAGCTGCGTTCAAAGGCCTTAGCCGTCAGGGGTACTGAGTGCAGCAGGCTTTCGCCAGACAGCACCATGGCGCGATCTACCAGGGTCCCATCACGAATTTCAACGGGCCCTGAATACGGGCCGAGGTTTCGCGACACCGTGACGCCCTCGGCCACGGACCGGTTATGCAGCACCGTTGCCTGGGCCAACACCAGTTCGCCATCTACCGCCTCCAGGACACCGGTAAACGGGATGACCGGATCATCGCTGGGGGGCACCAGGTCCAGGTGTCTGGCCAGATGCCTCACGTGCTCAGGGTTTTTGTCGCTGTAGAGACCGGCGACGATCTCGGTATCGGAGCCACTGAATACCGTTTCAAACTTTTCCTGCCAGACCCCAGAAGAAAGAATGACTAAGCCCGTCAGGGTGCAAATCACCAACGTATCGATAAAGGGTTCCAAAATAGAGACCATGCCCTCGGCAACCGGTTCATCGGTTTTGGCCGATGCGTGGGCAATGGGTGCAGAACCTTGGCCCGCTTCATTGGAGTAGAGCCCTCGATTTACGCCCCGGTTGAAGGCATAGGCGAATGAAGCCCCTAAGAACCCGCCCGCGGCGGCGCTCCCGGTGAAGGCATATTCGAAAACACTGAGGAAGGACGGCAGAACGTTATCCAGATTGGACACAATGACCGCCAGGGCGCCCAAGGCATACAGCACGCCCATGGTCGGGACCAGCGTCGAGGCCACGGCAGCAATCCGTCGGATGCCGCCCACGATCACGAGCCCCAAGAGCAGCGCAAAGAGCCCACCCGTGACGTAGGTGGGCACTGCAAAGGAGGTCTCAATGCCAGCGGCCATATTGTTCGCCTGGGGCATGTTGCCGGAGCCAAATGAACTGACGATGGTGGCGATGGCGAAGAATACGGCCAGCCACTTCAACTTCAACCCATGCTCCATGTAGTACATGGGTCCACCGGCCATAAAGCCTTGGTCATCTTCCCGTCGGTAGTGATGGCTGATGGATACTTCAACAAACTTTGTGGTCATGCCCACAAAGGCGGTGGCCCACATCCAAAAGAGCGCGGCGGGACCGCCTAGGTAGATCGCGAAAGCAACGCCACCAATGTTGCCCGTGCCCACCGTTCCGGAGAGTGCGGTGGACAGCGCCTGAAAGTGCGAGGTATCTCCTGGCGCGTCCTTAGGCGTATGTTTGCCAAGAAGTACGCCCCAGGCATGGCCGAAAAACCGGAGCTGGGGAAACCCTAGATAGATCGTGAAGAACACGCCCACACCCAACAGCAGGATCGGGAAATAGGCGGCACTGCCGAGCAGGCCGTCTAGAAAACTGAAAAAATCCGTGATGTAGGTCATCGAAAAAGCTCCGTTACCCCATCACAGCTGGGGTGTTTTTATTAGTCTTCTTGCTCGGAGAACAACGCCGCATGAAGCACATCAAAGAGCGAATGTTGCTCCATGACGCCCCGCACCCGCTGCGCCTCGAGGCCTGTGGCGAAGGCCGCAACGTCCTCTCCCGCGTGGGTCTCAGACTGCAGCGGCACCATGCCCAGCTGCTGATAATCCGGCGCGGTGGTATCCACTTCGTCAAGATCAGGCCGGGTTTTGCGGTAGCCCGGTCCGTTGGCATAGCTGAGGGTAGTGAAGGACTTGCCGAACATATCCCGCATGCGTTCCCCAGGTTCACTTTCCACCACGCCTAAAATCGGGTTGCCCCGCCGAGGGTAGCCGCCAATGGTCAAGGTGTGACTGTGGTCGGCGGTAACCAAGATCATCGTATCGCTTAAATCGACATTCTCAACTGCCCACTGCACGGCTTCTGATAGGGCCACGGTGTCTCCCAGGGCGCGATAGGCATTAGACATGTGATGCGCGTGATCAATACGTCCGGCTTCCACCAAGAGGAAGTACCCCTGCTCAGCCATGTCAAGCTGACGTACGGCCAGCTCCGTCATCTCACGCAGCGATGGTTCCGTGCCGGGGTCCGCTGCTCGGTCGGACTCGAAATTCATGTGTGAGGGCTCAAACAGGGCCATGAGCTGGGCGGGAATGGGTTTGGGCTGAGAGAGCCAACGGTCGAATTGCTCGCCATTCCAGGCATATTGCCGAGGCGCGCTGTGGGCCAGCCACTCTTCGATTAGGTTACGGTTATCATCGCGCCTGCCAACCTTTGTCGGGTATTCGGGGTCCGCCACCACGGTGGGTAGGAATTCGCGGCGCCCTCCTCCAAAAATCACGTCAAGCCCGTCGCCATGTGCCATTTCCACCAGCTGTCGCGCTATGTCTCGGCAGCCCTGGGCGTCCGCCTCATCGGGTAGCGATGAGCTGCTTTCCCAGCCCCGGTTCGGAGAATGTGCATAGGTGCCTGCGGGTGTCGCGTGGGTAATGCGCGCGGTGGAGACAATGCCCGTTGCCTTGCCCGCATCCTCAGCCAGCTCGGCCAGGGTGGGTATGCTATTTTCTAAAGCGGCCGCGCAGTCGCTTTGTGCAACGTTGGCCGATACGCCCAACACGCCAATGCGGGTTTTTTCGCCTGAAAGGATCGCTGTAATCGTACCCGCGCTGTCGGGTACCTGGGCATCCGTGTTGTAGGTCTTGATCAGGGCGAGGTTTTCAAAGCGGTCGAATGATAGCTCGTGCTCTTCTCCGGGCTGACCGGCTAATTGTCCGGCGTAGATTCGGGCTGCGGTAATGGTGCTGATGCCCATCCCGTCTCCGAGAAAGAGGATGGCATTCTTAGCCTGTAGTGGTCCGGCCAGGAAGGCGAGTAATAGAGTCGAAACTAAGCGCAAGTCATCCTCCTGAGTGCATGTCCAAAAAAATTAGGTGCGGGATAAAGCGTCCGCATGGCCGAGAGCGCCTCTAGCTTTGGCGTGAAACAGAGCGCATGGTGACAAATTCTTCCGCTGCCGTCGGGTGGATACCCACGGTGGCATCAAATTGGGTCTTGGTTGCACCGGCTACTAGGGCAACGGCTATGCCTTGAATAATCTCCCCAGCATCTGGGCCCGCCATATGAACCCCCAGAACACGATCATCACTGCGTCGCACGATCATTTTTAGCAGAGTTCGTTCATCCCGACCAGAGAGGGTGTGTTTCATCGGTCTAAAGTTTGATTCGTAAACGTCTAGATCGCCGGCGAAGTCAGCAAGGGCCTCTGCTTCGGTGAGGCCAACGGTACCAATGTTAGGTTGGCAGAAAACGGCGGTCGCGATATTCGCATAATTCACTGTCTTGGGAGGTTGGTCGCTGAACAGGTTGTTCGCGATACACATCCCCTCTTCGATGGCCACCGGCGTCAGCTGGATACGGTCGGTGACGTCACCAATGGCATAAATGTTGTCGACACTGGTTTGGTAGTACGGATCGACCTTCACCTCGCCACGGCTACCTAACGCGACGCCAGCCTCGGCGAGGCCCATACCCGAGGTCTTGGGTTTGCGACCCGTCGCATACATCACCAGGTCCGTATCCAGCGTCTCGTCAGTATCCAGGGTCAAGCGAAAGGCTCCTCCGTGTTCCGGCTGGGGATTCTTGGTGATGGCGTTAACCTGAGTATCGAAACGGAGAGTCACTCCCTTTTTCTCAATCTCTTCGCGAACAAAGGCCCGAATCGTGTCATCAAAGCCCCGCAGAAAGAGCGGGCCACGATAAATAAGCGTGGTCTTAGCGCCCAGTCCAGCGAAAATACCGGCAAACTCAACGGCGATATATCCGCCGCCAACGATAGTCACTTCTTGAGGAAAATCAGGAAGATAGAATGCTTCGTTAGATGTGATTATATGCTCTTTCCCAGGGATATCCGGAACGATTGGCCAACCGCCAGTGGCAATGAGAACGTAGCGGGCAGTGACTTTTTGATCCCCTACTTGAACGGTGTGACGGTCCACCAGGGTTGCATGGGCTGTGTAGAGCGTGACGCCAGCCGCGTCAAGCATGCTGGCATAGATGCCGTTTAACCGCTCAATCTCCCGAGTTTTATTATCCCGCAGCGTTGCCCAATCAAAGCCCTTGGCCTCCACTTCCCAACCGTAGCCCGCAGCGTCAGCGAAGTCCTCCTGATAGTGGGCACCATAGACAAAGAGCTTTTTTGGAACACAGCCAACGTTGACGCAGGTGCCGCCAAGGAACATGGATTCAGCCACGGCCACCTTGGCGCCTTGGGCAGCAGACATTCGACTGGCGCGGACGCCGCCGGAGCCTGCACCGATAACAAAGAGATCATAATCATAGGTCATAGCGGCTCTCATCTGGACTGCCGAGCCAAGGCTATGCAAGAAGCCCTCGGCATGCAATGAGGCACGCGTGAAATGGACGCCAGTGAAAGAAATCGACTTGTCTCTATGAGAGACCCTGGCTAGTATACTGTATAAAAATACAGTTAATAATATACAGCTAATGAACATGCCCAAGCCAACGATACCCGCTAACTCACCTGTAGCCGCTTCTGAATTCACCTCTCCAGCCGATGATAGCGGCGACAAACAGAGTTCGGGCTCAAGTGAGACCGACTTTACGAAGGCCGATTTTTTTGATCACCCCCTGCTTTGGCGGGCCAAGGAGCTTAACCCAGGCCAGGTTAAGTCGCGTAGGCCTGATCAATCGCTAGCAAGTGGTTACAGCGAGCTAGATCAAGAGCTGACTGGTCGGGGCTGGCCAAGGAATGCTTTGGTGGAAATTTTGCTGCCTTGTGCGGGCCTTGGAGAATTACGGCTGTTGCTGCCCACGTTGGCCGCTCTGAGCAATAAGCAGTGGATTGCCTGGATCAACCCACCCTTTATCCCCTATGCCCCGGCTCTGGAGCAGTATGGGGTGGATATGCAAAAAATACTGATCATTCAGGCTCGGGAACATGCGGAAGCCCTGTGGGCCGTAGAGCGCTGCAGTCAAAGTGCCTGTTGCGGTGCGGTAATAGCCTGGCCTGACCAAGCCAGCCTGACGGCTAAGCAACTGCGCCGAGCGCAGCTCGCCGCCCGTAGCGGCAATACCCTAGGCGTCTTCTTTCGCCCCCTGGATGCTGAGCAGCAAACCAGTCCAGCAGAGCTACGACTTAAAATTACCGGCCACCAGGTGGATCAACTCAGCCTGGACATCCTCAAGCGTCGCGGCGGCTGGCCGCTACAGGGGCTGGCCATAGATTTAAGCCAGACGACGGGCCGGCGTCTGGATAGGATGCACAGCATTCATGTGGATCTAGCCCAGTGGCAAAAACAGTGGCGGGATCAACAGCAAGCTAATAGCGGGCCAGCCCCTCAGTCTGTCTCGGCCATGGCTTTAGAACACCTGCTGAGTCAGCACGCTTCGTCTGCTGGCGAAGATGCCGGCAACTCTTCTTCTCTGCATTAAGTCGTTGGAGTTTAAGCAGCGATGGCGGTAAGCAGCACGACCTATCCGGAGCAGAAAGCTTCCCAAACCCAGTGGCTGGCGGTTTATTTTCCAGCCCTGGCCGTTGAGATTTTTACTGATCCAAAGGCTACCGATGATGGCTGTACGGTGATCCTAGCTCACCAGCGGGTTCATATGCTCAATCAGGCTGCGACCCAGGCAGGCATTATTCCCGGCTGCTCTCTCGCCACAGCTCATAGCATCGCCCCTGATCTAACGCACCATGAGCGTGATGAGGCAAAGGAGAGTTTGCGTTTACAGATGCTGGCCCAGTGTTTTTACCGCTATAGCAGCATGGTCAGTATCGAGTCGCCAGACTGTGTGCTGGTTGAAGTACAGGGCAGCCTGCGGTTGTGGCAGGGCTGGCAAAACATCATCCGTGGGGTTGCTCAAATATGCTGTGACTTGGGTCATCGCCAGGTTTCACGTTTAGCAAAAACACCCGAGGCGGCCCTGGCCTTGGCTCGTGGCGGAGTAGAACGCCTTGAAGACGCCCCGCTCCACAGTCTTAACCTGCCGCTGCGAGGCATCTCAGAACGCATGCTCGAGCGCCTGGCCAATATGGGCATTTATCGCCTGGGGCAGCTACAGCAACTACCCACCAAGGGGCTGGGCAAGCGGTTTGGACAAGCGTTAACGCGCTATCTGGGCCGATTGAGCGGCATCTTGCCTGATCCCCGTCTGAGCATTCAGCCCCAAGAGCAATTTGATGAACGGTTGAACTTGCTCAAGCCCATTACCAACAAAGCTGTCCTAGAGGCGGGGCCTATGTCTCAGCTGGCCGTGCAGCTGCAGCACTGGCTGATCGCCAGGCAGCTCAGATGTACGACTCTAAACTGGCACCTTAACCCCTTCAAAGGCGAAGGCGTTGTGATGACGGTCAGGTTTGCAGGCGGCCAGCAACGTCAAGAAAATATGATGCGAATCACCAGCCTGCGATTACAGCAGCAGGCAGCACCTCCGGAAGTCCTGACGGTTCGGCTCCAGGCTCTGTCCGTACAGCCTTTGATCGTGACCAATCAGGACCTTTTTGGCAGCGTTGAACAGGCGGCTGAAGAAGTGGCAGAACTGGTCGATGAGCTTCATGCCCGATTAGGGCCGCAAAGCTGCCGAAGCATCGGCAGTACCGCGCAGCATGCCCCGGACCGGGCATGGCGTAGCTACCCTCCCCTGGGTTCGGCCGAGTCCGCCCCGACTTCACCTAAATGGACTTCGTCTAAATGGACCGGGGCTGGCCGTGAGGCATCAACCCCCTACTGCTACGGTCAGCGACCCATATGGCTGTTTGCCCGTCCCTACCCGGTGCGTCGACAACAGCTTACCTTGCTGCAGGGTCCCGAGCGTATCCAGCGCGGCCCGCTGACCTACCGAAGCCGGGATTACTATATTGCCAAACATGCCCAGGGGCCTCTCTGCTGGGTTTTTCATGAGCATGTCCCAGACCTTGAGCAGGCTTCGGCCAAGGAAACTCAGTGGTACCTGCATGGCTACTTCGCCTAATTTGCCTGCAGAACTGAGCTTAGGACGAGCCCATGCCCCAGGCCTGGGGCCGGCGTCCGCTTCGGGCTATGCCGAGCTGCACTGCCTAAGCAACTACAGCTTCCTGCGCGGCGCCTCGCACCCTGAGGAACTGGTGCAAAGGGCTTATGAGCTAGGCTATGGGGCCATCGCCATCTCGGATGAGTGTTCATTTTCAGGTTTAGTTAAAGCCTATGATGCGGCCAGAAGGTTGGGGATAAAGCTTATCTGCGGCGCTGAGTTTGCCCTGCAAACGTCGACCGATCGCATCATTCTCCTAGCGCAGGACCGTGAATCTTATGGTCAAATATCTAGTCTTATCAGTAGGTTAAGAAGGCGATCTGATAAAGGCTCTTACTATTTAGACAGGGCTGATTTGCGCTGGGGCGTTAACCAATCCCTGGCGCTTTGGGTCCCCAGCCAACAAGACATCGCCGCTCAGGCCGCCATCGGCCAAGAGCTTCAGGCCCAGCTACCCAACCTCTGGATTGCCCTCGAGCTGTTTCAGGACGGTCATGACCTGGATAAGGTGGCTCATGTGCTGACCCTCTCCTCCAAACTTGGCCTGCCCGTGGTCGCCAGCAACGATGTTCATACCCATGTTCCCGAACGCCAACCGCTGCAAAATGTGGTGACGGCCATTCGTCTGCATACCACTGTGGCAAATCTCGGCCATCGAGGCTTCAGCAATGCCCAACGCACCCTGCGCCCAATCCATGAGTTAGAGCAGTGCTATCCGCCGGAGATGCTGGCTGAAACCATGGCCATCGCCGACCGGTGCAGCTTTGATATGAGCGAGCTGCGCTATGAATATCCAGAAGAGCTGGTGCCCCCGCATCTGAACCCTTCGGCCTACCTACGGCAGCTGACCTATGAGGGCGCCAAAGAGCGCTGGCCCGACGGCATTCCGGACGAGACAGTAACGCTGATCGAGAAAGAACTGGAGCTGATTGCCCAGCTTCAGTACGAACACTACTTTCTAACGGTTCAGGACATCGTTCAATTTGCGCGCAGCCAGCGAATCTTATGTCAGGGACGAGGCTCAGCGGCGAATTCGGCCGTGTGTTATTGCCTCTTTATCACCGAGGTGGACCCTGCCCGTATGCACCTGCTCTTTGAACGCTTTATATCCAAGGAGCGTCAGGAGCCGCCGGATATCGATGTGGACTTTGAACACGAACGACGAGAGGAAGTGATTCAGTATATTTACAAGCGCTATGGTCGCGAGCGAGCGGCCCTAGCGGCCACCTTAGTGACCTATCGCCCGAAGAGCGCGATCCGGGATGTGGGCAAGGCGCTGGGTCTCGATATCAGCGTTCTAGACCTGCTGTCCAAATCACTTGCTTGGTGGGATAAAAAGGAAATGCTCAATGAACGCCTGCGGGGTATTGGCCTTGATCCGGACAGTGCGCAGGTTCAACAGTTCCAGCAGTTTTTTGAAGCCATTCTTGGTTTTCCCAGGCACCTTTCCCAACACGTTGGCGGCTTTGTCATCTCTCGTGGCCCCCTGGCCCAGCTGGTGCCCATTGAAAATGCCAATATGCCCGAACGTACGGTGATTCAGTGGGATAAGGACGACCTAGAAACCCTGGGCCTGCTGAAGATCGATGTGCTTGCCCTAGGCATGCTAACCGCGATTCGCAAGGCGCTGGCGCTGTGTGCGGCGTCTGAACCCGAGGCGCGCCCGCTCACCATCCAAGATATTCCCCCCGAGGATGCGGCCACCTATCAGATGCTGCAGCGAGGGGACAGCGTTGGCGTTTTTCAGGTGGAATCCCGAGCCCAGATGAGCATGCTGCCTCGGCTTAAGCCCCAAAATTTTTATGACCTGGTCATCGAAGTGGCCATCGTCCGCCCGGGCCCCATTCAAGGGGATATGGTGCATCCCTACCTAAGGCGACGCCAGGGCCTTGAGCCAGTGCACTACGCCAGCCCAGGGGTTCGGAAGGTGCTGGAGCGCACTCTGGGCATCCCGATCTTTCAGGAACAGGTTATCGAGCTGGCCATGGTGGCCGCTGGCTTTAGCGGCGGCGAAGCCGATCAGCTCAGACGGGCCATGGCGGCCTGGAAAAAACGTGGCGGCCTGGATCACTTTGGCGAAAAACTCATCAGCGGGATGCGCGAGCGCGGTCATACCCAAGACTTTGCAGAGCGTATTTTTCGTCAAATGAAGGGCTTTGGGGAATACGGCTTCCCGGAATCTCATGCTGCCAGCTTTGCGCTCCTGGTCTATATTTCTGCCTGGCTCAAATGCCACAAACCAGCGGCCTTTTATTGTGGTCTGCTCAACAGCCTGCCCATGGGCTTTTATTCGGCTTCACAGCTGGTTCAAGACGCTCAGCGTCATCAAATCGAAATTCGACCCATCGATGTCACCCTCAGCCAATGGGATCACGTTCTGGAAAGCCCGAGCCTGGTGGGCGCAGAGCCCGCCCTGCGGCTTGGGCTGCGGATGATCAAGGGGCTGAGCCAAGAATCCGCAGAACGTATCCTGCAGGCGCAATGCCGCTCACCCATTACCAGCGCCGGGGATCTGGCCAGGCGAGCGGACCTTGACGATCAGCAGCTTGGTTTTTTGGCGCGTGCCGGGGCCCTCGCTCGCCTCACCGGGCACAGACATCAGGCACATTGGGACGTCACCGGGATCGCTCGACCTCTGCCACTGGAATCCACGCAAGCCGCACCGACGCCAGACTCAGACCAAGTCGATCTGAATGCCCCCACAGCGGCCGAGGATATGCTCAACGATTATCGATACACCGGCCTAACCCTAGGCCCTCATCCCATGGCGCTGCTGCGCGACCACCCGGCCTTTGTTGGCTGTCGCCGAGCGGTGGATCTAGAGCAGTGCCGTTCTGGGCAAATGATACGCATCGCTGGCCTTGTTACCGGCCGTCAGCGCCCGGGGACGGCCAGCGGCGTGGTCTTCCTCACCCTAGAAGATGAAACTGGCAATACCAACATGGTCATCTGGGCATCGGTTATGGCACGCTTCCGAGCCGTTTTGCTGGGCGGCCAGTTGCTCAAGTTCAAGGGCATTGTTGAACGCGAAGGTCGCGTGATCCACGTGGTCGCCGGTCATGCTGAAGATTTGAGCGAACTGCTGCTGGACCCGGACGCTCATCAGGACGTATCGACCCCGGAAAAAACGCCCTTCTCCTCACGGGACTTTCATTAGCCCTAGCCGCGTCCACTAGCCCTGGCGGCGTCTGGTGGAGCGTCGGCGTCTGGCGGAGCGCTAAGGCTGGGGCATTCCGCTACACTGGGGATACCCTGACTTGAGAAAGCCGCCCATGAACTCGCAAGATGAATACGTACCGCCTGAAGTTTGGTCCTGGGAACGGGAAAATGGGGGGCACTTCGCGCAGATCAATCGCCCCACGGCCGGCGCCACCCATGAGCAAGCTCTGCCTCGGGGTGACCATCCACTGCAGCTGTATTCTCGGGCTACACCCAATGGCGTCAAGGTCACTATCCTGCTGGAAGAGCTCCTGGCCTTGGGTCATGACGGTGCTGAGTACGATGCCTTTATGATTCAAATTCGCGAAGGCGATCAATTCGGAAGCGGCTTCGTGCAGCTCAATCCCAACTCCAAAATCCCCGTTCTCCTGGACCAAGGTCAACATCCAGAGGTGAGGGTTTTCGAGTCTGGCGCCATCCTGCTGTATCTCGCGGAGAAATTTGGCGCCCTCATCCCCGAAGACCCGGCCCAGCGCGCCGAGTGTTTGTCCTGGCTGTTCTGGCAAATGGGGAGCGCACCCTACCTGGGGGGCGGTTTGGGTCACTTTTACAGCTATGCGCCGATCAAGATCGAATATGCTATTGACCGTTACGCCATGGAGGTCAAGCGCCAGCTGGATGTCCTGGATCGACATCTGGCAGATCGAGCATTTCTCTGCGGCGACGATTACTGCATAGCGGATATCGCCAACTATGCCTGGTACGGTGCCTTGGTGATTGGCAAGCTATACGGTGCCCAAACATTTTTAGACGTTGGCGGGTATTCAAATGTCGTTGGCTGGGCCACGGCGATTAAGAACCGGCCTGCCGTTCAGCGCGGCATGCGCGTTAATAAAGACTGGGGGCCCGAGGCGCTGCAGGTGCCCGAGCGTCACGGCCATGGCGACATAGCCTAGCGGCCTAAACAATTACCGGCAAAAGGGTCCCCGATGAGTCACTGCATTGCGTGTGAAGCCACCGACCTCGTCACGCTCCCAGCGCTAAAAAATGGTCACGCGTTTAAGCACTGCCCGCGCTGCGACCTGATCCAGGTGGATCCCATGCCCAGTGACGAGGCGCTGGCAACGTTCTATGAGAACTACCACAAGACAGGCCAGTATCAGTCGAAAATTCAGTCCAAGGTCCGCCGCGCCCGCCGTCGCATTCGTTTGGCTAACGGGTTTCGCAGCCGAGGCAGCTTTCTAGACGTAGGATGCAATGTGGGTTTTGCCGTCGAGGCCGCTCGCCAGCTGGGTTTCGCTGCCACGGGCATCGATGTGGACGGCGTCGCCATCCAGCAGGCCAAGGCCCAGTTTCCCGAGGCAGCCTTTGCGCCCCTGTCTATTGAAGCGCTAGCCGATGAGCGCCAACAGTTTGACTTCATCTACTGTAGCGAGGTCATCGAACACCTCCCCAGCCTGGAGACCTTTCTACCTGCTCTGCGCCGAGTGATGCATGCTCGCACGACGCTGTTGATCACTACGCCCGATACGCGCCACCGCTCCTTATCGCGAGACTTCCACAAGCTGGTTGAGTGGGATTCTTTCCGGCCGCCAGAACACCTGCTTTACTTTTCGAAGCAGTCCCTCAATGCCCTCCTCAACCGACACGGTTTCGGAGAGCCCCGCTACTCGTTCTCAACCAAGCCAACGCTTAAAGTGATCGTAAAGAAAGGTAGGCCCTCAAGCAGCGAATGACTTGTGATCCAAGGCCGCTTTCGTCATCATTCTGCGGGCTGGAGGGATGGCAGAGCGGTTGAA
>DKNY01000033.1:40714-56833 GCA_002470275.1 Gammaproteobacteria bacterium UBA7376 | reverse complement strand
GCCGCATCGTCTTGCCGTCCTTAAGTGCTAAATTACACTGTCCTGCCAAGACGGTTGTTTTGACCTCCCCCCACACACACTGCAGGGGTAACGAACTGTGGTCAGTCATAGAGTGGGGGTATTTACTACAGATGGTGCACGGCTCGCGGCGTCGCGTGCGCGGCGGCTCTGATGATCAATGGGGGTTGGGCTATGTGAATAGAGTCCGGGGTACAGTGTACCGCCTACAGCGGCGCCGGGAATTACTTGGGGGTGTTCGCTAGGTCGGCCTCACGCTTTTCTTGCTCCGCAAGGCGCTCCTGCTCTATTTCCAAGTCTATTTCATCGAGGCGTCTAGCCAGACGATCTGCGCGTTTTTGATTGTCGGCCTTATATTCATAGATGCGCCAAGCCAAAGCGCCAAGAAAGAAAAGCATCGCGCCGTTGGCAGCAAGCTCATGAATAGGAACCGATAGGACAGGGACATCGCCCTGAACACCAATAAGGACGAGCAAGGGCACCGCGACCAACAGGAAATACCTGATCTGGAGGCATACTTTGCAGACGGGCTTGTTATTTGTAGACATGACGTCCTCCAGTGGAGGCAGCTAGAATACTAGTCTCTGTTGGAGAATGGGAGATTTTCGAAGCTGGCCGTCATGCTTTCCTTGGTGCTGTTCATCTGGTCGATGATCTGCGACATCGCTAGGAATTGGCGGGTGTAACGCTCTTCTATCCGCTCCATGCGTGTTTCTAGGTCAGTCAAGTCCTCCTGATAGGCGGAGTTCTGACTGCGCAAGCTTTCCTGCTGGCTGACTAAGTAGCCATTTGCAGCCGTCGCCTGGGTAATGACCTTTGATAAATCTCCTGCAATGCCTGCTACCGCGGTGCTGGCGTCGCTTTGATCGTCTGTATTGGCTGAAAACGCCGTGATGACGTCGTCGTAGTTATTGGCCAGTGCATTGTCGAGTTTTGTATCGTCAATTTCGAGCTGCCCAGTTTTATTCACCGCAATGCCCATATCTGAAAGGTTTCTAACCTCCAGGCCAGGCGTCGAGGACGAATTCAGGACCACAGATCTGAGCTGGCGAGTCAATGAACGAAAAATACTGTCACCGGCGAGCGGCCCATCCATGGTCGAATTAGCCAGCTCTTCAAGCTGGCGGTTTGCTTCATTATAGATAGCGACGAAGTCCACAATGTTTGCACGCGCTTCGTCATTGTTCTGGTTGATGCCCAGGGAAGCCGCACCCTGTGTAGCTGAATTGAGCGTCAAGGTTACGCCGGCCAATACGTCGTCAATGACGTTGGATGACCGCGTAAAGTCTATGCCGTTGACGTTCAGGCTCGCGTCCGCTGCGGTTTGAACGTTTGAGAACGCGATAGAGTCGTCGCTGGAGGTGAGCGTAAAGGCTTGCTCTGCTCCGGTTTCTCCGATGAGCTGAATCCTGAAGTTGCCGGTGTCGCCGCCGGTATCAACGATTTCGGCGGTTATGCCCAGGTCGGCTTCGTTGATCGCCGCAACGGTGCTCTGTAGAGTCGCGCTGGTGATCGAAATTTCAGTAGTTTGCGGGTTGGAAGTGCCCAGCGAGAGAGACAGCGTGATGGCGGAACCATCGTTAAACACGGTGCTGTCTGAGTCAAAAGCGCCCGAAACGCTGCGTTGTTCTTGAGCAATTTGGGTAACGGTGATGTTGTTGGAGCCCGCTCGGGCAGAGGTTGTTGCGCTAGCCGAGAAGGCGTCCTGCTGGGAGTTGCTCACTGCGAACGTTTTAAAATCAGATGCGTCATTGAGCCGCTGAGCAGCGTCCTTAACAACGCCCATTACTGAGACTGCCTTCCCTAGGCCGCTGATTTTGGCATCTGACGTGGCAAGACGGGTCTCGATGCGCGCTCTCGCGGGCGCACGCTCGGCCTCAACCAGAGCTTCAACGATTTTCTTGGTATCGAATGAAGCGCCGGCACCTAAGGCCTGAATGTAATCTATACTCGACATCTTAAAACGTTTCTCTAATCCCTCATCGTGTCCTCGCGGACAGATAGCTAGCTTTGCCTGAGAGTCCTCATCAATTAAGTCGGTTCCAGAGGAAAAAACTTTAGCTCGGCAAGGTCACCCAGTATAACCAGAATCGTGGCTCAAAAGTTTATGGCCTCTGCTGTTGAAATCGTTTCACTTAGGGCGTCATATCGAGATGTGAATGCCGCTTTGGGTGCCCTGTACCTGAGTTCAAAGCAATTAGTGTGCCAAACCCTCTCTCTTGCAGGCGTTCAAATATTTCCGCTAACTGTGGCTTTTTTGCCCGATATCTCGGCAAATTTGGACTATATGCCAGTCGAAGCAGCCTTCCGCGTTCCTTTCACTCCCAGACGGTCGGCATGCTTTTGCCCGGCATCGCCGTTTCGCGGATAGAAATTGCCACTGTCAGAGGCTAAGCGCATCATCCTATTCGCAAAGGCGTAGGTGTTACGCTAAAGTTGATTAGGATAGTAAAGGAAAGGCCCAGTGTCCCGAATGATCGTTGGCGACAGCGCGGCGACCCAGCACCTGCTTGAGTTGGTCAGCGCTATAGCACCTACAGACGCTAGCGTTTTGATTAACGGAGAAAGCGGGGCCGGCAAGGAGCTAGTTGCCTTAGCCATCCATCGTCAATCCCTCCGAGCAGACAAGCCCTTCGTCGCCGTCAACTGTGGCGCAATTCCCGCAGAACTTATTGAGAGTGAGCTTTTTGGCCACAAAAAGGGAGCCTTTACCGGTGCCATCGCCGACCACCAGGGTAAGGTTCAGGGGGCGCACCGCGGTACTTTATTTCTGGATGAGATAGGGGATATGCCCATGCCCATGCAGGTTAAGCTGCTGCGCGTGCTGCAGGAAAAAGTGGTCGTGCCCGTGGGATCAAACCATCCCATTGACGTGGACATTCGGGTGGTGGCGGCAACCCACCGCCATCTGGAAGAGGAGATAAAGGAAGGACGTTTCCGCGCTGACCTTTTTTACAGGCTGAATGTGGTGCCCTTGAGCGTTGCTCCGCTCCGCGACCGTAGTGACGAAATACCCGCCCTGGCAAAACATTTTGCACATCAGTTCGCCGGTAAGGGCAAGCGCCCCATCGGTTTTCACCAGATGTTTCTGGCGGCGATGCAGGCCTATGATTGGCCGGGGAATGTGCGCGAGCTATCCAATATGGTCCACCGGCTGTCTGTTCTTCACCCCGAGCAGCAGCTTGATCTGAGAGATGTCTCCGCCACCATGCTGCCAGCCGGCATGCTGGAAGTGGTGCCCGCCGTTTGCGAAGGCGAACAGGCGTCACTGCTTGATTTTATGACAGAGTCGCCCAGCGAGGCCGATGAAGAAGAGAACGATGTAGAGACCATCATCATGCAGGCTCAGGGGTTTGATGACTTTCGGCGTCAGGGCCAATCGCTAAAGGGCATGCTTAACGACATTGAGCAGCAGATGATCGAGAAGGCGCTGCAGGAAACAGATGGCAATGTCTCACGATGTGCCAAGCTCTTGCGAATGCAGAGAACAACGCTGATCGAGCGCATCAAAAAGTACAATCTAAAATCCTTTGCCGCCTGATTTTGGGCCTGTCGAAAAAGCGACAGCACCGCGAATGCTTGCCGGCAACCACGGCAATAAGCTGGCAAATTTCCGCCACTACTCTCTAACTCCCTGATTTATATGTAAAATAAAACTGGCACACAACTTGCTTCACAGGTGGCATCAACAGCCATATTGAAGAAAAGTTATGTACCAAGAACAGCCTATCGATTTGATTTGGGATGAATCATCTCCCATCGATACGAATGTAATGGGCATTTTAACCCGCGCCGGATTTCGCCCACGCTCCATGGGACCTGCCGCTGTCGCAAAATACGTCGAGGGTGCGAATTTCGGCTCTTGCGTTCTATGCATGCACCGCCGGGAATTGCCGGATGTGGAGATGATTCGGACGCTGAAGCAGCATTACGGCTCCAAAATTTATTTGGTTCTACGTGTCGACCCCAGCGACATCGATACCACGATAGACGCGATTAAGTGCGGTGTGGACGATGTCATCGCAGATGGCAGCAACCAGCCCCAGCGATGGGAGAAAATCGCGGGTCTTGCCCGGCTGCGATTGCTGAAAAACGATTCCTACGTCTTTGTTGACGAAACCAGCCAACACCTGCTGGCGCTCGTTGAACGCGTTGGCGCAGCAGAGGTCACTGCGCTCATGAACGGACCTACCGGGTCTGGTAAGGAAGTATTGGCTCGACTAACTCACGATTTTTCACCGCGACGAGATGGCCCCTTTATACCGGTGAACTGTGCAGCGCTGCCCGAAGCTCTGGCGGAAAGTTTGTTATTTGGTCACGCGAAGGGGGCCTTTACCGGCGCTACTCGCAGCACCGAAGGCTTCTTTACCCAGGCCCAGGGCGGTACGCTGTTTTTGGACGAAATCGGCGAACTGACGCTGCCCCTCCAGGCCAAGTTACTGCGCGCCATTCAGGAAAAAGAGGTGTTGCCCGTTGGCAGCTCTCAGACCCAGAAGGTAGATGTGAGAATTGTCGCAGCGACCAACCGAGATTTGAGGGCGGCGATCCGTGCTGGATATTTCCGAGAGGATTTATACTTTCGCGTCAGCACCTTCAGAATCAATGTCCCCGGACTCTCCTCAAGGCTCGACGACATCTTGCCCTTGGCGAACTACTTTCTGATGAAGCATGGTCGCGATGGACATAGCCTTGAGCTGGCTCCCGAGGCCTCTGCCAAACTGCTTGCTTACGAGTGGCCAGGCAATGTTCGAGAACTCGAGAATGTCATCCAGCGGGCGATCGTGCTCACCAATGGCGGCGTTATTAACGGCAGTCATCTGGTCTTCGACGAGCCTCCACAGCCACCAGCGCATCCATATGAGGTGCCCATGAGCCATGCGAACGTGCATGCCTTCGAGGTTCCTCGGCACGCCATGCTTTGGCCAGAGAGTGCCGGTGCTGGCGTGGCTGCGCCTGCCGGCATGAACTACGGCGCATTCGATGACGCCGGAGAGGCTAACACCTCGAGTGAGGGATCAGGCCTTCAGGGTGCTATGGATGCAAACGAATTTCGGATCATCGTAGACACCATCAAAAATACCCGCACGCGCCAAGAGGCCGCAGATAAGCTCGGCATCAGTGAGCGTACGCTGCGCTACAAAATTGCACGTATGCGAGAACGCGGTATTCAAATTCCAAAGAGAAAGTCGGCTTAAACCATGTCAAACGTCAATACACATTATCAGGGGCAGGTTGCAGACTTGCTGGCTCAAATCAAGGCGCATCAACAAAGGGCTGATCTAGTCCGCAGTGACGTAGCGCCGCTTGGAAACGACTCCCTTCAGGGGCCTCAGAAGGTAGACAAAGGAAACTTTGATGACTTTGTCGCCGGTGCGCTACGGGAAGTAAACGAAACCCAGCACGCCAGCATGGCCCTTAAAAACGCTTACGAAAGAGGCGAAGACATACCGCTTACGGATGTGGTTTTGGCCATGCAGAAAGCGTCAATCGGATTCGAGGCCACCATGCAGGTTCGTAATAAGCTGCTGCGTGCCTATGAAGACATTAAGAATATGCCGGTCTAACCGGTCACTCGCTAAGTGAGAATAACTCATGGCTGAAGCAACTCTTGACCCGAACCAGCAACTTGCTCCTGCGGCGCCCTCTGGCGGCCTACCGGCCACCGCGCCTGGTGCGCGACCAAGCACCTCATTGGCGGAAACAGCGGGAGACCAGCTGCCGGCTGAAGGCGTCGGTGTAACGGGTCCTCTGGCCGTCCTCGACAACCCAGCCGTTCGTCGAGCCCTGCCTGCAATTTTCGGCGTCATTGCGCTGATGGTCTGCATTCTTTTTTATCTGTGGGTCTCTGCGCCAGGGTATCGCTCAGTGTATCCGGGCATGTCAGAAGCGGATAAGCAGCAGGCAAGAGATGCGTTAACCGCAGGCGGCTATATGTCAAGGGTAGACATCAATACTGGTGCCCTCGAGGTGCGAGAAGATCAATATCATGAGGCCCGCATCCTGCTTGCCTCTCAGGACATCCCGCGCAGTTCATCCTTGGGCGGAATAGAAACCCTGCTCGAACAGGGGTCCATGACCACAAGTCGGTTTATGGAGCAGGTTAGCTATCGCGCAGCCATTGAAAGCGAGCTGGCGAAGACCATCTCTGAGATTAGCTCCATTAAGGCTGCTCGCGTTCATCTCGCGGAACCCCAGCAAAGTGTTTTCGTGCGCAATCAGGCGCCGGCGAAGGCTTCCGTGGTGGTGGTGCCCTATCCTGGTCGGGTCGTGACCCCGTCCCAGATTAGAGCCATCGTGCACCTGATTTCTGCCAGCGTGCCCTATCTCCCAAATGAAAATGTTGCCGTAGTCGACAATACCGGCAACTTGCTGACGGACTCCGAAGGCGAAACCGCCATGACCCTGACGACTGCTCAGTCGGAACACAAGCGGTCCATGGAAATGTCCTACCAGCGTAGAATCGAACAGATCTTGGCCTCCATCGTCGGGATGGGTAACGTCAAGTCAGAGGTTGACGTCGCGCTGGATTTCACTGAGGTGGAAGCGACCTTTGAGGAATTTGACAAGGGCGGCGTAGGCCCAAGAACGCGATCAGAGTCCCTGGACTTTGAGAAGGACGCCAGCCTTGCGGCTGAGGGTCTGCCCGGAAGTTTTTCAAATGCACCACCTGAGGGGGCTGAACTGACGGCGACGGGTGAGGTTGGTGATAACCCGGTAGATACCGCCGACGGTATTTCCAGCTCCTCGTCCACCAGAAACTATGAGTTGGATCGTGAGATCCGCTACGTCAAACAGCAGGTGGGCCGAATTGACCGCATCTCTGTAGCGGTGGTGATTAACCAGGATGCGTTTGCTGCCGTCGAGGGCGAAGAACAGGGTGGCATTACCGAAGAGGAACTCGCTCGATTTACGGATGTCGTCAAAGGCGTTGTCGGCTTCAGCGAGGCACGCGGAGATACGGTCACCGTTGTGCCATCGAGCTTTGCCGTACCCGTTGATCTGACGCCTCAGATTGCCTGGTGGCAGGACGAGCAGATTGTGGACCTGGTCAAATATGGCGCCAGCCTGCTTTTGATCCTGCTGGTGCTGCTCATGGTGGTTAGGCCGATTATTAAAGCCAACACCGAAGAGGAAGATCTGGATGTGCCCATGGCTACTGCAGACGGCGAGCTAAGTGATGAAGATCTGGAGATGATCAAGCTGGGCGAAGGCGAAAACATAGAAGAGATTAAGGCCAGGCTGAAGCCGAAGAAGTCGTCTATCCCACTTGATATGCTAGATACGGCCAATACGTACGATGACAAAGTTACGGTTCTTAGAATGCTTGTCGCAGAAGATGCGGCTCGTGTTGCGCAGTTGCTGAAGCGCATGATTCAGGCTGATTAGAACGCCTGCGGCGGTCGAGAGTTTGGGAAAGCACCAATAAATACGGAATACGAACATGGCAGAAATACAGACACCAGTCGCCCTTGATGACGACGGATTATCACCAGAGGTAGGCCTTGAGCTGGATTCCTTACGCAGCGTTGAACGCGCGGCTTTGCTCATGCTGTTACTCGGTGAGCAACAGGCATCAAATATTGTTGGTTACCTTAACCCCAAGGAGGTCCAGGCTTTGGGCACCGCCATGGTGACGGTGAACGACGTTTCCCAAGAGGCCGTGAGCCAGGTGCTCGACGAATTTATTAGGGAGCTGAAGAAACTCACCAACCTGGGTCTGGGGTCCACCGACTATATCGAGGGTGTTCTGAACCGAGCACTCGGGCCCGAGCGCGCCTCATCAGTACTCAGCAGAATTTTACCTAGCTCATCTAGCAGGGGTCTTGAGATCCTGGCCTGGATGACGCCCCGTGCCATTTGCGACATGGTGGGAGAAGAGCATCCCCAGGTCATCGCGATCATACTCTCGGTCTTGGAGTCCGAGACTGCTGCGGACGTACTCGCATTTCTGCCTGAAGGCGTGCGGGCTCAGGTGGTTCAGCGGGTAGCCATGCTAGATACCGTGCAGCCCAACGCCATGGCCGAATTAGAGAGCGTCATGTCTAAGCAATTTGCTCAGTCCACTTCGGCCTCGTCGGCCGCCGTAGGGGGTGTGAAGGCGGCTGCGCAGATCATCATGAAAACCAAGCTGGATATGGGTGACAATATCCTTACCTCCATAACGGCTAATAACGAGGCGCTCGCGTTGAAGATTACGGACAATATGTTCGCCTTTGAAAACCTTGGGGATCTCGATAATCGAAGCATCCAAACTCTGTCACGACAGCTGGATCAAGAAGAATTGGCGGTGGCGCTTAAAGCGGCACCGGAAAATGTGGTCAATGCCTTCCTGGGCAACATGTCCCAGCGTGCAAGCGCCATGTTCCTTGATGAGATGGAAATGATGGGCCCTGTTCGCGTCACCGATGCAGAAGAAGCGCAGCTCAGCATTGTGCGTCAGGCACGCAAGCTCCAGGATGCGGGCGAAATCATTCTGGCGTCGCCGGATGGAGGCGACTTTGTCTAAGGCAAAAGCCCCCTGGGTGGTGGATGAGAGCGCGACCCGAGGTGAAGTCGGGCGCTTTGCTTCCTCGCGCTTACTCGCGAATCCAGCCGTCGCCCAGCAAGACCGTTTTCGGGCGCTGCCGCTGGATCAGTATGTCCGAAATGTCCCTACTGAAGAGACCGTGGACGACATCGAACCAGAACACGCACCCGAAACTCCGGCTGCGGAGGTCCCAGCAACGGATGCCTGGGATGAACAGATCGCCGCCCTTGAGCAGCAGCTAGAGGCGCAGCAAAGCGAGCTGGCACAGGCCAAGGCCAAGGCCTTCGCCGAAGGACAGGCCCAGGGCCAGGCAGAAGCCAAGCTGATGTTTGAGCAAGAATCCGGGCAAGATCTAGATCAGCTCCGAGTCACCGTGATGGACGAAATGGCACAGTTTATGGCCACCATTAGTGACAACCTGGTGACCCATCAAAACCTATACGATCCTTTAAAGGATTTGTCGGTGGCCTTGGCCGAGCGGATAGCCAAGGCTGAGCTGACGTTGAACGATGACTTGGTGAAAACCTTCATTGAGGACTGCATCGCTGAGGTGGACCCACTCCAGCTGTGCGAGATTGTGATACATGTGGGTGAGGCCTGGTACGACAAGCTGAACGTTGAACCTCTGAATCAACTCTTCAGCGAGCACCAAATTTTACTCGATAACCGGCTTGCGCCGGGAAGCGTTCGGCTGACGGTACAGGACACGAGTATCGAGGAGCTATTGGAAAGCCGCATCGATGCCCTGGCTGCCCAGCTGTATAGGCCAGTGGCCAGTAGCGCCCTAGCACCCAGCGTGCCAGAAGAGATGCCTCCGGAGACAACCGTAGACCAAGAGGGTCTGGTGATCAGCGGAGATTTTTCGGAAGTCGACGATGTCTTTTTTCAGGCACCTGAAGAATGAACGCAGCACCAGAAACCCCGAGCTTTCGCCAGCATGTGGACGACGTGCTGCCTAGGTTGGCCTGTCCTCCAGTGCGAAAATATGGCGTGCTGACTCGAATCGTCGGCCTAACCATTGAGGCCAAGGGCATTACCGCCACCGTCGGCGCGATTTGTCGCATCATGAAGCCAGAACGGGAAGCCGTCGCTGAAAGTGATCCAAGAGCCGCTTACGTTGATGCTCAGGTCGTTGGTTTCCAGGGCGACACCATCTATTTAATGCCCCTCTGGGAGGCCACCGGGCTCCAGGCGGGCGCACGGGTCTTTTTGCTCTCCGAGACAGACAGCGCTGGCGTCGGCGAGGCCCTGCTGGGCAGAGTCGTAGACGCGCTAGGCACGCCGCTGGATGGCCTTTCTGAGATCGAATGTCATGAGTCCCGCGGTTTGCAGGGCGAAACGACCAACCCCATGCAGCGGGAGCCCATCACCAAGGTTCTAGATGTAGGGGTTAAGGCTATAAATGCCCTACTCACGGCGGGCTGCGGTCAAAGGCTTGGCCTGATCGCTGGCTCCGGTGTGGGTAAGAGCGTCCTGCTCGGAATGTTGACCAAGTTCACCAGCGCTGACGTGGTAGTCATTGGCCTCATCGGTGAGCGGGGCCGTGAAGTCAAAGAATTCATTGAGCAAATTTTAGGCGTGGAGGGCATGCAGCACGCGGTTGTCGTCGCCGCGCCGGCCGACAATGCGCCGCTACTGCGCCTGCGCGCTACGGAATTGGCGCATCTATATGCCGAATATTTTCGCGCCCGGGGCAAGGATGTCTTGCTGCTTGTTGATAGTCTCACGCGGGTTGCTCACGCTCAGAGAGAGATCGGCCTGGCTATTGGAGAGCCACCGACTTCGAAGGGTTATCCACCCTCTGTCTTTAGTTTGCTTCCCAATCTGATAGAACGCACGGGCACCGGCAAGCGCGGGGAGGGAACCGTTACCGCCCTGTATACGCTGCTCGCTGAGGGGGACGACTTGAACGACCCCATTGTTGATCTGGCGCGTGCCTCCCTAGATGGCCAGGTGGTGCTCAGTCGTGCCCTGGCCGACGCGGCTCACTATCCAGCGATTGATCTGGCCGGTTCTATTTCGCGGCTGATGCCGACCCTTGCGGATTCAGATGATCTGGATCAGGCGAACACGTTCAGACGGCTGTGGACCCTTTATCAACAGAATCTAGACTTGATTCAGGTCGGTGCATACGAAATGGGCACCAATCCTGACCTTGACCGAGCCATTGCTTTGAGAGGCCGCATGGAGGCCTTTCTCCGTCAGCCAATGGACGAACTTTCAACTTTTGAAGAATCTATTTCGGGTATGCGGGAGTGTTTACATGTCTGAGCAGTTAAGAGCCTCCATTAAGCGGTGGGATATTTTGACCGAGGGGGTGATCTCCCAGGTTAATGAAGCCCAAAAAGCGTTGGTTGAAGCACGCAAGAAAGTCGAAGCGGTTCGATCTGAGAAAGAGCGCATTGCCCGCCTGAAGGCAGAGTATTCGGACAAACTGTCCACGCTGCAGCAGGCAGAGCATGACATTAACAGCACCACGCAGGTGCGGCGATTTTTGAACCAACTGGATATGGCGAGTCAAACGTTGGGACATGAACTTGTCGCGCTCCATCAGCAACAGCAGGGCATTAGGCAAAAGTTTCAGGCGCTGAGTGCTCAGCGCCTGAAGTTCGAAGCGCTGGGCAAGCGGGCGCAGGATGAAATGACGAAGGTTAGCGATCGGGCAGAACAACGCAGTACCGACATGCTGGCCCTGCAGCGTTTCGGCCAGCGTAAACTGGGGTAGCCTGGCGATATGAAGAGGGCGGTCCCTCGAGTCGTTTAGGATTGTTTATCCCGGGCGCGGAGTCTGGCACGTAAATTGCTCAAGGTTGGGTAATTGAACCTCATCCACAGAAGCAGTTATGTCAGAACATTTTTTGTCCTTTGTTACCGGGACACCGCAGCAGGGTTCGACGCAAGACTCGGAGGCGACTCCGGGCGGCGCGGCTAATCCGAACCAAGCCTCTGATTTTAGAGAGATTTTTACTCAGGAGCAGGGTGGTCCACAGGGTTCCAGCCTGACTCAAGACGAGGACGCAGGGCGTACCGGTGACCCTGCGGTGGCCGGCAAATCTGGCCAGGACGACCAGGCGGATTGGCGCGCTGATGTGCCATTTACGTTGCCTGGCGGCGATTCGAGCGGCAACGGGTTGCCAGCCCTTTCCGTTCATTCTCGTGCCCTGAGCGTTGGCAGAGTGATTTTGACCACCGCCAATCCCATGGTGAGTGAACAGAGCCTGACGGAGTTTGCCCGTAGCCAAGGGATCAACCCTGGTTCGCTGGGCGGTATCCAACAACCAGGCCAGGGAGGTCTGGAAACCCTGGGAAAGGCTGAGACGGGCATTCCCCCCCTGAGCGGTGATGCCTCAAGATCCCAGGCCATGCTTGATGGCCTGCTACCCGAAAGCAACCTCCGGACGGGACCGGAGGGCGAAAGCTCAGGCAGAATTTTTAATCCCACGAACACACAGCGATGGTGGCAGACCCAAGGGTTAACCCCGGGTGAGAGTACCGAACAAAAGAATTCAACGGAAAACCGGGTCGGCGGTATGACAAATCCTACGGCGCCAGTGGTCAACGTTGACGCGATGATGAATCAGCGCAGGCGAAGCCTAGGCAGCGACGGCGGGCGTCCGGAGCCAACGCTAGAGGGTTCAAAATCAGAGATCGGGAAAGAGAGCGGAGATATGCTCGCTCGTCTTGAGCGTGCCGAGTCTGAAGGGAAGGTGAAGCAAGATTTGCAGCTTCTGTCTGCGAAGATTGGTCAGGGTTTACGCGATTTGCAGCTGGCCACAGTTTCTGGGCCGTCTCAGGTGACGGCTGGCGAGGCGGCGGCTCCAGCAGAGCAAGTTAATGTGTCTGCCCCGAACCCCACCCCTTCAGCGGGGCTTGGTGCGCCGGTCATAATGCCGACCGCGGCGAGTCAGGCCGCTCCAGCGTCTCTGGTAGATTTGATGGCGGCCAATGACCCGGCTTTGATGCAGGCCCGCATGCAGCCCTATCAGGCCTGGGCGGACAAATTTGGAGAAGTCCTGGGGCAAAAATTGGCCTTGGCCATGAAGCAAGGCTCGTGGAATGTTCGCCTTAACCTCAATCCGGCGTCCCTAGGGCCCGTAGGGATTAATTTAGAGGTCAGAGAACAGAGTATAGAAGGCCAGATTGCAGCGAATGATGCTAATGTTCGGCAGCTGCTGACAGATTCACTGCCACGACTGAGAATGGCGCTTGAATCTCTCTATTCTCAGGCAGAGTCGGTTAATATTGATCTCGCAGAGCAGGATGCGGGCACATCCGGTTCTGATTCTGATACGAAAGAGGCGGAAGAAATCGAGGTCATGCTCGATTTGACCTCAGACGTATTTGGTAGCGAAGGCGTGGGTGGCGGCGGAAGCGATAACATACTCCGCGATGGCTTGGACGTTTTTGTTTAGACTTGACGCGCAAAATGGGAGTGTGTTGTGGCTGAAGTAGAAGAAGAAGTTAAATCAGGTGGTGGTCTGGTAAAGATCATCCTCATTGTGCTGGTCGTGTTGCTTGTGGGCGTGCTTTCGGCCCTGGGGGCGCTGTTCTTCACAGGATTCTTTGACCAAGCTGAGGCAGACGCCGCAGAGCAGGCTATTGCTGAACTTGAAGCAGATATCGAAGAAACGGAAGCGGTGCAGGAACCAGAGAAAGTAACCAAGGAAATGGCGGAAGAAGAGCAGTTCAAGCCAGCCTATCATTCATTCCCAACGCCCTTCATCGCCAACGTGTCGCAATCGCGAAAAGTTATGCAGGTCTCTCTGGCTATCATGACCTATTACGACGATCGCGTGCTTACGGCCATCGCGGATCATGACTTTGCTATCCGCGCTGCGATCCTAGATCGTCTCAGAATGGTGCGTGAAGATGAGTTGGTGGAAGCGGATTTCCGCCGAAATCTTCAGGAGGATTTGGCCTTGATTATTAATGAGGTCCTTGAAAAGTTTGAGGCTTTCAAGTTCGCAGCGGTAGAGGAAGTGTATTTCACGGCCTTTGTTGTTCAATAAGAAGTCGGTCGAGTAGCGAGTAAGGCATGGCGGACGAAAAAGAGCGGCTGCTTTCAGAAGAGGAACTTCGGGCCATCGAGGAGATGGTGGCGTCCGGGGACTTCGACGGTGACGGCTATAATGTGGGTGCCGCAGCCAGGCCACACGATCTCACGATCCAGGATACGAGCGTCGGCGTAAACATGTCGGCCATGGAGCAGATCAACGATCGGATGCATCGATTCATGCGCTCGGGGCTGCTCGATGAGCTGCGCTACAGCGCCAGACTCCAGCCTGGCAAAACCAAGGTTATTAAGTACATAGATTACGTTCAATCCACGGAGCCGCCGCTTTCCGTAAACGTCACAAAAATCGATCCGCTGCGGGGTGAATCCCTCTGCGTTATCCACTCCCAGGTTATTTTCAGCTGCTTAGATAACTGGTTTGGGGGTTCCCCCAAGTCTTTGACCTCCGTGGCGCCGGGCAGAGTATTCACGCCAACCGAAAACGCGGTAATCGAAAAAATCCGTGGCGTTGTCTTTGATGCGCTGAGTGAAGCTTGGTCGCCCTTCATGGCCATTGAATGCTCCTTGAACGCTTCGGAAATCAGCGCAGTGTTTGCGAATATCGCTGCCGACGAGGATATGGTGATTCAAACCCGATTCGAGACGGCCGGAGATGGAGAGGACCTGGGCTACATTGATGTGGTTCACCCCTATGCGAGTTTGAAGCTGGTGCGGGAGGTGTTCCGGTCGAGGGTCCAGACGAGCTCCGGTGACGATCAATTAAACGCGGACTGGACGAAGACCCTGGGTGAGAGTCTCGATGAGGTGCCCATGGAAGTGGTGGTGAAAGCTGCGGATGTTCCGATATCTTTGGATCAGTTATCAAAGCTTAAGGTAGGCGATTGGATTCCCATCCGCCCTCCCGAGAATGCCGAGGTAAGCGTTAACGGATTCCCGATCTACAAGGCAGACGTCGGTAGTCGGGGAAACCAAGTAGCCGTGCAAATCAGCAAAAGCATAATGCCGAGAGACGAAAATGAGTGAATCAGAAGAAAATAATCCTGAAGCGGAACCTGCAGCGCAAACTGACACCACGCCTAGTGAGGACAGTGCGGAAAGCGGTATCGACCAAGATGTTATTCGTGCCATTCCCATTACCCTGACCATCGAGGTAGGCACCACTCAGCTTAAGCTGCGTGACCTGTTGCGCCTTTCTCAGGGGAGCATCCTGGAGCTCGATAGATCGGTGGGTGAGTTAATGGACGTCAAGGTAAACGACACCGTTATCGCAAAGTGCGAAATCGTTACGGTGGGCGACAAGTTTGGTATTAGCGTGGTTGAAATCGTCGCCCCGCTTGAGCGCGTCAAGCCGGTCTAGCGGACCCGAACAAATGGAAAGCACCCCGCTGTTTTCGGCACTGCTCAGCTTCCTCTTTGTTATTGGGTTGCTGCTGGCAACCCTCTGGTTTGTAAAGGTTAAGGGCGTAAAGCTGGGCGGCGTATCGGGTCAGTCCATTCGCGTGTTAAACGTCCAGCGACTCAGCTCAAAACACCAGCTACAGGTCGTGGAGTACGATGGGAAGAGGCTGCTTCTGGGTATTGGGCCCAGTCAGATCACCCTACTCGATACTCAAAGCCTGGCCGATGAGGGCGTGGCGACAGCGACGACGCTAGAGGACAAGGCGGGCGGCTCCAGCGCTTTCGCCTCGGTACTCGATAAAGAACTCAAAACCTCGGATTAGTTCTCAGACTTAACGCTTTTCCCAGCGGCCCCTAATTGCCCTTCGGTACTTCCAATGACAGAAAGCAACGGCTTAAGATGGGGCATCGAATCAAAATAATAAAAATTGGGGGGCGCCATGGACGAGGCGACATCGAAGGCAGCAGATCATCGGCCTGAATTGTTTGAGCTAGGGTCGGCGGTCAATGGTAATCGAGCCATGAGTCACGCGCATCGGGCGCTCATTGTGGAAAATGTGACCAGCGGGCTGCAGATTATGTTCAGTGCGTTTAGCGCAAATCGAAACTTGATGAGCGAATATACGACGAATATTTTCCGCTCTCGAAGGGTTTTGATAGAAGCCCATGCCCAAAAGCTGGGGCTATCGGAAGAAGTGAGAGAGAACCTTCAGGACGAGGTGGAGCTGGACTGCCTCATTCAGCGCTGCGAGAGCAACCGCCAGGTGATTGCCATCAACTCGGCGCTGGCGGATTTCAACCAAGGTTTCGTCAACCTTCTCAAGACGCTATTGGAGATCAACAAGGAAAAGATGGCGTTTAATGAGCATGAGCTGCAGGGCAACCAGCAGCTCCTGGAAAGCGGCATCGATACGGAAAAACTGGCAACCCTACAGCAAGACTTAGTGGATCGATTGACAGACCTCGCGCCCAAGGTTGAAGAAAACACCAATGCTTTAGAGGATGGTTTTGAGGCGTCTCGTATCAACCGTGAAGCGATGGCCGCCATGCGCGTATCGGTGGAAGACGAAATGGCTGAAATCAATCTGATGTGGGAGCGAATTGAAGCAGAGCAGGCGCTTTCCTCAGGTCTGATGGCGGGCGCGGAAGTCGATAAAGCGCT
>DKNY01000033.1:38557-40376 GCA_002470275.1 Gammaproteobacteria bacterium UBA7376 | reverse complement strand
GGGTGACTACTGGTTAACTCGAAGCGTGATTTGCTGTCCGATAAAGGCGACTAAGTCACCGTTCAGCCCGGTGCCCAACCAGAGGGGCAAACTGTTGCGAATGGCCAGCAGGGTGGGGAGTTCGCAAATACCCGCTCGCGCTCGAAGCCACGCACTCGCCTGTTCCGCGCGTTCAGCCGGGTGATGGGTAGACATGGCCATGTTGCTCAGCTCCGCTAAGGAGCAGGTATTCGGCCTCCGGCTCGGCTGCACCAGGCTAACGGACGGCTGAGCGAGATCTAGCAAGCTCTTCTGCTTTGCGATTGCCTGGATGTAGTTCCGCGCCGTGGTGGGCAGTGGAGCAGATGCGTCGAAACCACTGGGCCCCAGGCGATAGCTCGCCAGGGTCAGATGGAGTGGTTTGGCAGCATTTTGCCGATTCCGCCGGTCCAATAGTTCTCTAAGGTAGCGCGCGCCTGCATCAATGTTAGTGCACGGGTCAAACAGCGCTTCTCGAGGGGCAACGTCCAGATGTTTGGCGGTGATGGGCCACTTGATTTGCATCAACCCCAGAGCGTTGGCGCTGGAAACAGCCATGGGATCAAGGCCGCTCTCGACGATAGCAACGGCCATTAGCAAGGAAGGCGGCAGCGCGTACCGTTCTGCGGCAGCCTCGAAACAGGTGAGGTAGGGCATGCTCGAATAGAGGGGGGCCTGCTGCTGGGGCTGGGTCCCAAGGGTCTTCTCTGAGGGCTGTTCTGGACCCGACTGAGCCCAGCTACCTTGGAAAATGACCAGGCTGGCCGCCCAGGCACAAAGCCAGAAGAACCGTGACGTTCGCATTTGGCACACATCCTTTTCGACGTTTTCTAATTCTTGATCGGCCATGTCTATTTAGGGCTGCCGGCGACTGCTTGTTGCCCCAGCATTATGAAGCCTGAGCAGCAAGCGACAGTGTCCGCCGACTGTCAGGATTTTGACGCTCTTCCCGTAGGTCGGCAAATTTATCGGCAAAAATTCGCCACAAGACTATAACATGTTGATTTTAAACATATTTAAAGTTGGCCTCTACTTTGCATCCTCTTACGCCTAAAGAAGCAGATTCGGCGCATAAAGCGGTATCGAACTGCAAAAGTAAGTAGAGACTATGATCAATCTGCGTCACAAGAGAAAACTGACCGAGCCTCTGACCAAGCTCATAGACCGGTTCGCGCCCGTCGGAGTGCTGCTGGTGCTTTGCATGTTGGTTTCAGAGCCCGTGGCCGCAGAGGGCATTCCCGCCCTGAAAGTCCTTGAAGGTAATGACGGGGGAACCGAGTACAGCCTTTCTCTCCAGCTGATCATCGTGATGACCGTGCTCAGCCTGCTGCCGTCGATCCTGATTCTCATGACCTCCTTCACGCGAATCATCATCGTGCTCTCGTTGCTGCGGCAGGCCATGGGTACCGCCCAAACGCCACCCAATCAGGTCCTGATTGGCATCGCGCTCTTTTTGACGCTCTACATTATGAACCCAATCCTTGAAACGATTTACGCAGAGGCGCTGATGCCTGTGCAAAACGATGAGATCACTTTCCAAGAGGGCCTTGAACGCGCCAAGGGACCGCTACAGCAATTTATGCTCGGCCAAACTCGGCAGAAAGACATGATGCTCTTTATGGAGATGTCCGACATTCAGGCCGTTGGCGACATCGAAGAAATTCCCATGACCGTCTTGGTGCCGGCCTTTATCACCTCAGAACTCAAGACTGCGTTCACCATTGGTTTTTTGATCTATATTCCCTTTGTCATCATTGACCTGGTGGTGGCCAGCGTTCTGATGTCCATGGGTATGATGATG
>DKNY01000033.1:20100-38240 GCA_002470275.1 Gammaproteobacteria bacterium UBA7376 | reverse complement strand
GATGTTGTCGCCCATGATGATCTCTATGCCCTTTAAACTCCTTTTGTTCGTACTGGTGGACGGCTGGGGCCTGGTGACCGGCTCCCTGGTCGCCACGTATTTGGGTTGACGCGATTATGGAAACCGGTCTCGTCATGGATATCGCCGTGGAAGCGCTTGTTGTCACGGTCTTAGTCGCCGCCCCCGTGCTGGCCGCAGCGCTGATGTCGGGTTTGCTTGTGGGTATCTTGCAGGCAGCTACCTCTATTCAGGAAATGACGCTCAGCTTTATCCCGAAGCTTGCCGTGATGGTGCTGGCCATCGTTATCTTTGGAGAGTGGCAGCTTGCCGTCATGGCCGAGTATTTCGAGACCATCTTTGAACGCGTTCGCACGATGACCCTGTAGCCAAATGTCTTTCCTGATCCCATATTTAACCGAACTGCTTCAGACCTTCATTTGGCCTTTCGTGCGGGTTACGGCACTTTTGTTGAGCAGCCCCATTTTTAGCCAGCAAGCCATGAATTTACGGCTGAGAATTTTGATCGGTTTTAGCCTCACCTGGATGATCTACCCGCTCATCGACATTCCGGCCACCGATCCGTTTAGCTTTGCGGCGCTAGAACGCATGTTTAACGAGATCACCGTAGGCGCGCTCATGGGCCTCAGTTTGCAGGTTGTTACCGCTGCGATCATTGTTTCCGGTCATGCCGTGTCCTCCAGCATGGGCTTGGGCATGGCTAACATGATCGACCCCAACCTGGGTAATGTGCCCACGCTATCCCAGTTTCTGCTCATAGTCGGCCTGCTGGTGTTTTTAGGCCTGGGCGGACATTTGATACTGATCACCATGTTGGTGGACAGCTTTACCACCATCCCCATCGGCTCTGGACTGTTAAGCACTCAGGCTATCTCAGGCTTTATCGCCTGGTCTTCACAAATGTTTGTGGGCGCCGTGGTGCTGGTGCTGCCGATTATGCTGGGGTTGCTGATGATTAATGTTTGCCTGGGGGTTATCTCCCGAGCATCGCCCAGTCTTAACGTCTTTGCGGTGGGCTTCCCTGCCCTAATCCCTTTGGGATTCGGCATGCTCCTTATCACCATGATGACCATGCATTCCAAGATGGAGGGCCTGTGGTTTGCGGCCTTCGATTCCCTTAATCAAAACGTTTTTGGTGGTTAGGAAGCCAAGATGGCAGAAGAAAGTCAGGACGACAAAACTGAGGAACCGACCCCGAGAAGGCTAGAGAAAGCCAAGGAAGACGGGCAGGTGCTGCGCTCTCAGGATATGACTACCGCCGCTGTCACGGTGACGGTAATCGCCTGCCTATACGCGGGCGGATTTTGGCTTGGGCCTCGCTTCGTTGACCTGTTCGCTACCAGCTTGGTCATCCCGCCAAACTATGCTTTCGAGGAAAATTTAGCGGTGCCGCGCCTTGCGATGCTGACGCTGGATGGATTCATCACGCTAATTCCCGTGTTTTTCTTGGCTATGCTCGCCGCGGTTGGGTCTGCTACCGCGCTAGGGGGCTTTGTGTTCTCAGGTAAGAGCCTGGAGCCTAAGGCCAGCAAGCTGAACCCCATCAAGGGCATGGCGCGTATTTTTGGTCTCAAAGCCCTGGTCGAGCTATCCAAGGCCCTGCTGAAGTTCGCCCTGGTTGCCGCCATTGGTGGCACCTTTCTCTACCTCAATTTCGACACCATCATCAAAATTGGTGAGGGCTCTATTAACGCAGCGATTGCAAACAGTATCGAGACCGTTCTCTTAGGCGGGCTGATTACCTCTATGGCCCTGGTGCTGATCGCCATGGTGGACGTGCCCTATCAACAGTATGAATTTATAAAAAAGCTGCGCATGACCAAGCAGGAAATCAAGGACGAGATGAAAGAACTTGAGGGCCAGCCAGAGGTCAAGCAGCGTATTCGCGCCAAACAGCGCGAGATGGCCCAGCAACGCATGCTGGACGACGTGCCGAAGGCTGACGTTGTGGTCACCAACCCAGAGCATTTCGCGGTGGCGCTGCTGTACGAAATGGATAAAGAGGAAGCCCCGAAGGTTGTTGCCAAGGGGAAAAACCACATGGCTCAACGCATTCGTGAGCGAGCGGGTGAGCATGAGGTGGAAATTTTTGAAGCGCCGCTGCTGGCGAGAGCGCTCTATTTCACCTCAGAAATTGGCATGTACATACCGCCGGATTTATTTCACGCCGTGGCTCAGGTTATTGCCTATGTCTATAGCCTAAACGCGGTAAGCCAGGATGGTAGAAAAATGGCCAAGCCTAAGCCGAAGGTGCCAGACAACCTTATTTTCGATGAATCGGGCAAGCGTCACGTGCCCACAACTTTTAACGACAGTTAGGACCCGCGGAGATGATTCCTTTAAAAGAAGAACCCACAATTTCAAATGAGCTTTTGTTCAACGTTGGCGATACCGCTCGGCTCCAGGAGTGCGCGAATATCGTGCTGAACTCGGGTAAAACGTTGATCATGGTTGCACAGCACGAAATGCTGCTCGCGCACTACACGCGGACCCTGCTAACCCAGCTGTCTGGGTCTAGGGCCGGGAAAGTGACGGTTAGGCGAATGCCCAAGAACAGTGAAGCGGTGCTCGACGGGCTCAATAAACGCCTCGCGCAGGTCAACCTGGAGTCATTTCAGGCGAAAAAAAGCACGCCCCTGAACGAACTGTGGCTATACGAATTGCCCAACTTACGGGATACCGGGCTTTTGGAAATGACCGTGAAGATGATCAGTCAGTTTCGCGCAACGGGGATTTCGCTCATTGTGCATTTCCGCCAGGTGCGCCCAGAGTCAGCGCAAATTAAAAAGCTAGCTGAAAAATTAAGAGCTCAATCCGTGGACTTTCCTCAGCCATCAGAGGAGGAAGCAAAGGCTTTGCTCGAACGCCTTGCCGGTCGACCGGAATTGTCACAGGTCAGCCAGCTGGTGGATGCCCTCGGTCTTTCGCCCGGCAAAAAGCGGCAGGACGGTGACGTTGCCGCGTTCCCTAAGGGCATGGGACAAAGCACCGCTGCAGCTTTGGCAAAGAGAAATGTCGCAAATCAGACCGCTGCTACGCTGCAGCTCACGAAGCTGCGCCAGGCTCGGGGGCGCGTAGTGGCCAGTTCCGGAATCGCCTGTCTTTTGATTGCCGCCGCCTATTTGGGTCAGGATGCAGACCTCAGCGGCGCAGCAAGTCGGATCGCCCAGCAAATTCAAAGCCTGCCTATTTCATTCAGTGACGATGCCACGGCTCCGGACGCGAACAGTGGCGCTGAGGTCAGCGCCCCGGCGGTGGATGCGGAGGCCCAAAGTCAGGCGTCATTAGCGCCGCTGCTGCCTGCAGCACAGCCCAGTCAGGATGTGGAAAAAAAGCAGTTACCCATCGTGGTTGATGATCCGGAGAAGGCGCTCAAGGAAATTTTTGTCACGCAGCCCGTTACCGACGTTGCACCGGCTGTTGCGCCCCCAGTGACGGATGGCGTTTATGTTCAGCATGCTTCATTTTCGCTGCCCCAGCGCGCCTTCATCTGGCGTGGCAATACGCCTCGACTGCCCGGCGTCAGAGTATTTGAAAAAGGTGATCGTTACGTAGTGGTGAGCGGGCCCTTCCTTAATCGCGAAGAGGCGCGACAACATTTGGTTGACTACGGTATAAATAAGACGCCATTTTTCATTTCGGGGGCAACGCTCGGGAATTCCGTAGAGCGACCCTAATGGGCGGCGGAGAATGAGTCGCGAGACACGAGGAAAAAGTGATGGCTGAACAAGACGAAGAACAGGGTAAGGGTGAGGAATTCGACGCCTCAGAAGCAGCGGCGGCGATTGCCGATGGCGTTACCGAGCGTAGCGACGCCGTGGACGAGGCGCTCTCTGCTGAGCCGGCGACACCCGCAGTAGAAGCTGAACTGGCGACACCCGCAATAGAAGCTGAACCGGCGGCAGTTGTCCCGCCCGTGGAAGAACCGATTTTAGCAAGCCCCGAGGATGCTGCTGCGCCAGAGGCCGACGAGCCAAACCTACAGATCTCGGTTGGCAACGAGACGGTGAGAATTTCTACGGCGCACCCGCTGATCGAGGACATCGCCAAGCAGCTCGATAAAGCGCGCCAGCTGACGACCTATTCGATCGCCTCTCTCTGTATTGCGCTTCTCGCCGCCATCGTTTTTTACGTGATTATGTCCGTGCAGATGTCGAATAAAGTCGGGGAAGTCGATGCGATGCTGAACGCCTTGGCCAAACGGGTCATCCAGGTTTCAAGAGGGATTGAAAGTTTCAGCGCCCTGGAAGATGGCGTGAATCAGGCGCTAGCAGGGCAACAGGCCATACAAGAACGGTTGGCAGAAGGCGATGCGGCCCTCCTGGCCCTGGACCAGCAGGTAGCCCAAATACCCGAAACGCTTGCCGGACGCATAGATGCGTCGGTCACGGCGAATGCGGCGGCGGTGCAGCAGGACCTGGATCAAATCAGCGGTCGCGCGGCAACCATGCGCCAGCAGTTAACGTCCTTGGAGAAGAACCTTCAGGAAGCGTCGTTGCTCATGGCTCCGGTCAAAGGGATTCGGCGCGAGCTAACCAGTCTGCGTGAAAACCTGGAAAGGATCGATGAAACGGTAGCCGACCTGTACATTATCGAACGTGCCAGAGTGGCCAAGGAAGTTTTGGGTATTACCGAGCCTGCAACAGCAGATATCGCTGCGGAGTCACCTTAAGCATAAAAGCATTACCGGCTAAGTCTTTGATTGGAGCTGCAGGAGGCGCCTAATATGTCAGAGTCCATCGTACCCGTAGCCTTAATTGGGTCCACAGCATTACTACTGATTCTCATCCTCATACTGCTGATTTATATGTGGCAGCGCATCACCGTTTTGGAGCGAGGCCGACTAGAGTCAGCGGCCAGCAAGGCCAGTACAGGGGGTACGCTCTTTGGTTTCAGCGGGAGAGAAATCTGGGATGCGCTCGAGGCACCAGAAAAGCATCCTGACGTCATCACTGACCTGCGCCGTCGCTACGCCTTCGTTTTGTCTCGTCACATTGAACAACTTATTGACCAAGGACAGATGGATAAACAGCATGGTCGGGAGTCTGTGCCAGAGAGCCAAGCTGCGATCGGCGGGCTGCGAGGAGAGGTCCAGTCCTGGATGCCTCAATCCTATGTGTCTCGTTTTTATCGTATTGGCGTGCAGTCTGCGACCAGCCCTGATGCGGAGATGCCTGAGCTTCGAAATGAGGTTCGATCCTTGGTAAGAGAGATTCTGCAGCGTCTGAAAATGGCTGATGAAGCGAGTGGGATTGCGAATCTGATAACGTCTCATACCTTGGAATTCAATGAGAAGGCCCGTGAGGTCATTGACGACACCGAGGGCGAAGATGCCGAGGACGCGGAAGAGGCGCCAGCATCCTAGCGCCCCGGTACAGAGCGCCCAGAACGTCTTGAAATAGGACACGACCTTGCGCTTTCTCAGGGCGATTTTTCTCCTGCTAAGGTAAACTGACCGTTTATCGGCGTAGGTTGCGGCGTTGGACATAACGCATATTCTTGAGGGTCTAAACGAGGCACAGCGTGCGGCAGTATCGGCGCCGCTGGAGAATGCTCTCGTCATTGCCGGTGCGGGCAGCGGTAAGACGCGCGTGCTGGTGCACCGGATAGCCTGGTTAATTGATGTGGAGCGGGTCTCTCCCCAGAGCATTTTGGCGGTAACCTTCACGAACAAGGCAGCCGCCGAGCTACGCAGCCGAACCGAGGCCTTGCTCAATATATCCTCGCGCTCCATGTGGGTGGGGACCTTTCATAGTCTGGCCCATCGCTTGCTTCGCATGCACTGGTCCGAAGCGAAACTGCCGCAGAATTTTCAGATCATTGATAGCGATGACCAGGTGCGTTTGATCAAGCGCATCATGAAATCCCAGGACATTGATGAAAAGAAATGGCCCGCCAGACAGGCATGCTGGTTTATCAACTCCCAAAAAGATGAGGGCCGCCGTGCCGCGCAGCTGGTTGATGAGGGCGATCTCTTCACGCTAACCCATAAGCGTATTTATCAGGCTTATGAAGAGGTTTGTGATCGGGGAGGGTTAGTAGACTTTGCAGAGTTGCTGTTGCGTTCTCATGAACTATGGCTCAACGAGCCAGCCCTGCTGCAGCACTATCAAGGGCGTTTTCAACATCTGCTGGTGGACGAATTTCAGGATACAAACAGTATTCAGTATGCCTGGCTCCGCGTGCTCGCCGGGGAGCAGGGCAAGATCATGGCCGTGGGTGACGACGATCAATCTATTTATGGTTGGCGCGGCGCGAAAATAGAAAACATTCACGCGTTCACCTCGGATTTTCAAGACGTTGTGACGGTGCGGCTCGAGCAGAATTATCGCTCAACGCAAACCATCCTGGAGGCGGCGAATTCGCTGATCCAGCGAAATACCAATCGATTGGGCAAGGAGCTGTGGTCTGCGGGAGAAGCCGGAGATCAAATCAAGGTCTATGCGGGTTTCAATGACCTGGATGAAGCGAGGTTCATCGCTGAACGAATACAGCAGTGGATAGAAAATGGGGGCAGCCCTTCGGATGCCGCGATTCTTTATCGGTCTAATGCTCAGTCTCGGGTCTTGGAAGAAGCGCTCCTGCGGGCTGACATTCCCTACCAAATCTATGGTGGCCAGCGGTTTTTTGAGCGTGCGGAAATCAAAAATGCGCTAGCGTATATGCGCCTGATCGAAGACAGGCAGTCAGACCCTGCCTTTGAGCGAGTGGTGAATTTACCCCCCAGGGGCATTGGTGATAAGACACTGGAGGGGTTGAGAGGCCTGGCACGCGAACAAGGAGTGTCTCTTTGGCAGGCGGCGCGCCAAGGGCTTCAGGGAGGTGCGTTTACCGCCAGAGTTCAGGGCGCCCTGGGCAACTTCCTTAAACTGATAGACGACATGGCGGATGCGGTTGCGCCCATGGGGTTGCACGAGCTTGCCGAGCATGCCATCGAGGTGAGTGGTCTGATGACTTATCACGGTCAGGAGAGAGGAGAGCGAGGGCTTGCACGCCAAGAAAATCTGCAGGAACTTGTTACCGCATGTCGACAGTTCAGCGGCGAAATGGTCTTTCCGTTAGAAAACAGTGACCGCGCAGAACAGAGCGCGCTCCAGGAATTTTTAGATCAAATGGCCCTGGATGCGGGAGACCGACAGTCGGCTCAGGGCCCCAGCGTTCAGATGATGACGCTGCACTCGGCCAAGGGCCTGGAATTCCCAATCGTCTTTTTGGCCGGTATGGAGGAGGGCTTGTTCCCGCACCGGATGTCCGCCGAAGAGCCTGGCCGCATGGAGGAAGAGCGGCGCTTGGCTTACGTGGGTATCACGCGCGCGATGTCAGCCCTGTACCTCACCTACGCAGAAAGTCGGCGGTTACACGGGCAGGAGAGCTATAACCGGCCCAGTCGGTTTTTGCTGGAGATTCCTGAGAAGCTACTGTCGGAAGTACGGATCAAGGCCGGTGTGCACACTCCTCGGTCGCCGTCCTACGGCATCACTGATGACGATACGACGGTGTCCGGTTTACGCATGGGCCAGCGTGTACAACATGGGAAGTACGGCGAGGGGATCGTTATGCAGTTTGAGGGAGGCGGCGATCGGGCCAAGGTTCAGGTTAATTTTGATGAGGGTGCAAAGTGGCTGATGATGGCGTATGCCAATCTGCAGGCCCTGGAATAGGCGAGGAAAGACATGCAAATCAGGATCAAGGTGTTGAAGCTCATTACGCTGCTGAGCGTTGGAGTGCTGTTAAGCAGCTGTGGCGGTGCGCCCCAGTCTGCAGAGACGACGGCTCCCTCGGCGTCGCAACAGATTTTTCGTTGGAAGATGATCACGACCTGGCCGAAGAACCTGCCTGGACTTGGCACGGCTCCGGAGAGACTTGCCGACATGCTGCGCGAGATGAGTGCCGGACGCCTGGATATCAGGGTTTATGGTGCCGGTGAGTTGGTGGGTGCACTGGAAGTATTCGACGCCGTATCCCAGGGCACGGCTGAGATGGGACACGGTGCCGCTTATTACTGGCGGGGTAAAATCCCTGCGGCCGCTATGTTTACAACCGTGCCCTTTGGTATGAACGCTCAGGAAATGAACGGCTGGCTGCATTATGGCGGCGGCCTGGATTTATGGCGTGAACTGTACGAACCGTTCAACTTGGTGCCCTTTGCCGCAGGCAATACGGGTGTGCAAATGGCCGGGTGGTTCAATAAAGAGATCAATTCCGTAGAGGACCTCAGGGGTTTGAAAATGCGCATCCCTGGCCTGGGCGGGGAAGTCTTGGCCAGGGCTGGGGGCGTCCCGGTGGTGCTGCCTGGGGGCGAAATCTACACCGCTCTTCAGACCGGGGTCATTGATGCAACGGAGTGGGTCGGTCCGTACAACGACCTGGCCTTTTCCCTGCATACCGCAGCGAAGTACTACTACTATCCTGGCTGGCATGAGCCTGGCCCAACCCTAGAGACCGTGGTCAACAAAGCGGCTTGGGAGGCGTTGCCAGATGACTTGCGCGCCATGATTCGAGTTGCAACGCGAGCCGTTAATGAGGACATGCTGAGTGAGTTTACGGCGCGTAATAATGCTGCGCTGACCACCCTGGTGGAGGATCATGGCGTATTGCTGCGACGGCTGCCGGATGATGTGCTGGCGCGGCTGAGGGAGGTTTCTGACCAGGTAGTCGCGGAGATAGCAGACGCTGACCCACTGGCAGCGCGCATTCACGCATCCTATACCCAGTACCTCAGGGATGTGCGTCGCTATCACGATATCAGTGAAAAGGCGTATCTCGAGGTGAGGTAGCTCAGCATGGAGCTAAAGAGTACCGAATACCTGGTTACCGACGACGGGATTGCAACGCTCTTTCTCAATCGCCCCCATCGGATGAATGCCTGGACCGGAAGGATGCATGCCGAGTATCGATATCTCTTGGCGGAAGCGGATAAGGACCCGCAAGTGGGCGTTATCGTGGTCACCGGACGAGGTCGCGGTTTTTGCGTCGGAGGCGATCAAGAGGCACTGGGCGGGCACGCCTCCCGAGGCGGTTACGATTCCGGCACCCACGCGGATATCGCGCGCCCTGGTTACGGCCGTCATTCGGAGTTTGATGCGGCCTTCGCCTATCACTTCGGGCTCACTAAACCGGTCATTGCTGCCATCAATGGTCCGGCGGCGGGGGTGGGCCTAGCTCTGGCAAGTTTTGCCGATATTCGCTTTGCGGTGCCGGGCATCAAATTCACAACCGCTCACGGCAAGTTAAACCTGCCCGCTGAATACGGGCTTTCCTGGATGCTGCCTCGGATTATGGGCTTGGGGCGGGCCAACGATCTGCTGCTCACCAGCCGGACCTTTCTCTCTGATGAGGCCCTGACGTTTGGCTTCATCAATCAAATCGTCGAGCCGGAAAAGCTGTTGGATGAAACCTATGCCTACGCCCGCGCTCTGATCTCTACGGTCTCACCCAATGCTCTGCGCCAAACGCGCTGGCAAATCTATCGCGACCAACACCGCGATGCTGCCGCCTCGGTGATCGACTCTGAGAGGCTCATTGAGGAGATGATGAAGGAAGATGATTTTAGAGAGGGTGTCGCTGCGCTGATTGAAAAACGACCGCCTAAGTGGCCCTCCTTACCCAAGAAGGACTAAAGCTGGGCGGGCAGCCAGGTGGCCAGCGCCGGGTACAGCAGCAGGGCAATGAGCGCCACGACCTGTAGGAAAATGAAGGGTAGCACCCCTCGGTAAATGTCAGCGGTAGTCACGGTCTTGGGTGCGACGCCGCGCAGGTAAAATAAGGCAAAGCCAAACGGCGGGGTGAGGAAGGAGGTTTGCAGGTTCATGGCAATCAGTACCCCAAGCCAGATGGGGTCAACGCCCATGGCCATCAGCACCGGGCCAACGATCGGCACAACGACGAAGGTGATTTCGATGAAATCAAGAATGAATCCCAGAATGAAAATCACCAGCATGACGATGATGAGCGCCCCCCAGACGCCTCCGGGCATTTGAGCAAAGAGAGATTGCACCAGCTCCTCACCGCCGAAGCCGCGGAAAACCAGCGAGAAGATAGAGGCACCCACCAAGATAAAGAACACCATCCCGGTGGTGGCCATGGTTGCGGTGCAGACCTCTGAAAGCACCGCCCAGCTGACCCGACGGTAGACGAGGCCCAGAAGCAGGGCACCTACGGCGCCCACACCGGCGGCTTCTGTGGGGGTGGCATAGCCTCCAATGATCGATCCCAGCACCGCCATAATGAGGCAAAGCGGTGGAAGCAGCGCGCGGATGATAGGCGCCAGCACGATCTTTTCATCCCTGCCGCGACTGGCCGGTGGCATAGAGTCTGGGTTGACCAGGACACGTACCAAGATATAGCTCAGATACAGGCCCACCAGGCAGAGTCCGGGAATAATGGCTCCGGCGAAAAGGTCGCCCACCGAGATCGACTTGGGCGCGAAGATGCCCATATTCAGCTGGGCCTGCTGGTATCCGTTGGACAGCACATCACCGAGCAGAACAAGGGCGATGGAGGGCGGAATAATTTGGCCGAGGGTTCCGGTTGCGCAGATGGTCCCCGTGGCCAGAGCCGGGGAATAACCGCGCTGCAGCATGATGGGTAGAGTCATCATGCCCATGGTCACGACGGTAGCGCCCACAATGCCGGTGCTGGCTGCCATCAGGGTGCCCACGAGGATCACCGTGATGGCCAGACCGCCGCGCACTCGCCCAAAGAGTTCGGCGAGGCTAGACAGGAGGTCCTCGGCAATGCGCGTCTTCTCGAGCAGCGCACCCATGAAGACAAAGAGTGGAACAGCGATAAGCGTTTGGTTTGTAATGATGCCAAACAGGCGTCCGCTGGCGAACCCAAGGTCGGATGGATTAAACGTGCCCGTCATGATGCCAATCAAGGCAAAGATGAGAGCCACCCCGGCTAAGGTGGCGGCCACCGGGTAGCCTATGAGCAGGGCTAAGAAAGTGACGGCGAAAAGCAGGAGTGGGGTCAGGTCCATTATGCTTCCTCATCGCCGGTCAGCGTCAGGATGCACTCAGCCATGCCCGCCAAGCCCTGGAGCAGGAGCAGCAATGCGGTTGCCGGGATCAGAGTTTTCAGCAGAAAAACGCCTTGAATGCCCCCCACTTCGGCGGAGCCCTCAAAAATTCTCCAGCTCGCGGCGACGTAGTCCAGGCTGATCCAGCCCATAAAAACGGCCACCGGGATGAGCAACAGTGCGTGGCCGGCCAGATCAATCCAGTGTTGGGTTCGCGTAGGCAGTCGTCCATAGAGGATGTCTACCCGGACATGGGTGCGCTCGGCCAAACCCAGGGGGATGGCGAGCATGAACAGTATGGCATGCAGATAGACCACGGATTCCTGAATTAGGATGGCGCTGGTGGAGAACAGATAGCGAAGACACACCACAGAAATGGTTAACAGCACCATGGCCAACGCCAGCCAGCGCAATGTAGCCAGAGCCTTTGACAGGCTGCGACCGAGCTGGACTAACCCCATCAAAATTAACTTCACGAATTCAGTCCGCTCATAGGTTGGTCACGCTATCGAGGAGGGTTCCCGAGAGCAGCGCCACTCCCACCCAGATGTTATTTTGGAATGCAGCAAAGCAGCCTTCTCTAGATCGATCTTTCGTTAACTGCTGTTGATAGCAAAATAGCCCGAAGATAACGACCAGGCTGAACGTAAAGGGCCCGCCGTAATCCAGCGCTAGGCCCACAAGCCAGAAGCCAAGCAGGGCGAGAGCCTGAAGGATACCAATGATCAGTCGGTCTAGGTCACCAAAGAGAATGGCCGTGCTCTTAATGCCGATTTTGAGATCGTCATCTCGGTCAACCATGGCGTACTGGGTATCGTAGGCCACGATCCACAGCAGGCTCGATAAAAACATAATGATGGCAACCGGTGGCACGCCTAAATCCTGAGCCGTCCAGGCCATGAGGATGCCCCAACTGAAGGCCGCCCCCAGGACCACTTGGGGAAGGTGGGTATGACGCTTCATAAAGGGATAAAGAATGGCGATGCACAGGCCGCCAAGGGCGAATGCCCGAGTGCTAGGGTTCAGCCAAATCAGCAGACTTGCAGCCAAGGAAATCAGGACGAGGAACAGGATCAAGGCTTCCCGGGGTTTGATCGCGCCGGTGACCAGGGGTCGGTCCAGAGTTCTTTTGACGCCGCCATCCAGGTTTCTGTCCGCATAGTCGTTGATCACGCACCCCGCGCAGCGCATGACAAAGGTGCCGAGGGTAAAGATAACAACCAGGCTAATGGGCGGTAGGCCGTCGGCAGCCATGCACAAGGCGGCAAGCGTGGGCCAGAGTAACAGCAAGGTGCCCACCGGTCGGTCCAGCCGCATAAGCGCAAGGAAGGAGGATATACGTTGTTGATTCATCGCCAGGCTATGTTACCGATTCGTCAGTGTATTGATTTCCACCATTTAGCGCCATGTTACCGGTAGATGCGTTGCTTTTTGACAAGCCTAGCTTTAGCGTAGCGGCCGGCAAACGTGAGTAAAACAAAAGGTTTAGACCGATGAAAAAATGGCAGTGCATCGTCTGTGGCTGGATATATGACGAAGCTGAGGGATACGAGGATGAGGGAATAGCGCCCGGGACGTCATGGGAGGACGTGGATGAAGATTTCATCTGCCCCGAGTGTGGCGTTGGCAAGGCAGATTTTGAGATGGTAGAGATCGGTTAAATCGCCAGGCTGTAGTAGGCTGGCGAAGATAACGAGGGGACTAGGCTGCATATGAATCTGACCCAGAAAATTCTTATCGGTATGGGGATCGGGCTCCTGCTCGGCGCCCTCTATCAATGGGCGGCGCTGCCAGAGGACCATATCCTGATCACCTTCGGGCTTGATGGCGTGATTGACGCGGGTGGCCAGATTTTCATTACCCTATTGAAGATGATGGTGGTTCCCCTGGTCTTTGTATCTCTCGTTTGTGGCGCGGCGAGTCTCGGCGACAGCGGAAGCGTGGGACGCCTGGGGGGGAAGACCATTGGCCTGTACCTGCTGACCACCGCGTTGGCGGTTTCTCTGGCCTTAGCGTTGGCGCTGTTCATCGGCCCCGGTGAAGGTGTGGCAGACACCATGGATACCGAGGGGACCCTCAGCTTTGCAGCGAAGGAGTCGCCCAGCGTCAAAGACACGTTGGTCAACATCGTGCCCGGCAATCCGGTCAAGGCGATGGCTGAGGGCAAAATGCTTCAGGTCATTCTTTTTGCTATCTTGTTTGGCCTCGCGTTGAGCCAGATTGGCTCAGCCGGCGCTAAAGTCCGAGATATTTTTGAGTCACTCAATGCGGTGCTGATGCGTTTGATCTCGATGCTGGTGCAGTTCACCCCCTATGGGGTCTTCTGTCTGATGGTTACCCTGGGTGCGACCTTAGGGCTCGCGGAGATAGGCAAGGTTATCGCTTATTTCCTGACCGTCGTTCTTGGCCTGGTGATGCACGGCGCCATCGTTTATCCCACTCTGTTGGTGGCGCTCGCTGGGCTCAATGCGCGGCGATTCTTGCTCAAGCTCAGGCAACCCCTGCTGGTGGCTTTCTCCACCTCTTCTAGCGGCGCGACGCTGCCCGTGACGCTGAGAACAGTAGAGCACGAGGTAGGTGTAAAGAATCGAATTGCTTCCTTTGCGATCCCGCTGGGTGCCACCATAAACATGGACGGCACCGCCATCATGCAGGGGGTTGCAACGGTCTTCATCGCCCAATTCTTTGGCTATGAGCTGGGCATAACCGCCTACCTGACGGTGATTCTTACGGCGACCCTGGCGTCTATCGGAACCGCTGCGGTGCCCGGCGTCGGGCTTATTACGCTGACCCTCGTTCTCGAGCAGGTTGGCCTTCCGGTGGAGGGTATCGCCCTGATCATTGGGGTAGACCGGCTATTGGATATGCTTCGCACGGCGGTCAACGTGACCGGCGATATGACCGTTGCCACCATTGTGGCCCGCTCAGAGGATCAATTCGATCTGGAAACCTTTAATGGGGCGGCGCCGAGTTCGGATCAAAAATTGGCTGGCTAGGCGCTAAGGTGATCACTCTGAGCCGGCGCCCAGGTATCTAACAGGCCCGATAAGCGATTAGCGGCATCGGTGCCCGGTGCTGCACCCATCAGCGCCTCGGCTAGAGAGATGGCTTCTGGCATCAGGTGCGCATGTTCAGCTAGGTCCGCGATATGAAAGCTCTGCTCACCAGATTGACGCGTGCCCAGCACATCTCCCGGTCCGCGAATTTCTAGGTCTCGTTCGGCAAGAAAGAAGCCGTCCTGGCTCTCGCGTAGCGCGTTAAGGCGTCGCTTCCCAGTATCGCCGAGGCCCGGTTTGAACAGTAAAAAACATCCGCTCGCCGTGCTCCCTCGACCCACCCGGCCGCGCAGCTGATGGAGCTGTGCCAGGCCCAAACGCTCGCTATTTTCGATGACCATCTGGGTCGCGTTGCCAACGTCTACGCCAACCTCGATGACCGTTGTAGCCACCAGTAGATCAAGCTCGTGATTCTTGAAGGCACGCATAATCGCGACTTTCTCCTCTCCCCGCAGCCGTCCATGTAGCAGCCCAATTCGAAACTCTGGAAGCGCCCGCTGCAAATCCTCAAAGGCCTCGGTGGCGGCGGTGGCCGGAATCTCTTCTGAGGGATCGATGAGCGTGCAAACCCAGTACGCCTGCTGGCCCTGCTTCAGGGTTTGGCGAATACGCTCTATCACCTTGGGCCGATTGCTCTCGGCGATGGTTTGCGTGGTGATGGCTTGCCGCCCTGGAGGCAGCTCATCAATGAGCGATACATCCATGTCCGCATAGAGCGCCATGGTCAGGGTGCGCGGGATGGGGGTTGCCGTCATCACTAATTGGTGGGGAGCCAGACCTTTGAAGCGCAGGGCCATGCGTTGGTGTACTCCGAAACGATGCTGCTCATCAATGATAACCAGGGCCAGGCGCGAAAAGGTGACGCGATCCTGAAACAGCGCATGCGTGCCAATCACGACGTCCAGCTCGCCGTCGAGTGTCGCCCTGATGGCCTCGCGGCTGGCGGCGGCGGCCATTTGCCCGGTCAAAAGCGCCACGCGCAGCCCCATGGGCTCAAGCCAGGTTTGAAAGTTTTGCAGGTGCTGTTCGGCGAGCAGTTCCGTGGGCGCCATGATCGCCGTTTGGCAGCCCTGCTCTGCAGCTCTGAGGGCTGCGAAGGCAGCCACGATGGTTTTGCCTGACCCCACGTCGCCCTGAACCAACCGCAGCATGGGGGTCTCGTTTTCGAGGTCAATCAGGGTTTCCCCGATTACTCGCCGCTGCGCCTTGGTCAATTTGAAGGGGAGGCTATCGCGTAGGGTCCTGCCCAGCCCCGGCCCTCGGGGCAATGGAATCCCCGTTTGCTGCTTGCGTTTAAGCGCTCGCCTCTTCATCACCGTGTAGTAAGCGGCTAACTCCTCCAGCGCAAGCTCAGCGCGCAGCTCGGGAATGCTTTGGAGGCTGTCCGGTTGATGCAGCAATTTAAGTTTTGAAAACGGCGTGCCCGGCGTCTCTGGCCACGCTTGGGCGCAGACGCTAGCGGTCAATTGACGCAATCGATTCTGACTGAGGCCCTGAGTCGTCGGATAGACGGGAACCAGCTGGGGCTTTGGAGCCGGGGGCGGATCAGTGAAGGTGCGATACTCAGGATGCGCCATGGCCAGGTGACGGCCGATATAGGCGGTGCTGCCAAAGGCCTGAATGTAGTTCGCGTTTTCCAGTGCCCGCTGCTGAAATTTAGAGAAGTGAAAAAAGCGCAGGCGCAGCTCAGAATCTGCATCCGTTACTAAAACCTCCAGGCTGCGGGATTTGCCAAAGACCACCTTGCTGCCGGCTATGGCGCCTGAGACGAGATATTCCTCATTGGGTCGCAGCTGGGAAAGCGGTGTGACGGTGGACCTATCCTGGTAACGGCTAGGAAGATGAAGCAGGATGTCCAGGGCACGAAATATGCCGAGTTTAGCGAGGGTGTTCTGCAGACTTGGACCGACGCCTTTCAGCTGGGTAACGTCGCCTTGCGGGTCGATCTGCATCATGCATCTAGGTGGCGGGAAGCATAACGATTGCGTCTACCTCAACTTGAACCCCCTTGGGGAGCGCGCTGACTTCCACCGCAGCTCTCGCCGGATAGGGTTCTGAAAAGAACTCGCTCATGATCGTGTTGACCAAGCTGAATTGCCCTAGGTCCGTTAAGTAAATGGTTAGCTTGACACAGTCACCGAGCTGACCGCCTGAGGCCTGCACGACGGCTTCTAGGTTACGAAAAACCTGAGTAGCTTGAGCAGAGAAGTCTTCCCCGACAACTTCCATCGTCTGTGGATTCAAAGGAATCTGTCCAGACACGAATACCATGGCCCCAGGGCCTACCTTGACCGCCTGAGAGTAGGTGCCTATGGCGGCCGGAGCGTCCTCTGTATGAATGATGTCTCTGGTCACTTGCTAACTCCTGTGTGATGAGCCGCGAACTAGCCGCCGCTACGCGCGAGATTAATGACGGCGCTCACATTACGTAGACGGCGCATAAGTCTAGCGAGGTGAGAGCGGTTCTTCACCGTAACTCCGATTTGTAGGGTGCTGATCTCTGCGTTCCGCTCCTCGACGCCGATGCTATCCACGCCGGCATCTGCCGCAGTGACCTCGGCAGCAATCTCCGCAAGAATGCCCTTTCTGCGCTTTACATCAACGCGCAGAGCGCTAAGAAATTCTCCCTGGGTAGTCGACGTCCAGCGTGCTGGGATGATCTCATGGGAGGCGCGTCGACGTACATCGTTCAGGTTGCTGCAGGTCTCAATGTGCACCACAAATCCCTTGCCGGGCGTCATATGACCCACGATTGGGTCCCCCGGTACGGGGCCACAACACCGCCCGTAGTTTATGACCAAGCCCTCCCCGCCGCGGATAGCCACGGGCCCGCCTCCCTGTACCTTAACCGCTGCGTACTCTGGATTATCCGCTGACAGCAGTTTTTGGGCTGCCACGTAAGCCATCAGTTCACCGTTTCCGATTTCCTCTAGGAGTTCGTCTAGCTTTCGCACACCAAGTTCACTGAATACTCGGCGCAGGCGCCTGAAGTCTAGGTCGTTGATACTGGTGTTGGCGTTGCCAAGGGCGCGATTCAAAAGCCGCCTGCCCAGCGCAATGGATTCTCCAGCCTGCTGATGTTTCAGCTGATGTCGGATTGCCGAGCGGGCTCGGGACGTGACGGCGAAGGTGAGCCAGTCCGGGTTGGGCCGCGCATCCTCTGCGGTGATGACCTGTACGCGCTGGCCGCTAGAAAGCTGCTGAGATAGCGGCGCAAGCTGGCCGTCAATACGGCAGGCAATGCATCGGTTGCCAATATCGGTGTGTACGCAGTAGGCAAAGTCCACCGCGCAGGCACCGTTCGGAAGTTCAAAGATGTCTCCCTTGGGGGAAAAGACATAAACCTCGTCCGGGAACAGGTCGATCTTCAGGCTCTCAATAAATTCCAGTGGGTTGCCGGCCTTCCTTTGCAGCTCCATCAAGTCCTTGACCCACTGGCGTGCGCGTTGCTGGCCGGAGTCGAATTCGCCCTGGGTCTTATAAAGCCAGTGTCCGGCAATGCCATTGTCGGCAATGGCGTCCATCTGTTTGGTGCGTATCTGGACCTCGATGGGCACGCCATGCAGGCTAAAGAGGCTGGTGTGTAGCGACTGATACCCGTTGACCTTGGGGATCGCGATATAGTCTTTGAAGCGACTGACCACCGGGCTGTAGAGGTTGTGCACGACGCCCAGGGCTCGGTAGCAGGTATCCGGCTGGTCCACGACGATCCTGAATCCAAAGACATCCATGATTTCTGAAAAGGATTTTTGCCGCGTCCGCATTTTGCGGTAGATGGAGAATGCATTTTTTTCTCGGCCAACGACCTCTGCATTGATGCCCTCACGATTAAGGGCCGCGATCATGGCGTCGCGTATTTCTTCAACAATGGCTTTGCGATTCCCCCTGGCGGACATAACCGCCCGCTCGATGCTCTCGGCGCGTAAGGGATAAAGTGCCTTGAAGCCTAGGTCCTCAAGCTCGGTCTTGATTTTATGGATGCCCAGACGATTCGCGATGGGGGCGTAGAAGTCCAGGGTTTCACGAGCGATCCGCTTTCGCTGAGA
>DKNY01000033.1:0-19690 GCA_002470275.1 Gammaproteobacteria bacterium UBA7376 | reverse complement strand
AAGGCCATTTTTTGGAAATTCTCTGCTTGGGCTTCGTCTCTACTGGAAAAAATCTTGCTCAGTTTAGAGACGCCATCAACGATTTCTGCCACCGGGTCGCCGAACAGTTCGCCCAAGGCTGTCTTGCTCGCATCGGAATCTTCAATGACGTCATGGAGGAGAGCAGCCATTAGCGTCTGATGGTCCATGCGCATTTCAGAAAGGATTTGGGCGACCGCCGTTGGGTGGGTAATGTAAGGGTGGCCGGTCCGCCTTAGCTGGCCTTGATGGGCAGCCTCAGCATACTGGTGAGCCGAGCGAACCGAGGCAACCTCGGTTTCTGAGAGGTAGTCTAGGGAGCCGACGAGCGTTTTGAGGGTCGCCGGCGCTGCGACATCTTGCTTCTTAGCTTGGGCAGCTAGTTGGGCAACGAAGTAGGATTCCGGCGGCTTAGTCTGCGGGCGACTCATTTTCTCCAATCCTACCCCCGCTGAGGTTGGACATACTGAAGTCAGTCACGATTTCTTCCTCATCAGGCGAGACCTCATGCGTATCTAGCATCTCGTGGCTGATGAGGCCTTCGGCAATTTCGCGGAGCGCAATCACGGTCGGCTTGTCGTTTTCCTCGGCCACGAGCGGGTCGGTATTGTAATTGCGGAGGGAGCGGGCTCGTCGGCTGGCGAGCATCACTAGCTCAAAACGGTTATCCACATGTTCGAGGCAGTCTTCAACGGTAACGCGGGCCATAACTTAAACCAAAATCAAATAAGAGAGCGAGGATACAGGCTGGCTTGCTACGCGACAAGCTTCGTCCAGGTGTCAACGCGCCGTGCCGTCGATCAGTTGGCGTATCTCCGAGCGTCGACGCTGATAGCTGGTGGTCAAACGAGCAGAGGTAAAGACGGCAAGCAGTTGCTCCAGAGCGGTCTCAAAATCTTCGTTGATAACCAAAAAGTCGAAGTCCACGGCCTTAGACATATCCAGACGTGCCTCACTCAAGCGGCGTTGCATGCTCTCAGCGCTGTCTTGGCCGCGGCTGGTGAGACGTTCTTCAAGGCTTGCAATGGAGGGGGGCAGGATAAAGATGCTGGTGGCATCAGGCCGCTGGGAGCGAACTTGCTCGGCGCCCTGCCAGTCAATCTCAAGAATCACATCCTTACCGTCGGCCTGTTTCTTCTCCACCTCAGAAATAGCGGTGCCGTAGTAGTTGCCAAATACGTCTGCATGTTCCAGGAAGTCCCCGGCGCGAATCATTTGCTCGAAGGTATTTCTATCGGTGAAATGATATTCCACGGCGTCCTGCTCGCCGCCGCGTTGATCTCGGGTGGTATGACTGACTGAGACCACAAGCCTCGGGTCTTTTTCCAGAGCGGCGTTAACGAGGCTGGTTTTCCCCGCGCCGGAGGGCGCAGAAATGAGAAATAGTTGTCCTTGGGTCATTCGATGTTTTGGTTCTGTTTAATGATTGATAAGTAAAATTTGTTTTGCATCAACAGGTTATATGACAAAAGCTGTTGATTTTTACTTACTTGCCATCGTTTCTGCCACCGAAATCAAAACATAAGTTATTCGCAAATCTATACCTTTAGCTCTCCTTGTGTATAGATTTTACGTTTTTCTTTGCATGACATGAGCGTCATATATACGAAAGTGGCGGTAGTATAATATGACTTCAGAGATAGCGACATTACCATTCGGTAGCCTGGAGGGTATTGAAACCCGTGCAGTTCTTAAAAGAGCAGCACTAGCGCACCGCTTTCTGGCGGAACTGAAAGGTGTCGCGGCCAGCATCCCCAATGAAGTTATATTGATAAATGCATTAACACTGCAAGAGGCGAAGGATAGCTCAGAAATAGAAAATGTTGTCACCACCCATGACGCAATCTATAAAGCTAATCTGTCCACGGCGGCAATCCCCAACGCAGCAACGAAGGAAGTTCAGGATTACGCTCATGCAATGAATCAAGGGTTTCAAACCGTTAGACAACATAAAGTCATCCGCCTGCACGACATCTTGGAGGTGCAGCAGTATCTGGAAAAAAACCGGGCGGGATTGAGACGACTGCCAGGGACTGACCTGAGAAATACCCGTACAGGGGCAGTGGTCTATATCCCGCCGCAAAGTGCTGAAGAGATTGATGGTTTGATGACCAATCTGGTGGAGTACATGAACATTGACGAGCTGTGCGATGCTGACCCTCTGGTCAAAATGGCATTGATTCACCATCAGTTTGAAAGCATCCATCCTTTTTATGATGGCAATGGTCCTTCGTGCCCACAGAGCAAATCGTAGAAAAAGAGCTTCTGCCCTTGGCATTTGCCTTCTGGAAGCAGAAGCCATCTTGGTTTTGCCCCAGAAGGTAGATAACTATCTGGAATTGGGATCAGTGGGGTATTGCCAATTTTCGGGGCTGTGTCTGATATTTTCGGCGCATTGTTTGAAACGTCGGTGTCCGATTTCCTGTTACGCAGAGGGACCAGGATGAGCTTGTGAGTCCTTCAACTCAACCTTTTTAACTCCTTACTTACAGCAACATCCCTTTGATTGTAATTCATTAATATAATCTCGAATCTTGCCGTAGTGTTTTATTTTACCTAGCTCTTCGTCAACTTCAGAGGTACTGATTTCACAACTCGCTTGTGCATGTATGTATTTGATATAAGCACCTATAACCCCTCTTTCCAAACCGGTCAGTTCTCGAATACTGTCAGCGGTGAACGAATTTTCTTCTCCGACGTTTGGGATAGGAATAGCCGGCAGTTTCCTTGGTTTACTCAATGTGAAAATGGTTGCGATATTATCGGCGGCGGCGACTCGTTTACTGGGCAATTCATTTCTCGGAATACCCTGCCAGTCCATGATGGTTGCAATGATACTTGTATGATCATAAGGGGTGGAAAACGAGCGAAAAACAGTACCTTCTTCGACCCAGGGAGAAACAACGATTGTTGGTATGCGAACACCAAACCGATCAAAATGGAATCCCATTTGTCCTGGGTTACTGTGATCATCTGGAGATTCAGCGCCCCAAGGGGGGCTGACATGGTCATAAATTCCGCCGTGTTCGTCATATGTAATGATCAGAACAGTTTTATTTCTGTCAGGTCCATTGAAAATAGCGTTATATATTTTTGCTAAAAACTGATCACCTGCTAAGACGTCCGTTGGCGGATGTTCGCTGTTGGGATGGCCAGAGGTAATTTTTGTATCGCCGATAAACTTTGGTTCAATAAACGAGTAACTGGGTAAACTTCCAGCTTTGGCATCAGCGATAAAATCTTCAAATCCAGAAAAATGATTATGATATCGAGAGCTCCAGAGTTTAGACATTTTTATTCGAGTCAGTGACGGCAGAAAACCTGAATCAGAATAGACCTTCCAACTTACATCATAATCATTTAAGACGTTGAATATGGTTTTGGAATGAAAGACATAATTATCGCTGTTGTTGACATTTCCTTCTGAGGTTCCACTATGCAAAAACGCCCGGTTAGCCAAAGTTTGAGTGGGAACCGATGCAAACCATTGATCTGATATAGCAAAATTCCTAGCGATAGCACTCAAAACAGGCAATTGTTCTGGAGTATAGGTCTGCATAATATCTGCTGGATGGCTACCCGGTACAGATGCGTAACTACGTACAAAGCCATTCATTGGCGCCTTATCACCATATGTCGGTGTTATATTTCCATAGAGTTGCTCTGTGACATATTGAAACTCTTCATGAGGATCGGGAGAAGGTACTGTGTAATTATCCGTTCCGAACTTTATGGGGATTGATGCCGTTTTCTGTCCTTCTACATTTGGATTACTGAAGCTTCCATAGGCGAGACCGTCATAGTGAGTAGGTACGCTATTAATAGGTATTATAAATCTTTTAGGGGGCGAACTTTTATCATATAACCAGCCGGCCAAGTTATCGAACGACCGATTTTCAAGCATTATGACGACAACATTTTCTATCTGAGACAAAATTCTATGATTCGTGTTTTCTTATTTTTTAGAATCCCCTCTATTATCGGTTGTGCAACTAATCATAAAAAAAGCCACTGGTTAGTAGTAAATAAACCGCTCTATTCACATTAACTCAGTCTTCGATAAAGTCCCACTTTTAAAGAGATCAAATGGAGTTTAATCGTAAGGGCCCTATTCAAGTGCGATTCACTACTTGATAAGGAATGAAAATTATTCCAAATTTTGCACCTGCTCTCGAATTTGCTCAATGATGACTTTCAAGTCTACAGCGGCTTGAGAGGTCTCGCTTCTAACCGATTTGGCCCCTAGCGTATTGGCTTCTCGGTTGAGCTCCTGGGTCAAGAAGTCGAGCCGGCGGCCATGTGGTCCCTCGTTGTGGATCAGTTGAGTGGCTTCTGCCAAATGGATGTTTAGGCGGTCCAGCTCTTCGCGAATATCAGCGCGCTGTACCAGGAGCACCACCTCCTGCTCAACGCGCTGAGGGTCGAGGTTTACGTCAAGTTCGGCCACCCGATCCATGATTCTCTGTTTTTGCAGGCTCAGCAGGCTATCCGCAAGGGGTGTAATGCTGGCGATCAAGTCTTGAATTTTTGAGAGCTGCTGCTCAAGCAATGCTAGAATCCTGCCGCCCTCGCTTCGCCGTGCGTCGAGCAGTTGATCAAGCGCTGTCGCGAACAGCTCACCCACCACAGCGCCAGTTGTTTCGGCGCCGTCCTTTTCGTTGCCCCCCCTGTTTAGCACGCCCGGCCAGGCAAGTAGCTCCGCCACGGATAAGGGCTGGGCATCAGGGGCTAGATTCCGAACCGCCTTATCTGCCGCTAGGGCCTCCTGAAGCTTCTCCACATCAATGGCCGCGTCTTGGTGATCGGTAAAACGCTCGATCCGCAACGTGGCGTCCAGCTTGCCGCGCCGCAACAATTTGCGGGCGTGGTCGCGATAGTTGGACTCGAATACCCGGAAACCGTCAGGCAGCCTAAACTGCGTCTCCAGATGCCGATGATTGACTGAGCGAACTTCCCAAACGATATGGTGTACGTCTGTGTCCCCCGCTACCCGAGCGAAGGCTGTCATGCTTTGCATTGAATCCCCAGTTGAAAGCTCAATGCGGCTCAGGAGCCGCTTCCAGGTTGTATACTAACCTTGGAGCCGGCCCCTACGCCAAGCCCAAGGGGCAACGCCCCATGACAGCTGGGCGCATTCGATGTTGGTGGGTTGTGTCCGCAGGGCAAACCCCATACCGTGGTCGCCGACAGTGCTTGATTACACTCCGGGGCAGTGCCTCTAACAAAATAAAAGGAGCGCACATGCGTCCCAGCGGCAGAGACAATAACAAGCTCAGAGAAGTCAAATTTACCCGAGGATTCACGAAGCATGCTGCAGGATCGGTGCTGGTGGAGTTTGGAGACACAAAGGTGATCTGTACTGCCTCCGTCGAAGGCTCTGTGCCTGGTTTTTTGCGTGGCAGGGGTGAGGGGTGGATAACCGCTGAATACGGCATGTTGCCCGGTGCCACCAATACCCGAAATGATCGCGAGGCGGCGCGGGGCAAACAAAGTGGGCGGACCGTTGAGATTCAACGGCTGATCGGGCGATCCTTAAGAGCAATGGTCGATATGAGCAAGCTGGGAGAGCGCACCATTCGTCTGGACTGCGATGTGATACAGGCGGATGGCGGTACGCGAACCGCCTCAATCACGGGTGGTGCTGTGGCGCTGGTTGACGCGTTAAAGGCCGTGGGCGCTGAGGATGCTTTGCTTGGCATGGTCTCGTCTGTGAGCGTGGGTATTTTTGAAGGCACACCGGTTCTTGATCTGGACTATGCCGAAGATTCAAAAGCGGAAACGGATATGAACGTGGTAAGTTTCGACGGGCAGGGGTTTATTGAGATTCAGGGCACCGGCGAAGGCGCGCCCTTCACGGAGACCGAGCTCGGCGCGCTTATTGGCTTGGCTCAGCATGGGACCCAGCAACTGCTCGAACATCAGCGCCTGGCCTTGGCGGACCTATCGGAGTAGGGGCAGAATTAAGAGATGGTAACCGCCGCAAATTCCAAGAGTGCCTTTATCGAGTTCCTCCTGGCGCACGGCGTGCTCAAATTTGGCAGCTTCACGCTCAATTCCGGTCGCGAGAGCCCTTACTTCTTTAATCTTGGCGCCTTGGCTAGCGGCCCGGGCCTACAGCGGCTCGGCGATGCCTATGCCCAGGCGATTGAACATGTCGGCATAGAATTCGATGTGCTTTTCGGGCCTGCCTATAAGGGAATACCCATCGCTGTGGCGACATCGGTTGCACTGGCGGGGCGTGGTGTCGATGTGTCCGTGGCCTACAATCGCAAGGAGGCAAAGGACCATGGTGAGGGGGGACAGCTGGTTGGAGCAGCCGTGACGGGTAAAATTCTTTTGGTGGACGATGTGCTGACCTCGGGTAAGGCCATTTTACAGAGCGCGGGTCTGATTAAGGCGGCCGGTGCGGAGGTAGCGGGTGTAGTCATCGCTCTGGATCGAGCCGAAAAAGGCGCTTCGGGCCAAACGGCGGTAGCAGAACTGTCGGCGGAGTTAGGTTGTCCCGTATTTTCCATCGCCCACGTACGGGACGTGCTTGGCTTCCTATCGTCGAGGGCGGAACATGCTGCCTCCAGCGAGGCCATGCAGCGCTATGTTCAAGAGTTTTGCGTCTGGAACGCCTGAAGGTTCGTAAAGACCGCCTCGGAAAGGACCGGCCAAACCTCCGCCCAATCTGCCGTTGGCTTGGCGCGAAAGTTGGTTCTTGCGAATTGTAAAATCCGGCCCTCCGCAAAGGCCATGAAGAGGTTGGCACCAGGATGGTGACTGGCGCCAGGTAGAGGATTCGCCGCTAGAAGATGTTCTCGAAGAATCTGGCGAATCTCTGTTTCAATGCGATCCATCAACTGAGAGGTGCGCATCCGCAGGCGTTCGGTTTCCCCTTGCAGGGCGTCGCCAACAAAGAGTCGGGCAAAGCCGGGATTGCGCTCTACAAAGGTCAGCAGCAAGAAGAGGATGTCATGGCACCGTGCCTCTGCCGTAGGTTGTTCCTGACGGATGAGGGTGATTCTGCTGAACAGGGTCTCTTCGGCAAACTCGATCAATCCCTCAATCATTCTTGCCTTGCTAGGAAAGTGGCGATACAGCGCCGCCTCAGAGAGACCTATCTCCTTGGCCAGGCTGGCGGTGGTGACCTTACCGCCCGGATTGGCCTCAAGCATTCTTGCCAATGCCTGCAAAATATCGTTTTTACGATCGGGTCTAGCCACCGTGATTCAGCCTCAAGATAAAATTTGAGTACCGATTCCCGAATCGGTGAAGACTTCGAGAAGCAGCGCGTGGGCGACACGCCCGTCAATAATTTGAGCGCTGTGCACGCCCGCCTCAACCGCTTTCAAGGCGCAGTCAACCTTTGGCAGCATGCCTTCGGAAATGGTGCCCTCAGCGATTAGGCTGGAAACTTCGGATTGATCTAGGGAAGACAGGGCGTGGCCTTCTCGATCTAAAATGCCCGGCGTATTGGTTAAGAGGATCAGTTTCTCTGCCTTCAGGGCCGTGGCTACAGCGCCGGCCACCACGTCTGCGTTGATGTTGTAGGACTCGCCATCAGCCCCCACGCCGATGGGCGCGATAACGGGGATAAAGGATGACTGAGTTAGCGTGTCCAGGACCTCCACATCAATGTGGCTGATTTTTCCAACGTGGCCGATGTCGATGATTTCTGAAGCACGTGTATCAGGCGAAGCCTGAAGTTCAGAGAGGGGCAGTTTCTCAGCTTGAATCAGGTTGCCATCTTTTCCGGTGATGCCCACCGCACGTCCGGAATGGGTGTTGAGTAGAGAAACGATTTCTTTATTGACCAGGCCGCCGAGCACCATCTGCACGACGTCCATGGTCGCTGAATCGGTGACGCGCATGCCCTGAACGAAGCTGCTCTCAATCCCCAGCTTCTGCAGAAGCTGGGCGATCTGAGGGCCACCACCGTGAACGATGACGGGGTTGATGCCAACCAGCTTCATAAGCACCACATCACGAGCGAAGCTGACCTTGAGGTGCTCCTCGGTCATGGCGTTGCCGCCATACTTGATCACGATGGTCGTGCCGTGAAAGCGCTGAATATAGGGCAGCGCTTCGGTCAGTACCTGGGCAGTTAGGTTGGCTTGGTTAGCGTCCATAGGCTCGAAACGTCTGATTAACTAAAGGAAAGATCAGGATCGACGGCATGCAGTCGATCTTGGAACAGCTTCATGATGTGGGCCAGAGCACTGTCTGTTTCTGCCTCGAATCGTAAAGACAGCACGGGACTGGTGTTGGACGGCCTGATCAACCCCCAGCCTTCCGCAAAATCTACGCGAATGCCATCGATGGTGGTTTGGCGTCCGCCTTCAAAGTTCAGTGCCGAGCGCAGCTGCTCCATGACCTGGAATTTGTAGGTTTCCGTGGTTTGAATTTTGATTTCCGGCGTTGTCACCGTTTTTGGATACCGGTCAAAGAGGGTGTCCGCGTCCGCGTCGCTCTGGCTCAACAGCTCGATCAGCCTCGCTGCCGCATAGAGGGCATCGTCAAAGCCGAACCACCGTTCGCCGATACACAGATGGCCGCTGAATTCACCAGCGAGGGGCGATCCGGTTTCTTTGATTTTCGCCTTGATATGCGAGTGTCCCGTCCGCCACATTAGGGGCTTGCCGCCCGCCGCACTGATGGTTTTCTCCAAATTTCGGCTGCACTTGACGTCAAAAATAATAGTCGCGTCGGAAACCCTAGAACAAATGTCCTCGGCGAAGAGCATCATCAGCTTATCGGGCCAAATGATCTCACCCTTAGGGGTGATCACCCCAAGCCGGTCACCGTCGCCGTCAAAGGCAACGCCTAAATCGGCCTGATGATCTTGAACGGCCTGTGCGAGTTCACGCATATTGTCAGGGTCTGCGGGATCAGGGTGATGATTTGGGAAATTCCCATCTACCTCGCAGTACAGGGGAACAATGTCACAACCCAGGTCGGCCAGGAGGTCTGGGGCTATGCCGCCCGCGACGCCGTTCCCACAGTCAACCACGACCTTGAGAGACCTTCCAACGGTTATGGTCTGCTTTAGCTGTTGGCAATAGTTTTGGTTAAGGTTTTGTTCGCTCACCTGACCCGCACCCTCGCTAAAGGCACGGCTGACGAGATTTTGATACAGGTTTTGAATGCGCTCCTCAGCCAGGGTGACGCCCCCAATCATCATTTTTAAGCCATTATATTCTGGAGGGTTGTGGCTCCCCGTAATCATAATGCCAGTGCCGATATCCAGCTGATGAGTCGCAAAATACAGGAGCGGAGTGGGCACCTCGCCGATGCAGATCACATCCATGCCGCCCTCGACCAAGCCCTGGGTGAGCGCTTCTTCCAGTGCGGGGCTCGAGAGCCTGGCATCCCGCCCTACTGCGGCACGATCCTGACCTGCCTGCTGGGCGGCGTTGGCGTAGGAGCGTCCGATCCAGTACACGACCTCGGGGGTCAGATTGCTGGTTGTTATGCCTCGAATGTCGTAAGCACGGAAAATCCCCGGGTCGATACGATCAATGATGTCGGAGGAAAAATCAGCCATAAGATCAAGGCTCCAGGTTGGCTATGCTTCAAGGTTGTTCGAGGTTTAGTTTGTCTTTGAATAGGGTCGTCAGCGCTGTAATCAGGTGTCGTGAAATGGCCTGTTTCGACTGTTTTTCAAAGGGCAGCTGCCCGTTATGGTGGACCAGCGTGACCGCGTTGTGATCGCTGTTAAAGCCAATCGTTGAGTCCGATACATCGTTGACAATAACCGCGTCTAGCTTCTTGCGCGTCAACTTCAGGCTAGCATTTTCCAACGTCATTTCCGTTTCAGCGGCAAAGCCAACCACCACCGGAACCCGGCCGCACTGGGCAACGCTGGCAATGATGTCAGGGTTCTCCACGAGCGACAGCGTAAGGTTCTGACCGGCTTGGTCTCCGCGCTTCATTTTTTGCGCCGGCACGTCTTGGGGGCGGTAGTCCGCAACCGCCGCAACGCCAATAAATAGGGAGACATGCTCTAGGTGTTGGTGGACGGCCGCGTACATATCCTGGGCGGTGGTGACATCAAGCCGCTTGATGTCTGGATGGCATGCAGGCACGCCCGGACCAGCCACTAGGGTGACGCTTGCGCCAGCGTCCAGCGCTGCTTCCGCCAGCGCAAGCCCCTGAAGGCCCGAGCTGTGATTGGAGATGTATCGAACCGGGTCGATGGCCTCACGCGTCGGCCCCGTCGTGATCATCAGATGTTGTCCCGTCAACAACCCGGCGAGCCCCACTGAGCCGGCCCTTTGAGGTTCAAGCTGCGTATCAGCCATTGCTCGAATTAAGTCTTCGGGTTCGGTCATTCTGCCAGGGCCATGATCGCCGCATGCCTGATCGCCGTATTCAGGACCGATGAGACAGTAGCCTAAGTCCGCAAGTCGACGAAGATTCTCCCCGACGGCCGGATGTTGAAACATGTGTTGGTTCATAGCGGGAGCGATGCTGATGGGGGCGGCGGTCGCCAGACACAGCGTACTCAATAAGTCTGGCGCGCTGCCCCGGGCGAGGTCGGCGATAACGTTGGCCGTGGCTGGGGCGATCAAGATCTGATCTGCCCAACGGGCAAGCTCAATATGGCCCATGGCAGCTTCCGCCTCCGCGTCCCATAAATCTGAGCGCACCGGCCGACCGCTAACGGCCTGTAGCGTTGTTGGCGTGACAAAACGTGACGCATTGGCAGTCATAACCACCTGAACGTTTGCGCCGGCAGCCATCAGGCCGCGAACTAGCATGGGGGTCTTGTAGGCCGCAATGCCTCCGCTTACGCCAAGTAGGATATTTTGACCGCTAAGTTCTGACATGGACCCCGTTTCAATACCAATTGTTGGAAGACGCTATTAAAGGTGCGAAGCCTAACATTGATACCATAGGAGGCGTAATCGAGACAGGGCATTGAGATTCGCAGCGCATGGCCCGTAACGATATCTTCAGCTAGAGCATTAAGATGACTCGCCGTCGATCCAGGTGTCTAGGACCTGCAGGTTGTGATCCGCTAGAACGAGGTTGGCTCGCTGCCCCACTTTGATGTGGCCAAGCTCGGCGTCGAGCCCGAGGAATTCGGCAGGGTATTGGCTTGCCATACGGACAGCCTCTGCGGTGTCTAACGCGAGCATGGCCACGGCATTTCGGACAGCCGCCGCCATATTTAAGTTGGAGCCTGCCAGGGTCCCATTTTCCGAGAGGCAGGCGCCCTCGAGCACTTTGATGGTTTGTCCGAAGAGCTGGAATGATGCTTGGTCTGAGCCCACGCTCGGCATGGCATCCGTGACCAGCAGCATACGATTTGGACCGAGTGCTGCCAGGGCCAACCTGAGCATAGCGGGGTGCACGTGGTGACCATCAACGATAACGCCACAGCGGCAGTGCTCGCTGTCCAGGGCCGCGCCAACGGTACCTGGATTTCGGGCGCTAACGGAGGCCATGGCGTTAAACAGATGGGTAAATCCCGTCATTCCTGCCTGGATAGAGTGCTGGATGACGTCAAAGCTCGCCTCTGTATGGCCTGCCGAGACGATGACGCCGGCGCCAGCCAGTTGCGCGATCATCGCCGGGGTTGTGGTTTCCGGGGCCAAAGTGACCAGGGTTTTTCCAACCCCTAGGGAGCTGATCAGGGTGAGCGCCTCTTGGTCTAGGACCTGAAATTTTGCTGGATCGTGAATGCCCTTTTTTTCCTGGTTTAGAAAGGGGCCTTCGAGATGGATGCCAAGCACCCCGGGGACCTTGTCTTGGATCGCCTCCCTCGTTGCGGCAAGGGCTAGCTTAACCTTGGCCAGATCGTCGCTGATCAGGGTGGGGAGAAAACCCGTCGTCCCAAATTGTCGGTGCGCTGCCCCAATGCTGCGGATGGTGTCTACCGTCGGGGCATTATTAAATAGCACGCCCCCGCCACCATTAACCTGGATGTCGACAAAGCCGGGAAGGAGATAGGCCCCCTGCAGGTCACGTGTGCCAGGAGACGAGGTTTCGATATCCACGGTGTCATGGATGGCAGATATCTTGCCTTGCTCGATAACGACGGTCTTGCCGTATTCAAATCCCTGGCGGGTGAGCGTGCAGGCATTGGTGAGTAACTGCGCCATTAGTGGGTGCCTTTATAGAAACTGGGTAAGCAAGGTGGCCGCAGGGCGCGCTCCAGAGCCCCCCCGGCGGATATCCGTTTTACCCTCTGAGGCCTAACGTCCCCGGCGCTCCGTGTCCATGCGTCCTGCCGTCCACAAACCATGGGGCGTGTGCTGTCGCTAACCGTCGCCATGTACTTTCCTCGTTGGGTAATCATCCGCCCGTTAAACGACCAGTTCGGTAATAAAGTCATAGACATCGCCTCGATAGAACGAACGCGTCAGTTCCACCACCTGCTCATTCTTCAGGTAGCTGCGTCGCTCAATCAACAGGCCGGGATCCTGGGCTTGAACACCCAGCAGGATTGCCTGCTCAGGGGTGAAAGCGATTGCGCGTAATCGCTGTACAGCTCTTACCGGGCGATGTGCGTGAGCCGCCAACGCCTCATAGAGCGAATCCCCGACAGCGTCCAGTGAGGGTAGGCCGTGCACTGGGATCGTTGAGAACTCCAGGGCAAGCGGGATGTCGTTGGCGAATCTAATTCGGTGAAATCGATAAACCGCGCTGCCTGGTGCGGCACCCAGAGCTGAGGCCTCCTTTGGCGTGGCCGTTCCAGCCGTGCGTTCCAGCCATTCGCTGTGGGGGTGCCACCCGCGTGAGGCCATGTCTTCAGAGAAGGAGGACAGCTTGGAAAATTTCTTTTGGATTCGCGGAGTGACGAACGTGCCTGCCCCCTGGCGTCGTTCGATCAACCCCTCTGCTGCAAGGCCCTTGATCGCCTTTCGAACTGTAATTCTGGAGACGCCGAATTCAGTAGCGATATCGCGCTCGCTAGGGAGGGCATCGTGATCGACCAACACCTCTTGCTCGATGGCGTCCCGCAGAATCCTTTGCAGCTGCTGATATAGCGGCAGGGACTGGGACGAGTCTAGAGGCTGTATCACCGTACTCAGGGCATTCATTCACATATCTCGAGTGCGTCCGGGAAAGAATACCAATATATAACCAATTTGCCTCTTAATTTGTTCAACGTCCGCTGGCGGGCCTGGATTTTCTGGGATTAGGCCGAGTGAACAGGCCATCTCCCGTCGAGATATTTTATTGGTAACCAGAGAGCGCAGACCGAGGGGTGCCTTTTTTAGGTGATTCAGGTGGGTGAGTGCCCAAGATGTGAATCCGGGTCAAGATCGCCGGCACTTGGCGTGAGTGATTGCGCCCGACTTCTTGCGAGCTGGCGGCGGTCGCGTCGGTTTTCTCTGTGGCTGTCCAATGTAAATTTTGCAGTCATCTTGACGAACACAGGCGTATCCCGTTGACGCGGAGTGGGCCGATACTGAGTGCCTTGTCCGTTGAGCTCTAGGTATGAGCGTGGAAAAGAAAGGTGCCCCGCCTCTCATCGTTGGTGGGTTGAAATCTCAGCCAACCAGGTCAGCCAAGGTCATTTCTGGTTGGAACGCCTCTGAGCAACCTCGATATCGGCTCGAAAGATTTGGAGCCAGCCAGCTCTCCACCGCTGAATTGCTCGGCATTTGCCTGGTGAGCGGTTTTCCGGGGGTCGACGCGGTGTCGCTTGCTCGTCATCTGCTTGACCACTTCGGCAGCATTTCTGGTGTGCTTGGGGCGCCCATCGTTTCGCTTCAGGCTTTTCATGGGGTGGGCCTGGCCAAGGCAGCACAAATAAAGGCCATGCATGAACTCATGGCTCGGGATGTAGAGGTCAGTTTCACCAAGGGGACACGCTTCAACGATGCGGGGGCAGTAAGCCGATATTTACGTCAGCGCCTGGGCCATCAGGTGCGAGAGTCTTTTGCCTGTTTGTTTTTGAACTCAAAACATGAACTGTTAGCGTTCGAAATTATGTTTCACGGCTCCATAGATTGCACCCACGTACACCCAAGGGAGGTCTTACGGCGGGCGCTAGAGCATAATGCCGCCGCACTCATTCTGGCCCACAATCATCCATCAGGTATCGCCGAACCAAGCTTAGCCGACGTGCAGGTGACCCAAGACTTGAAGCGCCTGCTGGCGGAGCTGGACGTGCGAGTCCTGGACCACATCGTTGTGACCGGGGGCAGTACGGTATCCTTCGCGGAGAGGGGCCTGCTCTAGCAGGGGCCTGCTCTAGCGGGGGCCTGCTTTAAGAGGGGGCTGCTTGAGCCAATGTGAAGGGAACGAATCCCAGGCGCCTCTCGTTGTGACGCTTTTGGCTGGGTGCTGCTCCAATCTTGAGCGTGTGTCGTTGCCCTGGGCCCCAGGCTTTGGTATAAACGCGCCTCACTTTTCCGGGACTCACATAACATGTCCAAGGTATGCCAAGTAACCGGCAAACGCCCAATGGCCGGCAACAATGTAAGCCACGCGGTTAATAAGACGCGTCGTCGTTTTCTGCCTAACCTGCATTACCATCGTTTTTGGGTAGCCTCCGAGCAGCGCTATGTCAGGCTTCGCGTCTCCTCAAGCGGAATGCGCGTTATCGACAAGAAAGGCATCGACGAGGTGTTGAAAGATATGCGTGCGGCGGGCCAAAAAGTCTAGCCTAGAATTAAACCAATGGGTGCTTGCGAGCTAAACAGGGCGACCTGGTAGAGGGCAAGGACAACCACAGTGAGGGAGTCATGAGAGAGAAAATTAAACTAGTCTCAAGTGCTGGCACCGGTCATTACTACACGACCGACAAGAACAAGAAAAATACGCCGGATAAGATGGAAGTCAAAAAGTACGACCCGGTGGTCCGGAAGCACGTCCTGTATAAGGAAGGCAAAATAAAGTAGGGGATGCCTGAGCTTCCCGAAGTCGAGACAACGCGAAGAGGGATCGCCCCCTTCCTTGAGAGGCGCTCGATAGAGCGCCTTGTCGTAAGAGAATCCAGGCTTCGCTGGCCGGTGGATTTGCCCGAAAGCTTAGCAGGCTGTCGGGTCCAGAGTGTTGGCCGCAGGGCCAAGTACATCATCATCGAAACCACGGTTGGCGCCTTGATCATCCACTTAGGGATGTCGGGCAGCCTGAGAATCGTGTCGCCAGATGAACCTCACAAAGTACACGATCACATCGATATCCACATCAAGGGCGGCACGCTAATTCGATATAACGACCCCCGGCGTTTCGGCAGCTTTCACTTCACCGCAGACCCCGTTTTAAACCATTGGCTCCTGGCTAACCTGGGCGTGGAACCCTTGGGCAACGCGTTCTCTGGGGAGCATCTTTTCCGTTGTTCTCGAAAGCGGCGTAGCTCCGTGAAAGCCTTCATTATGGATGGGCGCATTGTGGTTGGCGTGGGCAATATCTATGCGGCTGAGGCGCTATTCTTAGCGCGAATACGCCCTACCACTGCAGCACACCGCGTGAGTCGATTCGCCTATGCCGAGCTTGCTCAGGCCATTCGCGGCGTGCTGGGCAATGCAATTCAGGTGGGCGGCACAACCTTGCGTGATTTCGTGAACTCCGACGGACAACCCGGGTATTTCAAACAGAGCCTGAATGTTTATGGGAGAGCGGGCGAGCGCTGTAAGCGATGCGACGGAGTGCTGCGTGGGCAGGTGTTGGCTCAACGGAGCACTGTTTTCTGTCCAAAGTGTCAGCTGACCAGTGGCTGGGAGCGTTCCTACCTGGGCTGACCGATGGCCTCAATAACGGCCGGATGAACGAACTGGGAAATGTCTCCGCCCAAGGCAGCGATCTCTCGCACTAGGGTTGAGGAGATGAAGGAGCAATCCTTGGACGTGGGCAAGAAAACATACTCAATCTGTGGGTTCAGAGATCGATTCATCTCAGCCATCTGAAACTCATAGTCAAAGTCCGTGACCGTTCGCAGCCCACGCAGGACGAAGCGGGTGCCCTTTGCCTCTACGAAGTCGACGAGCAACGAGTTGAAACCTTCAACGGATACTTGGTCACCGTACTGGGCAAGGACCTCCTGGCAGAGTGCGATTCTTTCAGCGAGGTGAGTTTTTGGATCTTTTTGCGCAGATGTGCCGATGGCGAGAACAACATGATCGAACAGATGCAGGGCTCGGTCGACGAGGTCGGTATGGCCGTTTGTAATGGGATTAAACGACCCCGGATAGACCACGGTGCGATCGGCCATCAGGTTTTGCTCCTAAAATGACGGTTGGATGAAGGAATGCCGGGATGTTAGCCCTCGACTACCGGGCAAGCAAGCTGCCCCTTCTGCTGTGCTGGGCGGTTCAAGGAATCTGAATCAATGCGCTAACGGTCTGACCACTCCGTGTCTCTTTGTATGGAGGGACGCCGTACTTTGTGCAGCAGTCGTCTAAAAAGGTGGGCTGATCCGATTCTAGGTAAATCCAGCGACGGGCCAGCTTCCCTTGGCAGATCGCTGCCAGAGCTTGGTCGAGGAGTTGGCGATCGCCGAAGGGTGGGTCTAGGAAGATGAGGTCGAAGGTCTCTTGGGTTGACTGAAGATATCGGACGCCATCGCCCTGGATGATCTCAGCCTCCTGGGCAAGCCCAAGTTTGGTGGCGTTGTCTTTTAGGGCGGCGCAGACTCGCGGATTTGATTCCACAAAAACGGCGCTCGAAGCGCCATTAGACAGGGCCTCGAAGGCCAAAGCACCAGAGCCGGCAAAGAGGTCTAAACAGGTTGCACCTGGCAGATCAGGCCTGAGCCAATTCATGAGCGTTTCTCTGGTGCGGCCCAGGGTGGGCCTGAGTCCATCGAGCTCTGGGAACGGAAGTTTCCTTCCCCGGCTTTTGCCGCTGATGATCTGTACCTGCTGCATTTTGTTTTTAGCCATAAGCACAGATACTACGATGGTCGAGGCCGGAATCGCGATACTATACGAGGCATGCGCGGTTTGTAACGTAGGCAGAAATCAAACAATAATTCTTCGCGGGAAGGAATGCATCGATGTCAACAACGGATGAAGAGAAGACGGCCGGGCTGATGGACCGCATGCGCGGGGGATTGGCAAAAACCAGAGAGCAGTTTGCCAGCGGCCTAGGGAACCTGCTGCTAGGTGAGAAAGCGCTAAACGAGACGGCGCTAGAGGAGCTGGAAACGTCGTTATTGCTTGCGGACGTCGGCATTCCCGCGACGACGGCAATTATCGAGGAGTTAACGCTCAGAGCCAGTCGCAGAGAACTCGCAGATACCAAAACCCTGTATCGCGTCCTTTCAGAAGTGCTAATCCAGCGGCTGGCGCAGTGCGGCAGCACCTTCAACATTGAGCCCCGTCAACCTGACGCATTGCCCAAGATCATTTTCTTTGTGGGGGTTAACGGGGTGGGCAAGACGACCACCATCGGGAAATTAGCGAAGCGCCTGCAGGATCAGGGGCTGAAAGTGATGCTGGCCGCAGGAGATACCTTTCGAGCCGCAGCGGTTGAACAGCTTCAAAGCTGGGGTGAGCGTAACAACATTCCAGTGATTGCTCAGCGTCAGGGTAGCGACAGTGCCTCCGTTGCCTACGATGCGGTGGCATCTGCTCAAGCCAAGGGTATGGATGTGCTGCTGGTGGACACCGCTGGACGACTGCAGGCGAAAGTCCAGCTAATGGATGAATTGTCGAAAATTAGGCGGGTCATCAAACGCCTCGATCAAGACGCGCCTCATGAAGTGATCTTGGTCTTAGACGGCGGCGTCGGCCAAAATGCGATCAGCCAGCTAACTGCCTTTAACGAAGCGATTCCTGTGACAGGCCTGGTTATCACAAAGCTCGATGGAACGGCCAAGGCGGGGGTGATTTTTGCCCTGGCGGCAACTGCGTTGGGGGGTGACTCAAAGCCTGTTCCCATTCACTTTATCGGCGTCGGCGAAGCAGAAGAAGATTTGCGCGTATTTGCGCCAGATGAATTTGTTCACGCGCTCCTGGCGCTCGATTCAGGCACTTAGGCGATATGACGGATATCTCTGTTGATCACATCACCCGGCGCTTCGACAACGGACGAGAAGCGCTACGCGACGTCACGACGCATTTTGATTCCGGGTCCATGACCTTTTTGACCGGCCATTCTGGCGCGGGAAAGAGCACCTTTCTCCGACTTCTTATTGGTGCGGAATTACCTTCTGCGGGGCGAGTCCTGGTGGATGGGGTTGATATTGGGAGACTTGGGCCACGACGGCTGCCATGGTATCGCCGTCAGGTGGGCGTTGTGTTTCAAGATCATATGTTGCTCGAAGATCGGTCGGTTTTCGACAATGTAGCCTTACCGTTGAGGGTGCTTCAGTGGTCGCACAATGCAATCGTTAGGAGAGTGCGCGGGGCCTTAGGGAGCGTAGATTTATCGGGGATTGAGAACTGCTTGCCCAGTCAGCTCTCAAGCGGGCAGCAGCAGCGTATTGGCATTGCGCGCGCCATAGTCACCCGGCCACGGCTGATCTTGGCAGACGAGCCGACGGGTAATCTGGACCCCTTTCTATCCCGCCAGGTGATATCGCTGTTCAGTCAGTTTAATCAGCTGGGCACGACGGTCATCGTTGCAAGCCATGATGTGGAGCTGATTAAGTCTCAGCAGGCTCGCATCCTGCATCTATCGGAGGGGCGGCTTGTAGAAGATACGGCACCCATCGAGGCCAAGCCTCCAGCGGGGGGCAAGCATGGTGAGTGACGGCGGGGCGACAGCCTCTCAGAGGACGGAACTTCAGGTTTCAGATCAGCGACCTCTCTTGCGGCGGATAGGCGGTTGGTTTGCCGACCATCTACGCGTTTGCGGTGAGGCGGCGACCTATTTGGGTGAGCACCTACTCAGTTCCTTTGTTGTCTGGCTAATGATTGGCACAGCCCTCGCCATGCCTGGGCTGCTCTGGCTTGGCCATGCCAATGTTTCCGCGTTAAGCCAAGATTGGGAGGGCCCATCAGGCGTAACCGTCTATTTTGAAATGGGTACGCCGATGGAAAATATCGACAACCTGAGATCTGAATTGCTGGCCCAGGCACAGGTCAAGGCGCTTGTTGTGACGACGCCCGAACAGGCGCTTGAGGCGCTGGTTGCTCAAAGCAGTGCGTCTAGTGCGATACAGGAAGCCATTGCCGCCACAGCTCAAAATCCGTTGCCCCCCTCTGCAGACATTTTTTTTGCGAATGACCCCAGCTACTTAAATATCGATCGCCTGGCTAGACAGCTTCGCGCCAGATCGGATGTAGAAACCGTTGTGATTGAGAAGACCTGGCTTGAGCGAATGGCGAACATTCGTCAGCTGATCGATCGACTTGGCATCACTCTGGCGCTCTTGTTCAGTTCTGCCGCAGTCTTGATCACCCTGGCGGCCGTGCGTCTGGCGATCGAGTCTAGGCTCGACGAAATCAGGGTTCTGGCGTTAGTGGGCGCCACGCGCGGTCAGCTACGCAGACCCTTTCTTTATTTCGGCGCAATGTATGGGTTTGGTGGGGGATTAGTGGCGACCATGATACTGGCCGTCGCATTGAATAGCGTCGAGGAACCCCTGGGCTCGCTGTTCGCGAGCTATGGCCTGGCTGTCCAAATTTCGGGTTTTGATCTCATCTTTCTAGTTTGCTCTGGGTTGGGCGCCCTGGTACTGGGGGTCGTGGGCGCCTGGCTGGCGCTTCGACAGCGATTGGGCGTGATTAACGACATGAGCGTCCGGTCTGCCTAAGAAAGGGTCAGCAAGAGAGGGGAAAAA
>DKNY01000027.1 GCA_002470275.1 Gammaproteobacteria bacterium UBA7376 | reverse complement strand
AGCGGGCGCGCAGGATACCATGCAGAACGCTAATCCCAACCCCCAACCGCCCTCCTCGGTCGGACCTGATTTTGACCACACGCGCCAGATCCTTTTTCTGTAACATCGCGAGCAAAGTCAGTTAAGCAAGGGGCAGCGCTTGGCTTCACCACGAGGTGAGTTTCGGTCCAGATTGGGCTTTATTCTGGCGGCCGCGGGTTCCGCGGTGGGCCTCGGCAACATCTGGGGCTTTCCGACGCAGGCAGCCAGTAACGGCGGCGCTGCCTTTTTAATCACTTATCTGTTATTGGCCTTCGTACTAGCCTACCCCGCACTAATGGCCGAGCTCCTGATCGGGCGCCATACCCACCGCAATATGGTGATGGCACTGGGGTCACTTCCCAAGCGCAATGCGCTGGCAAGCCTGGGGCGCCTTACCGGTATCGGTGGGCTTATCACCGCCAGCATGATTCTAAGCTTCTACGCCATCGTTGCTGGATGGATGCTGGGCTTCGCGGCCTCCTACCCCCTGAGCGCTGCGGGCATGGCGAGCACGGGTGACTGGTTAGTCACTTTCAGTTCGCCCCGAAACCTAGCTCTGATGCTCCTGTTTATGATTTTGACCATGGCGGTCGTACTTGGAGGTGTTGAAGATGGCATTGAGCGCTGGTCCCGTCGTTTGATGCCGCTGCTTATCGCCACGCTGACTGCTCTGGCGCTTTACGTACTAACCCTGGAAGGCGCTCTCACTGGCCTAAAAATCTATCTGCTACCCGACTTCGAAAAGGTGCTGTCCGGTGACTTATTAATCGACGCACTGGGCAGCGCGTTTTTCTCACTGTCTCTGGGGGTCGGCACCATGCTCATTTACGGCTCATACCTCAGTGACGCTGAAAACGTGCCCAGTGTCGGAGCGCAGGTGGCGCTTGTAGATGTAGGCATCGCGGTATTAGCGGGATTTTTGATCCTGCCCGCCATGTACGTCGCTGACGCTCGAGGAGTCCCGATTTTTAACGATGCGGGCGGTCTGCTGTCTGAAGATACGCTTATCTTTACGGTATTGCCGGCTCTGTTTGAGACGATGGAGGGCGCCGGCACCTGGCTGGCAACCGCTTTCTTTGCGTTGATGAGCATTGCCGCCCTCACCTCTTCGATCTCCATGCTGGAGGTTCCAGTGGCCTACCTCATCGAGCGCCACGACCTCAGCCGCCGCAACGCCACTTTGCTCGCCGGCGGCGTCATCGCCGGATTCAGCGCGCTTATCGTCTTGAACTTTGGAACCCTCTTCGGCTGGGTGATCACCATATCCACTCGCTACAGCCAACCGGCCCTAGGAATACTGATCTGCATCTTCGCCGGCTGGCTGTGGCAACGTGATGCCCTGTTGCAGGAGCTTAAGAAAAATGACGTCGACGCGGAACAGCGCCTGTTCTGGAAGATCTGGCCGCTCTATGTGAAATGGCTGTGCCCCGTTATTATTGGCGTGATCTTGGCGCAGTCGGTGCTCTAAGCTTCATGGCCCGTTTCCTACTTCTTTTTTGCGGCGTTCTCGGCGGCTTGTTTGCCATTGAAATGCTGAAACCCGTGCAAGAGGCAGTTATTCAGCCGTTTACTGGTCTGTTGGCAACACTCAGCACCGCTATTATCTTGCCCTTCGATGACACGGTCATCGCTCAGGGGCGCATCCTGCGAGACGCGACCACCGGCTTTGCGGTATCGATCGAGGCAGGCTGCAATGGCGTGGAGGCGGCGATTGTCCTTATCTCGGGCGTGGTGGCCTTCCCTGCGTCGGTGAAGCACAAAATCATCGCCATCTTGGCTGGCTTCTTTTTTGTGCAAGCCCTGAATATCGTCCGCATTATCTCGCTCTTCTATCTGGGTCAGTGGAACCACACGGTATTCGAGTGGTTTCACCTCTACCTGTGGCCGGTGCTCATTATGCTGGATGTGTTGGTGGTGTTTGCCATCTACCTGCAGTGGCTCGGCAAGCAGCACCCTGAGGTCGAAGCTGTCTGATGCTGATGCGGCGCCAGTTTGTGCTGACTGTGACTCTAATGCCCATCACATTCGGCATCTGGTACGCCGCAGGTACCCTGTTCGCCGCACCCGCGGTGTGGGTATGTGATTTTTTATTGGGCAGCGCCTATCCCGACATCGTAGAGGCGGCAGGCCTTCAAGGCGAAGAGATGATGGTACGCACTGAGTTCGGGGAACACGGTGGCGTGATCATGGCCGCCGCCGACGCCGGCAACCAGATAGCGCTCGAGATTAATACGCGTCTCGTCTCGTATTCTATTGCGTTTTATACGGCGCTATTAATGGCCGCTAACCTGAAGGATGCGATGTACAAATTTTGCATTGGTCTGTTCTGGCTCTGGCTCATCATGGCATTTGGTCTGGCTTCAATACTGGGCAAGGACTTAATGTTAATGGTCGGCGCACCTTTCCTCAATGCGCCGGGCGTGCCGCCTGCAGACCTGATTGCGCTGACGTATCAGTTCAATGTGCTACTCATGCCGACTTTGGCACCTGTCTGCCTGTGGTTCTGGCAACTGCGAGGGTCCCCGCTTTGGGAAGCCCTCGCCAACGACATCAAACGCGCCTCGGCTAGGGCGTAGCATCAACGTTTAAGGTCCGCCCTTCTAGAGCTGACTGCAGTGCTTTCTCCATCAAGTGCCTCGCCTGGCAGGTGTAGGCGTAAATGCTGGCGTGAATGGCCGCATCCTTCCAGTTGTCCACCGAGCAGGCACTGGAATAGGTTTCAAACTCGTTCAAAGATTTAATCAACTCCGAAAGATGCCGCGGGCACTCACAGTCCAGAACCACCTTTTCTTCGGCGGCCGCGTGCAGTTCAGCGTCGTTAAACATGCGCGGCTTGGCGGGCATTAGCTCTGACAGATTGCCAACCCCCTGAGACGTCTCTTTCTGCACCTGGCTGCGACCGATTTCAAAGGCCAATTGCGAGGGCTCTATGGGGTACTGAAACGCGGAGTGCCCCATCCGCTCCAATTCTGCCAACCACTGGTCGTTGCCAAACTGATACAAAACGATGGTGCGGCGCACACCCAGACGCTCACCGAGCGCTTCAACGCCTCTGATTTGCTGCATCGTCAATGATGGACAGTGCACCACCAGCATGTCGCAAGCCTCTTCGGCATTAAGTGATGCCACTGCGTCATCAACGGACATTCTCGCCAGTAAGGCCGATACGCCTGAGATACAGCCCTGATGGCCATCCAGCCATCGGCAGAGATCCGCGCCTAGGAAAACCACACGCGGCTTTGCGGGCGGCAGAGACCGTGCCGGCGACATATGATCCTGCTGCTCCAGTAGCACTTCCAGCGTCTTGCGATCAGACGCTGCGATCTCACCAATCCTAACACCCTGCTTCACGAGGGCAGACACCAACTGCAAATGGTCTAGATCTGATTGAGTGTACTGACGGCGCCCGGTAGGTGACTTATAGCTTGCGCCCAGGCCATACCGTCTCTCCCACACTCTAAGCGTGTCTGACTTCAGGTCTGTGAGTCTGGCGACGGTGCCAATGCCGTATAGAGGTCGTGGCTCCAACGCTTGTAAGTTTTTGACTGGTGCGTTCATGACGCTCTCCTGTACGCGATTTGTCCAGTTTTACGCGACGTTTACCAAGCCGGATCGCCTGAATCGAAAATTTGTCCAGGTTTTGTTCAGTTACAACATGGACAAAGCGCGTTCCGCACAGAACCTGTCGAGGATCTGCCCGCGTATACGTAAATGAGCCAAAGGGGGGCAACATGCAAACATTAGACAGTAGTGAAGACGCTGATCTGGAACTGATGTTCGCGGAAAT
>DKNY01000069.1 GCA_002470275.1 Gammaproteobacteria bacterium UBA7376 | reverse complement strand
CCAGGCGCACTCACCTTTGTGCACGAACCTATAAGGGCGTGGAGCTCGTCAGTCTAAATGATATCCGTTACCTCAGAGCGGATCAGAAATATGTAACCGTTAGGCATGCTGGGGGCGAGGTAATTATTGATGAAACGTTGCGAGAGCTTGAGCACGAGTTTGAGGATTTATTCTTGAGAGTCCATCGCAACGCCTTAGTGTCGAAAAACCACATCGTAGGCCTTGAAAAGGGCGTTACCGGCCAGATTGGCGTGCGTCTCGAAGACATTGAGGAAACGGTTTATATCAGCCGTAGGCATTTGCCTGGCGTGCGAAAAATTGTTCGCCGTCTTTAAAGCCAGATGCCGCACCTTAAAATTGCGACCCGGGAAAGTGCGTTAGCGCTTTGGCAGGCTAACTTCGTCAAGGACGAGTTGGAGCGCATGCATCCAAATCTGGTGGTGTCCTTGGTGGGCATGACCACCTTGGGCGATCGATGGCTTGATGCGCCGCTTACGGAAGTTGGCGGGAAGGGCCTGTTCATCAAAGAGCTCGAAGTTGCCATCCTTGATGGCCGTGCCGATTTGGCCGTGCACTCTGTCAAGGACTTGCCGGCGAAGCTGGCGCCGGGTTTTGCGCTGCCGCTGATGGGCTTTAGAGCAGACGTCCGGGACGCTCTGGTTGGCGGGTATCAAAACATTAAGGACTTACCCCAGGGTGCCCGTCTTGGCACCTCAAGCGCTAGACGCCGGGCCCAGGCGCTGGCATTGCGACCTGACCTGGATGTGCAGCCTATCCGAGGCAATGTGAATACACGGCTGGCGAAGTTAGACGCAGGAGAATTTGACGCTATCATTTTGGCCTACGCAGGCCTGCTTAGATTGGGTATGGAAAGAACCGATGTATTTCCCATGGCAGTGACGGATATGCTGCCGGCTCCTGGGCAGGGCGCCTTAGGCATTGAGACGCGGCAGGGAAGCGACGTGAGCGCCTTGCTGGAACCCTTTTTAGATGCCAAGGAATTTAATTGTGTCTTGGCCGAGCGCGGGGTGAGCGCGGCTCTGGGTGGTGATTGCTCTCTGCCCATTGCGGCTCATGCGGTCCTATCGCAGCAGGGCGACATTCGATTGGAGGCTCTGGTCGCCAGTCCGGACGGTGGCAGTATCATTCGCAGCGTTGTGGAAGGCGTTGAACCCTTTGCCGTGGCGCTGAAGGCGGTAGAGGCGCTCAATGAGGGTGGTGCTCAGGATATTCTCGAAGCGGCGCGTCGTCAGCGATAGTGGGCGGTCAATAACGGGCCAATGAACGGGACGTCGCAACAGGGTAGTCGGGTGATCTGGGTGAGCTACAGTCAGCCAGCTGCCGAACGAATATCTGCCGACCTCAGTGCCTTGGGCCATCACGTTATCTGCGAGCCCGCCACGTCGATTCGGCAGCTTATCCCGCAAGCCCCGGTCATGGGCGATACGCCAAAGGTGTTGATCTTCCTTTCCCAGCACGCGGTCTCTGGATACGTGGAGTACCTCCGGAAGCCCTCACACGACGCTGCTCAAATGATTGCAATTGGTTCGGCGACGGCGTCTGCCCTAGCCAGATACGGGATCGTTGCGCGCACACCTGACGACAGTAGCTCTGAGGCTATCTTGAAAACAGATGTGGTTAAGGGCCTCCAGACCGACGATCTTGCGTGGGTGCTTTCAGGAGAGGGCGGGCGTGACTTGGTAGAGAACGAACTGGGCAAGAGCTGTCGCCTGGAACGGTTCGTCCTCTATCGTCGGGAGCGGCGCTGGCCATCCTGCGCCATGGAGACACTACCGGAGGTGATATGGGTTGGATCTGTTCAGGGATTGCAACAAGTCTGTGAAATCCTCAACCATTTTAAGATACCCTTGCAGGCCACTGTCGTCGTTCCCTCTCAAAGGGTCGCGAACGCGGCCTCTGAGCTAGGCTTCGACAGCATTCTCATCTCTCTCAATAACGATGCCGACTCGATCCGATCGGTTTTAAGGAAGACATAGGATGTCAGATGAGCGAATCGACCAGACACTGGAAGAGCCTTCGCAGCCGATGCTTCAAGCTGTGCCAAGACGTTCCAATGGCTTAGCCTGGCTCGCGACATTATTGGCCCTACTTGCCGTCAGCCTCTCAGGTTTTTTGCTCTATATGTCTGTATTCGGGCCACCACCCGGATTCCCCATGCTCAATGCCGCTTCGGAACTCGAGTCAGATGTGGCCCGCCGCCTCGCTGAAGTCGCTGACCTCTCAAAAGCTGAGAGTGCGCGTCTAAGCGGCACTCAGCGAGAGTTCGCAGAGGCGATTCGGAGCGAGGTGGAGCGAATTGATGCGCAGCTGGAGACGGTGGCCGACAGGGCGTTTGCAGAGCAGAAACAGAGTCCGCCGACGCCCCAGCTTTGGCAGCTGGCCGAAGTGCGTTATCTCATGCGGATAGCAAATCAACGCCATCTAATGGATCAAGATCCTGCATCGGCAGTGGTGTTGTTGACCGCTGCGGATGACATCCTCCGAGAAATTCAAGCCGCCGATAACTATCAAGTTTTTGATGTTCGCGCCCAGCTGGCCAAGGAGCTGTTGGCGCTCGAGAATGCTGACACGGTGGATTTGACAGGTCTCCATGCTCAACTGGGTGCCCTGAAAGAGTCCCTGCCGAATGCGCTGCCCAAGTCGCCAGGGCAGAGCCGTGACAGGACGCCACCCGAGCCAGCGGATGCTGGGGACGGGCGTGGGGCATGGTATAGCCTAGAACGTTTCCTGCGCATTTCTGATTCAAGTCAGGTGTCTTCCGCGGCAATGTTGAAAGTGGGTAATGCCGAAGTTTTACAGATTGTTCAGCTGAGGATTCTACTGGCGCTCGAACAGGCGCAGTTGGCCGCGATGCGGCAACAACAAATTACCTTCGAGGATAGCCTCAAAACGGCGGACGCTTTGGTCAAACGGTGGATGGACAAAGACGACGCCACCGTCGCTGCTTTCTCATCGAAGCTAAACGAATTGAGCCAACGGCAGGTGATGGCGGCGACTGTGGATATATCAGGCTCCCTGCGCATGATGGACGAGCTAGAGCGCCTCGCGCCATGAGGTGGTTCTTTGTATTGCTCGCCATCGTTTTAGGTGGCTGGCTTGGCACCCGCTTACTGGAAGATAGTGGCTATGTGATGGTCCGTTATGCGGATACGGTGATCGAGAGCAGCGTTGGATTTGTGCTTGTTGTATCGCTACTGGGCGCGGCGGTGCTGTGGGTGGGCGCGCGATTGCTCAAAACGATGTTTGACCAGGTCTCGCTGCTCCGATCTTGGCGGGCCAACCGCAGCGCCTACGGTCTATCCAAGCAGAAAAACCTTGCTGCGCTGGCATTGATTCAGGAGGACTGGGGTCGCGCGGGCCAGATTTTAGGTGGCCTCCCAGGTCGCTCAGAGGGAACGCTTTGGCCTGCTCTGGGGTTAGCCCTGGCGGCGCACCGAATGGGCAAACTGGCGTATCGGGATTACGCCCTGTCTAAGGTCGCAGAGAAACACCCTAAATATCACGGCGAAATCCAATGTATCCGAATTCAGTTCTTATTGGCCGACGGAAACCTTGAGGAGGTGGTGGCTCTGGGTGAAGCCTTGGCGGCAAAAACCGCGACGCCTGCTAATGTTTATCCACTGCTGGCAGAGGCCTTTGTTAGGCTAGGCGACTGGGCGCGGTTGGCGACCATTTGGCCGCAGCTTGAAAAAGGGAGCCTCCTAAAATCTGAGACGTTGACAGATAAGGCCTGCGTAATCATGGCCGCCCGCCTAATGTCCGTTGCGGACCCCAAGAAAGCGATAACGTTGATACCTCGGCGATGGCGCAAGGAGGCCGCTTTATTCCGACGATGGGTGTCAATGTTGGTCGAAGCCAACCAAGTCGACGCAGCTCTTGAGGTGATTGATACCGCTTTGCCCGGGATATGGGATGCACACCTCGTCAGGCTTTATGGACGGTTAGAGTCGGATCTCGGTCTGGAAAAAAGAATTAGCGTGGCCAAGAAGTGGCGCTCCAAGCGCCGCGATGATGCAGATGCCTTGCATACGCTCGGCCGGCTCTACGTGCTCGGCGGCCAGCCCCTTAAGGCCAAGGATAATTTTGAGCTCGCGCTGCGAGCGGCTGAGAAAAGCGGCGTTGACACCGGTGAGCATCAAGCAGCGTTGGGAGAGGTGTTGGTTGGACTGGGAGATCTAGAGCGCGGTGCAGGGCTATTGGTGCAGGCGCGTGCTCAGTAAGCTCCGCTAACGCCGCATTGAGCTAAAGAACTCATCGTTCGTTTTGGTGTCCTTAAGCTTATCGAGAATAAACTCGATGGCTGCAATATCGTCCATATCGTGCAACAGCTTGCGCAAAATCCAGACCCGCTGGAGTTCTTCCTCAGTCATCAACAACTCTTCTCTTCGAGTAGCTGATCTCCGAATGTTGATCGCCGGATAAACGCGCTTCTCGGCGATCTTGCGCTCTAGATGAAGTTCCTGGTTACCGGTGCCCTTGAATTCTTCGTAAATCACCTCGTCCATTTTGGACCCCGTGTCGACCAGAGCCGTGGCCACGATGGTGAGGCTGCCACCTTCTTCGATGTTTCGAGCGGCGCCAAAGAATCGCTTAGGGCGTTCTAGGGCATGTGCATCTACACCGCCAGTCAGTACTTTGCCTGAGGACGGTACGATAGTGTTGTAGGCGCGCGCCAAGCGCGTGATCGAGTCCAGCAAAATGACCACATCCTTTTTGTGCTCAACTAAACGCTTGGCCTTCTCGATCACCATTTCAGCCACCTGAACGTGTCGTGATGGCGGCTCGTCAAAGGTAGAGGCGACTACCTCCCCCCGAACCGAACGCTGCATTTCCGTGACCTCTTCAGGGCGCTCGTCGATGAGCAGCACGATGAGCACCGTTTCGGGATTATTTGCCGTGATGGATTGAGCAATGTTTTGCAGCACCAGGGTCTTACCCGCCTTCGGAGGCGATACGATTAAGGCGCGCTGCCCCTTTCCCACAGGTGCTACCAGGTCAACGATACGCGCCGTTAAGTCCTCGGTGCTGCCGTTACCTCGCTCGAGCTTAAGTCTTTCATCGGGAAACAGAGGAGTGAGGTTTTCAAACAGGACCTTGTGGGTCTTGCTGTTGGTCTCGCTAAAGTTGATTTGATCGACTTTGAGCAGGGCAAAATAACGCTCTCCGTCCTTGGGCGGCCGAATCTTTCCGGCGATGCTGTCACCAGTACGAAGGTTGAACCGCCGTACCTGACTGGGTGAGACGTAGATGTCGTCTGGTCCTGCTAGGTAGGAGCTATCGGGGGAGCGTAGAAAACCAAAGCCGTCCTGCAGAATCTCAAGCGTGCCCTCGCCATAGATGTCCTCACCGTTCTTGGACTGTTTGCGAACAATTGCCGCGATCACTTCTTGTTTGCGTGACCGGCCCACATTCTCCAGTCCCATTTCCCTAGCGGTGTCGATAAGTTCCGCTACCGGTTGACGCTTTAAGTCCGATAAATGCATAGCCATAGTTATAGAGGGAGCCGTTTTGATGAGTAGACGAGCGTCGACCTGCGGACGAAACTCTTGAGTAAAAATAAGGAATTAAGAGGGGGGTCAGCGGTCAGGTTGGCACCTGAAATCCCCATTGCTGCCACCCACTCACCACTGAGTCTAGTTGATTTGATGATTGCGTCAAGCGCTTTGTGATTAAGCCTTAGGTTCTGTTTAGCCCCCGATATCGAACTCGGGGGCCCAGGTTGGTGACCTAATGCGCTGTGGGGAGTCCCCTAGATATTGCTGTCCAGGAACGCTTGAAGCTGGGATTTGCTCAGTGCGCCGACCTTGGTGGCCTCCACTTCTCCGTTCTTGAAAAGCATGAGCGTCGGCACGCCTCGAATTCCGTACTTTGGAGGTGTAGCCTGGTTGGTATCGATATCTAACTTGCAGACCTTCAGGCGGTCCGCGTACTCACCGGCAATTTCGTCCAGGATGGGCGCGATCATCTTGCAGGGACCGCACCACTCCGCCCAGTAATCTACCAACACGGGCTTATCTGCACCCAAGACATCGGTCGCAAAACCGCCGTCCGTGGTATGAACGATATGGTCGCTCATAAAATATCTCCTTTTTAAAGGTTAAAATAATAGCACCGATCTTGGAGCGATGTCCCCCCGCCGGAGGGAACTCGATCAAAGACCAGGCGCTATTGCTGGCTCTGACCAAGTAACCAACGTTTCGTAAAATAGCTCAAGATTCCGTCAGCCCCCGCACGCTTAAAACAGAGCAAAGACTCCTCTATCACCTCTTCGCCTAGCCAGCCCTGATCAATGGCAGCCATATGCATCGCGTACTCCCCGCTCACTTGATAAGCAAAGGTAGGGACCTGGAAGGTATCCTTAACTCGACGCACGATATCGAGGTAGGGAAGGCCCGGTTTGACCATAACCATGTCAGCCCCCTCCTGGATGTCCATGGCGACCTCATGCAGCGCCTCATCACCGTTGGCTGGGTCCATTTGATAGGTCTTCTTGTCGCCGCGCCCGAGGCTTGCCGTAGAACCCACTGCGTCCCTGAAAGGTCCGTAGTAGGCAGAGGCATATTTGGCAGAGTACGCCATGATTCTTGTGTTGACCTGCTCTGCCTCATTCAGCGCCTCGCGAATGGACCCTACTCGTCCATCCATCATGTCTGAGGGCGCGATGACGTCGGCGCCGGCCTCGGCGCAGACAATGGATTGCCGACAGAGGGCTGTCACCGTGATGTCGTTGGCTACGTAGCCCTGATCATCAAGGATGCCGTCTTGCCCATGGCTGGTATAGGGATCCAGGGCTGCGTCGGTTATGACGCCTAGCTCCGGCAAAGCCGCTTTGACGGCTCTTACGGCCCGGGGAACTAGACCTTGATCGTTATAGGCTTCTGCACCATCCAGGGTTCGAAGGCTTGGCTCAACGTTGGGGAAGAGGGCGATGGCCGTTAGTCCAAGCTCGGAAAGAAGCCGGGCTTCTTCTACCAGCCGGTCAATGGACAGCCTTTGGATACCCGGCATGGAAGCGATATCGCTTGCTTGGTTTTTGCCTTCGATCACGAACATTGGATAAATGAGATCGTCGGCAGTTATTGCATTTTCTCTGACTAACCGACGCACAAAGTCTTTTTCTCTGTTCCGTCTTAACCGTGTTTTAGGGAACTGTCGCATGGCCGCTCCAAATGTTTGCCGGGCAGAGTATACCCAAGAGTCGTGGCGCGCTCTCCTAGTCCAGGCCTAGGCCAGGGCGGCTTCCAAGGCTGCGCTGGCCTCTAGCCAGGCTTCCTCCGCCTCGGCAAGTTCAGCTTGAAGGCTGCCTGATTTAGCCAGAAGACCATTGAGCTGGTCTGTGGGCATCTCGTCATAGGTTTTTTTGTCTGCCAGCGTGACCTCAAGGTCGTTCAGCTCTAAGTTTAGCCGCTCAATTCGCTTATCCCCTTCCTTGACCTGTTTCCTGAGGTTGGCTAAGGATGCTCTTGTTTTGGCTCGCTCCTGACGCTGTTCTTTCTTCGAAGCGCCTTCAGCGCCAGGGGTCTTGGTGTTCGAATCGAGTTTTTGGCGTGCAGCCGTATAGTCGGCCAAATCGCCCTGATACAGGCTTAGAGTTTGATTTTCGACGAGCCACAGCTCATCCACAATTTTCTCCAGCAGGCTGCGATCGTGGGCCACTACGATGACTGCACCTTGGTAGGCACCCAAGGCGACAGCCAGGGCATCACGCATATCTAAGTCTAGGTGGTTAGTAGGCTCATCCAGCACCAACAGGGCAGGCTGATCTGCGGCCAGGAGCGCCAGCACAAAACGTGCCTTCTCCCCTCCGGATAGGCTTTTGATCGGCCGCACAGTCATCGGCAAGCTAAAACCCCAGCCTCCTAAATAGTCACGACACTGCTGCTCCGTAAGCTGCTCATAGTGGGACATCATGGTGTAGAAGGCCGACTGAGACGTGACTAAGGATTCAAGCTGATGTTGAGCAAAGTAGCCGATTTTCCCGTGTTCGCCGCGCTGCATTTGTCCAGCCACGGGCTCGAGGTCTCCAACAATGGCTTTAAGCAGCGTGGATTTACCCGCCCCGTTGGCACCCAGAACACCGATTCTAGCGCCGGGTAGAATGGTCTGGCCCACGTTTTTCAACACGACCTGATCCCCGTAGCCCAACGTCAGATCCCGAAAGTTGACGATGGGGTTTGAGACCTTCTTCGGGTCGCGGAATGCCACGCGATAATCCGCATCCACATGCAGGGCAGCATGCATCTGCATGCGTTCTAGCGCCTTGATTCGGCTTTGAACCTGCTTTGCCTTGCTCTCTTTGGCGCGAAAGCGATCCACGAAGGATTGAATATGTTTGATTTGGGCCTGCTGCTTGGCGACAGCGGCCTTTTCTCGTTCCAGCTCTTCGGCGCGCTGTCGTTCGAAAGAAGAATAATTGCCCGTGTAGCGTCGCGCTCCGTGCCCCGCCAGATGCAGGACGGTGCCTACCAGCGAGTCCAGAAATTCACGGTCATGGGCGATGATAAGCAAGGCGCCAGGGAAGGCGGTCAGCCAATTTTCGAGCCAAAGGATGGCCTCTAAATCTAGGTGGTTGGTGGGTTCATCAAGCAACAAAAGATCGCTGGGGGCCATCAGGGCCTGTGCCAGGTTAAGGCGAATCCGCCACCCGCCCGAGAAAGAACGATAGGGCTCACGCTGCTCTTGGGCCCCAAAGCCCAAGCCATGCAGTATTTCTCCAGCTCTTGCATGTGCCTGGTAGCCGCCTAAGTCATCATATTGGCTGTACAACGTTGCCTGTTTTTCCGGGTCCTCGGTGACCTCGATGCGAGCTTCGATATCCCGCAGCAAGCGGTGACCGTCGATCACGAAATCCAGGGCAGAGCGGTCGGTTGCTTCGACTTCCTGGGCCATATAGCCAACGGACCAATCTTCGGGATAGTCAGCTTCGCCGTGGCTTGCCTCTAGCTGGCCCAGGATGATTTTGAACAAGGTTGATTTGCCCACCCCGTTCCTGCCGGTTATCGCTACTTTTTGGCCGGGGTAGACCACAAGGTTTACGCCTGAGAAAAGCGTTTCCCCGGCGCGTTGAAAGCTTAAATCGCTGATGCGTATCATCTAGGGTGGCGTATGCCCCAAGCGTTCTTGAAGTGAGGGCCCGCTCACGGCAAGCACCCTATCGCTGATTTGTTGCGGAGGGCGTGACGCCAGCAGAAGGGACGGCTCGCGCGCGCTTTCCCGCCGCAAGCGGGAGTGGTGATGTCGTAGCGCTCGGAGCATGGTCAATCCACTCCATGAGCTTGTGCCAGGCGCTGTATTCCTTGCGCGCCGCTCTGTTGTTCGTCATCTCCATAATGCCCAGGCCTTCCTCAACGGCGCGCGCATAGACGGGAGATTCGCGAAATTGGGCAATGATCGGCAGGTCAAGGCACCTAAGGAAGTGCACAAGTTTTTGATAGCATGCGGTGTCCCCTGAAACTCGATTACAGATAATTCCTAACGGGCGAGGCTTTGCTCGAAACAGCCGATTCGTCATGAGATCAGTAATGAACCGTTCTCCTGCGCGAATGTCCAAAGCGGAAGACAACATGGGCACCAAGATCACATCTGAGAGTTTGATGAGTTCATTAAAGGCCGCATCCATGCCTGGGCCACGCGCGGTATCTATGATGGAAACGTCAGTTTCATGATCCACCAAGCGGCTCACCTCGACACTGGGGGCTGACGCATTTTTGACCAGCACGGGTTCCATCTCCGGGCTTCGTGCAGCGGTCCAGTGACGACAACTGCCTTGAGGATCATGGTCGAGCAGGGTGACGCGCTCACCCTTTAGCGCCAGCGCAACGGTCAGGTTGATCGCTATGGTGGTCTTACCACAACCGCCCTTGCTGTTGGCGACCAAGATATGTTTTGTTTCTTTCCGCATGTCTAATCCACGCCATCAGGCGCTCTCGTTTAAAGCCCTATGAGCAGCGGCTACCCTTAGTTAGGTCCGGGTGCTCTAGGCCAGACGGGTGAGTGCAAGCGGCGAATATACCAGGCGACAGCCTGACTGCACCAGCTCCGTCACGCCGTCTGCGCGTCAGCCAAGGCCTCGGCGAAGCTGCATAACACAGCAGCCTGCCAGCACAATGAAGAATAGAAGCAGCCAACCAGGAATACTCAGACCCAGCATGGACCAACTTACCGAAGCGCAGTCGCCCGTGCCCGATGTCATAGCGGTTAGGAGTTGCCCGAAATTCCCAGTTTCGATGAGGAAGGACATCGGGGCTCCGCAGCTTGGTGCTTGCTCAGGCGGCAGGCTTTGCAGCCACAGCTGACGCACAGAAAAAGCGGCACCAATGACTGCACACAGCCCACAAACCAGGGGATATATGCCCCACCGGGGGTTGTGGCAGAGCCCCAGGTAGGCGACTAGACCGACAAGGGCCAACCAAATTCTTTGCATCATGCAGAGGGGACAGGGTGCGAGACCCAAAAAATATTCCATGAAGAGGGCTGTGCAGAGCAATGCTCCGCAAAGTAAACAGGTTAGGAGAGCCCAATCTTCTGTTTTGAGGTGATTTATCATTTGATGGTTACAACTACTTTTCCAATGGCTCGGCGCTGCGCAAGACAGTTCAGGGCGTCTGCGTATTCTTCCAGGCTATATTCTGCACCGATAAGAGGTGTGATCTTACCCGATCCAAATAACGCCATCAGCTCCGAGAAGTTTTTTCGGTTTTGCTCGGGGAAGCGCATGGAAAAAGCTCCGTAGAATACGCCCACGACCTGACAGCTCTTGAGCAAGACCAAGTTAGTCGGCAGCTTGGGAATGTCTCCCCCAACGAAGCCAACCACCAGCACGCGTCCTCCCCAGTTGATACAGCGCATGCACTGATCAAATAAGGGGCCGCCAACGGGGTCATAAATGACGTCTGCGCCTTGGCCGTCGGTTAGCGCTTTGACACGTTCTTTGAGTTCTCCGTCGCCATAGTTAACAAGGTCGTCTGCGCCAGCGCTTTTCGCAACGGCGAGTTTCTCCTCGGTCGAGGCGGCCGCAATAACGCGCGCTCCCAGGGCCTTCCCCAGCTCAACGGCGGCCAGACCAACGCCTCCTGCGGCACCGAGTACCAATAACGTTTCTCCGGCGCGCAGTTGAGCGCGCTGCTTAAGCGCATAGTACGAGGTACCGTAGGTGGTGCTTATCCCGGAAGCTTGGGCAAAGGTCATAGACGGGAGCTTGGCTTTGAGCGCCAATGCTGGAACACAAATCTGTTCCGCAAAGCCACCATGTCCGCACCCACCAAAGACCTCATCGCCGACCCGCCAGAGGTCTACGTCGTCTGCGACAGCAGAAACAATACCGGCAATTTCTCCACCGGGCGAAAAGGGCATTTTGGGCTGGGACTGGTATTTGCCCTCGATCATCAGCACATCGGGAAAGTTCAGGGCGGTTGCCCGAATATCAACTACCACGTGTCCGGGCTTGAGGGCAGGAGGCGCTATGTCGGTTAGCCTCAGGCTCTCTGGGGGGCCAAATGCCTCACACAGTACGGCTTTCAAAAGCGATCTCCCTTGAATTCGCCAGGTCGGTCCAGTTGGCTAACTGGGCTCTTATGGAGGGGAAGTATAGGCGGAAATACGCCAGGCCTGCACCTTGCTGCTTTACAGCCAGCTCGCAAACTGCGTCCAGCCACTGTTCCTTTCCCAGCCGGCGGAGCACAGATTTGAAGCCGCGCTCAACCGTTGACCACTGGTGATACTGCGCTAGCAGGTGGGTCTCGGCCAGGTAGTGAAAGAACGATTCGGTGCCAGCGGGGCGAAAGGCGGCGAACTCTTCTCCGGCCAAACAGCATCGTGCAGCAAAGTGCTCTATGTCGGTTGAGTAGAATTCATGCCAAGTTTGTGACAGGTAGTGATCGGCAAGGATATCTACGAATATCGGCGCAAACCGACGATAGGGTGCCGGGAACGCGGCTAGGCTCTCGCGGATTGCGGGTTCGCCGTTAGAGACGGCATCGATCCGCCTGTGTAACTGAATGCCCAGCCTGAGTGATGCAGGCAGCTCAGCGCTGATAGTGCCCTTCTTAAAGTCTGCCAAGATGGCCCCGGCCAACAGGCCGTTTTTGAAGTCATCATCTCGGCCCCAAACTTTGGCAGCGTCGGCGGCAAGCGCACAGTGAGCTAGAAAATTCACGCTTTGGCGCCCGTACTAGAGATCTAAGTATCGGGTTAGAAAGACTGGAAACGGATCCTGTCTTTCTTGTTCCAGGTGTTTTTGTGTAGCCAGCGAGGCTGCCGCTTCGGCATTAAGGGCCTGCAGCATGTCGGCAGGGAGCGGCTGTTCCAGTAAGGACTGATGAAGGGCCTTTGCCCGCTGCAGGCTGAACTCAGCAAACGAGCCTGAGGCGGCGACGCCGTCTAAGATTCGAGCGGAGGGGGTGAGGCGGCTGACTTTAATTTTTTCGATTTGCTGGGAGAGGCTTTGCACGTAATCCTGACCACCGTGGGCCTGGTCTAAGGCTTGTGCGATGGGCTCACAGGCGTTCAGAATTTCCAGGCCCCAAGTTTTTACGCTCGATCTTTTGGCCTGTCGCTCCAGCATGAGAGAGGCATTTCTCCCCTGCTCCACAATAAGGGTCTGGTTGCGGCTCATTTGGTCGCGATCTGTCTTTGTTTCAACCGGGCTTTCCGAAAGCGCACACAACAGCAAAAATGTATCTAAGAATCTAATTTGTGCCAGGCCGATACCCAGGGGTTCGAAGGGGTCTAGGTCAAGACAGCGCACCTCGACATATTCGACGCCGTCTGCAGCCAGCGCGGTAAGCGGGCGTTGGCCGGACTTGATGGTCCTCTTAGGTCTGATGGCGCCGTAGAACTCGTTCTCGATTTGTAGCACCGCGTCGTTGAGCTGTGGCAGTTCGCCTCGGGCGTTGGGTTCAAATCGCTGATAATCCGGATAGCGCTGGGTGAGTCCCTTGCGAATGGACAGCGAATATTCCTCAAGGGAATTGTAGGAAACATCAAGGCCGGCCTGAGCATCGCTCTGGTAGCCCAAACGGCCCATACGCAAAGACGTCGCGTCCGGAAGGCCATAGGTCCCTTCACCAAGATAGGCCAGTTGATGATCTTCGCTGCGTATAAAGGACCGGCTGACCACCGGCGAGCTGCCCAAAAGATAGATTAGCAGCCAAGACCAGCGCCTGAAATTTCGAATAAGGTCAAAGTAAGCATCCGTTCGCTGTTCTTTGCTTTGTTTGCCTAGGGCTTGCCACGCTTGCTCCGGAAGGGAAAAGTTATAGTGAATACCCGAAATTGTTTGCATCACGCGACCGTAGCGGTTGCCGAGGCCCCGGCGATAAACCGTTTTCGCTTGACCAATGTTTGAGGTGCCATAGCGCCCCAAGGGAATGGCCTCCTGAGCGGGCTCGAGCCGGCAAGGCATGCTGCTGGGCCATAACAATTCCTCACCAAGGTGGGTTTGCACGAATTGGTGGATGCGAAACAGCTGGTCAAGGCACGCGTGTGGCGTTGAGTGGATGCCCGTAATCAGCTCAAGCTGGGCCTCAGAGAAATCCGTAGTGATGTTGGGATGCGTGAGGGCTGACCCCAGGGACTTGGGGTGGGGCGTCAGCGCGAGCCCGCCGTCGTGCGTGACCCGCAAACTTTCTTTCTCGATACCCCGGCGGAGCTGATCAAGGCAAAAACTGGGATGACGCAGGGTGTCCAAAATGTGCTCAGATAGCGTCATATCACTCAAGCTAGCAGCGGCCACCAGGCACCGTTACCGACAGTCCAGCATTAACCAGACGTATCGGCAAGAACAAGCTGCCCGCAACCGCTAGTTTTGACGTTGCGGGCCAGCGGCAATGATGGATTCGTCAACGTTGAAGCGCTCGAAGTTGGCAATAAATTTATCCACCAAGCGATTGGCTGCTTCATCATAGGCATCCTGATCTGTCCAGGTTTCTCTGGGGTTGAGCAGGGCCGTGGAGACGCCGGGAACCGATCTAGGAATACTGAGATTAAAACCGGGCAAGTGGTCCAAATCCACGTCAGCCAAACGATTGCTCTGGATGGCCGCAATAATGGCTCGGGTTGTTGGGATATCAAATCGACTCCCTACGCCATAGCCACCGCCAGTCCAGCCGGTATTCACCAGATAGACCCGGGCACCAAACTCCTCAATGCGCTTGATCAGCAAGTCTGCATAAACGCCTGCCGGGCGCGGAAAGAAAGGCGCACCAAAGCAGGTAGAGAATGTGGCGCTGTATGCCTCGGTGGATCCAATTTCAGTTGAGCCGACCTGGGCCGTGTAGCCGGATAAGAAATGATAGGCGGCAGCCTCCTTGCTCAAGACCGAAACCGGGGGCAGCACCCCGCTGACGTCACAGGTCAAGAAGATCACGTTGTTGGGCTCACCCGCACGATTCTCAGGCACTTTGGCTTCGATGTTGCTTCTCGGGTAGCAAGCCCGGGTGTTCTCAGTGAGGCTGCTGTCCGCGTAATCAGGGTTCCTATCCGCATCGACAACAACATTTTCGACAATCGCACCAAAGCGAATGGCATCAAAGATGACCGGCTCATTCTTCCGGGTGAGATCAATACACTTGGCATAGCATCCCCCCTCGAAGTTAAACACGGTGCCCTTACCCCAACCGTGTTCATCATCGCCGATCAGCTGGCGTGTTGGGTCTGCGGAAAGCGTAGTCTTGCCAGTCCCCGAGAGGCCAAAAAACAACGTAACGTCATCATCCGGCCCCTTGTTGGCGGAACAGTGCATGGGAAGGACATCTTTTTCAGGAAGTAAAAAGTTCAGCACGGAGAACATGGATTTCTTCATTTCACCCGCATAGCGCATACCCGCGATGAGCACTTTGCGTTGCGCAAAGTTGATCATGACGGCGCCATCACTGTTAGTCCCATCCCGCTCGGGTTCACAGACGAAGTTTGGCGCATTGATGACCTGCCAAGCTTCTTTGTTGTGGGGGTTGTAGTGGTCGGGTTTGATGAAAAGCGCGCGCCCGAAGAGCGCGTGCCATGCATATTCAGTGGTCACTTCTATGGGCAGGTAATGCTCGGGATCTGCGCCAACGTGGAGGTGAGAGAGGAACGTTTCCCGTCCGCCAAGGTGGACCTGCACACGGTCCCACAAGTGGTCAAAAATCTCACCGCCGATGGGTTGATTAATCACGCCCCAGTCAATGTGCTCGGCGGTAGAGGGCTCTCGAACAATAAAGCGGTCCTTGGGGGACCGCCCGGTTCGTTGGCCGGTTTCAACGACGATGGAGCCATTGCTGGCGAAACGCCCTTCACCCCTCAGTACCGCTTGCTCTGCGAGATCGGTTGAGGAAAGGTCGTTGAACCGGGTGCGATTCATTTGTGATTCTGCTTCTTGAGCCATGCTGCTTAACGGGTTTCAAAGAGGCGTAGGATTATGCCAGAGTATTTAGGGCTGCATACACCTGAGTTAACTTATTTCTCGGTGACCAGGGCTCAAGGTCGGATCAGTGGATGCCCTCGTCTGCTGCGCTACCTGGATTGATGCGGCGGTCTAGCTCCGTGAGCAACATCTCCACTTCTGGTGCTCCGTAGCGGTACTGGCGCCCACAGAACTCACAGTCAACAAAGATGGTGTCCCGTTCCTCTGAAAGCGCAACAAGGTCCTCCCTGCCAAGCATCATGAGGGTGTTGTCGCTTTTTGCCGGGGTGCAGGAGCACCGGTATTCCAACTGGCGAGGATCATGGAGTCGGCAGGGGTACTCGTTGAAGAGGCGCTGAATGAGCGCATCCGGCCCCAGCGTTCTCAGCTCCTCGTCACGCACGGTAGCCGCCAGGGTGGTGAGGGTTTCCCAAGCGTCTCGAGCGCCTTCCACGGTCATTTCGTTTGCCTTGGGGTCATCTGGCAGCCGCTGGAGTAACAGGCCGGTCACCGTATCCGGCTGCCAGGCGAAAAAGAGTCGCGTGTCCAGTTGTTCAGATTGTTCAAAGTAGGCCTGCATGCAGGCCGCCAAATCTCCCTCTGCCAAGGAAACCAGGCCCTGATAAGGCTGCATGCCCGTGTCGCTGTCAGGCAGCAGAGAGATTGCTAGCTGCCCATCCTGCAGCCATCGCTGCAAAGATTCTCCCGCATCTGGCAAATCTGCTTCCGAGTTCAGATGAACGATGCCTCTCAGGGCGCCTTGATCTCTGCATTCAGCGAGAGAACGCTTTAGGTGGCCCTTCCCCTGGGACTGAAGCGCAACGGCGCCAGAAAATTTGAGATTGTCAGCAATCATGGCGACTGCCGCGAGCATCTGACCAAGGAGGGCCTGTACCGGGGCAGGGTAAGCGCGGAATTGGCTCGCATCGCTCAGCGTCGTCGATAGCCTGACCCACTGACCGCGAATGGGCTGATTGACAAAACTAAAGCGATGCAGGATATCCATGCCGCTAACGCTGCATCAGATGCCAATCTGGATCAAGCGCCTCTGCTGCAGTGCTCATCGGCGAGTCCTAGTTCGTGGGGTCATTTGAGCCAGCGGGCTCATCATGCCAGTCGCGGTCTTTATCCCGCAGTTGGGTCAGCGCCCTTCGGCCACGTTTGTCAGGTTTTCGCTGAGGCGCTACAAGGCCGGCTCTTTGCATGCGGAGTAGGCTGGATAGATTTTCGCGCGCTTCAATGCTCTCTTCCGTCTCCCGATACAGGGCTTGCGCGGCACTGGCGGGGCCACGCTGATCTGACAGCGCCTCGACGACAATAGTTTGCTGCAAACTGCCGCGACGTATGCTGATCGTCTGGCCCGCGCGCAGCTCTTTTGCTGGCTTCGTGCGCTGGCCATCGAGGTGAACTTTGCCCCCTTCGACAGCGGACTTGGCTAGGGATCGAGTCTTGAAAAACCGCGCTGCCCAGAGCCAACGATCAATGCGAACGCCCGTCATTAGCGACTGGGACAAATCTCGTCAAAGTGGTTGAGGCTCGGATAGGCGTCTTGCTGCTTGGGCGGCCGCTTCGAATCGGGGTTTGATACGGCCCAGGTCTCGGTGATCCCAAACTGCGAGGCAGCATCCAGGACGCGATGGGTATCGTCCACGAACAGGGTCCTTGTCGGATCAAATGAGGTGGTGTCCTGAAGCGCCTGCCAGAAAGCCTGCTGCTCCTTGGGGATGCCGAAGTCGTGGCTGGAGATCACTTGGTCTACACAATTACTGATGGCTAAAACCTCGTCTTTCACGCCAAGACACTGTCTGTCAGCGTTGGTAGCAATGATAACGCGCTTTCCCCTTTTGCGAAGCGTGGAAAGGAAGTTTTCGGCTCCCGGGCGAAAACCGATGAGCCTAGCGGCCAGGCGGTGCAGGGCAACGATGTCCAGGCCGGTATAGTCATGCCAATGTGCAAAGCTGTAAAAAGGAATGGTTCCGGTCACTGCATTCACGCGCGCCTGAATCAGCATTTGCGCTCTATGGGCGGGTATATTCAGGTGGGCTGCGTAGGCCTTGGGCACTACGGTGTCCCAGACATGATTATCAAAGTGCAGATCAAGCAGCGTGCCGTCCATATCGAGAAGCACCGTGTCGATACGGTGCCAATCAAGGGCCCTACTCTGGGTTTGGGGGGTTGCTTCCAGACCCGTATTTCCAGCGAATAAGTTCATTCTTTTCCTTATTTGAATCCTCGCCTTGGCGAGAGCCCTTGGCTGCAGATACTCGTTCAACCCGAACCAGCACAGAATAAGCCGCCTTAGCGATCCTGTCGCCTTAGGCAGGCGCGCGGGCAAGTGGACCCCGGAGAGTTTGAGAAAGACCTCAAAACCGGCTCATGGCGAGATGACATCCGTGTCGTCGTATCAATGTTACGATAGCACCGGATCGTCACCCGTGCGTGTTACCTGAAGATGACTTTGTCGTCCTGAACGTTAGACAGGGCGACCTGCTCTTGCCCCAGGGCAGAGACTCAGAGGCGGCGTGTGTCATTTCGGCGCTAAGCCCCAAACCCTTCGCTTGACGCGGGTTGAGCACTTAACGCGGCAATAAAAAGTTCTATTCAAGGAGGCCCTGCGACATGACTCAATCACCCTTTGGACCCTGGATTCCGACTCTGCTGGACATCGTCGATCGGGCAGGGCAAGCCATTCTCGATGTGTATGAGAGTGACTTTAGCGTTGTGGCCAAGGCGGATGCTTCACCGCTTACTCAGGCTGACCTGGCTGCGCACAAGGTGATTGTTGATGGTCTCACCCTGATGACCCCAGACATACCGGTCATATCCGAGGAGTCTGAGCCTCCCGGCTATGAGGTGCGAAAGCAATGGGATCGCTACTGGTTGGTTGACCCCCTTGATGGCACCAAGGAGTTCGTGAATCGAAATGGGGAATTCACGGTAAATATCGCCCTGATCGAGGGGCAACATCCCATCCTTGGAGTGGTGGGCGTGCCGGTTCAGCAAAAGATATATGTGGGCGACGTCGGGCAGGCTGAGGCCCGTGTTTATGAGCAGGGCAACAGTCGGCTGCTGTCTCCACAGCGGCGAGATGCACACGCACAGTCGATTACGGTGGTCGCCAGTCGAAGTCACGGTGGGGATAGGCTTGCATCCTACCTTGAACAGATTGAGGCGCGGTTTTCGCCCTGTGAACGACGCCCGGTGGGCAGCTCGCTCAAACTGTGCGTATTGGCCGAGGGCTTGGCGGATATTTATCCCCGCCTGGGGCCAACAAGCGAATGGGACATTGGTGCAGCTCAGGCGGTGTTGGAGGCTGCAGGGGGTGCGGTGCTCACGCCTGACGGCGCGTCGTTGCCCTACAACAGCAAGGAGAGCCTGCTGAACCCAGAATTTCTTGCGGTTTCCGATGGCTCGTTTGATTGGCTCGCAGCGCTACCGGGCTTTCCCGACCCATAAAATTTGGGGGGAAGTCGATAAAGATTAGGGGGTTGGTCTCATCCGGCCGGTCTGTCCATCAAATCTACAACTGCCCTGCCGAGCAAGATGACTGTATGAATGTCCAGCACCGACCGGTGAGGTAAGCAAATATACAGGAGTTCATCGGTAAAGGAAGGCGCCAAACCTCACTGTAACTGCGCCCTGAAAAAATAACTAAGCGGGTCAGTGGGTTAGGCCGGCACAATCCATAATCTCTTCATACTTTGGGCAAAAATTGGAGCGGCGAGCCTGCCGCTAGGTACTTTCTAGCCAGTCGTCATCAGAGCCCTCGTTGATCGATGCAAACAAGGGTGTCGACAGATAGCGCTCGGCGGTATCGGCCAGCATGGTCAAGATCACGCTGCCAGGCTCTGCGGTCTCCGCGATCTTGAGGGACGCTGATAGAGTGCCTCCGGCAGAAATCCCTACGAAGATGCCCTCTTCGCGCCCCAGTCTCAGGGCGCAGTCCATAGATTCATCGTCATCTACTTTAATGATCTGGTCTGGCATCTGCTGATCTAAGATCTCAGGGATAAAATCAGGCGTCCATCCTTGAATTTTGTGTGGTGACCAGCTGTCCCCAGAGAGAAGGGCTGCCTGTTCGGGCTCCGCCGCGACGATGTTCAATTCGGGTCGGGCGGCCTTCAAAGTGCGGCCTGCACCCGACAAGGTGCCCCCCGTACCCCATCCTGTTACCCAGTAGTCCAGACGCTCGCCGGCGAAGTCGGCTAAAATTTCGGGGCCAGTGGTGCTGGCGTGATAGGCAGGATTGGCAGGGTTTTGAAACTGTCGAGCCAAGAACCATCCGCGCTCGGTCGAAAGCTTTTCGGCATACCTGACCATCCCTGAGCCTTTCTCTTCCTTGGGGGTTAGGATCACCTTTGCCCCCAGGGCACGCATGATTTTTCTGCGCTCAATCGAAAATGTTTCTACCATGACAGCGACGAAGGGGTGCCCCATAACCGCGCAAACCATGGCCAAAGCAATACCGGTATTACCCGACGTGGCTTCGATGACGGTTTGCCCAGGCGTTAGCGCGCCGCTGTCCCTGGCATCCTTCATAATGGCATAGGCCAACCGATCCTTGACCGAGGCCATTGGGTTGAAGGACTCCACCTTGACATACATATCGACATGATCGGGTGCGAACCGATTGAGTTTGACGATGGGTGTATTACCGATGGTTTCGAGAATATTTGCATATTTCATAATTGAAGCTCCTTCTTTCGCGAACTCGTTTTCAATGATTGTGGTTAAGCATATTCCGCATATGGGCGCCCATGACCAAGGTCGCCCCCATCGCGGTGAGGGCAACCTCTGCGGTTTTGCCAAACAGGTGCACTACCCCTAAAAACATGAGCGAGAGTCCGCCAAAGCCAAGGAGCAGCGTGAAATAGCTTTTGGAGCGCCGATAGCCCCGCTGTAGGGCAATTATGCTGATAGGGACGGCTAGTCCAAGAAGCAGCCAATGTACCTGTGTTTCGCTACCGACCAAGTACTCGGCGATGCCTGGCGCAAGCAAGAGCGCCACTGGCACGGCGAGACAGTGCAGCAAACAGAGACCAGAGAGCCAAATTGCCACATGGTCGTAGGCAGCCTTGGAGGAGAAAGACAACATTTCGGTATCAAGCGTTTTTTTGGATCGCCACGGTAGCGGCTCCTCTGTCTTCGCGCAACACGCCTTTCCCGAGGCAAGGATTTCGGCGAGGATGAAGGTCAAATGAGCCAGGCTGGATGCAATGCAAACGGATAGGCGGAGATGGGATGATCGATATCGAGAAGGTGCCTACACCCGGCGCCCCTGGCCTAGTGCAATCCTGTCTGAATTGGCCGACCAAGGCGTCTTGCCACCTGCTCGGGGTGCCCGGGCCCTGGACGTTGCCTGCGGTGCAGGTCGCAATAGCCTATACCTCGCGCAACTGGGCTATCGCGTTGATGCTATGGATGTCTCCCCCGTTGCCCTGGCCCGGGCCGCCGATACGGCAATTTCCCGTGGCGTTCGGGTCAACTGGCAGTGTAGAGACCTGGTTGCCCAACCGCCTCTTCTTGTTAAAGGACAGTATGCGGTCATCACTCTGATTCGCTTCATGCTGCCAGAGTATGCGCGCCTGCTCGTTCCCGCCCTGGCGCCAGGCGGTTTGCTGATTGTCGAAGAGCATTTACAGTGGCCTGACAGCTCCGCTCTTGCCGGACCACAATCTGAACGATTTCGCGTTGCGCCAGGAGACATGCTGGATGCGCTTTTGACGGTGGCACCGGAGGCCCAGGCCGTCCATCAATATGAGGGCCTGCGGGAGGATCCCGATGGCGCAAGCGTGGCTCTCTCTCAACTGGCTGCTCGACTGTAGCCACTGGAAATTGCCCTGGGGCAGTTGCCCTTGGTAACGTCAGACAACTTGTCCCAAGGTGATGGAAAGATGCAGATTCCCACACTAGATTTGGCCGATTACTGCCGTTCAGGGCTTACAGTCAGTGATCGACAAGCCCTGCTCGATGCCTGCCAGGATCATGGCTTCTTTCTACTGGTCAATCATGGTCGAGATGCGGAAGTCGCCGGGGTTTTTCAGGCTGCTCGGGCATTCTTCTCGTTACCCAGAGAGAAAAAGTTAAAGGTGGGTCGAAGTGAGATAAATCCGCTGGGTTACTATGATCGGGAGCTTACAAAACGCCGCCGGGATCAGAAAGAGGTGTTTGACTTTAAAACCGGGGGCCACATATCCAGGGACCCTGCCAAGCACACTCGATGGCCTGACGAACCCGCGTCGTTCAAGCCCGCCTTGGCCGCTTTCTTTGAGGGTTTCACGACACTCTCCGAGGTGACCATGTGCATGGTGCTGGAAGCCCTTGGGTTTGAGCACCCAGAGGCTCAGCAGGTTATCGATCACGCTTTTGGGGCGTCCCATACCAGCGCTGCTCGGCTGAATCATTATCCACCGGGCGATCCGGTTCCGGCGGATCAGCGGGCGCAGGTAACGCCCCTGGGCGATATGGCTCTGCATCACCACACGGACCCCGGAGCCATCACCTTGCTGCTCCAGGATGACATCGGCGGCCTTGAGGCCTTTTCCCAAAAGAAGGGGTGGATCACTGTCGAGCCCAGGCCTGGGGCTATCGTGGTGAATATTGGTGACATCCTTCAGGTTTGGACCAATGATCACTATATCGCGGGCGTCCATCGCGTGGTGCCTGTTGCCAGCGACCGCTACAGCATTCCTTTTTTCTTTCAACCCAGATTCGATGCTCAAATACACCCCTGGTCGCGCCTAACGGCGATGAGCGGTGAAGCATCACGTTACGATTCCTTTTCCTGGATGCAATACATCCGCGGCAGGGTGACGGACAACTATTCGGATATTGGTGAAGCAGACATTCAGATCAGCAGATTTAAGCTTGGCTAGTCCACCTAACCCCACTACGCCCGACCCCCATGCAAAAAACCTATAGCCACATCTTGTTCGATCATGACGGGGTGTTAGTGAACACAGAGCCGCTTTATTTTGCAGCTACTGCCTCGGCTGCCGAGGCCTTGGGCATGCCTCTCAGTCATCAGGACTACTTAGCGCTCATGGCTCGGGGGGCCAACGTGTGGGAACGGGGGCGAGTTCAAGGCATTCCCGAGCAACACATCCAGGATGCGATCGCTCGCAGGGACCGTGACTATCAACGCCTTTTGAGAACCAACGACGTGACCATTCAGGGCGTACCGACCTTGCTCAAAGCGTTTGCGCAACGCTTCACCTTAGCCATTGTCACGACCGCAAAAGATCAGGATTTCGCGCTAATTCACGACGATCAAGATGGCCACGGGCTGGGCATTGTTGAGCATATGTCGCTGATCCTCACGCGTTCAGATTATGTCAACAGCAAGCCTGACCCAGAGCCGTACCTCCTGGCGCTAGCTCGGCTCGGGGTTTCTCCGGATCAGGCGTTGGTGATTGAAGACTCTGAGCGCGGTCTGCGCGCGGCAATCGCTGCGGGCTTAGATTGCGCTACGATTTATCACCCCTTTACCGAGGGGCAAGATTTTTCGGCGGCGACCTATCGGCTAAAAAGCTTGGCAGCTCTTGGAGCGCTGTTGCTGAACTGAATGAGTAGGCCTAGAAATACAGCGAGCTGGGCTCTGGTGCTAGATAAACGAGGAGGGTTACCAGAGCAGCCACGATGAACCCAAGGATCAGCGCAACCAGGCGACGCTGGTCGTGCACTGCATTCGCTGAATATTGTTGCTCCACCGTTTTGAAGCCGGTCAACATGGGCGTTAGCAGGGACTCTTTGAGCAATAGGCGGTAGCAGGCGATGGCGGCGATATGGAACACCAGGAGCACACAGAGGACATCAAAGTTTAGGTGGTGCAGCCAGGCTAGGGTCGCTGCCGTGTCGGCGCTCACAAGAGGGTTATAAGGCCCTGCATAGAGAATATCGTCGCTAATGAAGAGACCGGTACAGGCCTGCACCGTGATGCACAGCAGCAGAATGATGCTGGCCCACCCGCCTAAGGGGCTGTGTCCCACGGAAACGGCGCGCTGTTTTTGCCCGAGCGCTAAGAGGTACTTGCCCACCGCCCTGGGTCCCGTCAGGAAACTGCCAAATCGTGCGTGCTTGGGGCCCACAAAGCCCCAGAGGAGCCGGAAGCTAAGCAGACCCAGGGTGATGTAGCCTAGAATGAAGTGGGTTTCTGCCCATTCGACGCCGGATTCAGCGGTAAGCCAGGATCCAGTAACGCAAACAACCAGCAGCCAATGGAATAGGCGAAGCGGAAGGTCCCAGACCAGAATGCGTTGGCTGTCCTGGGAGGAATCGTTCGCGGTCATTACTGCTTTTGTCGATAGTCGTCATGGCAGCTCTTGCAGGCGCCCCCCGCAGCGCTCAACGCGCCGCCCAGGGCCCCGCGCCCGTCGCCCGCTACTGCCGCAAGCGCCTCTGCCTGTTTAGCGGCCTCCATGGCCTTGGTCGCAAAATCCTCAGGGTTTTCCCATACGCCATCCAGGCTATCGCTGGGCAAGCCGCTAGCCCGCGTATCGAAGGCGAAGAGGTCGGGGATCATAGGCAACAGCAGCGATACGTTCTTAGCATTCTTGGCCGCAATATCGGCGTCATAGGGGATTTGTCCTCGAGCCATTCCAACCAAGGGGCCAAAGTATTGACCAACGACCTTGAGTAAGCCCTGGCGGGCTTCGATGGCAGCTTGAGCGCGTTCTTCTGCCGTTGCTGCAAAGCTCGGCATTGATGAGAAAAATACAAGTAGTCCGATCAAAAGATTGCGAGGCATGGGAAGCTCCTTGGCCGTGTAGAAATAGATGACTGGGTTCTTTTAGCCCGGATACTCTCCAAATACAATGATCTCAGGCGCTCTGGCGCATGGCCGGAGGCATTACATGCACAGACGTCTGCCGATAGGCCATGATCGAGAGATAAGGAGGTTCAAATGGACGATAAAACGTCAGTGGATGGGAGTTGTCACTGCGAGGCCATCAAGTTCAAAGCTCGCGTCGATGTCAGTCGCGCGGTGCTGTGCCACTGCCGTGACTGTCAAATCATGTCGGGCGGCCCTTATCGAGTGATCTTGCAAACGTCAGAGCAAGACTTCCAGCTCGTCCAGGGTAAGCCCAAGCAATACATCAAGCTGGCGGACAGCGGCAATCGGCGTGAGCTGGCATTCTGCGAGGTTTGCAGCACCCAGCTTTACGCCACGTCGGTGGTGGAGGATGTTCCAGAGGGGGAGCGCCTTCTAGGCTTGCGTGTGGGCGTTTTATCCCAGGCTGCCGAGCTGCGTCCCAGGGCTCAGGTATGGTGCAAGTCACGGGTATCTTGGTGCTCTGATCTGTCTGCCCTGCACGAGTTAGATCGCCAATAGTTCCCTCCTGGAGCCCAAATTTCATGCACACGCTTTACTCCTTTCGTCGCTGCCCATATGCCATGCGGGCAAGGATGGCTTTGGCGATTTTGGGCGAACCCATCGAGGTCCGTGAAATTTTATTGCGGCAGAAGCCCGCGGCCTTTTTGCAGCTGTCTGCCAAGGGGACGGTGCCGGTTCTAGAATTTGATGATGGCGGAGTGCTGGAAGAGAGTCTGGATATCATGCAGTGGGCCCTATCACGCGAAGGCAGCGGTTGGATTGATCAAAGATCTGTTGATGAGCAGCGCAGCATGGCCGAACGCTTCGACAGCGACTTTAAACCGCTCCTGGATGCTTACAAATATCATCATGGGAATGCCCCGCGCTCGCCCGAAGCGTACCGAGACGATGCGTGCGCTATTCTTCGTCTCCTGGAGTTGAGGCTGGCGCAGGAACGATATCTTTTGGGTCCAGCGCCTCAGTTCTATGACTTGGCGTTGATGCCCTTTATCCGGCAGTTTGCGGCCGTGGACCGACCTTGGTTTGATCAGGCGCCCCTTCCCTGCCTGCGGGCATGGTTGGACGCATGGTTAGAACATTCCCTTTTCATTTCAGTAATGCCAAAGTTCCCGCTCTGGGAAGAGGGTCGTCCTGGCGCAACGTGGTCGCCGGACATTAATTAGCGATTATTTCGTCGCAGCGATGAGGAAGGTCTAATGGGACAGTGGTTGGTTGGTATTGGTGGATCTTTGGGAGCAGTTCTGCTCATGGCCTTGGTTGCGTGGGCTGGTTCTGATCAGGGCGTTACCGCATTGGGTATTCCGATTTTCTTACTTTGCGGCATTTTTGCGTTGGCCGTGCAGTGGCTTGTCTTCATCCATGCTTGGCGCAATCAGACCGAGCATTTTTACGACCTCACGGGAAGCCTGACGTACATCGTTACGATAGCTGCCGCTCTGCTGATGGCGGGTCGTTTCGATACGCCCTCACTGATCATTGCGGTGGTGATTTGGGTTTGGGCACTGCGCCTGGGCCCCTTTCTTTTTTTCAGAATCCGCAAGGCCGGGGAAGATCGTCGCTTCCGAACTATCAAGGTCTCTTTCCCAACCTTCTTTATGACTTGGACCCTCCAGGGCGCCTGGGTTTTTATCACGGCCAGCGCGGCTCTGGGTGCGTTAACGTCTTCCGTAGCGACGGAACTTGGGTTCGTGTTCTACCTTGGCTTAGCGCTCTGGCTCATCGGCTTTGTGATCGAAGTGGTCGCGGATCAGCAGAAAACGGCATTTAGGGCCGATCCAGCAAACGCGAATGCCTTTATTACGACCGGCCTCTGGGCCTGGTCCCGACATCCCAATTACTTTGGTGAGATTACGCTATGGGTCGGTGTCGCGATCATGGCGCTGCCGGCACTTCAGGGTAATCAGCTGTTTTTGATGTTATCCCCGCTCTGGGTGATATTTCTTCTGACGGCGGTGAGCGGGATTCGCATGCTTGAAAATCGAGGTCGCAAGCAATGGGGCGATGACCCGGAGTACCAGGCTTACGTCAACAAAACGCCGGCGCTTATGCTCTGGCCGCCTCGTGCCTGAAGCGCGTCGAGCACAGCGGCGCCTTGATTCGCTGATCGTCGATGGCGATCAACCAGGGGAGGCGCTCGATGCCGCTTGAAACAGATTATTTGGTGATCGGCAGCGGCGCTATGGGGCTGGCCTTCGCAGATGAAATTCTGGCCGGTGATCCGGCGGCAGAGGTCATGATTGTTGATCGGTACGGCACGCCGGGAGGACATTGGACCCGGGCCTATCCCTTTGTCTCACTGCATCAGCCCGCAGCCTTTTACGGCGTGAACTCTGCCGTATTGGGGTCAGGCGGCTCGGCCCTGGCGACGGGCCAGGAAGTCGTTGCCTATTTCCAGCAGGTTATGGCGAGAATGCTTGCAACCGGCCGGGTGAAATACTTTCCCCAGTGCGAGTTCGTCTCAGGGATGAACGAGCCGCATCGCTTTTCATCGCTCTTGAGCGGGGAGACGACAGCGGTAACCGTCAGGCGCAAGCTGGTGGACGCCACCTACATGCGCGTCGAGGTGCCGTCGATGCGCGAGCCCCCCTTCCCCGTAGCGTCAGAGGCGCGAGTGATTCCCGTCAACGGCCTGGTGAATATCAATCATCCGGTGACGGATTATGTGGTCGTTGGTGCGGGAAAGACCGGAATTGACGCTATTTTGTATTTGTTGGAGCACTCTGTACCCGAAGGCATGATTCGTTGGATCGTGCCAAACGATGCATGGCTGCTTAACCGAGACACCATTTTTCCGCAGGGTATTCTCGACCTGGTGGAGACACAGCAACGTCAGTTTGCACAATCCGAGAGGCTAGAACAGCTGCTCGTCAATCTGGAAAGTGAGGGTTTACTATTTCGTATTGACCCTGATCGGTGGGCCACGAAGTATCGCTGCGCGACCGTCAACAGGGACGAGCTAGAGTGCCTTCGTCGCATAAAAAACGTGGTTCGTTTGGGTCGTGTCCAGGCAGTAGGGACCGACCAGGTGACGCTGGAGCAAGGGTCCATCGCCCTGTCGGAAGGCACCCTAATAGTTGACTGCACGGCCAATGGCTTGGCCAAGCGACCGATTACGCCAATTTTCAAAGAAGGTCTGATCTCACTGCAATCTGTGCAGATGTGCCAACAAGTCTTTAGCGCCTCGCTGATTGCGCATGTGGAAACGGCATTTGATGATGACGACTTCCGCAATAGCCTCTGCCAGGTTGTGCCCCATCCCGAGACGATAGATGACTTTCTGTACTGTAGCCGCGTAAATATGCAGAACACCGTTTTCTGGCTAAAGCACATGGGCAAATGGTTGCGATCGGCGAGGCTGGCCTTCATGTCACATGTGCCGGCCTGGAAGGTGTTTCTGCGCTCTTCACGGTTGGCCAAGCTCGCCCGTGCGGCCGGCCCAAATTTGAACAGAATCGCCGCAGCGCGCGATCAGAACCCGGAAGTCAGGGACACCGAGGGATCAGTGGGCGGCTAACTTCGATGTCTGCCGACTGAAGATCAGCAGCGTGATCACGCTGAGTGCAGCGGCGATCAAGAACACGCCCCCCGGCAGGTAGAGGGCCGTGGTGTCTGCGGTGAAAAAGGCAAAGGCTTGGGTCATCAGCAAAGGTCCCGCGATCATGGCCACGCTGTTTATGCTGGCGATGGCACCCTGCAGCTCCCCCTGGGCGTCTTCGGAGACCTGATTCGAAACAAGGCCGGTCACGGAGGGACCCACCAACCCTCCCAACGCAGACAGCGTTAACCAAAGGTAGAGGGTTAGAACGCTGTCGGCCAGGGCGATGCCAATAAAGGAGAGGATGGCCGCAGAGTAACCGGCATAGGCGCAGGCAACGGCTCCGTACCGGGGGATGACGACTCGCAGGAGCCCGCCTTGGACAATCACAGACAACACCCCGACAAAGGCTAATGAAAGCCCCACATCCATCGGCGTCCAAGCGAATTTCTCTATGGTGTAGAAATTCCAGCTGGCGGAATAAGCGTGATGACCCAGGGCATAGATGAAGATGGCTAATAGCAGTCCAAGCAACATTGGGTATCGTCGCAGCTGAAGCAGAGCACCCCAAGGATTGGCCCGTAATAGCTCGAAAGACCTGCGTTTATCCGCTGCAAGCGTTTCCTGAAAAAAGAACAGCCCGTAAAGCGCGTTGGCAAACGCCAAGCCTGCTGATACGAAGAACGGCGCGCGAAGCTCCCACCCGCCTATTATGCCGCCTAGAGCAGGCCCAATAATAAAGCCCAAACCGAATGCAACGCCGAGGAGGCCGAAATTTTGTGCCCGCTCCTCCGGCGGGGAGACATCGGCAATCAAGGCGTTGGCTACCGCATAGGTTGCGCTTGTGACGCCGGTCAATATTCGGCCAAGGAAGAGCACCCATAGGGCCGTGGCAAAGCCTGCTAGCAAATAGCTTATGGCGAAAAAAAATAGAGACACCACCAATAGAGGCTTGCGCCCAAATCGGTCGCTCAGGCCGCCTAGAATCGGAGCGAAGAAAAAGTTGGTCACCGCATAGCTGGCGATCAAAAAACCGCTGAGTGAGGAGGCTTCGGACAGCGATATATTGCCTAAACTCACGAGGAATTCAGGCATTACTGGCAATATGATGCCAAAGCCGATGGTATCCAGGAGAACGGTAATCGTAACGAAGGTCAGCGCGTGTTTTTTATTCGCCATCAGCACATCCGCCTGAGCGCCTGAGAGAGAGTTAAAGATTTAGGGAACACCTAGAGGCCCTCATCCAGCGTGCCGAGATGCCCGGCCACCGAGGGCGGCTGCATGAGGCGGCGTTGCTGTTCAGATGCGGAGGGGTAAGCGTCTGGGCTATAGGGAACCTTAGCCCAGGAAGAGTGAGGAGGGCTATATTTATAGAGGAGCGCGCGCCTTTCCGTCGCAGCTCGCCAAGTCGCGGTTCCGTGGATGAGGGCTTCAGTAAAGATCAGGACGTCCCCTGCTCTCAGCGTGGGTTGATGAACGAAGTCCGGCACGCGCTGGTGACTGGCTACGTCCTTGGGGAAATGTTTTAGGAAGTTTGTCTTGTGGCTACCGGGTAGGCAGGTAAAACCACCCTCACCTGGGTTGGCATCGGTGAGCGCCCAGGTCACCACCGTTAAGCCATTGCGTATGACACCATCCTGATAGTGATACCAATGGTCCGTCTCGTGGAGCATCGGGCCGCCGTGGAGGTTCTGCCCCTCTGCGCCTTGCTGCATGAAGATGCAGTAGTCGTGGTCCGCCCGCACCCCAGGCCCGATCAGCTCAAAAAGGTAGGGGAGGATGCGCGGGTGGTCCATCAGGTTGAGGAAATTAGGACCCCACCTAGAAATATCTGCGGTGCGTCGAAAAAGTCCGTCGTCGGAACTCCGTGGCCATTGTTCGTCTGCTTGCCTAGAGAGCGCCTCGCACTCCTCTGGCGACAAGATCCCCCCAACGACTAAAAACCCCTGGAGGTCAAATCGAAATTTTTCTTCATCAGTCATTTACAAGTTTCTTTCGTGGGCCAATGATGGATGCCTCGGATGTTGTCATGGAGCGGTTCGCCTGCTGCCCAGCATCCGGTGGGGAAGCCTAGTCAAGAGCGGATTGCATGACAATGAGCACATCTCATTTCAGGGAGAATGACGCAATGTTGGAATCATCAATGAAACCTCGTCATAGCGACTGGTTTTTAATGTTGGCGACACTGGCTTGTTTTATCTGGTCATCGTCCTCGGCGGCATCTGGCTCTTCACCTAACATCGTCTTGTTGTTAGCCGACGATTTGGGTTACTCAGACCTTGGGTCCTATGGGAGTGAGATCAGTACTCCTAATCTGGATGCGCTCGCTGCCTCTGGCCTACGATTTTCGAACTTTCACGTAGCCGCATCCTGCGCTCCGACACGGGCGATGTTACTAACGGGCGTGAATAGCCATACCGCCGGCGTGGCTAATATTCCAGAAGCGGTGCCACTCGAACAGGCAGACGCAGCAGCATACCAGGGGGCCTTGAGCGCTGAGGTGGGCACGATCGCGGAATTTCTGCGGGCTAAGGGCTACAGCACTTACATGTCGGGTAAGTGGCATTTAGGCCATGGCCCAGGGCAACTGCCTAGCGAGCGTGGATTCCACCGGGCAGTTTCGCTAGCAGATACCGGCGCGGATAATTGGCGTCAGCGACCCTATCTGCCGATCTACAGGCAGGCGAATTGGTACGAAAACGGTAATAGGATCAATTTACCGAATGACTTTTATTCATCAGAGTACTTTGTCGACAAGGCGATTGAATACATAGGCAGCGAGCCAAGAGATAAGCCTTTTTTCGCCTACGTCGCCTTCCAGGCAGTGCACATCCCGGTCCAGGCGCCTGGGGAATATCGGGATAGATACCTGGGGGTTTATGACAAGGGATGGGAGCAACTGCGAGCAGATAGAACCCAGGGGCTTATTGATAAGGGCATGCTGCCAGAGGGAACGCAGGGTTATCCGCTTCCAACTACACCACCATGGTCGGAAATATCACCCGAAGCAAAAGCGTTTGAGGCTCGGGGCATGGCGGTCTATGCAGGTATGGTGGAGTCCATGGACCATCATGTTGGCCGATTGATCGATCATTTGGACGGCCTTGGCGAACTTGAGAATACGGTCTTTATTTTCCTTTCTGATAACGGCGCTGAAGGCAGTCTCGCTACTCGAGCCTTGGTGGGAGAGCCTCGACCTGCTACTCGCCTCTACAGAGCTTGGGTGAAGCAGTCTGGTTTCAATATGAACTTTGAAACCCTGGGAGAGATCGACAGTTACCACGACATTGGCCCTGCCTGGGCGAGCGCCGTGGTTGGACCACTGGCTTGGTATAAATTTTTTGCCGGGGAAGGCGGCCTCCGGGTCCCCATGATCATTGCTGGTTATCGGGGCGGAGAACCGGTCGTTTCATCCCCGGGCGCTATCGCAGGCGCGTTTGGTTGGGCAACTGATGTGGCGCCGACCATATTAGATTTGGCTGGCGTTGGTGTGCATAGACAGGTGACGGGGAAGAGCCTGTTGCCGGTGCTGAACGACGCAGACGCGGAAATCAGGCAAGCAGGGGAATACGTGGGCTATGAGCTAGGGGGTAACCGTGCTTTATTCGACGGTCGCTGGAAGTTGGTCTACAACCGAGTGCCCGGACAGGCGGAGCGCTGGTCGTTATTTGATATCAATGCCGACCCCGCAGAAACGGTGGATTTGAGCCAGCAATTCCCGGAGCGGTTCGTTTCTATGCAGCAGGCCTATGCACGCTGGGCGGCGGCAAACGACGTTCTGGATATCCCGCCGGGGTATGACCAGGTTAGGGTCGTGCTCGGTAAGGGTTTGTTGACGCGTACCGACCTCATCGTTCCCCTGGGGATCGTAACCTTGATCCTGCTCATGGGTGTATTTTTGCTGTGCCGCTTTGTCTGGCGACGACTGCGGCGGAGCTGAGCGGGAGC
>DKNY01000004.1:14364-49742 GCA_002470275.1 Gammaproteobacteria bacterium UBA7376 | reverse complement strand
TTGAGTGTCTCTACTTCGTCTAACGTAACAACGGTTTCTGCTTTGGCTTTACCAGCTACTACGTGCGCCTTGAGGACTCCCGCCAAAGCTTCTGGGTCGGCTAGTAAGCTTTCCAACGCACCTTCAGGTAGTTTCGCAAATGCTTCGTTAGTGGGCGCTAAAACTGTGAAAGGCCCGGCTCCTGATAAGACGTCGACCAGCCCTGCAGCCTTCACTGCGGTCACAAGGGTAGACGTTGCATCGGCTCCTATTGCCAATTCCACTACCGTCTTGGGCATCATCTCGCCTTTTTCGTGATGGCCAGCATGAGCGAGAGCGTTAAAAGTCAAGGCGCTAAAGAACGCCAAAAACGTTGCAAGAACTAAAGAAATTTTCCGCATGTTCGACCTCCATTGGTTGAGGCCTCATTTAGGGGGCAAACCGATGAAAATTTCGTTGGTTCTCAGTGAGCAGCAGATCAATCTGCCGTTACTAAGTGAGACTTCTTTGCGACTATTAGGAACAAGTGCTGAATCATGGGAAACAGTAGCGAGCTAAAGTCCCTAGGGCCGTCTTCGGAACTAACACTGCCTGAGCATCCTTGTCAGCCTGCAGGTTGAGCGTCATTCCTGTCCATTATCCTCAGGCGCCTTTTTGCCCTTGAAAATCAAAGGCGGCAGGACAAGAAGAAGCGGAAGGAAAAGGAATCCCGCTTTGCTACTAATTTTGAAAACGATGTAGCAGCAGTACAGCACCAAAACGGTGATCAAGAGGTTTCTTACTAGAATCATTGGCATATCCTACCAAAACACCCTCTCAGACGCACATACAGGCCCGCAGAGGCGTTTTAACGGCCGGTTAATAGAAAGAATTTTTATTTCTCATAGTGCCTCTTAGAGTTTCGCTGAGCCCGTCCTGTTTTTGAAGGTTTGTCAAGACCATTTGTAATATTCACGTAATCACGATCGTGTTTGCTTAATTGACCTAAAATCAAAAGGGAGACAATCTATGGGGTTACGTGAAATTTGCGTTGCTGCTCTACTAACCAGCAGTGCGACGGCCGTTGTGGCCGATGACCACATGCCTACACCATTCTTTCCAATCGAAACGTATGCATGTAGTTATAATGAGGGTAAAGGTCTTAGTGACTTACTCGAAACTGGAGCGAAATGGAACAAATGGGCGGATAAAAACTATCCTGCGGCAGGATTTGCTGCCGTCCTAACGCCCTACCTTGCAAATGTTAACGAGATGTCCAGCGACGTTTTCTGGATGAATATGTCGAAAACCTTCGAAGCTATGGGAAGTTGGCAAGATCACTGGGTTGCAAACGGCTCGGAACTTGTTGAAGAGTTTGACGAGGTTTGTGCGAACGACAGCCATTCAATGTTTTTTGGAGAAATGGTCAAATTCGGAACTCCTAACGGGCCGACAACAGGTTACATCGCTTTCGAATCTTGCAGTTTAAAAGAGGGCGCTTCGAGGCAACTGTTATTAGCCGCCGATGAGAAATTTAGGCAACGACAGGCCACTCTTGGTAACGACAGTCCCAGCGTACGCTGGTGGCCCATGGCTGGCGTTTCGCGACAGATGGAAGGAGACTTTTATCTCATGTCGGGAGTCGACTCCATGCAAAGCCTTGGTCAAAATATAGATAAGGCCATTGCAAACATGACGGGCGAGTCAGGAGCGTACGATGATCTGGTTGACTGCTCTGGAAGAAACGTCTTTTCATGGCAAGCAGTCCGCTCACCTAATCAGGGTTAAAGCAACATCAAAGGAGCCTCTATCTCGGTAGAGGCTTCTTTTTTACAACCTCCACGGCCCTCAAAATGTCCGCCCATGCCTATACCTAGGTGACTAGGGGGTATGGCCTCCTCCTTCACTTTGACTTGCTACATTTCGTGCTACATTCTGGAGGTCTAACTGGCTGATACAGGCTTGTAAGTGATTGATTCAAATACGGTTGGAAATACGGGTTAAACTCCCGCCGCCTCCACCAATTTTACTGCCCTCACATCGGCCAACCCCGGGGCCGACTTCAGATCAGCGCCCGACCCAATCCCAACCGCTTTGCGCTATATTCCCCACGGAGCGCGCTTAAGCTAGGCCATCGTCTGGCCATCCTCAGTTCACTACTTCAAGGAATACTCCGCCATGGGCCTATACGATTGGCAGTCCGCGTTAAAGGAGGCGCTGCGTAAGAACAAACGCGATGCCCACAACCGCTACCTTCAGCTAGCCACGGTGCGTGAGGATGGCTCGCCGGCCAATCGTACCGTGGTCTTTCGGGGGTTTACCGAAAATTCCAGCCAACTGTGCATGGTCACAGACCTGCGAAGTGAGAAACTGGCGGAGATCGCCCTGCAACCTATGGGCGAAGCGTGCTGGTACTTCACGAATACTCGGGAGCAGTTTCGGCTGCGCGGTGAGCTGACTGCTGATGGGGCCTCGGATTCCGTCCAGCGGAGAGCCACCTGGGGGAACCTTTCTGATGCCGCCAAGGCCCAATTCTTTTGGCCCGAGCCGGGCGCGCCGCTCACATCGACTCCATCAGATGTTCCCGCGCCTGAGCTACCGGATACGCCACCGAATGACTTTGTGTTACTGCTGTTGGCCGCCGAGGAGGTGGACCACCTACGCCTGCGCGGCACACCTCAAACGCGTTTTCGCTCGCGCCTTGTGGATGGCCTGTGGCAGGCGACAGCGGTTAATCCCTGACGGGAACCGTCCCCTTGGGCAACCACCCTGACTCTTTTCGTAACACTCAGTAGCGCTCAAAAAAGATCGCATTCAGTAACGGTGGCGTGTCCCCCACCAAACTGGGCGAAGGCCAGGGTATCTTGGAAGCACGAAGCCCTCGCTGCTGGGTTCATAGTGCGGTCGACCATCGAGCCTTGGCTTGCCAGAACAGGCATCTGCCGCCACAGGATGTCTATTATCTTTTGGGAATCGTGCCGAGTTTTTATGGGTGCTAAAGCGCCACCCTACTGCCGACCCAGTCCATATCTCACCGGGCGCCTAGCCAATAGTTGGTTCTTGAGCACCCGTCGATTGCACTCGCTATCCCGGCGTATTGAAGACCTCTGCAGGCAGGCAAAGCCACAGCGTCTCAGTGACCTCTGTGTTTTTTTGGTACTCAGCAATAAATGCCTGCCAGGCGTCATCGCCCTGCTGATCCCGGGCATCACGACTCGCATTGGCGTTTAGGTGCAGTGTAGCGACTCGTTGGGTATCGCCATTTAGAGCGTCGGAATCTGCGTCATAGGTCATAAGGGGTATCACTACCTGCTCGTTTTCGGTGACGCCATGTGACCGGTACCAGGCCGTGTGCTGAGCAGCAGCCTCCCTCAGGCCTGCTTCTGAGCCATCGGCAACATATTCCGATATTCGCAGTATGGATGCCACGCCGGAGCAGCTGGATTCAGGCGTATCGGCTGCCGAAGCTTGAGTTGATATACCAAGGAGAACGACCAAACACGCTAAACCACCTAACTTCATAATCAGCTCCCTTATTTTTTGCCAACTATGATAGGTAGATATGTCAATTGTGTAAAACGAACGGCGCTTACACTCATCACCGAAACCAGTGAAGAAATGGGCTGCGGATTCCGTTCGCTACTAGGCTCCAAACTTATCAGACCCCTGCGGCCGGCACTCAAACGCGCTTTCGCTCGCACCTCTTGGGAGCCCGTGCCAAGAGACGGCGGCTAGCCTGGCTCTTCGAGTAGCTCCCCAAAGAAGATCGCGTTCAGCAACAGTCGCTGAGTCCCCCACCAAAATGCGCGAAAGGCGGGAATATCCAGGGACAGCACAAAGGCACCTCGTCCTTGCTGCTGGACAATTAGCCCGGCGGACCCTCGGGCAAGCTGTTGGTTTTCCTCAGACATATAGCCCGAAAGCAGGGGCGTGTCGGTGTACAGGATTGGGGTCGAATAGGCATTTTCGGACCTCGCCATAAACTTAGCGTCGCGCCGAAAGGTGGGCAGCGTTTGGTTCGTGTAGCCGAAGCCCATGGGGTGGGTCCGATCAATCATCCCATCCAAAATAGCTCCACGCACCAACTTAAAAGCCGCCTCGTCCTTTGCCGCCGCGAAGGGCCGGCGAGCAGGGAGCAGCGCCTCTAGCTCGTCGGAGGCAGCGTCGGACACCGTCCGCTGCTGGTCTATTTTCGCCGTTGCCTGTTCGGCCTTGGTCTGTCGCCACAGGATGTCTATCAGCCGTTGATCCTTGAGCCAGCCTAGGGCGGCCGCTCCCTGGGCCCAGACAACCCCACCACTCCCAACAAAATCATTAAGCTTTTTGGGGATACTCTTTGGTAGTTTGCCCAGGGCACTCGTAAGAATCACATGGCTATAACGGTCGAGATTGACACTGGACAACCGATAGGTATCCACCATTGTGACCGGCATTTTCGCCCGCCGATCTAGCAGGTGCCATATCTCTCCTACCTGATAGCTTGACGTATTTGGGCCACTCACCAGCAGCACCTTGGGCAGGGTTAGCACTTTAAAGTCCCGGCTCCCCAGGTCGATACCCGATGGGGTATTGCTGCTGGCGGCAGCATATATTGGCGCACCGCTTAACGATGCCTGCCGCAGCAATGCCAGCGCCCTGGAAGGGATTTCCTGGCCCAGGGCAGGCGCAACGAACAACGTACCGTAGTCAAAGGTAATCTGCCCGCTGCTCACTGTTTCAGCCGCAAGAGGGCGAGTCGCCACGCGTACATTCGCTTTGGCCTCCAGCAATCCATACAGCAACTCGGGTGAGCCCGAGTCTCGCCAGTCCACCAAATAACCGATACTGGATTCTGCCAGGGGCGCGCTCTGAACCAGAAAGTCCTGGGGCAGTGGCGCGGTGCTCGCTCCCCTGACCGGGTCCGGGGTGTGATCTAGCGCAAAGGCCAGGGGCATCGTCCAGGTTGAAACGTCATAGAACACGTTTTCCGTGAAGGTCACCTGACGTTGCCACATGGCCCGTAGGTAGGTCGCGTTGGGCTGGTCCAGGGCTATGGCGATGGTCTCCCCCGCTGGATATCGAGTGCCATCCACGGTGATGTCTCGGGTAATCCCCTCTACTTTTATCTGATGACCCTGAAGAATCCGAACAAATTCTCGCAGGCGGGTTTTGTCTCCCTCTGCCTTGGCCAGATAGTGTCCGCGACGCTGTTTTTTTATCTGCTCTGTATAAAAACTCCGCTGGTAGGCCAGCAGTTCATCCTTCAGCGCAGCGGTGCCCTCTATGGAGGACAGCGAGGCTCGCAACTGATTCACGATGGCGTTCTCAAACGTAAGAAGGCCATTTATCGTGTCTTGCTTTGCCCCCCTGGACGAGGGTTGCTCAAATAGGATGCCGACGCAGCCGAACAAATCTGGATAGGTGGAACCCTTGCCAACATAGAAATCGTCGTAGCCCTCCCGCGTAAAATAAAGCACGCCGTCCCGGTCAAAGACCTTGCTGTGAAACTCACTGATTTTTGCCGTCAACGTTTGATTAATTGAGGGCGTCAATGGATAGGTTCTCTCGGCCTTACCGGGCATGAAGAAGTAACTGTTGTTACTGCCCTGTTCATGGAAATCTAGCTGCACGTTTGGCTTCCATTCGTGGAATAACGCGACGCGACCCTGACTTTCTGGGTGTTGGTGGGGCAGCCAGTCACGATTGAGGTCGAACCAATAGTAATTTGTACGTCCGTTCGGTGCGGCCTCGGCATGTTCACGGTCCAGAGGATCGGCACTGGGCGTCAGACCTCGGTGATTGTTGGTCCAGGCCGCGAATCGATCTAGCCCGTCGGGGTTTAAAATCGGGTTAAGAATGATCACGACCTTATCCAGCTGGGCAACAATGGCGGGGTCCTGGGCGGCAGCTAGGTAATAGCTCAACAGGGGCGTGGCATTGGCACCACTGGGTTCATTGCCGTGAATGCTATACATCATATGCAGCACGGCCGGCTGGTCCCCAAGGTCGATTGTTGAGCCCGGGTCGACGATGGCGGCGCGCGCTGCTTTGATCTCGTCTAGTCTCGCTAAATTTCTTTCAGAGGAAATGGCGTAGCTCCCCAATGCCCTGCCACCGTAGCTTTGGGCATGAACGCCAAGAGGCTGCATCCGTGACGAGGCCGCTGCCAGAGCATCTAGGTAGTGCACAATCTCATGATGGAACCAATGGCGCTGCCCCACGCCAAGACCTACCACCTGCTCCGGTGTTGGGATGGCCGAATCCAGGGCCGGTTCCGCTGCCAGAACGTCCGTCAATTCAACGGCGCGTACCTCTATCGCCACCACTACCATCAGAATCGTGACTAGGATTCTATGCGCCATGTTTCGGGGTAAGACCATCGTGCCCATGATTTATGCCCTGTGGATGCCAGACTGTCGAGCTGGCTGCGAGTTATCGTGACTGGATGAGGACTTTAGCGAAACCAAGGGCAAAGCAGAAACCCAGGGTTTGCTATTTACCTAATCTGAGTGGTGGGTTCAGCCCGGCGACCTGGCCGCGCGGTGATCGCTCTGCCTATGGCCCCAGACCACCCAGGCAGATGTACTTAATATCCAGGTAGTCATCCAGACCATATTTGGATCCCTCTCGGCCGTGGCCGGACTCCTTCATGCCGCCGAAGGGCGCCATCTCGTTTGAGATGATGCCTTCATTGATACCCACAATGCCGTACTCAAGTTGCTCGCTGGCCCTAATCATGGTCTGAGGGTCCGTGGTGTAAACGTAGGCGGCCAAGCCCGCCGTGGTCTGATTGGCCAGGGCTATGGCTTGCTCATAATCGGAAAAACTCACCAGGGACGCCACCGGCCCGAAGATTTCCGCGCTGAAGATTTCCATCTCGGGCGTCACATCTTTGAGCACCACCGGGGCCACGAAATTACCGGCGGGGGTTGCTTTATCGAGCGCTGTCAGAGGCACGGCACCCTGGTCGATGGCACGTTCTACCAGCCCTTCGACCTTCTCTACTGCCTGCCGGTGTATGAGCGGGCCGATGGTGGTTTCCGGCGCGACGCCATGACCAACCACCGCTTTCTCCAAACGCGCTAACAGCTTTTCGATAAATACATCCAATATGTCGGCAGAGACCAGAATCCGGTTCGCGCAAACACAGGTTTGGCCGCTGTTGCGAAATTTTGAAGCCATGACCCCGTCCATGGCTGCATCTAAATTTGCGTCCGAGAAGACGATAAAGGGGGCGTTGCCGCCCAGCTCCATTGACGTTCGCTTCATTGTTTGCGAACACGCGGCGGTGAGCATCTTTCCGACCTGAGTCGAACCGGTAAAGGTAAGCTTTCTAACCTCGGGACTGCTGGTTAGCTCGTCGCCGATTTCCGCCGTCTTCCCGCAAAGCATATTAATCACACCCGGAGGAATGCCGGCCTCAATAGCGTAATAGCCCAGGGCCAAAGCGGACAGAGGGGTTTCATTGGCAGGCTTGCACACCACGGTACACCCGGCGGCGAGGGCTGGCGCGATCTTTCTTGCCAACATGGCGTTGGGGAAATTCCAGGGCGTAATGCAGGCAACTACGCCAACAGGTTGTTTGAGGGTTACTATTCTTTTGTCGATCCCTGGGGCCGGTATGACGTCGCCATAAATCCGTTTCACCTCCTCGCTAAACCACTCCACATAGCTGGCCCCGTAGCGCACTTCCCCAAGGGCTTCCGCCATGGGCTTGCCCTGCTCCAGGGTCAGCAGATAGGCAAGTTCGTTTTCGTTCGCGATGATCAGGTCAAACCAGGCCCTCAGCAGCCTTGACTTCTGCTTGGCCGGCACCTGGGCCCAGGCTGCCTGTGCATTGGCGGCTGCGGTGATCGCGAGCCTGGTTTCTTGGGCGCCGCAGTTGGCCACCTGGGCGATGATTTCCCCGGTTGCGGGGTTATCCACAGCGAAGGTTGTACCATCCATGGCAGCTTGCCAGTGGCCGTCGATCAGTGCGTCGGTTTGCAAAAAATCGTATTGGCTGAGGCTTGGGATTTCTTGTTCCGTCATGTCTACATACTTTCTGTTGAGGACAAATTACTAATAAATACTGTTGTATATTTCAAGCGCGTCTTGTTCATTTACCGCCACGGGATTATTGATCAGCAGCCTTTGCTGAAGCATGGCATCGCTTGCCAGGGTTGGTAGGTCTTGGCGACCCACCCCACATTCGCGCAAAGTTTTCGGAAGAGCCACATCGTCGATAATGGATTCCAGCTCCATGATGAACTGATCGCACTTTTCCTTGGTTGAGGAAGGCGCGTGGTCAGGCTTTATTACGTCCAGCAACTCTGCGTAGAGGCCAGGGACAACCTTAGCGTTAAAGCGCAGGACTGGAGGCAAGACCAGAGAGTTGCTCAAGCCATGAGGCACATGGAAGTGTCCGCCCAGCGGGTAGGCCAACGCGTGCACGGCCGCAACGGGCGCATTGGCGAAGGCCTGGCCTGCCAGCATGGACCCCAGCAGCATTTCTTGACGCGCCGCTAGATCGCTGCCGTCTTGAACGACTCTGCGAATGTTCCTCGAAAGCATCTGCAGCGCCTGTTTGGCGAGCATGTCTGAGTAGGGATTTTTTTTGTTTTTGGAACTATAGGCTTCAATGGCATGCACCATGGCGTCAACACCCGTAGCGGCCGTGACATGGGCCGGCAGACCAACGGTGAGCTGTGCGTCCAAGATCGCGTAGTCTGGCAGTAGGCGTTTGGAAACGATGCCCGTCTTCTGCGCCTCCCCCGTCGTGACGATGGAAATAGGCGTCACCTCTGAACCGGTGCCCGCCGTCGTCGGCACCTGGATTAACGGCAGCCTGGGGCCAGTAATCAGGTCGATGCCATAAATGGATTTAAGCAGCTCGTTGAGGTCGTGATCACTGCAGGCGAGCACCGAGATCAGCTTCGCCACATCTAGCGAACTTCCGCCGCCCAGCCCGATCACCCCGGTGATCTTGGCTTCCCTAGCGAACTGCGCCGCGCGCAGAACAACGGCCTCTGGAGGGTCGGCCTCAACCTCGGAGTAAATGGTGACATCAGTTGCGCTTGCGTCAAACAGGGCGGCCACCCGGTCCACGATCCCCGTTGTCATCAGCCCCGGGTCGGTCACGATAAGGGCTCTTTCCACGGCCAGGCGCTTGAGCAGGTCGGGCAGTTCCTGAATGGCATCAACGCCACACATAAGCGAGCTGCAGGTCGAAAATTCAAATGTGTTCATGGGTTTTCCCGGTCAATCTATTCATGTCCTTAGCTTCGGCCTAGCCAGTGCTCGTCTGCTCATCCACCGCGCTGGCACTGGATAGCTCCGCAATTAAACTGTCGATTTTTAAGCCAATTTGAATACAGTTTTTTATGCGTGGAATTTCACCCAGGCTGTTGGACTCACCGTCCCTGACTAAATCCAGGGCGGCTTCCGGCGGGATGATTTCGAGCATAGCGTTTGGATTCACAAATTTTTGGGTTGGCAAGATGTTTACATCAGCCGTGTAGTCCTGAGTGAGGATGGTGGAATACATCCTCATCATGAGGTTCACCGGGTACATATTTTGGACCATGCGCTGGGCCGGGGGATAAAACGCCTTAACCCACTCCTTGGAAGCTGACTGCCAAAAATTTATCCAGTCGCTCATGGGTCCGGCAGAGTTGGGATCTTGCAGGCTCCAGAGAATCATAGGGTTCGTCTGGCTTGCGATAAAAAAGTTGCAGCCAAATATCCTCCGCAGCCTAGCCGCGGGCAGGTCGTCCGTTACCGATCCGTCTATCCAGCTTCTCGAGCTGACGTAGGGCACTCTAGTCCCGTCTATGCCCCGGGCCATCAGCCTAACCGGCTCCATAAAGCCTGGCACTGCACAGGAGGCCTGTATGGATTCGCGCAGAAGTACGTTGGGGGTGGTCACAGAGTTGAGGGTTCTTGACTGCTGGTGCAGTTCCGTGGGTGCCACAGAGATACACAAATGCCGACCCGTTTTCTCATAGGCCTCGGCAAAGGTCATGTCCGGAATCCAGGCATCGATTATTTTTGCCACATCGGCGCCCGTCAAAAGCTTGGTATTTTCTTCGTAGGTGGCGTGCACCAGGTTGAACATTTCTGAGAGTTTTTCCGACTGGAGCAACGTGCAAAGCTCCTCGTCATTACGTGTACAGATGATGGAGGCAATGATCGCGCCACCGCTAGACCCAGAAATAACGTTGGGCAACAACCCCTCTGCAGCCAAGGCTGTGCAGGTGCCCAGATGGAAGGGCGCCATAGCGCCAGCTCCGCTGAGCATCAGCGCACACCGCCCATAGGCTTGGGATGTTCGCTGGAGGAAATTCAGCTTTGCCGCGTCTGACAGGGCCGACGCCGGGAAATCGGCAATTTGCGAGAGTCCCAAGGTCACCTCATCAACATAGGCCTTAACCAGATCGAAGGCTTCGTTGTTGTCCTCTGACTCATAAATTTCCGGAGAGCCCATACCCGCCATGTTGCCGTGTATGCCCTCACTGAAGTAATAGAGCAGTTCGTTAGGATCGCCCTTCTTTCGGATCGTCCTCAGTTCATCCAGCCGGGACTTTATAATCGTGTGGTCAAACGACCGCATGCTCTGCCTGTCGACCCACGGAAAATAGTCTGGCGCGTGTGCTCTATCGAATTTCATTCGGCCTTTGTGGCTACCCTTTCCCAGATTTTATGAGTTTGGATTCATCTTTCGCTGCCCTAGTCGGAACCCCCGCATTGGGAGACCAATGCAAGAGTTGGGCCTGCTTATACAGGGCGTATTGGCACGGAACCTGCTTAATCCCCTGACATGGAGCCTACTGTTGAACGTCAGCCACGGTTTAAACCCTAGAAACCGCGCCATCACCAGCAATTAAGCAGTCTGCTGGCTGACTCAGACTTTCGCAACCGGTCCAGCGGTGCGCCCCCTTTTGGGGCAGATCCGCCAGTAATCAGGGCATTGATCAGCAAATCAGCATGATCCTTGTCGACAAATGAAAGGCATCTAAAGTGGTCGCGGGCAAAGATAATATTTTCGATAGGTGGGCGACGTTCATGGGAGATTTACACGCCCCCTTCTCTGGCAGCTGGTTTGAGCCGGCGCGTCCTAGTGCACCCTGGGACACCACCGAACATTCCTTCAATACCTTGATGGAGCACTACGAGCGGCTCGTTTTTAGCGATGACCCAGATCACGACTTCCCCAAGCTCGATACCTTCATGGGCTTCGATCTGAAACTTAAGGCCATGACCAGCGCCTACATGGAACTGATGGCGGCCATCAACCAACTTAACCTGCTCAACGTTGAGGCAGCGACAGCAGCCTTCGCCGAAGCGGATTTAACCTCTCTTGAACTAGAGCCGGCCAAAGATCGTGCAGAATCAGATTGGCCCCAGGTGATCGATACGAACATCGTTGAAATGCAGCGCTCTGAGGCCTATCTCTCGGCTAAATCTGAATACGTGACCTGCCTGACCCGCTTTCAAAAACAGTATCGAGCGCTCCTGGAAAGCTTCCAAGAGTACAACCACATGCCAACCCTCTCTGAATACGAGGACCTGTCGAAGACGGTTCACGAACTGAAGAGAGACATTTGGGCAATGAAGAAGCAGCAATCATGAATCAAGCAATCTGGGACATCGGCGACGTAGCGGACTATTCGTCTAAGGTGCAGAGTGGGATTGATAACCTCATCGATATAACTGATGCGGACATCGTCGTGGGCGGATCGCCCAAGGATTCGGTCTTTACCGTTGATAAAGTGACGCTCTACAAATACCGGGCGATCACGGGGGCAGAGGATTCACAGCAGGAACCCATCCTCATCACCTATAGCTTGTTCGGGCGCTATAGCATGCTCGACCTGCAGACAGACCGCTCGGTCGTGCGAAACCTGCTGCTTAAGGGCCACACGGTCTACATCGTCGACTGGGGCAATCCCAATAAGTCTGATCGCTGGTTGAGCTATGACGACTATGTAGGTCGCTACCTGAGCGATTGCGTCGATCATATCTGCGGCGCTCACAACCTGGAAAAAATTTCGATCTTCGGCGTCTGCGAGGGGGGTACCTTTGCCGCCTGTTACGCCGCGCTCAATCCGGACAAGGTGGGGTCTCTAATTCTCGCGGTGACGCCGGTCGATTTTCATGCCGATCAAGCATCGCCCGAGCCCGCGAAACGTGGTTACTTGAGCGCCATGATGCAGAAGCTTGGCCGCCAGCAGCTATCGGATATGATCGATGCCTACGGCTGTCTGCCCGGTCATCTCAGCGGCGCCGTTTTTCGTGAAATGACCCTCATGGATAGCCTCAAGAAGTACGGAGTCGACCTGGTTGACTCGGTATCAGGCACCAAGGAATCAGCGCTCAACTTTTTAAGAATGGAAAAGTGGCTTCTAGACCGGCCTCACCACCCGGCTGAAGCGGCCAAACAGTGGCTGATTGATTTCTATCACGAAAACAAACTGGTGCAGGGCACGTTTGAAGTGAACGGCGAGGCGATTTTGTTACAGAATTTGTGCATGCCGGTGCTCAATATTTTTGCCAAACATGACCACATTGTGCCCCCTGCCGCGAGCAAGGCGCTCCGAGACCAGGTGCCCAGCGACTGCCACTATTCTGAGCTGGAGCTGCGTGCAGGCCACATTGGCGCCTTTGTTAGTCGCAACGCTAACGCCGCGATCAGCGAGGCAATCTCAAATTGGATACCGGCGCTAACGCGGGCGCCGGCCAGCACCGCCACTAGCCAGGCTCATTCTTTGGACCAAAGGTCGGCATAGGCTTTAAAGACGTTGAAGGGCGACGACTCGGCGGAACGCTTGAATCCCTTCATGAAGATATTGCTGTCACTGGCCATAAATTCCAGGCTTTGCTCGATAAACTGGGATGCCGCTTCGGCATAGGGATTGGACGTAAAACGAATGAGCTGTTCCAAGGCTAAGTTTGTGAGCAACGGCGACGACCGCCTGCTTTCCTCCTTGGACAGGATCTGCATGAGGGTGGCCTGAGTTAGGTCTTCACCGGATTCTGCTTCCTCTACGTGAATGCTGGCACCGGCGTTGATCCAGTTGAGCAGATCATCCAGCGTGACGTATTTGCTGTTATCCAAGTCGTAGATTCGGCGATTAGGATATTTTCGAAACTGACGCATGAAAGGGCTCCTTGGTATCCACGAGACGCGAATTTAGTGAAGAGACAAAAAAAACGGCCAAATATCCCCCAAGGGGTTGACCTGGCGAACGCTACGTGACAATTTTGTGCACTGCAACATTCTTAAACCGACAAACAGGTAATCACGCATATGAACATAGAGGGTACGGTGAAGTTAACGCAAGAAATGACGCAAAATGCTGCGGAGCTGACAAAGAGCCTCTTTGAGCGCAGCACGGCCTATTACTCCCAGTGTATGACCCTGGCCCAAACGGCCCAAGAGAAGCTGGCCTCTGCCACCACGCCCGCTGCGTTGATGGAACTTCAGAAGGATTACAGCAAGGAACTTTGGGAAGCCACCAAGGAAAACTATCAGGTTACCGGTGAGATCATGAAGTCCTCATACACCAAGTCCAGCGCCCTCATGAAGGACGCGTTCGACACGGCGAAAGATATGATGACGCCAGAGGCCACCGAGACGCCCGCGAAGCCCAAGCGCACCAAGGCCAACCCCTAGATTTCCAGGGCGTGCCCAGAGAGTTGCTCTGGCCCAAGGCCTGCGTCGCAATAGGCTGAGGCGCAATCGGAACAAGCTTAGGGGGCCGCTGGCGGAAATGCCGGCGGCCCCTTGCTTCAGACTTTAATCCTCTAGGACGCGCCCGCCTTCGTCAGCGTCGCATCGAAGAACTGATCCGCAGAACAATCGGCAACCTCGTCAAAGGCAGCCTGTATTTCTGCGCCCTTTTCCGCCCATGTCTCGTCGCTGACGCTTCGCTCTGCGGGATCGCCCCAGAAATTCAACCAGACAAAGTCAACGTCCATGGGGACATCCTCGTGTCTCTCTACCGCTGCCATCTCGAATTGAGGGACAAGCACACCAAAGGTGTAGGTCGTTGGCCCGTTGTCCGCCTCATAGGCATCCACATAGGGGATGAAGTCGTCACGAACAATTTCGCGCAGCTGAGCAGGTCCGCTGCCCTCGGTAAATGAGCAAAACTGATAGCCAGCGAGCGCCGCGGGGTGCGTCTCGGCATCCCAACTTACCGTAGCAGGTCTGGGTGCGTACTTATCATGGCCATAAACATTGGCCCAATTTTCACCGCCGCAGATTTCCACATCTGGGAATTCCTCGTTCATAGCTGCTTCAACACCAGCCTCTAGGTAGGCTGCCCAGCCCGCGTCGCGCTCCGCTTTATCTGCCCACATGAGCAGCGTTACACGGTCAAAATTCTCTGATTGCCAGTCTGAGGGTGTAAGGTCAATTGCCCGCAAAGACTGCATGCCCAGCTCATTGACCGCATTGACCCAGTAAGCCGTGCGCGCTGCATAGGCTTCTTCTGAGAAGTTTTCTCCATTAACGCACCAGATATATTCGTTATATCCGGTAGGCGTCGGTGCATCCATGTCCGCTTCCGCAACAGATGCCTCCGCAGCTGCTTCGGTCGTCGTCGGCGAGTCGGTTTCGGGCGGGGTTTCGGGCTTTGGCGCCTCGCAGCCGACCAGCATAAAGAACAGGGCTGCGGCTGCTAGTAGTGTCTTTGACATCTCTGAACCTCTTATTATTGGTTGCCCAAGCATAAAACTCCGTTCGGATAGTTCAAAGAAAACTTTGTACGATGCTTGGGTAGGCGGAGCCGCTTCAGTCCATATAAAAGGGTAGCTCACCGTGACAACAGAACAAATTATGGGGCCAGCAACAGCATGCGTGACCATCATCAGATTTATGGCGTTGACCATTCTCCCTGGGTTCAAGCGGTTTTGGTTGGGCTCCATTTAAAGGCCCAAGACTACGATCTAACCCCGCTCCCCAGCCTTCGCAAACTCCTGCATTCTGGTGTTCGCATGCCGGCGTTGAAGGTGGATGGGGTTTGGCAAACAGAGTCAGCGGACATCTTAGAGAAGCTGGGCTATGCATCAGCGGACCCAAGGGACCAGGCCATGGTAGCGGCGACTTGGCAGGGGGTGCTACATCGCCCGGACAGTTTGCTGAACTTTTTTAACAGCTTCGCGAAAGTACGGATGATTGGGGCATCCGGGCTAACGAGAAGCATTCGCCAGCTCTTGCGCCCCCTTTTGACAATATTTTTTTATGTCTTGATCAAGCTGGCCCTGTGGCGTCTCAAACCAACGGACCCAGAAAACTTTACCGAGCAATTCAAGCCAATAAACGAACGACTAAAATCCCAGGCCTTTCTTTGCGGGGAGGCTCCCGGCATTTTGGACTGCCAGCAGTTCGGCATTATTCAGTGTCACTTGAGCATTCCGCACCCACCGCTCGTTGCCGCCATGACCGCGGATCCCGCCCTCAAGCATCTGCATGCCTGGATGGAGCGGATGCATGGCCTGCTGCAGGGTTACCCCCACCTTTACTCGGAAGACTACTTCACCCCCCACCAACCCCCCTACGCTATTGCCTCACCAGGACAACGCGCAATTTTTTGGTTCGGGGTAGCGCTATACCTCTTGGCGCTGCCGCTGACGCTGTTGGCCTTGGTCCTTTTGACCTTAAAAACCCTAGCCAATAGATGAGCGGCAGAGGCCCCCTCCTCGGGTGATTTTGGGGTATTTGAATCTAGCTCCACAGGAAGTTTGGTTGTTGTCGTCGCCTGTGGCTGTAAACTTCGGCGGGCGACTCTGACACGAATAGCTCTTATCAAAAGACGTGAATAGAAAGCGTTATCTGACAGGCAGATTTAGAGGAAGGACAAAGAAAAATGCAAAATCATGACCTTACCGACCAAGCCTCGGACATAGAGAAGTATGACCTCGCCCAACACATCCGGGATCTAGATGAAATTGGCCTAACCATTGTCCCCCCTGCCAAGCTAGGCTTAACCATCGATTACTTTGAGCAATTGCGCGACGCCATTTTACGGGTGGCCTCTGAGCGCACTGGCGTGATGTTCGATTTAGATAAAAACCCGACTGCGGTTTTTAATGGGCGTCCGGATGAAATCGGCCACCTGATTGTTTCCCATTTGATTCATGAGGATCAGCTTTTTGAGCCGGTAGTATCTAATCCGGTCAAGCGGGTGCTCATGACCCACCTGCTCGGTGAGAATCACCGTCTGGCCGTAAGCGATGGCTGGATAAAGTGGCAGACCCCGGACAGCTGGGAGGGGGAAGCCACAACGGGCTTCCACGCAGACCAGAGCGTTGTGCCCCCACCCTGGAATTGGAAGCTGCCCCATATCGCCAACATGAACTGGACACTTACCGACTATACGAAGGAAGACGGAGCGCTGGCCTATGTCCCAGGCAGTCACCTAGAGGGGCGCCTGCCCGAGCTGGGGGAAGCCCTCCCCCTGTCCGTTCCCGTGGAAGCGCCCATGGGTTCCCTCGTTTTGTTTAGCGGCTGCTTATGGCATGGCGCCTTTCGCAAGAACACGCCAGGGTTGCGGGTGACGCTGCTAGGCCAGCACTGCCGGCCCTACATGAGTCCATTCCAGGATTTCAAAGGGCGGGTTTCTGAGGAAACGATTCTGGCCAGCCAAGACCCTGGTTATTTGCGAAGTTTGCTGCGAGAGGGTGAGGAACAGCTGCGGATCGATCCGGTACCGAGTACCCGAGTGGTCTAACCCTATGGCGCCCACCGTTGAAGAGCGAGATACCGGCTTGCTCAACGACCAGCACCTGACCCAGGCGATACAATGCCTCCACGATAACGGCTACGTTATTCTAGAGGCCGTCTTGCCCGCACCCTTGGTGAATAGCCTGAACCATGATACCCATAGGGTGCTCGACGCCACCCATCAAGGCAGCAAGGAGGAGCTGGTCAGGGCACGGGGCCACGGCGGCACGCCCTCCCCAATGCGTATGCCCTTTCTCGACCCACGGATTATCGAAAACCCAATGATCTTCCAGGTTTTAGAGCGAGTCCTAGGCAAATATTTTTTTGGTAGCCTGCCCTATGGCTGCAATACAGCCTTCCCAGGAAGCCAAGCGCAGAATGTCCACCGTGACTGTGGCCACTTATTCCCAGATTTACAGATCGCGACACCACCGGTGCTCATCGTGGCCAATATCGCTCTCGACGACTTCACCGCGGACAACGGTGCAACGGAAATCTGGCCAGGCTCTCACCATGCCTTACAGGATGAAGAAGCAGAAATAGATACCCTCAAGGTTAGGCCCGAGCGCCTAGCAGATCGACCGTCACTGCGGACCGAAATGCCCGCTGGATCCATCGTCCTGCGCGATATGCGAACCTGGCATCGCGGTATGCCAAATTTAACGGACAGCCCGAGAACCATGTTGTCCCTGGTTTATTATCGAAAATATTACCTTCCGGATGGCCTCAGCCTGCCGCTTCCTCCGCTGAGCGATGAAGTCTGGGAACAGCTTTCCACCCAGGCTAAGTGGACCTACCGCCTGCGCAGAAGCTAGCCCCCAGCAGCTAGCGAACCTGGCAATCAGCATCACCAAGACGCGCTAATCTTGCTATCTTCCCCTTGGTCTTATCGCTTGAGACCTTTTAACAAAAACAACGAGAGAGGAAATTCATGAAAAGAATACTTGCGAGCTTAACGCTGTTCTTGGCGCCCCTTTACGGCTTTGCCGGCCACCACGAAGAACCGCCCATCGGCTATGTGCTAACCCAAACGATCAAGTCCGATAACGTACCTGAAACCCTGATGGCAGCCGCTAAATTCCTGCAGTCCGGCGCGCTGGCAAAGCGCGGCGTAGGTATGGGCCTTTATTCTTTCAACGCCAATAGCGGCAATGGCGCTACGGCAGCCATCGACTACTACTACCCCAACGCTGAGGCCATGCCACCAGCCGATGTAATCACTGCCTCGGGCCCCCATGTGGACTTCTTCAATAGCATGCGCGAGTTGGGTAACGAGGTTGTTGCGAGCACCCTGATGGCGCCTGTGGTCGAGGTTATTCCAAACGAAACTCTAGGCGTGAACAAAGTCTTCTACGTTTACTACCTCACGGTCACCGACGCTGCAGCCTATGCATCGTCGTGGAAAGCTCTGATGGCGGAACTGAAGCAAGCTGACCTTGCGCCCTCCTCCTACGGCCTGCGCGAGATTATTGCTGGGGGTGAGAACGGCGAGACCCACGTGATCTGGATGGGTTTCCCGTCCATGGCAACGCTGGTTACCCAATTCAAGGCGATCAATGCCTCGGATATGGTTGCCGAGTTTCGCGCTCAGGCAGCCGGTATGAGAAGCGTGTCTCGCACCGCGATCTCATCTCAACTAGCGGTGGATACTGCCGCGATGTTCGATTAGAGACCGGACCTAGCTAAGCGGGTGCGGGCCTTACTCAACGGCTGCGCCCGCTACTCCTCTTCGATTATCGCCTTGGATTCATTCGCTGCGGTGCCGAAGATGCCCTTGGCCATAAGCGACGTCTCGATTCCTCGCCGATGCTGATAGACCTTGGCTCGAATCTCGTGCACGCGCCGACTCTCCGGCTCGGCCTGCACTGCAAATTCGACCAAGTGACAGGCCAGGCGGGGATCCTCTTCCGCTAGCGCGAGCGCCCGCTCGGCAAGTTTATCCGCGCCACCCGCCAAAACCGCCAGCTCTCGGCTCAAATGCGCGTCCTTGGCCGGTTTGAGATTGGCCGGGTTACCATCGTACCAGCCGCCGTATAGACGCCAAATGTTACGCACCACGAACTCAGGCTCATCATAGGTGGGCTGCATGAAGGGCTTTTCCAGCACGGCGGGATCAAGCTTCACCTCGTGCACGATTTCATCCAGGCGGGCACCGGCATTCATACGCGTGACGGTCTCGCGGACCAAAAATTCCAGGGCATCAGCCACATCAGTGAGCACGCCCTTGATACGCGCCTTGCCCTCAATGGGCAGACCATGGGCGGGCAACAGCAGCTCCGGTTCCTTAGCCGCCATGGCGCGCATGGCCGCCGCCCATTCTGCCGGGTAGCGCTGAACCTTTTGCGGATTGCCCGCGTTGGGGAATGCCCAAATCAGAAAGTCCCCGGCGCAAATCGCCTTATGCTCCGGTATCCAGGCCCAGGTATGGTCGTCAGTTTCGCCACGAGCGTGGATAAGATGGATGTCCATGCCGCCAATCTCTAGATTCATCTGTTGGCGGTAGGTCACATCTGGCTTGGGTGAACTCGAGGGCAAGAAGCGCTCGGCTTCATCGCCCAACTCATAGCCTCGCCGAGTGACCGAACCAAACTGCCGCGCGTTGATCGCCACGTTATAGCCATTGGTGTGGTCATAGCGGTCAAATCGGGCGCCGATGTTTTCATGGCCCACGATATTGGGCCGGGGGTATTTGCGCGCCTCGGCATCCTGCAAAAAAGTCCCGCAACCGCCTACATGGTCAATGTGCCCATGGGTATAAACCAAGCTATGGAACGGGTCCTTTGACCAATCGCGAATGGCCTTAACGACACGATGAGACCCCGGTAAATTGCTGGTATCGAAAGCGATCAAGCCGTCGCCGGTACGGAACAGGACGGAATGGGAAAACGCCTCAACCATGGCAATGTTGTCTGCAATCTCTGAGAGCTGAAAGTTGATGCGATTCACTGGGCCAATTTCTGCAGGACTCACCCTCCCATCGATCAAGTCGCTGCTTATGCTCAGTAAATTTGCCATCTCGCACTCCCTCTTTTCGCCACTGGTCAATGTTCCAGTGGAGGTCCTTTTTCAGCGCCAAAGAATACCCGAATATCTCCCTGAAGTTGGCCCACTAGGCAATATCTAGAAGGGCTCTCTGCTCAGGGCTCAAGCGCGCTTGAACCGCGCTGTCGATGGCAACCGGTACGTCTGCAGACTGAATGAAGTTGGCCCGTGTGAAAAAGGCATGCTGGGCGCGCCGTAATCTATTGCTTCGATTTTGCGTGCCCCCGTGCCATAGATGCGCGTTGTACACAATGCAGCTTCCGGCGTCCCCCGTGACCAGGCGCTGGCCAGGGAACTCCGCTTCACAATCCAGTGGTTTCCCGTCGACCGCATGGCCGGCTGGATGAACACCCCAAGCATGGCTCCCAGGCACCACGCGCGTAGCACCGTTTTCCTCGGTAAATGCATCGATCATCCAAACAGCATTGACCACCATCGGCGTGACGACTCCCCAGACAAAGTCAGCATGTATTGGCTGATGCCCGTAGCCAGGCAGCGGGCAATGATAGTTTGAGCCGCAGAACTTGATGTGAACACCGAGAATGTGACGCACCGCTGCCAGCAGCCTGGGGTGCATAAAGATTTCGTCCAAGAGCCCATCTCGATTCATGGGCATGATCACCGTATCCGCAATGCGCGCTATGCCCTTCGTATGCTGAGCGTCCGCACCCTCGGCCACAACCGCCTCATCGTAGCGGGCACGCATTTGCATCAGCCGCTCTTGGCTCAGGAGGACCCCCAGGTTCAAATAACCGTCCCTGTCCAGAGACGCTCGCTCCTCTGCAGAAAGCAGCTCATTGTCTGGATGAGCGAGACCCAGCGAGGCCATGGCATCTTCAATTTCATGCGTTGGCCTTCTAGCTCCCGCACCTTGAAGGAACGCCAACACCCTCTGCACCACCGCAGGCTGTGCATCAGGCGTCGCCCTATAGGCCTCCAATGCCTGTCGCCGCCCTGATTCGGTATCCGCAGCACACCAGATTTTAGTGGCCGCTGTGGTGAACGCATACCGTTCGCTGACCTCTTGAGGCGTTCGATTCGTAGGTTCTGGTCGTCCTAACTCCTCTGGGATACTTTGAATGCCCGCCGCAGGCAAATAACGTTCGATCTCCCTATCCATCACGCCCTCGGTAGGTTCGGTTTCATGCAACGTGCCCGACAGGTATTTCACTTTCAACATCCTGAGCCGGAGACGACGCGAAACACCCCCAAAATCATGGTAAAACTATCCTGGTGGACGGGAAGAGAGTATCAGCAATGGAAAAACCAGGGATACCGCTGAGTGCTGAAGAGCATGCTCAAAGTATGACGCACTATGCGGCCCAGGGTGTTCAGCGTGCCCTGGCATTGGGCAACCGAGGGCCTATTGAGTTTGGGGAAGATGGCCAGTTGGCCGCCCATATCTTTGAAGCCTACTGGCGTACGGGCTTCTATGTCTTTGAAAACCTTATTGCTGAACAAGAGATTACCGAGCTGCGTGAAGAGATGGCGCAGTTACTCGAACAGGCGCCTGTAGATAACGGTGCCACGGTAGATCGACAGGGCCGCCCGGCCTTTGGTCAGGGATTTGCGAAACCCGTGTATTCCCTGGTCAGACCCCTGTCTGACCCCTGGGGGGGGACCCAGGCTCTGAACGGCCGGCACCCCACCCAGATGCATCAACCCAGGCCCTCGATGAGGGACACTGGCAAGGTGGTCTTTATTATGTCCGGTATGTGCCAAACCATGGCATCCGGCCTGCGCCTCTATGGTCATCCCGCCCTGCTAGCCACCGCGGCGTCGATCAATGGAGATGACTTCGTTCCCTTTAACGACGCCACCTTTATCAAACAGCCCGGGGTCGGTGCATCGGTTTCTTGGCATCAAGACGGGGTTACCCACTGGAACAACAGGGATTGGGATGAGGGGATTCACGGCTTCAACTTCCAGGTCCAGCTATACGACACTTCGGCCAGCAGCTCGCTTTGGGTAACGCCGGGAACCCATAAGCTCGGCAAGATCGACATTAGGGAGAGGGTGGCAGCCAATGGCGGTTCTGATCAGCTACCCCAGGCCGTCCCGCTCTTTTGCCGTGCGGGCGACGTCACCATCGTCAACCGCCAGGCGTTGCACGCATCCTTCGCTAATACCTCAGAGGATTTGCGCATTTCTCTCACTTTCGGCTTTCATCGCCGAGCCTCAGTGCTAGGGGCCTCAGGCGCCCTGGGTGAGGCCGGATCCATTTGCTACGACGAGGAGCGGATTCACCGACGATCAGAGGTGATCGGTATCGCCATTGACGCGCGCCACCAATACTATCCCCATGAAACGCCCTTCCGCTATCGTCCCATGGCAGCGCACCAAGAGGCCGTCCGGTTCAACGAGGCCAATTGGCAGCGGATCGTCAAAGACTACAACCTATGGGACCTTTCGATTTGAACCTCTGGAGCGAAGCATGAAAGCAGCGAAGGACAATCATCTCTTGGCCAGGCGGCGATTCCTCAAAATGCTCGGGGTCTCCTCTGCGGGAGTCACAACCGCCGCGGCCATGGCCGCCAGTCGGGAGATGCTGCGTGAGGGCGGCGAAAACGCACGAGAGGAGATCGAAAAGCTACAGGCTGCCTATGAAGATTTGGACAAGCGATCAAAGCTGATTTTGCGCCTGATCCTGGCCGCGACGGGCTTAGATATCTTTCTGGCGCTCTAGGCGTCCAGCGCCCACATCGGAACGATATAGAGCTTAACTTTATTGTTGTAGATTTTTTCGGACTTGCTCTACACCGTCATGGCGCGAGATGATGCTGTCTAATTATAACAATCACGTTCGGAGTTAATTATGCTGAAGCCCCTGCTTACCGTCTGCTCAGCGATAGTCCTTGCTTCCGCCTGGGCTGAGACACCTCCAGCTTGGGATAACCCCGCAGACATACCGGTTACTGCGCCCGTCACGGTAGGCCTTGCTGGGGAGCAACCAGCGGACATCGTTCGCTATCTCTTGGCCGAGGGCGCTGGCGCCGCCCGACTCTCTCCAGACGGCGGCACCCTGGCCTTCAGCTGGTCGGTCAGCGGTGAGCCTCAGCTCTGGACCATTGACCGCGAGGGCACATTTCCTCGGCAGCTGACCTTTGGCAGTGGTATTACCTTCTTTGCTTGGGCACCCGATGGTGAGCATCTGCTCGTAGGTCGCGATGCCGAGGGCAATGAACGTGAGGGCTACTATCTGCTGTCGGCCGACGGCAGTAGCGAGCGGCTGTTGCTGCCGCTCTCCGAGGCCTTCCGAGTCTTTGGTATGTTCTCATCAAGCGGCGACCGTATCCTATTTTCCTCTACGGAGCGCAACGGGCGAGACTTTGATATCTATGTTACCGAAGTCGCCAGCGGAGATACGCGACGCGTTTATGAGGGCACCTTCGGCTTTTTCCCTTCAGCCTGGCAGCCTTACGGTAACTTGGTGCTGGTTTCTGAGGTGCGCGGTGAAGATGCCAATGACGTACACCTGCTCAATATCGATACCGGCGAGATGGCCCCCCTATTTCAGCCTGAGATCGCCGCCGACTACTCTCAATTTGAGTGGCTCCCAGACGGCAGCGGCTTCTTTCTCTCCACAAACGTGGATCGAGAATTTAACGGACTGGCCCTCTACACCCTGGCAGATAAAACACTGACCTACCTGGAAACCCCAAATCATGATGTTTCCAACGTCAGCCTGTCCGGAGATGGACGCTATCTGCTCTGGACGACCAACGAGGAGGGCTATTCGGTCCTACACGGAATGGATCGCAGCAGCGGCAGCCCGCTGGATACGCCAGAGGTCATTCCAGGGGTATACGACATCAGCCTTGCGCGCACGGCTCCGCTTGCCGCCGTGCGGGTTTCCGGGCCCGCCACCCCAGGCGACGTCTTTCTCTGGAACCTCGACACTTCCACCTTACGCCAGACCGTGGCGGCCTCCCTTGGCGGACTAGATTCCAGCACCTTTGTCACGCCCACCTCGCTCCGTTATCCGGCGAGGGATGGCGTCGAATTGCAGGGGCTCCTCTACCGGCCCAACAAGGAAACCTTCGGCGCGAAGCCCCCGGTTGTCGTCCAGGTACACGGCGGCCCCACTGCCCAAAGCCGTCCGAGCTTTCGCTCGGTTGAGCAGTACTTGGTTAATAACGGCATCGCGGTATTCGCGGTCAACGTGCGAGGCTCTACCGGCTTCGGCAAAACCTATGCACGCCTGGACAACCAGGAAAAGCGCCTGGACTCGGTACGCGACCTGGTGGATACGGTCGCGTTTTTGAGCCGGGGACAGGGGCTTGATACGGATCGCATCGCCGTCATGGGCGGTTCCTATGGTGGCTACATGGTGAATGCGGTACTCGGTAGCTATCCAGGTCTTTTCGATGCAGGAGTCTCCATCGTTGGGGTATCAGATTGGGTTCGCGCCTTGGAGGAGGCTTCGCCAGGTCTCAAGGCTTCGGACCGAATTGAGTATGGGGATATTCGCGAGGAACGCTGGCAAAACTTCTATGCCAAGAACTCGCCTATAAACACGGCCAACCGCATCAATGTACCGATGCTGGTCTCACACGGGGCAAACGATCCTCGGGACCCGGTCACCGAATCGGACCGCATCGTCAGGGCGGTTCGTGCTAACGGCAACGAAGTGATCTATATGCGGTTTCCGGACGAGGGGCATTCCATCCGAAAACGTCCTAACCGGGTCGCCTTTTATCGAACCCTGTCGGGTTTCTTGGAAAGCAATCTAAAGCCAGACCTGGCGGAGACGGGCAACTAGCCCATCCCTGCCCAGGGACGGCAGATTAGCCTTCCTTACAGACTTGCGCGACGGCAGTGGCGAGATTGTCGATATTTGCTCCGTTGACCCCGGCCACATTGATTCTCGAGGAATCCAGCAAATAAACGCTGTGCTCGGCTCGCAGCCGCTGACATTGCTCGGGACTCAATCCCAAGAAGGAAAACATCCCTTTTTCACGCTGAATAAAGCTGAAGTCGCGGTTCGTCGCCGCCCCTAAGGTCTCGCTCAGCGCACCTCTTAGACCGTTGATACGGGCTCGAACTCCGGCAAGCTCCTCGTGCCACAGGGCAGTGAGCTCCGGTGTGGAGAGCACCTTCCCGGCCAGCAATGCTCCATGAGCAGGGGGCATGGAATAAACCTTCCGTGCGGCCACCTTGGCTTGGCTCACGAGGGCCTGAGCATTGTCTGCATGCTGACAAAGGAAGACGGCCGCCCCGGTTCGCTCACGATAGAGCCCCAAATTTTTCGAGCAAGATGCAGCGATCACCATCTCGGGCAGCCGCTGGGCGAGCAGGCGCAGGCCGGCTGCATCCTCCTCCAGACCATCTCCCATGCCCTGGTAGGCGATATCAATAAAGGGGATAAAACCCTGAGATTCCGCCATGTCTGCGATCACACTCCACTGTGCCAGAGTGAGGTCAGCCCCACTCGGGTTGTGACAGCAACCGTGGAGCAGCACGATTTCCCCCCTGGCCACCCCTTTCAAATCCTCGACCATGGCCTCAAAGTTCACGCCGTGCGTTGCCGGGTCGTAGTAGCGATATTTCGAAAACTGCAGCCCAACGCTCCCCACCAGCGGAATGTGCACGGGCCAGGTCGGATCAGAAATCCATACCCGATTCCCTGGCTTGGCGGCCTGCAGAATTTCAGCACCAATGCGAACTGCACCGCAGCCACCCGGCGTTTGGATGCTGCTGACTCGCCCATCGGCCAAGAGCGCACTGTCCTCACCGAACAAGAGCTGCTGAATCCCCTGATTGAAGGCTGCATCGCCTACGGCGGGTAAATAAGCCTTCGTGGACTCTGCGGCGACGAGCTGCTGCTGAGCGCGCTGCACCGCATCGAAGACCGGACAAAGGCCATTTTCATCCATGTAAATGCCGATGGTGAGATCCACCTTTTGAGGGTTATGGTCGGCAGCAGCCTGGGCAACCAAGCCCAGGATGGGATCGTCGGGAAGGCGTTGCAATTGATCTAGCATAATCTGATTTCTCCTGAACACATTCTTCGGTACGTTGCGAGCAAGGCTTGAAACCGCCTGATGGGGCTACTCGAGGCCACCTTCCACTTTATCGGCACCCACTGCGGAGCCTTCTCTGTCACGGTTTAGAGCGTGGTTACGGCGCTGGTGTTGTGCCTTGTCCTGATGCCTCTCAGATTAACCCATTCCCAATAAGGGAAACGAGTAAAAGTTATAGGGACTGCGGGCCCGTGCTGCAGATCACGACCTGCCGTTCGAGCAATCGCGCATTCGCATTTAGTCGACTGGATCACACTTTTGATATTCGACCATTGACCCGCCTGAAGATCGTCAAATAGGTTGACCGTCAACCAGGTTGTTTATGCTGCGAGAGAAGACATGCCAAGACTTAAACAAGTGCCACGTAACCAGGCACCAGCTAACGTTCTGAAATATTACGAGCAGCTATTCGGTGATCGCGATCCCGTTACACAACCGGGAACGGCAACGGGCACGCCGGGTAACTGGTGGACTGTGTTTGCCTTGGTGCCCTACATTTTTGAGCATGCGACCAAACAATTCGGCATGTTTGGCATATTCGCCGACAAGAGCGTCAGCCAGCTGGACCCCCTCGTTAGAGAGCTGGCCATCCTCAGAACTGGATTTCTTCAAGCTAGCCAATTTGTCTTCTCCCAGCATTCAAAGGCCGCTAGACGGTTCGGCCTGACCGAACAGCAAATTCAAGATATCCGACACTGGCAGGTCTCGGATGCGTATTCCCCCCGTGATCAGGCCGTTTTGGCCTGGGTTGATGCGCTGATCCTGCAGGGCGGCCGCGCCTCCGACGAACTATTTGATGTGCTCGCAACTCACCTGCGAGACGAGGATATCCTCGAGCTGACCTACCACAGCCTGTCCTACAACTTGCACGCAGTCCGTTGCAAGGCGCTAAAGCTGGAGTACGACGATGTGGGGGAGCGCATCGTCGAGGTCCCTATACCGGAGGCAGGGGAACCAACGAATTGGGCAGGGAATGCCTGGCAGAACCGATCCGACTAAGACGAGCAATCACAACCTAGAGCAAGATCAATGAGCAAACTTAATATTCAGGGTGTCCATCACCTCGCCCTAGTCTGCCGGGATATGCAGCGTACCGTTAAATTCTATACCGACGTGCTTGGGATGCCCCTGACCAAAGGTTTCGATCTGGACAACGGTTACGGACAGCATTTCTTTTTTGACATAGGGAATGGCAGCGAGCTGGCCTTTTTCTGGTTTGGGGATGCACCGCAGAGCCAACCGGGCGTCGCTTCAGCAGCCAATTTGGTCGGATCCGGCAAAGGCACCATCCGCTCGGCTCATGGTTCGATGAATCATGTTGCCTTCAAAGTTTCGCCAGAGGAAATTGAGGATTATCGGGCTGAATTGATAACCAAGGGTGTTGACTGCTCCCAAATCGTCAACCATGACGATGTGGTCACCGGGGAAGACGCGAGGACTGCATCCGCCGCGTCAGAAAAAACTTGGCTGCGGTCATTTTACTTCTTCGATCCAGACGGGATCATGCTGGAATTTTGCGCGACGCTGCAGCCCGGCATCCCCCATGCTGATTCACCCGTTAATGCCGAGGGGCTAAAGGCCGATGGGCAACCCATCACAGGGTCCAGCTAGATGCGGTTTGCCATGACCCTACCTGAGACGCCAGCCTCCCTTGCCTTGCAGGAAAACGGGCTGCTTCGCGCTCTCGTCCACGCGACCTACTGGCTTGACGACGCCCTCCAGGCCTATATGAAAGCCCACGCCGGACTGTCGTTACCGCGTGCCCAATCAATGGCAATGATTTATCTGACGGAAGGGGTGGATCGACCTGCCGACCTAGCGGGCAAGCTCAAGGTGTCTAAGCAGGCAACCCGCAAAGCGCTGGAGGGGCTTCAGGCGAAGGGCATGGTTGAGCTTACAGTCGATCCGAACAACGGACGCCAGAAAATTGTCTCCTTTACCCAATTCGGTCGTGGTCTCGGGCTTATCGCCAAGCGCGGTCTTAGCGAACTGGAAGCAGAACTTGCCCGCAGAATCGGCCTGGAGCGGATCGAAAATTTGCGTGAGGCCCTCGACGCAGACTGGGGGTTGCCCCCGGATATGGAAGACACAATTCCCAGATCAAAGGTCCCAGCGGGGGAATCTGAAGCTAACCGATAACTATCCCAGGAGTTTGTTATGAGCACCTATGTAGTCACAGCCATTTTTATTTTTACAGCATTGGCCTCAGTTTCTGCTGCTAGCGAGGCGCAATCCGGAGGGATGATCGAAGAGGTCTTGGTGACCGCCACCAAACGCACAGAGAGTCTTCAGGATGTGCCAATCTCCATCGGCGTGGTGAGTGGTGATGCGGTAGAAGCGTATGACATCGCTGACCTAACCGACCTACAGGGCTTTGTTCCAGGGCTGAGTGTTCAATCAACGTTTGGCAATTGGACCGTGCGCATCCGGGGCCTTGGCTCAGGGCAAACGAACCTAGCTTTCGACTCCTCTGTGAGCATCTTTAAAGACGGTGTCTACTGCGGACGCTCACGATGTTTGGAAGCAGGGTTCTTGGATGTGGATCGCGTCGAGGTTGCACGCGGCCCTCAGGGGGCGCTCTTTGGCAAGTCTACGATCGCGGGCGCCATATCCGTTATTAGCGCCAAGCCAACTGACTCGCTGGAGGGGTTAATCCGCCTTGGCCTAGAGACAAACTATGGCGGCTACACCGCAGATACCGTCATCTCGGGCCCCCTGTCAGAGCATATCAACGGTCGTTTTGCTATGCGGATTTATGATAAAGACGGTTTCATTAGCAATCCCTTTGTGCCGGATGATGACGGTGCTGAAGATGGCTATGCCATGCGGGGCACCTTGGACTGGGACCTTGGAGAGCAGACCACAGCCCTGCTCAAGTTCGAGCGGACCCGAGATGACCTAATAGGCCGGTCTAACCAGTTGGTCAGTCCCGGTGCCTTCGGTGCAACGACGGCGGATACCGACGCCGAATATGTCTTGGACTACACGAGGCGCGTTAGCACTGGTGTTGGCACCCAGGATTTTGATAAAGCAGAAGGCGACAACATCACGCTTACTTTAGGAACCGAGGTAGCGGACCATGATCTGACCTTTATCGCCAATCATATGAACCTTGAATACCACAACCTGCTCGATGTAGACGGTGTTCAGGAGTTTTTATTGAACACTTCACTTGGTGAGGACTATGACCAAACCTCCTTTGAGGCGCGGCTGCTTTCGCCGGTCAATCAGAATATTACCTATATCGTCGGCGCACTTTATCACCAGAGCGATACGGTGACCCGGCAATACTCTTCGTTCATTGGTTGGGGCCCCTTCGCCAGCCTGTCCACCCCCGTTGGGTCAGATCGTAATTTTGAGAGGGATACGGATACCCTTTCAATCTATGGCCAGCTCACCTTAGACCTAACAGAACGCCTTAGACTGACTGCTGATTTGCGCTACACCGAGGAAGAACAAGATGGCCATGCACATGGCTTCCCGGTGACCTATCCCAATCTCGTTGACCCAGTCTATACCCCAGATGCAGCCTTTCAGCAGGTCGAGTATCGATTTTGGCAGCAACGCGAGGACGAGCACCTCGACCCGTCTATTAAGCTGCAGTATGCCTGGAACGATGATCTGATGACCTACATCACCTACGCCACCGGATCAAAACCTGGGGGCCTTAAAGCCAATGACGCGACCTTGGGTGCTCAACTATTGGCCTTAACGGCAGAGGAGCAAGAGAGGCGCATTGGCAGAACGGTAACCGCTGACGACGTTATCGCGGGCCTATACCTGCCCCAGAGCAACGGCATTTTCGACTTTGAAGACGAAGAAGCTGAAAACATCGAAGTTGGTCTGAAGAGTACCTTCCTAGATGGCCGAGCTACCGTCAACTTAGCGGTCTACAGCATGGAATTCGATAACCTGCAGACCTCATCTTATGACGGCACACGTTTTATCATCGCGAACGCGGCCTCGGCAGACATCAAGGGACTCGAACTCGAATCTATCTTTTTCCCCATGGAAAACCTGCGCCTTGCGGGATCCGTAGCAGTCATCGATGCCAAGTATGCTGAGTTTATGGCGGCTCAGTGCTTGGTTGCGAACGAGCAAGGGGGCTTTGAGAATCCAGATTGTGTTGACGGCCAAGAAGATTTAAGAGGCGAAAAGCTTGAACGCACCCCGGACTGGGAGGCTCAGTTCAGCGCAGATTGGGTCACAACATTAAGCACCGACCTAGAGTTAACGGTTGGGTTGTCCATGTTTCATACAGACGGCTATCACACCCGTCAGGATTTCCATCCCCTGGGCGATCAGGAAAGCTATCAGCGCTGGGATGTCAGACTCGCCCTCGCCGGCCAATCCCAAGCCTGGGAAGTGGCCCTCGTGGGTCGCAACCTGACCGACGAGAAGGTTATTCAGCACGCCTATGAAATTGCGGGATCGAACTTTGTTTCCATCGGGCGGGGCAGGATGGTGACTATCGAAGGCCTGTATCGATTTTAAATGATCACGGATTGATTCCTACTATGAGCAGAAAAGAATCCCTGGGGCATACCCCTTCATCGGAAACCATGTTGCTAGACGCGGTATCCGGCCTTGCACCAATGCTCTCGGACAATGCGCGTGAAGCGGAACAGCGTCGCAAGCCCGTTGATGAGGTAATGGCCGCCATTGAGGGCACAGGTGTATATCGCTACTTCGTCCCCAAGCGATTTGGCGGCCTTGAATACTCCTTGGAGGGCTTTATGCATTTAGGCATGAACCTCGGGGAGGCCTGTCTCTCGACGGCCTGGGTCGTAACTTTCTGTATGGAGCACAACTGGTTGCTGTCACTCTTTGGCCAAGCTGCTCAGGAGGATATCTTCGGCCAGCAGCCCTATGTGGTTGCGCCAGGTTCGCTGGCGCCAAAGGGGAAGGCTGTGGAGGTTGAGGGCGGCTATCGGGTCACCGGTCGTTGGCAATGGGGTACTGGCGTCATGCACGCGGACTGGGCCATGGTGGCTGCGCTAACACCGCTGCCCGGTCAAAAGGAGCCTGCGCTGTGTATGTTTATTCTGCCAATCAAAGAGGTAGAGATCATAGACACCTGGCATATAGACGGCATGATCGGCACTGGCAGCAACGATATCGCGATACATGACGTCTTTATTCCGCAACATAGGATGGTCAACCTTGCTGACGTACGGGCGGGAGAAAGTCCCGGTGCGCTCTGGCATGACAGCCCGCTGTATAAAATGCCAATGCTGCCAGTACTCGGTTTAACCGCCACCGCACCTGCGGTAGGGGCGGCGAAGCAGGCCGTCACGTTGTTCCATGAGCGCCTTCAGGGGCGGGTGGTGTATGGCACAACCACTAAGCAAGGCGATAAACCGGTAGCTCAGTCGAGGCTGGCTCATGCTCGGGCAGAAGCCCTATCCGTTGAAAATTAGCTGCTGCATATCGCAAGGGATGTCACGGCGTGGGGGGTATCAGGAGAGACTTGCCCTGAACTCGAACGCGCGCGGCTACGGGTTGAAATTGGACACGTTGTTAAACGTTCGCGGGACTTAGTCCGCGATGTAGTTGAGGCCTGTGGCGCTAGCGCTCATTTTCTGGACAATCCGCTGCAGCGCATGCAGCGCGACTTGAATACGCTGTCCTGCCATACGGTGTTTGATTTGGACTTGGCCAGTGAAATTTATGGCCGCCTGTTGCTGGGGTTACCGGCGAACGCGCCGATTTAAAACCCACCATGACCCCGCAAAAGCCACCCCGGGTCCCAAGACCCAGGGTGGGGTTTGGAGCAGTTATCCTGCGGTATAGAACTGGTCGCAGATTTCGAAGGTATCTGTGGTCATTTCGTCAACGAGCTCGAGGGCTGATAGCCACATAGGCATCCAGCTGGCACCGGCGAAAGCCTCATCGATGATCTTGCCATGCGTCGTGCCATCTTGGGTGATCGCTCTAACCATGAGCGTAGATGCCTCGTGAGCACCACCACCGATGGGCTGAAAAACACCAATATTGATGTCATAACCCTCAGCTCGCACGGCCGCCTCCAGTTTTGCGATCAGGGCAACGAAATTCGTTTGGTTCTCGCCATCTACCTCCATGCGCATCACGCGCTCGAAGCCAGGGTCGAGCTTGAACGGCTTCAGGGGCTTCCAGGTCACGCTGTACTTAACCGTACGCAGAGATTCGAAAGCCGCTGGCGCATTGAATGGATCGTACTTTTCCATGGAAGAAAGCGCCTCGGCAACGCTGTTAAAACCGCTCCAAATCATCATCTGGCCCGCATATTCGTTACCAGACTTGGTGATACAAGAGCCTGCGGCACCGGCGCCCATTGCTTCCAGGGGTCCCGTGTTAGCCTTGACGGCATCGATGTAGGCTCCAATGTCGTCAGATTGAACCATCAGGGTCGTAAACGCTCCCTCACCTGGCGGCACTGGGGCATGATCGTCAGCGAGGGCTAGCGTGCCCAGCAAAAGACCAACAAAAACGGTGATCACTCTCATCTCTTTCTCCTTGTCTTTTAATTTTGTTCCAATAAAGGAAGCCTCTGTAGCTTCACAGTGCGGCATTTCAAAAGTATGACGCTAGCGGACTATCCAGGGGCGGTGTAATCTTATCCTGCTTGCCTGTTTCCGCCATTGCTTATTTTTTTGATGCGAGGTTTTTATGGCCAGTTCCTTTGTCCTAAACGGAAAGAAAATTTCTCTCGATGTGCCGGATGATATGCCCCTGCTCTGGGCCCTTCGGGATGCCTTGGAGCTTACCGGGACCAAGTACGGGTGCGGTATTGGCCAGTGCGGCGCCTGCACGGTTCATCTGAATGGCAACGCGGTACGCAGCTGCTTGCTGCCTGTCAGCAGCGTCGCGGGCCAGGACGTCACCACTATTGAGGGCCTCGGCGATGCAGAGAACCTGCATGTCCTTCAGCAGATCTGGATTGATCAGGATGTGGCGCAGTGCGGCTACTGCCAAACTGGACAGATTATGTCTGCGGCGGCACTGCTGAGCACCAATGCTGCGCCCACCGATGCGGATATCGACACCGCTATGGCGGGCAACTACTGTCGATGCGGCACCTACGTTCGTATTCGACAAGCCATTCACGCCGCCGCGGAACAGACCGCCTCACATCACGAGATGCCTGAGACGGGTACGGGAGAGTTGGCATGACACAACGACACAGTCAGATTTCAGACGCCGTTCGACAGGCGAGCCTGGGTGTCTCTCGCAGGAACTTTCTAAAAATCACCGGCATTGCCGGCGGAGGGTTGGTCATCGCAGCTGCCATGCCCGCCATGGCTGAAGAAGCCGAACAGGATTTAATTCGTTCCAGCGAGCTCAATGCCTACGTGCAGATCCGTGAAGACGGGAAAATTCTGATCTATTCCGGATCACCGGAAATGGGCCAGGGCATCAAAACCTCTCTTCCCATGATCGTCGCCGAAGAAATGGGTGCCGATTGGGACGATGTTGTTGTGGAGCAGACGCCCACGGTCGATACAGATCTTTATGGCAAGCAGTCCACGGGCGGATCCTACACCCTAAACCGTGAATGGAACTTGATGCGCGAACTCGGCGCTGCCGCAAGAGAAATGCTGCTGGGGGCCGCCGCGTTGGTCATGGAACTGCCAAAGGACGAGCTTAAGGCTGAAAGTAGCCGGGTCAGACATATCCACAGCCAACGTTCGCGCAGCTTCGCAGAGCTCGCCAACCTGGCCCAGCAGCAACCTGTGCCAAACAAGAAAGACCTGATTTTCAAGGGCCGCCAGGAGTATCGAATTCTGGGTAGCGCAAAGAGTCAGGTGGACTCTTTGGATATCGTGACAGGCAAGGCTGACTTTGGCATCGACGCTCAGGTCGACGGTATGCTCTACGGCACCTATGCCCGGTGTCCCGCCGTTGGCGGAAAAATTGTTGACGCGAATCTTGATGAGCTGAAGCGCCAGCCTGGCGTCGTTGACGCCTTTATCGTTAAAGGCAATGGCAACGTGCGAGAGCTGATGGACGGCGTTGGCATCGTTGGCAGCAGCACCTGGGCGGTCTTTAAAGCAAGAGAAAAGCTGCGGGCCACCTGGGACGAAGCGCAAGCCAGCAAGGACAGTTGGTCCGACTTCGTGCGCTTTGCGGAGCAGGCAGGCGCCACGGGCGAGAAGACAAAGCTCGAGCGCGGTGATGTGGATGCAGCATTTACAAACCCAGACAACACCATTCTGTCAGCGCTATATGAGTATCCATATCTCTCTCACCTGTGCCTCGAGCCGATGAACTGTACCGCCCACTATCGCACCGCACCCAGTGGCGATCGGGATCATCTGGAAGTCTGGCTGCCTACTCAAAGCGGGCCGCGCTTTCAGCAGTTGGCCGAAAAGCGCTACGGATTGAAAAAAGACCAGCTCACCATCCACGTCAAACGTATGGGGGGCAGTTTCGGCCGCCGGACAAGTGGCGAATACGCCTGTGAAGCCATAGAGCTGTCTAAGCGATCTGGACGCCCGGTGAAGCTGACCTGGTCACGAGAAGATAGCATCCAGCAGGATTTTTTCCGTGAAGGGGGCTTCAACCATATCCGTGGCGCGGTTGATCAAGAAGGAAAGATCGTCGCTCTGGAGGAGCACGCTATCGGTGTTGCCCCCCAAGGGAAACCCTCCTACTTCTCAGGCGTAAACCCCGGCGTTTTTCCGTTCAACACCCAAGCTAGCATTCGCGGTTCTCTCACCAGTTATCGTATGGATACACCCGTCGGCCCTTGGCGCGCACCCTATTCCAATACCCACGCCTTCGTGTCCCAGGCCTTTATTCATGAGCTTGCTACTGCGGCAGGCAGGGATCATCTGGAGGTCTTGCTCGAGATGCTGAGGCCGGCTCGTTGGCTGGAACCCGACAACATCCGATCAATGAATACCGAACGAGCCGCCGGGGTAATCCAACTCGCCGCGAAAAAAGCCGGTTGGGGGCGAAACCTACCGGAAGGTCGTGGCCTTGGCCTCGCCTTTTATTTCTGCCATGCAGCACATGTTGCGGAAGTCGCAGAAGTCAGTGTGGAAGGCGACGCCGTTCGCCTGCACAAGGTGACCGCCGCCGTCGACGTTGGCCCAATTATCAATATGAGCGGGGCGCTGAATCAGGTAGAGGGGTCTATTATCGATGGCTACAGCGCTATGGCCGGCCAGAAGATCACTATGGAGGATGGCCGCATCCAGCAAACCAATTTAGACCAATACCCTGTGCTCAGGATTGGGTCGGCGCCGGATATCGACGTCCACTTTATACAGAGCGACTACGACCCTACCGGCCTGGGCGAGCCAGGCCTACCGCCCCTAGCGCCAGCCGTTGCCAACGCTATTTTTGCCGCAAGCGGTCGTCGCGTCCGCAAGATGCCGCTTCTGGATTTAGGTTACCGCGTGTAAAACTCGTCCCTGGCCAAGCATCCTGCAGGGCCGCTCCTACAGGATGGCGGCCTGAAGCGTCACATCTGCAAACTGCCACGCTGTTTCGAAATGGCCTTTCACCACGGCGGCTTCCTCATCCTTGCCTTGCGCTTCAAGGCTCTGGGCCAAACCAAACATTGACCAACCGTTGTGCGGATATAGCTCGAGGTCTTTGCGGAATACGGCTTCAGCCCGCTCAGCCTGCCCCCCGGCCAGCAAAGCTGCCCCCAGGGACTGCCGAGTGGGGTAATACCA
>DKNY01000004.1:11856-14032 GCA_002470275.1 Gammaproteobacteria bacterium UBA7376 | reverse complement strand
AACGGTGGCTCGGTGTACGGGAGCTGGTCCTGCAGAGCAACGGCCTGCTCAAAGTGCTCTACCGCTCCATCGTGGTCACCGCTCCGATGGGCGATTTCACCCCTTAGCAGATCAATAGCGATACTCACGAGCATAGAGCCTGGATAGTCGCGGCTATCCAGGAAGCGGACAGAAACATTGTCTTTCAGGGGGGTGAGTTCGGCTAACTCCGCCTCCGCCGAGGCACCTTCTCCCTGTGCCGCAAAGGCCACCCCTCGCGCGTAGTGCCAGATTGCCTTGGCAAACATAAGCCCCTCATGAGGATGGGGCTCCTTCAATATGTCCTCCCATTTGCCGAATCGCACCAGCGATAGAAGCGGCACCGTGCGGAAAAACTCAATGGTTGGAAAAGCCTTGACCTGTTCCACGCGCACGTTGGCCACAACCCGACGCGCGCTGTCGATGCTCAGATCGCTCTGACCCTGCATGGTGGATGCTGACCAGAGGAAGTGGATGTTGTGTGGATAGTATAGGGCAGGATAGAAACCCTGTGCATTGCAGGCGGCTATGTAGGCCTCATCGACCTCGGCGGCCCGTAAGTTGGCTATGGCGGCATCATTATAACGACCGATTCGATAGTAGATATGAGAGGGCATATGCACCAGGTGACCCGCTCCCGGCACCAGATTCGCCAGTCTATCCGCAGCAGGCTCGGCACGCGTTGGCTCATTGGAGGCCTCCAGCGCGTGAATATAAAGATGTAGCGCAAGCGGGTGATCAGGCTCAGCCGCGAGGACACTTTCCAGGGATTCGATAACGGCCGAGGTCTCTGGCTTCGCGATACCGTCATCCGACCAATAATCCCAGGGCATCGTAGTCATCAATGCTTCGGCATAAATAGACGCCGCGGTCGTGTCATCCGGATAGCGGGCCGCCAGTTCGCCCATGGCCTCTGCCCAGGCGAGGTCTAATGGCTCTCGGTCCGTTTCCGGGTCACCGTTATAACGCTGAGCCAGAGCGTCAATATAGGCCTGCTCTCTTGGGCTAACTTGATCTTTGAGGACGATCGCCTGCTGCAACGCCGCAAAGGCCGACGTTCGAGCTGCCGGTGCCATAATGACCTTTCCCTTGCTCGTCACGTTGATGTTGGGACCCGTGGCCAATGCCTCACCCCAAAAACACATAGCACATAACGGGTCCAGGGTTTGGGCCGCCTTGAAACTTCGGATCGATTCAGCGTGGTTGAAGGCAAAAGCCAAAACCATGCCCTGATCGAAGTAACGTTGGGCATTTTGATTTTGCGTAGTGATGGGCATACGAAACGAACCCATACCCTCGAACAGCGGCGCACCGGCCCGCGTCACGAGGTCTTGCGTTACCCCGTTGGACTCAACCTCGCCAGACATTTGATCAGCACTCGAGGCGGCCGGCTTATCCGCACCACACCCACCGATGAGCCACAAAGTGGCGAAAACAAAAAGAAATTGGCGTGCCAAAGCCATAACGCCTCCGAATGTTTTCGTTTGATTGAATACGTTTTACACCAGAGATGCCAGGGATTTTTGATCAGGCAAGGGTGCCGCGTTGGCCTTTGGAGAGAGAGAATGGAGGAGAAGAAGACCTAGATCAGGATGGCCTCCGTCACAGGGTCGGAAACCAAGCGTCAGCGTCCAGTTAGTCGCTCAGGACTAGCAGGCCCTGGCGGGTGCGAAGCACCCGATGGGCCATCTTGCCAGAGGATTAGTTTATTGCAGTGTCCTCTGAGGCTTCGGTCACGGCACTGAGGGCCTGAAGCTCATTCGCAACTACGCGTTTCGCCCATGCGGCGCACATCTGCCAAACCTGACCGCCACCATAGACCAAGCGGTCACCTTCGCGCTCGCTGTAACAGCTCATCGCAAGTTTGCGTGCCTCTAAGTCCGCAGCCGCCAACTCTGCGTTGGGGTTAGTAGAACACCCAGCCATCATCGCTAGGAACAGCGCTGCTGAGGCCGTCGTTAGGTATTTCTTTAAAGAGCTTTTCATCTCGTATCCTTCATTCAAGTAGCTCCCCACATAGAATGATACCTAAGGACACACCACCTGCAACCTTTTTGTTACCTAAAGTAACTAAAAGTGTTACCGGACTCAAAAAAGTCTAAATTATCGCCCATTACGCACCGTTTTAAGGCGTACGTTTCAATAAGCGGATTTCAAT
>DKNY01000004.1:0-11477 GCA_002470275.1 Gammaproteobacteria bacterium UBA7376 | reverse complement strand
GCAGGTCGCCACATCGGGTGCATGGGCGGCGAGGATTCGGTCTGAATTTTGCCGATGACCTCGAACCCAAAGCGCTCATAGAGTGAGATGTTTGCCGGATTCGATGATTCAAGATACGCAGGAAGGCCGTCCGCGTCACAGCGCGCCAGCGCATGTTTCATCAGTTGAGCGCCTAGGCCCCTGCCCTGGTGTCCGGGATCAACGCCTATCAAGGGCAAATACCAATGCGGCTCCTTGGGATGGAAGTCCTCAATTTGTGCGAAGGCCTGGCCGACCTCAGGCAGCCGCCCTTCGGCAACGGTGCGAAGGAGCAACTCTGAAAAGGGTCCGTCGTCCGCCTCCGTACCCGGCCGGATCCAAAGCGCAACCCCGGCGAAGTCGCTGATCTGATACGCCGACGCGGTATGAAAAGCCTGGCCACCAAAATTTTCGAATCCCAGCGCAGCATTGTTAAGAAAGATCTCTGCATCGGGGAAGAGCCATCGAACGAAGGGGTCGGCGGCAAAGGCGGTGACCAACGTGCTCAATGCACGGCTCTTGTTTTCGACGCCAACGGTGGTGACGGTAGGGGTGTCTGCTTGCATCGTTGCTCCTTCGAATGGTGCTTGTTTCCTTCAATCCCGTGCCGATTTTCGTCCCAACCTCAGGGCGCGAAAACCCGCACCCCATCATGCCAAAGAGTCATCGCTCGGAGCATAAAAATCAGCTCATGGCCTCAGACTTCGAGAGCCCCACACCGGCATGGAGAACCGAGATATCCTGCCTTTGAACGCCCTTGTTAAGCCGACCTTTTTTGGGCTGCGCTAACACTGCAAACGAATACCGTTTTCCTTCAGCCATCGTTTTCGGTCCCGATAGTCGGGCATCCATTTTTCCACCAGCCCCCAAAATTCTGCCCCATGATTGCGCTGCTCCAGATGACACAACTCATGCACCACGACATAGTCAATGATAGGCAGGGGTGCATGCACCAAACGCCAATTGAACTGGACTCGGCCATCAGGCTGGCAACTTCCCCAGCGTGCCCGGTAGGTCTTAACCTCCACCGCTGTGGGGGTCAGCCCCAGGCGCTGGGCGTAAACGTTCACGGCGAAATCAATTTCCTGCTTAGCACGGTTGCGTAGCCAGTTTTCCAACAGGCGGCGTATTTTATTTGTGGTAAACCGGTTGTCCTTGACCTGAACTTCAATGATTGTTCCGTCGTCGGCTACCCCATCGGTCAGGCCCACAGTCGTTTTCAGTCGGCGCGGCTGGCCAAGCAAGGGAATTTGCGTGCCATCCGCTAGTTCAAGCCCTGGCATAAGCTCGCGCTGTTGCTCGGCCACCAAGAGCTTTTGATCGATCCACTTTCGTTTCTGCGTCAGTAAGCTGCGAACTTTGTCTTCCGCCAGCGTCTGGGGCACTCGCATTGAAATGCCCTCCGTATCCACGCGTATCATTGCCGTGCGTCGACGCGAACTTCGAAAAATCCGAATGCTCAAACCCTCGTGTTCAAAATCATCGGCCATAGGCAGGATATCGGTTGCATCGTCTTAGTGTCTGCCCGGCGAAGGGGTCAATAGGACGGCATTGGAATTAAAGACGCCAATTTGTTAAAGATAGGGTGCACGCAAAGGCGGTTTGGGTCAAAAAAGGAAAAATGCTGCCCAGGGCCGTTGGTGCAGAGACGTATCAAAGGACCTCTGAGAAGTATCCTAACATGCTGTATGGCCTCTATAGATTGATTGAATCCTCTCACCAGAGCCTAGGTCCGTACCGACCCCGGACTCTCGCGCTTGTCACCTATTGCCTCGTACTGATTGGGTGCGGCGGCGGAGGCGGCGGAGGCGGCAATCAGGCCCTCGCGCCGGTGTCACCAACGACGCCAACCCAGGGAAGCGATTTTAGTCGGGGCGTTTTTTCTCCCGCTAGTAACTTTCAGGCGCAGTGTGGCGCCCCGAGGCAGGGCACCGACCCCTTCACTGGAGGGCTTTATCCGGACCAGCCAGGCGACTTCCTAGACGAAAATTACTTTCTTCGCTCATGGAGCAACGATACCTATCTCTGGTACGACGAGATCAACGATGTTGATCCCGCCGTCTATGATGAGAACACAAACGATGTACGGGACTATTTCGACCTCCTGAGAACCTTCGCGCTAACGCCATCGGGCACGGAGAAGGATCAATTTCATTTCTTTCAAGACACAGCGGAATATCAGCAACGCCAAAGCAGCGGGCAAGAGGCGGGCTACGGGGTCAGGCTTGAGTTGATCAGCGGGTCTCCGCCTCGGGAGATCATTGTCAGCTATGTAGTGGATGATTTTGCCCGTCTCAACCCCAACGTCGTGCTGGAGCGGGGGGCAAGTATCCTCTCGGTAGACGGTGTCGATGTGGCCTATGGCAGTGATGTTGATACCCTCAATCGCGGTTTGTTCCCGGAGGCCGGGGCAAGCCACGAACTTGAGGTGAGAGATTTAGGGGCGACAGAAACCCGCACGATCAACGTGACTGCCGGGATCGTCACCGAGCCCCCCGTGCTTCTCACTGAGATTCTAGAAACCGATACGGGCGCCGTGGGCTATCTCGTATTTAACAGTTTTAATGATCCGTCTGAGGCACAGTTAGTCGCTGCCATCGAGTCCTTCCAAGAAGCAGACGTTGTGGATGTGGTCCTGGATATTCGCTACAACGGCGGAGGCCTACTGGCGATTGCTAGCCAGCTTGCCTATATGCTCGTCGGCCCTGGCGCTGCCTCTGGCCGCACGTTCGAAGAACTCCAGTTCAACGATAAGTACCCAAACACGAACCCGGTCACTCTGGAGAGTCTAAGCCCCGACCCCTTCCTAACAACGGCTGTCGGTTTCTCGGTCCCAGCGAACACGGCGCTACCTTGGCTGGAACTAAACCGCCTGTTTGTCCTCACGACCTCCGCTACCTGCTCGGCATCAGAATCTCTGATCAATGGCTTACGCGGCATCGACATCCCTGTCTACCAATTCGGCAGCAACACCTGTGGCAAACCCTACGGTTTCTATCCCCAGAACAACTGCGGCACAACGTACTTCACAATCCAGTTCAAGGGCATTAACGCTAAAGGCTTTGGGGATTATAGCGAGGGCTTTGCCCCGATCAGTGACACAGACAACACGCTATCATCTGACCAACTGCCGGGCTGTACGGTCGGAGAAAACTACTCGCCTCTCGGGTCTGGGTCTGAGTCCCTCCTCCAGTCCGCGCTGGCATACCGGCTCAATGAGGGCGGCTGCCCCGCGTCAAGCAGCCTCGCCACCGTCACGCCAACCACGAAGTCCAGGCCCGTGAGTTCGGATCAGGTGATCGCACGCCCACAGAGACCGGGACGCATTCTCCTACGAGAGCAGCCCTAGCGCATCTAAGCTCTGTCGCAAACTTGCAGCACGGCGATCTAGCATCAACGAATAGTTTATGCCAATGTTCATCTACCGATGCATGCGACGACACAGGAAGCTCTATGAGGACACCGAGTAAGGCCATTCTGCTGGTCGAGGACCACCAAGAACTCGCCGAGACCGTTGGTGCCTATCTAGAGGCAAGCCAGTACATCGTTGACTACGCTGGCGATGGCCTTACCGCCATGCATCTGGGCGTCACCAATACTTACGACGCCATCGTCTTAGATGTCATGCTACCGGGGGTTGACGGTTTGACCGTCTGCCGTCGCCTTCGCAACGACGCCAACATCACGACTCCAATCATCATGCTAACAGCTCGGGATCAGCTCCCCGACAAACTCAAGGGGTTCGAATCCGGTGCTGACGATTACCTAGTCAAGCCCTTTGATATGCCTGAACTTGAAGCCCGTCTTGACGCCGTCATCAGACGCAGCCAGCACCTGGAACGAGAGTACACAGTAGGTGGACTGCAGCTGAATTTAGACACAATGGAGGTGGTCAGAGACGACCAACCGCTTACCCTATCTCGGACCCTATTTAATATTCTGCACGTGCTCATCCGAGAATCTCCCAAGGTTGTGACTCGAGCCGCCTTAGAACGAGAGCTATGGGGTGACGAGCCACCGGACAGCGATACCCTGCGCAGTCATATTTACAACCTCAGACGGGTGATAGACCGCCCCTTTGACCAAGCGCTGCTGCACACGCGCCAAGGACAGGGCTATTGCCTCAGAGAGAGTGGAGAGATCTGACGTAGGAATCTTGACCACTTACTGAGACAGGCGGCTTATCCGCTCTCTTTGCTGTCTCTCTCGGTCGGGCGTTGACCAAATAATCACCTGGATACGCATACTCTAACCCCTTGGTTTTATCGAGGGCTCCTTATGCGTCGCCACCTGGTTTGGTTTCGTAACGATCTAAGAACGACAGATCATCCTGCGCTGCATGGCGCCGCCCAAGGCGCTCACGTCACTGCCGTCTATTTGTTGACCCCGGTGCAATGGCAGCAACACGGCCTATCGGATTTTAAAATCGCACTGATCCTACGCAGCGTCGATCGACTGTCGGAGCAGTTGAGCCAACTCGGAATCTCGCTCCAAATCTGTACGGCCAAAGATTTTGTGCAGGCCCCAGAGGCCATCTTAAAGTGTGCTCAATCTCTGGGTGCCGACGCCCTATTTTTTAACGAAGAAGTCGCGATAAATGAGTCTCGGCGAGATCAAGCCGTGGCCCAGGTCATGCAGCATGCAGGCATCCGCGTTGAGACTTTTAGCAGTCAAACTAGCATGCCTCCCGGCAGCGTCGTGAAGCCGGATGGCAGCCCCTATTCAGTGTTCACGCCCTTCAAAAAAAGATGGCTGGCCGATTACCGGCCCGATCATATCGACCCCCTACCCGCCCCCAAACCTCAGGGACCACAACCCTCACCCTCCGCCACACCACAGCGTGTTGGCGACATGGATAAATCCATTGGCGAACAGCTCTGGAAAGCCGGTCAGACAGCTGCGATGACGCTGCTAAAAAGTTTCATAAAAACCCGCATTCAGAGCTACCAGGCGAGTCGCGACTTCCCAGCCCAACGCGGGACCAGCGTTCTTTCTCCCCACTTAGCCATCGGCACAATATCCCCCCGACAGTGTCTGCATGCCGCCCACGCCGCCAATGGCAGGCGCCTGGTCGGCGCCTCCGAGGGCATTAATACCTGGGTAAGTGAACTGATCTGGCGAGAATTCTATAGTCATATTCTCGCCGCCTACCCAAAACTGGCCATGGGTCATGCCTTTAAGACAGAAACCGATTCGCTGCCCTGGGGCACAGATCAGGAGGCCCTGGAACGGTGGCAACGTGGCGAAACGGGGCTTCCGCTGGTGGACGCCGGCATGCGCCAGCTCAATACAACTGGTTGGATGCACAATCGACTCCGAATGGTCACCGCGACGTTCTTGGCCAAACAACTGTTTCTGGATTGGCGCCTGGGAGAAGCCTACTTTATGCGGCAGTTGGTGGATGGCGAGCTGGCTGCCAACAACGGAGGCTGGCAGTGGAGTGCCTCCACCGGCACCGATGCCGTACCCTACTTCCGAATCTTTAACCCAGTGCGTCAGGCTGAGCGATTTGATCCGTCGGGGGATTTCGTTCGTAGCATGGTGCCGGAACTTGCCGATCTACCCACGCGACATATCTTTGAACCCTGGCGGCACGGTGGCGCTGCAGGCTATCCCAGCCCCATGGTGGATCTCTCAGAGGCGCGCCAGAAAACGCTAGCCATCTGGAAACAGGGCAGGTTGCTGGCAGAAGACGGGTAGAACGTCGCGCCAGGCCAAGGTCGGCGTTATCGAAACACAGGGAAGTGAATGGTGACAGACGTCCCCTCACCTACATTGCTCTGCACGCTCATATGCCACTCGAACTGATTTACGAGCCTTCTGACGATAGACAGCCCAAGGCCGTGTCCAGCGCTGCTCGCCCGACCGCGCTCACTTCGATAAAAGGGCTCGAAAGCCGATTGCAGCTCCTTGGCGTTCATGCCAATCCCCGTGTCCTTCACCGTCATGGACTGCTCTGTGATCCTGACCTCAACTGAGCCCTGATGCGTATAGTTAATGGAGTTACGCAAAAGGTTCACTAATACAATTTGGATAACGCGATAGGGGGCGCGCACCTGGAGTTGGTTGAGCTCGGTTAACTTGAGGTCCAGGCCGCGTTTTTCCGCCAAGCCGCTCATTTGTTCTACCAGTCCGGGCGCCAATTCATGCACACGACAGACTTCATCCAATCGGCCCATTTCCTCGCCTCGGGCCAACAGCAGCAGGGTCTCTATCAGACCTTCCATATCTCCCACGGTTCGGCGCATCCGGGCATAAACCTTTTCGTCCTCTGGCGCGATATCCTGGCGTCTTTGCAATAGGTCTAAGGAGCCTTTAAAGACCGCAATGGGTGTTCTTAACTCATGACTGGCATCCCGGGTAAAGATTCGTTCACGCTCAATAAAGGCATCTAGCCGCTCGGCAAAGCTATCGATAGCGTCGATCATCACATCCACTTCTACGTTGGCGACGGTCCGCAGCTCTCCCAGATCAACCGCCGGTTGATTCAACCCACCAAAACGATATTCCTGCAGGTAGTCGGCTAGCTGGACAATGGGAGACAAGGCCTGATGGGAAAGCCGGTAGGTGAGGAAAGAAAACCCATACACCACGAGCAGGGCGATAGAGAGCGGCAGGATGCCGAAGTAGAACGCCAACTGGGACACATCATCACTTGCGAAAAGTAGGTAAAGAACGGGGCCTCCCTGCTCGCCTTGCTGGCTCACATATAGAGTTGGCTGCTCATTCCCAATGTCCACCCTGCCAATAAACCCAGGTTGAAAGTCCTTTAGCGGTTGGGGCAGCGCCGAAGTCTTACCGGGCTCTGCAAGATAGCCCACCATGTTGGCAGTGTTGGGCAGTCCCTGGGCGTCATTCTCCTCATACAGTGCCCAAAAATGCTGTGCTTCGTTCTGGAGGGCCTCTGTGATCAGAAAATCCTCAACGATGGTATTGGTAATATAAATACCCGCCGCCACTGCGGCACTGATCAAACCGACCTGGAGGGCAACGACCCGACCCATCTTGGTCAGCAGACCCGAGCGACTGATTTTCACGTTAACTGCTCCATAGTGGGCGCAGATGTTCGCACATTATCCGCTGCAATGGAGCAAGCTGAGTTCCATGAGGACTAGGTGGCTAAGTTTTAGATATTCAACGGTCTGATAGCGCGCACTCTGGCTAGGTAAAAGATCCCATAAAATACGATGATCCAACTCAGGCTCAGAAGGGCAAGGGCGGAGGGGTCAGGAATCACAACGGCGCCAAAACTTTCCCCTGTCAAATAGGAAAACGGCGCCCCCAACCCCACCAGTAGCGAACCGAACAGGGGCCTATCCACCAAGAAAGACAAACTTTGATTGAGGGACAAACCCACGGCAACCCACAGCAGGACGATCCATGGAGGTGCCACCATGAAAGAAGACGATAACCAGAGTGCTGATTGTCCGTAATCCAAGACCCCCGCCGAAATCCAGGCTGTGTCTAGCACGAAGCCGATCACGCTGAGCAAGCCAACATAGGGAAGATCTATTGAAAGACGGCGCTGAACCCCGCTGTGCAGGATCATCGCCGAAATAGCGATGAGGCCCATTATCGAACCCCCCAGAACACAAGCCAACCACGTAATCTTGAGCGATATCGCATTGATCAGCTTTCCTCGGCGCACCAAGATGCCAATCACGAGAATCTATCCGCCAAGTCGCTGAGAGAGCGTGCCTAGCAGGGTTGCCTCTGCTCTTTCTGCATCTTGATCCGTTCCGATATAACGATCAATGACCTTTTCAGCCGCGGACATACCGCTCGTAAAACCATCCTCATGGAACCCCCATCCCCAATACGAGCCGCAGTAAAAGACATGCCCCACACCATCAACCAAATCATGTCGCGACTTAGCTTCGTGGGCTTTTTTATCAAAGATTGGATGGCTGTAACTGCGCTCGGTCCAAACATGTTCAGGCCGCCTCTCCGGATTCAGGGTAATGAAAAACTGGGGGCCGTTCATGGCCTGCAGCTTGTTCATCCAGTAGGTGGTCACTGATCGTCCCGTATCGTCTATTACGCGGGCATTCCAACTGGCCCAGGCCGACTTGCGCTTCGGCATGAAGGTCTCATCGCTGTGCAGCACGATCCTATTCTCGCCGTAACGAATCGCGCCCAGAATGCCCTGCTCTTCGTCGGTGGGTGAGTCCAAGATTGAAAGCGCTTGATCGCTGTGGCATGCGAGAATGACCGCATCGTACTTATCGGCATCCGTATCCGTCTCCAGAATCACCCCATCGCTTTGCCGGATGACCTTCCTCACCGCCTTGTTGAGCCTGATATTCCCGAGAAACTGTTTCTCGAATGCCTCAAGGTATTGGGACGATCCGCCGCTTATCACTCGCCACAGGGGCTGGCCCTCAAGCTTGAGCATGTCGTGATACCGCAGGAAGGAAACCACGTGCTGGAGCGGAATTTCTAGCGGATCGGTATTGCTATGTGTCCATAGCGCCGCGCATAAAGGTGCCATGTAGAACAGCTTGAAGCGCTTGCTGAAGCGCTGCTGCTCAAGGAACTCGCCAATGGAAATGGCTTCCCCTGAAATTCCCTGATCAGAGAGTTTCGCCGCCAGGATGTAAAACCGCCTAATATCCCACAGCATGCGAAGGTGCCCGAAGGAGAACATAAGCTTGGTTGCTGCGAACAGGCTCGACAGGCTCCCGGTCGCATACTCAACGTCTTCTTGGTCTGCAGTGACGCTAAAGGACATGGTGGTGCGCTGCGAGGGAACGCCGATTTGCCCTAACCAGGAGGCAAAACGGGGGTAATTCTCGGTGTTGAACGCAATAAATCCGGTATCCAGTGCGAAGACGCGTCCGTCGATATAGACGGAGTGGGAATCCGTGTGTCCGCCCAGCCGGCCTTCGGCTTCAAATAGCGTCACTTCGGCGACTCGCGCCAATCGGTGCGCGGCCGCAATACCGGCGATGCCGCTGCCTACAATTCCGATTTTCACAATGGACACTCTGCCTGGTTAAACTTGGAAAACAATGAGACATAGCCGGTAAACTTGGGAGACCACCTTCTTTGTTTCATCGTGAACTGCTCGTGAAACCCCCTATCTCGTCTGTTCACCCAGCCTTCACGACAACGTCACTACCGTTCTTCCATGCGATTTGCCTTTCTTACCGCAGCCCTCCTGTCCTTGGGGGGATGTGCGCTTGTTTCCCCGACGCCACCTCTCAGCGGCGAACTCGACGGGTATCCGGCTGCCTATCGCGCCGCGTTAATCGACTTCCCTGGGGGACAAGACGTCGCCCCCGAAACCTTAGCCCGCTTTGAAGCGTTCCTTCGCAATATTGGATCCGAGGACACGCATCTCCGGGCAGCGGAACTGTATGCGGAGCAGCTTCACTTCAGTGACGCACTCCTGCTGGCAACCCGGCGCGCACAGGTGGTGAAACATTTCAAAAGCATCGCTGAGGGCGGCGCTGAGGTTGATGTAGATATGCTGGAAACACTAAAAAAGGGTGCGGACGTTTATCTCATTTGGCATATGCGGGCCACGTTTACGCCTTTAAGAAAAACAGTCGAGAGTCGAACCCTTGGCATCACTCACCTGCGCTTTAACGACGCGGGTGAGGTAGTGATCCATCAAGACTTTTGGGACAGCGGCCGAGGATTTTACGCCCACGTACCTTTACTCGGCGCAGGCGTCAGAGCCATTGGTCGCAGATTCACACCCGATAGTCCTTAGCTAGCATGACAACCCCGGCATATCTTATTGCCGCCCTTTGCGTCTTAGGGCTCGCGCTGCTCGCGTGGGGCGTGGCACAGCGCAATCAAAACACTGCCGTGGCGGACATTTTTTGGCCCCTGCATCATCTGGTCGCGAGTATCGTTTTTTTCACTGCCGCCCCCAATGCGAACCTTGGGCAGTCCTCTGTTGTAATTGCCTTGGTCTTTATCTGGGCCGTTCGCCTGGCCACACACCTGTCTATTCGACAAGCTGGCGCACAAGAAGATCACCGATATGCAGCCGTTCGACGGCGCTATGGCGCGGGCTTTGGGCGAGCAAGCCTGTTCCTGATCTTCATACCTCAGGCGCTTATGGCTTTTGGCATCTCATTAATTTTTCCTCCGGTCTTTGACGGTTCATCGCCTTGGACGCTCCTGACTAGCCTGTGTCTATGCCTATCTGGAATCGGGCTAGCCATTGAGATCTGCGCGGACCTTCAGCTCTCCGCCTTCTTAAAGCGCCAGCCGAGATCCCCAGTTTTAGAGCGGGGGCTGTGGCATTTCTCTAGGCACCCCAATTATTTCGGTGAGTGGTTATTTTGGTTGGGCCTCTGCGGCATAGCACTCGCTGAGGGGGCTTGGTATGCCCTCTTGCCCCTGTTTGGCATCACCTATCTCTTGGTGCGATTTACGGGCATCAGGAGAATGGAAGCGGACATCGGCAATCGGAACCCTGCTTATCTGGCCTATCAGGCAAGAACGCCTAGCTTTATACCCTGGAAAATTTTCCTGTCCATTTTGATTTTTGTATGCATCCCAGGCCAGCGGACACTGAGCCAGGCCGCTGATAAAGACGGGTTGGCTAATGCCTACCCGCCTTCGCCGCACGAGACTATGGCCATTGGCGACACTCGAACCTGGCGATTCGCCGCCTACCTTGGCGAGCGAGAAATTGGCTTTCATCAATTCCTACTCCAGCGCGCGAATGATGGCTACCGTTTAAAGGCCAATGCAGCTTTCAGCTACAAGCTGCTTGGGATAACGGTTTTTTCTTACGAACACGAGGTTGAAGAGCATTACTCGCCGGATCTTTGCCTCCACGAAATTCGCAGCCAGACCCAGGTCAAGGGCAATCAACTTCGGGTCATGGGTCGACAGACCCCCGAAGGCTTTCTGGTCGACAGCGAAGCTCCATCGCTGGTTGATCAACCGTGCATTAAGTCCTTCGCTTATTGGACCCCCGAGTTGCTTACCGAGCAGACCCTACTCAACGGTCAAACAGGCAAAATGACACCGGTTTATATCACCCAGGGTCCGCAGAAAAGCACCGGTCAAAGGCACTACGAGCTGTCTGGGGAAAAGATCGCGATCTCCCTCACTTACGACGCCAGAGGCAACTGGGTAGGCCTATCCTCCCAACTGCCCTCGGACCGAACGCTAGAGTACATCCTCACTGCGTCCTCTTGGACTGATGCGGGCGTGATAGCAGCCCAAGACAATTCGAGCTAGGGGGCGGGGACACAGCTTGCCTCTCCCTCGGTGGACACCCGATGCCTCAACTTGTTCATTTCCGGGGTGTTGCTTTCCCCACCCATTACACTATATTTTACCTTGTTAACTGTTAGTTAACGTTTTACAGGCCTGCAATGGGTCGTACAAAAAATATCTGGGGAGATATCATGTTTCGATTTACGTTTTTCGTAAGCGTCATAGCTTTGACTCTGCCGTCTTGGTCCGCCTTTGCGGAAGATGGGGATTCA
>DKNY01000040.1:9950-22013 GCA_002470275.1 Gammaproteobacteria bacterium UBA7376 | reverse complement strand
GCTGCTTAGGGGTAGCGCAATGACCTTGCGGGATAGACTGCGGATCATCATTTTTGAGGCCGACACAAAGGCAGGCCACCGTTTTGATGTGACACTCATCGTGCTGATTCTGCTCAGCGTGCTGACGGTGATGCTGGATTCCGTGCCCCACATCCACGCGGAGTATGGGCATTTCCTGTATCTCATCGAATGGTGCTTTACGGTGCTGTTCACCGCTGAATATCTGATCCGCTTATGGTGTATCGAGCACTCTTGGCGCTACGCCAGAAGTTTCTACGGACTGGTGGACCTGCTCAGTATTTTGCCCACCTACATCAGCCTGTGGGTACCCGGAGCCCAGTTCTTTTTGGCGGTTCGTATTCTGCGTGTGCTTCGGATTTTTAGGGTGCTGCGCATGGTCCGTTACGTGGGTGAGGCGGAACTGATTGCCCAGGCTCTGACTGCAAGTCGGCGCAAAATCGCCGTGTTTATTGCCTCGGTCCTGGCCTTAATGGTCATCTTTGGCTCGCTGATTTACATCGTTGAAGGCGAGAGTAATCCGGCATTCGCGAGTACCCCGCACAGCATTTATTGGGCGGTGACCACCATGACCACGGTGGGCTACGGCGACATCGCGCCAATCACGCCGCTGGGGCAGTTTCTTGCCTCCCTTATCATGCTTATGGGCTACGGCATCATTGTTGTACCCACGGGTATCGTGACGCTGGAGTTGAACGAGGCCAATCGTCGTCAGGCGAACACCCGAACCTGCTCTGATTGCGCGGCAGAAGGGCACGCTCGGGAGGCTAGCTATTGCTGGCGCTGTGGGGCGGCGCTGTACCAGCGTTCAAGAGATCGAGTTACTGAGGCGGCGGGGCGTCATTAGCGGGTTTATATGGGGCCTCGCCGCAGGATAGGCGTGTCGCCGAGCGGTGACTGGATTGGTCTCGTAACGGTATGGCGTGAGCGCGCCTGATACTGAAGCCTCTACAAGAACTTGGAACTAGCGTAGAATGTGCGCCTCTCTGGCGGGGGAGTTTCTGCCAGTTTCCGGACTAATTAAGGAGTAAAGGGTCGTGTTAGAAGCCTATCGTGCCCACGTACAAGAACGCGCAGAGCTGGGCGTTCCACCCAAGCCGCTGAGCCCAGAATGGACGGCGGAATTGGTTGAATTGTTGAAGGCGCCCCCCTCAGGTGAAGAAGACTTTTTGCTCGATTTGATCGCCAATCGCGTGCCGCCAGGCGTGGACGAGGCGGCCTATGTGAAGGCAGGATTCCTGAGTGCGATCGTGTTGGGCGAAGCCAGCTCACCGCTAATCGACCCGGCTGCCGCGGTCGTTCTGCTGGGCAATATGCACGGTGGCTACAACGTAGCAACCTTGGTGAAGCTGCTGGACGATGACGCCCTGGCAGCGTCCGCAGCGGAAGAACTTAAAGGTATGATCCTCGTTTTCGATGCATTTCACGATGTGGCGTTGAAGGCAGATGCGGGCAATGCCCATGCCAAGGCCGTGATGCAGTCCTGGGCAGAAGCAGAATGGTTCACCTCTAATGATGCGCTGCCGGAAAGCATTGAGGCCGTGGTCTTTAAGGTCTCCGGCGAGACCAATACGGATGATCTATCACCGGCGCAGGACGCTTGGTCACGCCCAGATATTCCGCTACATGCGCGTGCCATGTACAAGATGCAGCGAGAGGGTCTAACGCCTGAGGTTCAGGGCGAAGTCGGCCCCATGGAGCAAATCAAGGCGCTGCAAGACAGCGGTATGCCGGTGGCCTTTGTGGGCGACGTTGTGGGCACGGGCTCATCCCGGAAATCGGCAACGAACTCGGTTTTGTGGTTCTTTGGCGAGGATATGCCAGGTGTACCGAATAAGCGATCTGGCGGTATCTGTATTGGCAGCAAGGTTGCGCCGATCTTCTTCAATACCATGGAAGATGCGGGGGCACTGGTCTTTGAGGCCCCCGTGGACAAGCTGTCCTTTGGCGACGTGATCCACATCCAACCCTACGACGGAAAGATATTGAGTAAGGAGGGTGAGCTGCTCTGTGAGTTTGAGCACAAGTCGGATGTGATTCTGGATGAAGTGCGAGCAGATGGCCGTATTAATCTCATCATTGGCCGTGGCCTGACCCAACGTGCTCGGGAACACCTTGGCCTAGCGGCCTCTGAGGTTTTCCGCAAACCCGATCAGGTGGAGGAAACCGATAAGGGGTTCACTCTGGCGCAAAAGATGGTCGGCAAGGCCTGCGGTCTGCCCGGTGTTCGTCCCGGCAGCTACTGCGAACCGAAAATGACCACCGTGGGATCCCAGGATACGACGGGCCCAATGACGCGCGATGAGCTGAAAGACCTGGCTTGCCTTGGATTTTCAGCGGACCTGGTCATGCAGTCCTTCTGTCATACGGCCGCATACCCCAAGCCGGTGGACATCGATACCCAACATAATCTGCCGGATTTCATCATGAACCGGGGTGGGGTGTCCCTGCGGCCTGGCGACGGGATTATTCATAGCTGGCTGAATCGTATGCTCCTGCCGGATACGGTAGGCACCGGGGGAGACTCACATACGCGATTCCCCATGGGCATCTCCTTTCCTGGAGGCTCTGGGTTGGTGGCCTTCGCCGCAGCAACCGGAGTGATGCCGCTGGATATGCCGGAGTCTGTTCTGGTGCGTTTCAAGGGAGAGATGCAGCCGGGCATTACGCTCAGGGATCTCGTCCATGCCATTCCCTACTACGGCATCAAGGCCGGTCTGCTCACCGTTGAAAAGCAGAATAAAAAGAATTTTTTCTCCGGCCGAATTCTGGAAATTGAAGGCCTGAACAGCCTAACCGTGGAGCAGGCCTTTGAGCTTTCCGACGCCTCAGCGGAACGATCGGCTGCAGGCTGCACCATCAAGCTCTCGGAAGATTCCGTTGCAGAATACCTGCGCTCAAATGTCACGCTGCTGCGCTGGATGATTGCAGAAGGTTACGGCGACGTCCGCACCCTGGAGCGTCGTGTTCAGAAAATGGAGGCATGGCTGGCGGAGCCCAGCCTGATGAGCGCCGACGAGGATGCCGAATATGCGGCGGTCATTGAGATTGATCTAGCTGAGGTCACCGAACCCATTGTTTGTGCGCCGAATGATCCAGATGATGCGCGACTGCTCTCCGAGGTGGCTGGCGATACCGTCGACGAAGTCTTCATCGGATCTTGCATGACCAATATCGGACATTTCCGAGCGGCGGGCAAACTGCTGGATGACGCAGACAGCGTCAACACACGTTTCTGGATATGTCCGCCAACCCGCATGGACGAGCATACGCTGATGCAGGAGGGCTACTACAATATTTACGGTAAGGTGGGTGCGCGAACCGAAATGCCCGGGTGTTCCCTGTGTATGGGTAATCAAGCCCGGGTTCTCGCTGGCGCGACCGTGCTTTCCACCTCTACCCGTAACTTTCCCAATCGGCTGGGCGATGGAGCGAACGTCTACTTGGCGTCGGCAGAGCTTTCTTCCGTGGGCGGCATCCTGGGGAAGCTGCCTACGGTAGAGGAGTATCGTCAGTACTCGGATAAAATCGACGCCATGGCGAAAGATATCTATCGTTACATGAGCTTTGATCAAATCGAGTCGTTCCATGAAGCGGCAGAAGACGGTAAGCGTATCGCCGCCCAACAAATTGTAGACGTTAAATAGTGCGGGTGGCTTAATGGGGCTGATGGCTCATCGCCCAGCCCAACCCCAGGGTGTGGTCTTCGATATGGACGGCACGCTCATTGATACTGAGCGGCTGGCCCATGCCGCCTTTCGGTTGGCTATCGCCGACCTGGGGTTCGCGTATCGGGAAGAAGTCTACGCCCTGTGCCTTGGCGGGTCCTACCAGGGGACGCGATCGACTCTAGCGGCCGCCTATGGTCCTCAGCTTGATTTGGATTTGTTTAACCAACGCTGGAATCGGCGCTTCGTTGAGGAGGAAAAGCGTTCTCCCATTCGCCTCAAGCCCGGGATCGAGCAACTGCTGGAACGCCTTCAGGATCTTTATATTCCCATGGCGGTAGCCACCTCAAATAACCGCAGTGCCAGTGAGTCGGCCCTGGAGCAGGTGGGTATCCGTGACCGCTTTCAAGGGTTGGTATGCGCGGACGACGTCAGTCGTGCAAAACCCGACCCGGAACCCTACCTGCGGGCCTGCGCCCTGCTTGATATTGGCGCAGCGGGTGCTTGGGCCCTTGAGGACTCAGACGTGGGCACGGCAGCCGCCGTGGCTGCGGGACTGCGTGTCTTCCAAATTCCAGATGCCCGACCCCCAGCAGCAGAGACCCTCGCGCTGGGTCACGAGGTGATCGGGCGAGCGGATGAGCTGCTGACGCTATTGGACAGCAGTCCGCCCAAATGACAACCGGATGGTTAGTCTGACGCTAACCCAACCAGTTGGGCGGGTGTCAGCTCAAGCGCTAATGCCACGCGGTTGAAGTAGGCGACTTCGTGGTCGCTCACGCGCCCATCGGCGTGGATGATCTCCTCTAACGCCTTGACGGTGAGCAGCCGATTGTCCGTGGTAAGCCGACGTGAGCATTTGCTTAGATAGCGCTCCAGCGGTGCAGCCTCATACATCTTCGAGTTGGCGGCGACACGCACATTGGCATTAGTGAATTTCTTGCCCGTATGCTCTAGCAGGACTTCCTTGACCTTATCGACCTCCACATTTTTGATGTTGGTATCGGAGGCGGTGGCTCGGGCAAGCGTCATCAGCATGACTTCGTCGGCAAGGGCCTTTTGCTCAGTTTTCGTCAGCGTTGACCCGCCAAACAATTTCTTAACGGTAGCAAGTTTTACGATGCTCATGATTCGTAGTCCTCTTCTAGGTTGGTAGAGTGTAGCCCAATACCCGGGGGCGTAAAATCGCCGGGAGAGATTCATTGAACGGATTCACTCAGGAACATGAGGCAGTTGGGCTGATTCTCGTCAAAGCCCGCGTCTGTGCCCCAGCCAGCGAGCATTGCGCTGCCAGAGGATGGGTGTTCCCAGCGGGAGTTGCTACTATGGGTCTAGCCGCGGAGTGTGATCCCTGACGTCTTTGGGTTGGGGGCCTGTAAGGAGACAAGAATGCAGTACATCCCATTTGGACAAACCGGACATCTGAGCAGCAGGGCCATTTTCGGCGCTGCTGCCCTGGGCGGAATGAGCCAGTTCAGAGCGGACCAAACCCTGGCGCTGGCGGCAGACTACGGCCTGAATCATATCGATGTGGCGGCAAGTTATGGCGAGGCAGAACTGCGTCTTGCGCCTTGGCTACAGAAGCACCGCGACCAGGTCTTTCTGGCCACCAAGACAGGACAACGCACCTATGGGGCGGCTAGGGACGAGCTGCATGCTTCTCTGGAACGAATGCAGGTGGCCCAAATTGATTTGATTCAGATGCATAACTTAACGCAGGAGGAACCCTGGCAGCAGGCCATGTCTTCTGGGGGTGCGTTGGAGGCCTTGGTGGAGGCAAAGGAACAGGGCCTGGTGCGGTTCATCGGGGTGACCGGCCACGGTACCTACTGTCCCGCTATGCACCTGCGGAGCCTTCGCGCCTACGACTTCGACTCGGTGTTGGTGCCCTTTAACTTCACCATGATGAATGATCCTGTCTATGCCCAGGACTTCGAGGCGCTTTACCAATATTGTCAGCAGCGCGGGGTCGCCATGCAGACCATTAAGGCCATTGCGGCTCGGCGATGGCGGCCTGATGACCCGCAGCGACGCTTCAGCTGGTATCGCCCCATTACCGATCCGGAGGCTATGAAGCGGGCCGTGGACTTTGTTTTGAGACGGGAAGATTTGTTTATCAATACGAGTAGCGATGCGACCCTGCTGGAGCGTCTGCTAGTATGCATCGAAGCGCCCGTTACCGAGGTGTCGCCAGAACGACTCGCTGCGGACGTTTTGCATGGGGATATGGAACCTCTCTTTGTGAGGGGTATATCGGATGATGTCAGGGTGGCTGAATAGCACACCGGTTCATGATGCGGGAGGAAAGCATGGCGGATTGGCAGATCACTAGGCTGGCTGGCGCGCTGGGAGCAGAAATACGCGGGGTTGCCTTGGGCGATGCGGGCGCTGATGTAGTGGCCCGGATTAAGGCGCTGTTGTTAGAACATCAGGTGCTGTTCTTTCCCGCGCAGGATATCAGTATTGATCAACACGTGGCGTTGGGCCAACAGTTTGGCCCCATCGAGAGCCATCCGAATCTTAAAAACCCCTTCACTCAGCATGACAAGGTTTTTGAGTTGGCGGCAACGAGAGGCGGTGTGGCGGATGAGTGGCACACGGACATTACGTTTCAGGAACAGCCGTCGCTGATGTCGATTCTACATATGGTGGCCTGTCCTGATGTAGGTGGCGACACCATGTGGAGCAGTCTGGGTCAAGCCTATGCTGAGCTCTCTCCACCCATGCAAAACCTCTGCGAGGGACTCTCCGCACTACACGACGCGCATCCTCATGGCCGCAGCGATAAGATGGCCATTCACCCGGTTATTCGCCTACACCCAGAGACGGGTCGAAAGGCGCTCTACGTGAATGAGCACTTCACGCGTCGTATCGTGGAGATGAATGCAACGGAGAGCCAGGTGGTGCTCGACTATCTGACGGCATGGGTGAAGAACCCACGCTTTACCGTTCGCTACCGCTGGACGCCTGGGACCATTGCCATTTGGGACAACCGCTGCACACAGCATTTCGTATTAAACGATTTTGAAGGAGAGCGCATTATCCAGCGGGTGACCGTCATGGGGGACGTCGTTCAGGGGGTGGGTCCGTCTCCATGGGAACCCTGGGTCCGCCCCGGCCGCACTTCAGCCGCATCGCGCCTAGACCGGCAGCTGCATCACTTTATGCGCGCTCAACGGGCGGACGACGCCAGCGAAGGGTGACGGTCTGAGGCGTCCCGGGCAAGCTCAGGGAATGTGAAGGTTGACTACGGGGATCTGTGCGAGGCCCTCATTTAACGACCCGGACCGAAAGCCTTTTAGATCCAGGGTGACCGTGGCATAGCCCAGGGCACGAAGGCCTTCGACCAGCCTGTCATGGTTGGCGACCGCCAGCGGGAACTCCTCGGGTAACACCTCCAACCGAGCCAGGTCGTCATGGTGTCGAACGCGAAACTGGCTGAAGCCTATCTGAGCCAGAACCTCTTCTGCAGCTTCCACCTGGGCCAGCAAAGCTTGGTCGATATGGGTGCCATAGGGAAAGCGACTAGACAGGCAGGCAGCCTGGGGTTTTTCTGCATTCTCTAAGCCTAATGCTCGCGCTAGCGCGCGTACCTCTGCCTTGGTGATGCCGGCGGCAATCAGGGGCGACTTCACCTCATAGTCGTCTGCGGCGATGAGTCCAGGACGATGGTCGCCCAGATCGTCCACATTGGTGCCGTTTAGAATGGTGGCGAAGCCGCGTTCGTTGGCAAGCTGTCGCAAGGCCACATACAGCGAGGTCTTGCAATGGAAGCATCGATTGACGGGGTTAGCGCGATATGAGGCCTTATTGAGCTCATCGGTAACAATGACCTCGTGCCCCAGTCCCCAGTCCGCGGTTAATTTTCGAGTAAGCTCGAGGTCTCTGCGCTTGAGGCTCGCAGACCCAGACGTCACGGCAAGCGCCCTGTCACCCAGGATCTGGCCTGCAACGAAGGCGACCAAGGAGCTATCGATGCCCCCAGACAGCGCCACAATAGCGCTCTCGTAGTGGGCAATTTCATCCCGCAAACGATCGAGCTTTGCTGTGAGTGTTTTGTCCATCCCCATCCTCTAATCGGACCTCTCTAAGGACCGTTCGTTAAAGCCGGTTGATCCGGTTGGCCAAAAAGCCCGCCCCAAATCCGTTATCGATATTAACAACGCTGACCCCTGACGCGCAGCTGGTGAGCATGCCCAGCAGGGCGGCAACGCCCTCGAAGGCAGCGCCATAGCCCACGCTGGTGGGGACAGCGATAACGGGTTTATCCACCAGCCCTCCCACCACGCTGGGCAGGGCGCCCTCCATGCCTGCGACCACCACCAGTACGCGGGCCGAACGCAGGTCGTCAATCCGGGCCAGCAGACGATGTAGACCCGCCACACCAACGTCGAAAATGCGTGTCACCGAGGTGCCATAAAACTCCGCCGTCAGGGCGGCCTCCTCGGCCACCGCTAAATCTGACGTGCCGGCGGTGACAACGGCAATATGGCTTGGGGTTGGGGTGGGGACCTGAGCGTGGTGCCACCAAAGTTGGGTTTGTACATCATAGTGATCTGCGGCGGTCAGGCCGGATAGTTGGGCATGGGTCTCTGGCGCAAGGCGCGTGACCAGGATATTGCTGCCTCGATCGCGCATGGCGGCAATGATATCGGAGAGCTGTTCGGCGGTCTTGCCAGCTCCGAAAATTACCTCCGGTGCACCATTGCGCTGGTCGCGGTGGGTATCCAGAACCGTATGTCCCAGGTCCTGAAGAAACAAATCCTGCATGGCCTTTGACGATGTAGCAAGGTCAAGGTTGCCTGCCTTGAAGGCGTTGAGGAGCTCTTGGATACGCTCCTCTATGGCGTTGCCCTCTTCAGCTGCCACCGACGATGCCCGCGTCTCGCAAAGTCTGGATTTCAGATGGGTCCAGGCCCGCGCTGGTCAGAATGTCCTGAGTATGCTCACCGATCTTAGGCGCCGGCCCCTGGGGCCTGACCTCAGCGGTGCTAAATCGCATGGGGATGTTCACCGTGGTGTATTCACCCAGGTCGGGATGCTCAATTTGGGGAAATAGGCCAATGGCCTGGGCTTGTTCGTCCGCGGGGACCTCATGTAGGCCCATGGCAGGTCCCCAAATGAGTCCCGCCTCATCAAATAGTCTTCCCCATTCATCTCGAGACTTTGTTGCCAGGGTGGCGTCGAAGAAATCGACCAGCTCGGCCATGTTTCGGTAACGAGCCTTGGTGTCCGCGAACCGCTCGTCCTCTATCAGGTCCGGGCGGCCGATGCAGGTGCAGATGCGTGACCAGTAGGCTGCATCCGGCAGCATGTTGAAGATGATCCAATTACCGTCTCCACACGGGAACCGATTGCCGCTGATCCGAATCTCCTCATGGCGTGCCCGGCGGCGCACGGGTGCGTGGTCCATGGCCGTGACCGCATAGTCAGAGGCCTGGGTCCAAACCGCAGCTTCGTATAGGGAGGTTTCCACGACTTGTCCCTTGCCGCTTTTTTCCGCCAGCCTTAGGGCCCCTAATATGGCACCGACCATGGCGAGGCCCGTTGTATGGTCTCCCTGGGCCGGTCGCGCCATGGGGACGATGCCGGCATCACCGTTGCGCATGGCGTCATAAAGGCCAGATCTGCCGAAGAACGCAGTGACATCGTATCCGGGTCGCCAGGCGTCCGGACCCTCGGTGCCGTAGCCGGTTAGGGTGGCGTGTACCAGCTTTGGATTTAGGGTGTGCAGCGTTTCCGGATCTAGGCCAAATTTCTCCTGTCTGCCGGTCAGCAGGTTGCACATGAAGATATCGGCTTGCTTGATCAGGGTGTGCACGATGCCAGCGCCCTCAGGTTGGTCAAGAGCAATGGCGATGGACTGCTTGCCGCGATTGTCTACATCGAACTGGAAGTCATAGTCTTTGAAGGCATTGGCAACCCGGTCGCCCTTTGGCGGTCGGCTCAGGCCCCGAATGGGGTCTCCGGTAAGGGGTTCCACCTTAATGACGCGGGCCCCCATGTCCGCCAAAACGGCACCCGCACTGGGCGCCGCCATATAGCTGTCGATTTCTAGAACGGTGATGTCCTCAAGGGGTGCTGACATGAGTTGAACCTTGTAATGGGCAAGGCGCGATTACAACCAAGCCCGAGCCAGGGTGCAAGCCCCGGCACGGCTCGTATCTAAGGCAGATTCACGTTAACTTGCGCGTTAAGGAACGGGAGGGCATCGGATGGCTGGCTATATTCCCCCAAGCATTGGCTGGGTGCGACGGCAGGTTGAAGAGTATGAAAGCAGCGGCGGCACGCGCGGCACCACGCTTTTGGATACCGGTATCCCCTGCGTTTTGGTGATACACCGAGGTAATAGAACCGGCGCTATCCGTAAAATTCCGTTGATCCGGGTAAAGGTGGGCGAGGCCTATGTGCTGATCGGCTCCATGGGTGGGCAGCCTAAGGATCCGGTTTGGGTCCATAACCTAAGAGCGCATCCAGAGGTGAAAATTCGTGATGCGACCGAGCGATATACAATGCGCGTTCGAGAAGTGACGGAGCCCGTGGAGCGGGAGGCGTTATGGCAAGCGGGGTTGGCGGTTTTTGCACCCTACGCAGACTACAAAGCGAAGACCGAGCGAACAATACCGGTGTTTTTGGCTGAGCCGGTCTAGTGGTCAAGACGCAGCCTGCAGCCAAATCCTAGCGCCCTCGTGATAACATGCTTGGCCTCCTAATCGAGCGATAACAGTGCTTCAGACCTCCTCTCAGAGTCCATGGCGCTTCATGGGCTGGAGAATGGTGCTGGTCGCATTCTGCGTTGACTTTGTGGCGGTCGGATTTTTCTTCTACTCCTATGGCGTTTTTTTTAAGTCCATTGCCGCTGACTTTGGCGGCTCCCGGCTGGGAGTTTCTGTTGGTCTGAGCATTACTCAGGCGGTGGGTGCCTTTGTTGCGCCCGTGGTCGGTCGCGCCCTGGATCGCTATCCCCTGCGCAACGTGATGGGTGCCGGTGCCATGTTGATGGGCACCGGGTTCCTCGCGCTTTCCCAAGTTCAGACCCAGGCGCAGTTTTACCTGGTGCTTGGCGTCTTCATTGGCCTTGGTGCCAGCAGCATGGGGAGTCTGGCCACCAGTAAGCTGGTGACTAACTGGTTTGATCGTCGCCGTGGCACCGCGCTCGGCATCGCCGCAGCGGGGGTTTCGCTGTCTGGCGTAGTCATGCCCTACATCAGTGCCGAGTTGATTGGCAGCTTCGGATGGCGAGCAGGCTTCCTCTTTTACGGCGGATTTACTCTACTGGTGGTGGTGCCTCTGGTTTTTCGCTTCGTGGTTTCGCGTCCGGAAGACATGGGTTTGAGGCCGGACGGTGCGCTGCCCTTGGTCTCCGCTGCCGGCGATGACAGTCCGGCGAAGCCGCGCCTCTCCCTTCGCGATGTTGCACGAAATCATAACTTTTGGACTATCGTCCTTACCTTTGCCCTGCTCTTCTGCTGCATGAGCGCTACCTTGACGCATATGATTCCGCGCCTTACCGATAGCGGCTACAGCCTGGTTCAGGCTTCGCTGGTGATGTCACTGTGCGCGGGGGCCGCGGTTTTCGGGAAATTGACCTTTGGCTGGCTGGGGGATCGTATGCCCCTGAGGCGGTTATTGTTGGTGGTCATCGCCATGCAGTTTTCCGGGCAGCTGATCATGTTTGTGGCTTCAGGGTACTGGATGACGGTTCTAGGGGCTGCGCTCTTCGGCTATGGGCTTGGCGGGGTGGTTCCTACTCAGGGCACGATTGTGGGGAAGACGTTTGGTCGAGAACGTTTTGGATCCGTGCTGGGGTTAATGCGGCCGGCCATGTTCCCCGTCCAGATTCTCGGCGTGCCCTTTGCCGGCTGGATATTCGATGTAACCGGGGCCTATACCCTGGCCTTCCAGATTTTTCTCGGCATCTATTTTTTGGCGGCGCTGACGATTGCCGCCTACCGACCTCCCCTCTCCTGAGGTCAATAAAATAGACCCTTGATCAGCTGTATTTGGGTGCTTGACGTGGTGTCGCACCGCAGGGAGACGGCTTCCTGCAAGACATGTTCGGCGACATAGGGTTCGAAGCTGACGCTGTTAAAGGGGCTGATTGAGTTGACCTCAAGCTCCACCGAGAAGCCCTCGACGACGGGCAGGATGGTCAGCGCGTCGATGCTGGGCAGCATGTCACGCAGTTCAAGATCCAGGGCCCGTTGGGCGTCGCGATTGGCGCTCACGCCCCGCACCAAGTATTTCAAAACGCAGCCTTTTTGCATGCAGGGGCGTGTTCCGGTACCGAAAGAGATCACGATTAAAGCAGGTACGCTGCCTGAGGCCAACGGAATAGTGCGTTAGGCTGGTCTCAGAGGGGTTGAGGCCCAACCCT
>DKNY01000040.1:0-9629 GCA_002470275.1 Gammaproteobacteria bacterium UBA7376 | reverse complement strand
GGCCCAACCCTCGCCCACCAACCAAGCGAGACGCTGAGTGCCTCCAGCGCAGGGCAGGAGGCCGACGCGGGGCTCAGGTAGCGCCATCTGAGCATGGGATTCTGCTACCCGAATGTCGCAGGCGAGACAGGCTTCGAGACCTCCGCCCATGGCGTAGCCGTTAATGGCAGCAACGGATACTCCGCGAAAGTTGGCGAGGCACTCAAAGCCCTGGCCAAAAAATTCGGCCATCCTGCGCGCCTGGTCAGGGTCGCCGTCAGCAAATAGGTTCAGGTCCGCGCCGGCGGAGAAGAACTTGTCGCCCTCGCCGGTCAGCACCAGCGCATAAATGCGCTTGTTATCGTTAAGTTCTCTGATGAGTTCGGCCAAGGCAGGGAGGCTTTCTGTGTCCCAGGTATTTGCCCCGGGATTGTCCAGGGTGAGGAGCGCCGTATGCTCGATGATCTCGACCTTAAGTTTGTCGCTCGTTGATTTCACTGAATCACCTCCAAGGCACCGGCCATGAGCATGCGACGTGAAATAATGACGCGCATAACCTGGTTGGTGCCTTCCAAAATTTGATGGACACGCGTATCGCGTACATAGCGCTCCATGGAATATTCCTGGAGGTAGCCATAGCCGCCCAGCAGCTGTAGCGCTTGGTTGCAGATATCGAAGCCTGCGTCAGTGGCGAACCGTTTTGCCATAGCGCAGTACGTGGTGGCCTGAGCATGGCCCTGATCCAGGTAGCTGGCCGCAAGGCGGACCATCTGGCGGGCCGCAATCAGCCCAGTCAGCATATCCGCCAGGGCAAATTGAGTGGCTTGAAAGTCCACGATGGCCTTGCCAAATTGCTGGCGCTGTTGGACATACTCTGTTGCTTCGTCCAGAGCTCGTTGAGCGGTACCAATGCTGCAGGTGGCGATATTGATGCGCCCACCGTCAAGGCCTTGCATCGCGATGGAGAACCCCTGGTCCTCCGCGCCCAGGCGATTCCTAACGGGGACACGAACGTTCTCAAAAGACACGGTTCGGGTTGGCTGGGCATGCCAGCCCATCTTTTTTTCATTTTTCCCGTAGCTGATGCCTGGGCTATCCGCGGGGACCAGCAGGGCGGTTATCCCTCCTGAACCGCAGTTGCCGGTGCGCACCATGACCACCAGCACATCGGTTTCGCCAGCGCCTGAGATAAAGGCCTTACTGCCGTTGATAACGTACTCCTAACCGTCTCTGACTGCCCCGGTACGTAGTGCGGCGGCGTCAGAGCCCGCATCGGGTTCGGTGAGGCAGTAGGAGGCGAGTTTGCGTCCCGCGACCAGATCAGGACACCAGGCATCAGCTGTCTCCTCTGTGCAAAATCGCGCGATCATGCTGGTGGCCATATTGTGGATGGTCATAAAGGCAGCGGTTGTGGTGCAGCCCTTTGCCAGTTCTTCAACGATGAGGCTGGCGTCCAGCCTAGACAGCGCCAGTCCGCCTGCGGCCTCAGGCGTATACAGCCCCATAAATCCCATCTCGCCTGCAGCTCGCAACGTATCCTTAGGGAAGATGGAGGCCTCGTCCCATTCTGCCGCAAAGGAAGACAACTGTTCTTTGGCGAATGCTCTGGCGCTGGCGATAAAGCTCTGTTGCTCTGGGCTGAGAGAAAAATCCATGCTGACAATCTCGCTTATCGAATTCTGTCGGCATGGTACAGCAATGATGGCCGTAGACGATGTCAGCCGTCGCCCTGGCGAAGCCGTCTGGTTAGCTTTTTAGGCTGGGCGGTTTGGCTAACCAGAAGCATAGGCTACCGCTCAGGGAGGCGAAGGCCATTATGGTAAAGGCCCGCTCATAGTTGCCGAAGACATCAAATAGGACACCGCAAACGATGGGTCCGGCGGTCATGCCCAACATGACGATCAGCGATGAAATACCCATGATGATGCCAAAGGATTTGGGCCCAAAGTAGTCAGCGCGCAGGGCGACCATCAGCGGACCCCGTATGCCCCAGGCAAGCCCATGCAGTAACGCGAATGCAATCAGCCAAATAGAGTTTGCTGCATACGTCACCGCCAGCAGACCTAGGCAGTGGCCGATCATGCACAGGGCGCAGATGATGCGCTTGTTATATCGATCCCCAAGGATGCCACCCAGGAAGAGGCCTACCATCTGCATGGCCGTCATCATGGCGAAAACAGATCCCGCCGCCACCGGGGTATAGCCCAAACCCTTGATCAAGTGAGGGATGAGGTGTGCCAACATGGATGAAACGGTCAGCAGCGAAAGACCGTGACCCAGGGAAATCAACCAAAAGGAGGGTTCAGTGACGGCCTGACGCCAGCTTAGGCTCACCTGGATGGGTGGATGTACAGCGTGATCCTCCTGTCTCTCTAACGGGATGCCGTCGGGGATCTCCCCATAATCTTGAGGTCGGTGCCTAACAAATAAGGCTAGGGGTAGACCTAGCCCTAATACCAATAGCCCGGAATAAAGCGCCATGTTCCGCCAGCCATAGCCCTCAAGACCCAGAATCACAAAGGGTACACAGAGGCCGCCCATGGAGAAGCCGAATTGGGACCAAGCGATGGCCTTGGCGCGATGTTGGTCAAACCAGCTGACGATGGCGACCATGAGGGTCGCAAATCCCCCCAAGGAGGACCCCAGCGCGATGAGAATAAAGGCGGTGAAATAAGCGGTTATCGAGTTGACCTGGCTGAAGACGAAGAACCCAAGTCCAAAGATGCAGGTGCCAATGATGAGCATTCGCCTGGGACCATAGCGATCCACCAACCAGCCCTGAAGCGGGCCAAGCAGGCCGCTCTCTAAACGCGTCACCGCATAGGCTAGGGACAGCACGGACATGCTCCAGCCAAATTCCGTTTGAAGCTCTAGAGCGTAGGCGCCGTAGGAGTGCATCCACGTGACTGCGGCGAGCCATTGAATCCCAACGCAGGCGAGCACTAGCCACCAACCGTAGAAAACCTTGCCCCCGGGTCGAAACAGCGTGTTCAACTCGGTGCGAATCTGTTGCAGGCGCCTTGGCATCGAAGAATGATACGTTATAGGCTGCGGCAGCGGGTACTTTTGACAGGCGTATGAAAGAAAAAGAACGAACCCAGGGCAACGGGTTGCGGTCGAATGAGGGACAGGCGCTGGTGCTTTCAGGTGGCGGTGCCCGAGCGGCATATCAGGTGGGTTGCTTGGTGGCCATCGCTAAGGCTTTACCCAGCTATCGACCACAGATATTGACTGGCGCGTCTGCTGGCGCAATCAACGCGGTTTATTTGGCGGCGGCTAAGGGTTCTTGGCAGGAGGCAGTGGACCAGCTGGGAACCCTCTGGCGCAACCTCAGCACGGCGAGGGTCTATCAAACTGGCATAACGCCAATTCTTCGGCGCATGCTGCACTGGGGCCTCACCTTTGCCAGCGGCGGGCGTCTCGGCGACCCAGATATTCACGGCATGGTGGATAACGCACCCTTGCGCGACTACCTCCTCCAGCACCTGAGCCAGGACGGAGGGGGCATTACGGGCATCCAGGAGAACCTGAGCCGTGGGCTGCTGAGTGCCCTCGCGGTGATTGCCACAGACTACTCCAGCGGGCGTAGCGTCGGCTGGATCGAGGCGCTGGACAAGCATCGCTCCCTGGGTAGCCAGGTGGATGCTAGGCAGGGAGAGATTGGCGTGAATCACATCATGGCCTCTGCTGCCCTGCCCATGTTTTTTCCGGCGGCTGCCGTCGACGGTCGGTGGTACGGAGATGGTGGCATTCGCCTTACCGCCCCGCTGTCGCCGGCCATGCATCTTGGGGCGGATCGCATTTTGGCTGTCTCACCCCGGGCAACGCCGCTGACGCCACCCAACCTGGGGGCCTCCGTCTACCCCTCACCGTCTCAAATTGCGGGCATCATGCTCAACGCTATTTTCCTGGATTTACTGGATTTCGATGCGCTGCAGATGCAGCGCATCAACGACCTCTTGGCTAGGCTGCCGCCGTCGGCCCACGGCGACCTGCGGCCCGTTGCGGTGATGGTGCTACGTCCCCAGGAAGACCTGGGAGAAGTCGCTCGCGAATTTGAGGCAGATTTGCCATCGGCCTTTCGTTTCTTCACTGGCGGCTTTGGGGGTAAGGATGATCCTAGTGCGGATGCATTGAGTATGGTTAACTTCGAGCCGGGCTATCTGGCGGCGCTGATGGATTTTGGTGAACAAGATACCGCTCAGCGAATGCCCGAAATAGAGGCCTTCATTCGTGGTGAAATTGAAGATCAATCGCAGTCGCGGGGATAGGGGGAAACATGGCGTCGCTAGAGGACATCCGTAATTTTTATGCCGTAAACCAAGAGATTGCTTCATCAGGACAGCCCCAGGTCGAACAGTTCAAGCTGATTGCCGATGCTGGCTACCACTCGGTAATTAATCTTGCGCTGCCCACATCACGGGGCGCCATCGCGGAAGAGGGCAGCATCGTGACGGGTCTAGATATGACCTACCTGCATCTTCCCGTAAAATTCGAAGCCCCCACGGTACGCGACGCCCAGCTCTTCTTTGCTGCAGTAAAGGCCATGGCATCCCACCGGGTCTGGATTCACTGTGTCGTTAGCGCCAGGGTTTCGGCCTTCCTCTTCCACTTTCTTCGGTATGAGTTCAACTTGACGGATGAACAGGCGACGACGCCGGTGATGCGCGCATGGCTGCCCCAGATGGATGCAGTGTGGCAGGACTTTTTAACGCTGACGAAGGCGCAAATAACCCAGGGCTATCGCTAGGGCGCTGTCCCTTCGGAACAATTCTTGTAGTAGGTGACGGTGCCGGGCCAATCGGTAAAGACGCCGCGCACTCTGACCTCTCGGGCAAGCACCGCTAACACCTCGAGCATTTTCCCAGGATGGGTCATAAAGGATTTTATCGGGGCATAGAATTTATTGTCGGGTGCTACGGCGTCACCGGACTCAAACGTCCAGGTGACGATGTCTAAGCCCGCTGCGCGAGCGTGTTGAGCATAGGGAGTTGCGATCAGCTGGCCCTTGTCATCCAGGCCAATTAGCGCAGAAATTGGCGGAGCGATTATCCTCAGCCCGCGATCATATAGCTGGCGCATGTCGTCTAGGCTGCTTTCAAAACCTGGCAGGCGCGCTTGTCCGTGAAGCCAAACCACCTGGTCCGCGAACTGAGGGAAATGATCAATCCAATAGAAGACGACATCCAGATCAAAGGACTGAGGTAGGACGCGCTGGGGATCTATGCCCATCTGAACGTACTCTTGAAGAAGCTTTTGGGCATAGCGCTGCTCATCGAAGCCGTCCACAAAGGGCATAGTCACCTGAGCGCGCTTCAATTCGGGTATGAAGTTTCGCCCCAGGGTTTCTATCTGACGGATGCTTTCTCCGTGGGTCATGACGGTGCCGCAGCTGATGGGGGTTTCGATCACGGGGCTATCCAGCGGCACTAAAAATTCCTCGATAGATCGAGCCCGAGGGTTACTGCGGTCAGGCCGAGCGCAGAGGCTCTTGAACTCCTGCAGGCTGAGATCGCTGGTGCAGCAGCGTGCGCTGGCGTCCCGCTGTCCGTCTGCACCCTGGAAGGGCTTGGCACATTTGGTGGCGAGGGGTGTGTTCAAGATGTTCGTTGTCGTCGCGAGGTCGCATTGAGAATGTCGGCATACCAGCTCAAGGTCCTGGGTAAAGGTAACATCGCATTCAATCGCGCCTGCCCCCATCGCCGCCGCCGCAGCGTAGCCCTCTCGACTGTGTTCGGGATAGCCCAAGGGTGCCCCGCGATGGGCAATGGTGAAATCGCTCACGGCAAAATAGCCGCCCTGACACTGGGAGAGCTGTTCTTTGAGCTGCGAATCATCTACGCCTTGGAGCAAGGCAGTCATCCTCATGCTGGATGCGTGTAGGCTCTCGGACGGGGAGGCTCCAATATTTGGTGAAGCAAGGAGGTTTGGTGAAGCAAGGATGAAACCCACCCAGGCGAGGCGGCAAAGCATACTTTTGTGCACGGACGTTTTCTCCTAGCGGAGCAGCGCGAAGAATTAGGGCGGCATAGGAACTCAAGTTATCATGAGAAGTATTGCAAATTTATGAAGCGCCAATAGGTAAAACCCTAGGATGCCAGCCACGCCCCGGACCATGGTCCTACAAAGTACCCCGCCGCATCCGCCCCCCTGGGTGGTCCGCTGCCTGGACAGCGTGCGCCAGTGGGCTGAAATGCAAAGCCACGAATATCGCTGTATCGGGGACGAATTGTTCGCTGATGTGCCCGCCTGGTACCTGGATAAAATCCCAAATCGTATGGCGGTTGCCGCCGACCTGGGGCGTTTGCAGTGGGCGCAGCGACTGTTGGATGCGAACAAAGCAGATTGGATCATCTGGCTCGATGCCGATGTTCTCCTCTTCGCGCCCCATCTTTTGGAGCTTGGCCCTCGGGAGCACTGTATGTTTGGCCTGGAGCACTGGATACAGGCGGAGTCAGCCTCGAATTCGTCTGCTGCGGCCAAATGGCGGGTCCATCACAACACCCACAACGCTCTGGCGTGCTTTCCCAGACACTGCCCGGTGCTCCCCTTCCTACAGCATGCGATCCTTAGGCTGATGCGGCGGGTAGATCCAGAGCGTATTGCGCCCCAAATGATGGGGCCCAAACTTCTAGGCAGCCTGCACAGCCTGGTGGACTTTGAGCGCACGTCCGCAGTGGGCGCATTGAGTCCGCCGGTGCTTAAGGAGCTTCATCATCTATCTCAAGCAGCGGATGCTCCGCTTTCCACCGGCGCACTGGCGGCCGCCATAGGCGCACAGCGTGAGCCCATGGCGGGTGCCAACCTGTGCGCAACCCTGGTGGCTGATCAGGATAATGTGAGTCACGAGCAAATGCTCACGATCGTGAATCAACTCCTGGCTCTGGGCAGCCTGCCCGACTGGGTAGATAAGACTGTGTAGATTAAAGGATCGCGTGCTTGATCAGCGTCGCCAGGTTGCCTAGGGTAGCGACCCTAAAAACTTTTCGGACAGGGGGAAAGCAGATGTCAAACCCAGCGATGGAGCAAGCGCTAGCGACGCTCAACGAGCGAATAGGAAAAGCATCCGAGCCGACGGATTGGTTCGAAATTACCCAGGATCGGGTGAACGGCTTTGCCGATGCGACCTTAGATCAGCAGTGGATACACGTTGATCCCGAGCGGGCCAAGACGGGCCCCTTTGGCGGCCCGATTGCTCATGGTCAGCTCACCCTATCAATTATGACGTTTTTGCCCGGCGGCTCCGGGGTGGGGCTTCCTGAAATCGACGGCATGAAACTGGGCATTAACTACGGATGGAATAGGGTCCGCTTTATGAACCCCGTTCAGGTGGGCGCAAAAATACGAACCGTGGGTAAGCTCAAGAGCGTTGAGGAGAGAGGCGGCATGCTGGAATTGGTGAATGAAATGACCGTAGAGATCGAAAATGCTGACAAGCCAGCCTGTGTGGCTGAGAGCGTTTTGAGGTTGGTCTTTTAAGTCGCCCCGCGCGTCAGCATCATGGATCTAGGCATCTGCATGGCGTCGCATATCGGCGATGTCGACTATGTAGTGCGCGCGGAGGCACTTGGGTTTTCCCATGCGTGGATGGCGGATTCACAGATGCTGTGGTCGGATTGCTATGCAACGCTAGCCCTGGCCGCGCATCGAACATCGCGCATCAAACTTGGAACGGGCGTGGCTATCTCCGGGACTCGGCCCGCTCCGGTGAACGCAGCAGGTATTGCAACCATCAACGCCTTAGCGCCGGGTCGAACGTTTTGCGGCGTGGGGGCCGGCAACACGGCGCTGCGTGTGATGGGGCGGCCGCCACATCGAATTGCTGAATTTGAGTCCTACCTAAAGACGTTAAGTCCGCTGCTCAAGGGCGAAGAGGCGCTTTATCACCATGAGGATCGTGCGATCCCCATTAAGCACATCATGCCGGACAAGGGCTTTGTCAATTTCCAAGACCCCATCCCACTTTACGTTTCGGGCTTTGGTCCGAAGTCGCTGGCGCTGGCAGGGCAATATGGAGACGGTGCCGTACTGGCGCTGTCTTCATCAGCCGAGGCCATGACCTATGTTTGGCATTTGCTGAATGAAGGCGCCAAGCGCGTTGGGCGGGTGCTTGGGCCGGATTCAAATTTTTATACAACGGCGCTGACGACGATGGTGGTGCTCGATGACGGAGAGGCCATAGATTCGGATCGCGTCAAAGCCGAATGCGGCGCCATGGCCATGGCGTCAGTGCATTATGCCTATGACCAATACCGTAATTTTGGACACCAGCCACCCAATGCCTATGCCGAGATTTGGGAAGACTATACTGCTCTCTTAGATTCATACTCCAAGGTCCGTCTTCATCAGCGCATTCACGCCGGGCATAATTGTTGGGTGCTTGAGGAGGAAGAGAAATTCCTGACCCCAAGGGTGTTGAAGGCATCGAGCATGATCGGAACTCAGGATGCGCTTTTGCAGCAGCTGCATGGGCTCAGAGACGCCGGTTTAAATCAGGTCATGATCCTGCCTAATTTTGACACGCGCTTTGATGTCCTAGAACGGGTGGCACGAGACATCATGCCCCACCTTGGCTAATTAAGTACCCAACACCCAACGACTTTAGAAGGCTGACTAGTACCCATGTTTACCTATCTTAACCCCAGCGTTCGCGAGCGCCTGATTGCGGATGGAAAGCTGATTCGCGTGAACAGTCATGGCGAGCGCATTGATGTTGCAAGCCCGGAATACCCGGGTGAACTCGCCATCAATATCATGGGCCCCATACCGCTACCTCTGAATCTTCCGGGCGTAGACATGATGATTCAATGGTACGCGGCAGTGCGCAGTACGGAGCTTCATGACGTTGAGCAGCTGGCCTCGGAGCTTCGAGCGCGGGGTGGCCAACATCTTTTCGCTCACCTGGTATCGCCACTGGCGGTCAACAGCGTCCTGGTTGTTGGCGAACCGGGCGAAAATCCACTGGTGCGGGTGCACAGCAATTGCTTAACCGGAGATGTGTTTGGCTCTAAGCGCTGCGACTGCGGACCTCAATTGGCCGACGCATTAGCGCGTATCCAGCAGGACGCCCAGGGAGGATACGTGGTTTATATGGCCGGGCATGAGGGCCGAGGCATTGGACTTTGGGCCAAGGCGGCGACCTATTTGCTCCAGGATGCCGGGGAAAATACCTATCAGGCAAATCGATCCCTGGGGTTGCCCGACGACTGTCGTGATTTCAGTGACGCAGGCATTCTGCTCAAGCACTTTGTGGGTGCGAAACCCTTTCGTTTGCTGACCAACAACCCCAAAAAGGTGAATGATTTAGTAGAGATGGGGCTGACGGAGGTGGTGGCAGAAAGGCATGTGACTGGCGTCAGCGACTGGAACAAGCGTTATCTTCATGCCAAACAAGATTGGGGCCACCATCTCGTAGATGAGGATATTGACCGGGGGTAAGTGGCAGTGGTCCGACTGATCGGCTTTCTCCTGTGCCTGGCTGCCCCTGCTGTGGCCGAGATCTCCATTAACCAGCTTCAGTTCGTCGGTAGTCACAACAGCTATAAAAAGGAGATGTCCTGGGGTTATGCGGCGCTGCTTCGACTGATCGACGCCGATGCGGCCCTGGCGCTTGAATACGCGCATCCGCCGCTCACGCGCCAACTGGACCT
>DKNY01000029.1 GCA_002470275.1 Gammaproteobacteria bacterium UBA7376 | reverse complement strand
GGGTCCATTCACCACCATGACCGGACTAGCGCCCATCGTAGTGGCCATAACGCCGTGTATGTTGTACGCCTCGTCTATAACGGCTTCTACCGCCGCAATTACCACGGGAAGATACTCTGGTCGACAGCCCGCCATGACCGCATTGATGGCGGCTTTTTCAACGGTGACCTCCCCCATGTTAGGGGGCATTACGGCGAGCACCTCTTGGGGGTCACGGCTGCAGCCTTCAAGCATGGTGAGTACGCGCTCGGGCGTCGGCGGAATCAAAGGAAGCCCATCGGAAAACCCCTGATCAAACATAAATTCAGCTACGTCATCTTGACTGCCCACAGAAATTTGTCGCGCACGCATGGGGCTACCTTCCTGCAGGGCGCGAAGACGAGGTTCATTAGCGGGATCAACGGACAGCGAACCACAGCCAGGACGCCAGTCGGGGAAACTGCTCCAGTCCAAATCTGGTGCCGGATTACCCAACGGCTGGACCCAATCAACGATAACCTGCAGCCACTCCTGTTTAACGAAACCTTCCAGGACTCGCGCGGTCTCGCCCGAAGCATCCACAACCACTAAGCTGGGCACGATTTCAATGTTGGCACCGAAGGACACCTGCAAGGCGCTGTCGTCGAGGATAGAAAAGGGCGGATCAAAATCTTCCGCCAGAAGCTGGTTACCAGAGAGATTCTGACCAATCACATGAACTTCGGCGATGCCGTTGAGGACGCGGTAGAGATCGGCCAAGGCCGGCATCACCTCGCGGCAGGTTGGGCAGTCTTCTTTGATAAAGCAGACTAACGCTGGGCCATTTGAGGGGCTGTCAACATCCCTCCCCACTAGATTCTTTAGCCTGTAGCTTGGCAAGTCCTTCACCCTTCCCCCTTGGCGCCCTGCGCGTCCCGATTCGCCACCGTCAGCTGCCGATTAGTCTACAGCGAGCGTGCCCGCATACCGAAAACATTTCCGACAACGACCCCAACTAATTTTCATGCACCGCCGTTGGAACCCTGTAACATCGCGCCTCATGAACATTGGCATACAACAACCAATAACGGCCAACAGCCTGAATTTCTGGCAGGCGATGAACCCAATCCTGCAGCTTGGCTGGCCCATGATCCTAACCCAGCTGTTCATTATGGGAACCGGGTTTCTTGATACTGCCATGGCCGGCAACTACTCCTCTGTTGATCTGGCCGGGGTAGCCCTGGGCAACAACCTGCTGTGGCCAATTTTCATGCTGCTTACCGGGATCACCATGGCGCTGACGCCCATCACTTCTCAACTCAACGGTGCCGGCCGGCTAAAAGAAACTGGTTTCCAAATTCAGCAGGGGCTCTGGCTCTGTCTCGGCAGCAGTGCGCTCATGGTGATCATTCTCATGAACGTGACAGTCATCTATGAGATTTCCGGCGTGCAGCCTGAAATTGCCAGCATCGCTTCTGACTATCTCTTCGCCGCAGCCTGGGGGATGCCACCAGTTATCCTCTATGTAGCTCTTCGACATGCCTGCGAAGGCCTGGGTCAGACTCGAGCACCGATGATCATCGCCGGTAGCGTGCTGCCCATCAACGCGGTGCTCAATTACGCCCTGATCTACGGTGAGTTTGGTCTCCCGGAAATGGGCGGCGTTGGCTGTGGCTGGGCAACGGCTATCGTTTTTTGGATAGAGTTCATGCTGATGCTCTGCGTTATTCGATTCCCTTTTTTCAAAGCCACCGGCTTCTTCGAGCGCCTGTCCTTACCTGATGCCCAAGCAGCGATGAACATACTAAAACTCGGTGTACCCATCGGTCTGCTGATCTTCATTGAAATGGCCGCCTACGCCATCGTCACGTTTTTGATCGCACGCATTGGCATCGTCGATATGGCCGCTCACAGCATCGCCGGCAACCTCAACTGGCTAACCTACGTGATCCCAATGAGCATCGGCGCCGCGGCTAGCATTCGCATTGGTTTCTTAGTTGGTGCAGACCGACTGTCCGATGCCCGCTCGACCGCCTCGGCAGCCTTTAAGTTCGCGCTGGTCTATGCGCTGGTGGTCAGCCTAGTACTGGTGGCATTTCGCTATCAGCTGGTTGGTGTCTATACCGATGATCAAGACGTGCTTGCCGTAGCGGGAACCCTAATGCTGTTCATTGCGGTCTATCAAATCATTGATGATAGCCAGGCCGTGGCCGGAGGTGCCTTGCGAGGCTATAAAGATACGACTGTTCCGATGGTTTTTGGATTAGTCGGGTACTGGTTCCTGGCGCTGCCGGTAGGCTATGGCTTGGCCAACGGTCATTTAGGTTTCCCAGCATTGGGTGTTTACGGCTATTGGGCCGGTATATCCATTGGCATGGGCTTGGTTGCACCCTGTCTCGCTTTCCGTCTTTGGCACCTCAGCGGCAGACGGGACAAGATCAAGCAACTGGCCGCCCAACGATCAGAACAGGCCTTAGGATGATTCGCTGATCGATTAGACAAGAGCAGCCGCGCAAATTACTGTACGGACCAGGCGATTGTCATTCGGAGGAGACCATGTTTAGACCTGTTATGACTCAGACGCTGCTTTTGTCCCTTGGGTTTTTGCTTGTGAACCCGGCCATATCCCTTGCCGACCAACGCGAAAAAAATCGACCCGATCTATCCGGCACCTACAATGTAGCGACGTTGACGCCCCTGGAGCGGCCGGCCCAATACGGTAACAAGCTAACGATCACCCCGGAGCAGGCTGAGGAAATCGCCGCCTACTGGGCGAATAATCTTGCCAAGGACAACGAACCCTCAGACCCCAACCGAGAAGCCCCGCCCGAAGGCGGTGCCGAGGTTTATGTCCCCGAGTTTAGCGGCGCGGCTGGCAAGGTGGGCGGCTACAACGCCTTTTATGTGGATATTGGCGAAAGCAACTTCCAGCTTGATGGCCAATATCGCACCTCGATCATCACCCAGCCCGCCAATGGCAGGCTGCCTAATTTGTCGCCTCAGGGTATGAAAGCGGCCATGGCTCTACGTGCTGGCTATCATGAAAATACAGGCACCGCGTGGTGGATCGACAGGCCCCAGGGGCCCTACGACAATCCGGAAAATCGCCCGTTAGCGGAACGCTGCATTCTGGGTTTTGGCTCGACCTCAGGTCCGCCAGCCCTGCCCGTGATGTATAACAACCTGAAGCGTATCGTCCAGACCCAGGACAGCGTGATCATTCACAATGAAATGAACCACGACACACGGGTTATTCGGCTTAACTCGGCGCATCCAGAAAACACTATCCGAACCTGGCTCGGAGATTCCATCGGACATTGGGATGGCGATACGTTGGTGGTTGAAACGACTCACTTTCGTGAACAGCCTGCACTCAGCCTTGCCAGTCAGGACTTGCGCGTCATTGAACGTATCTCTCGTATCAACGATCAAACGCTTCGCTATGCCTTTACGGTGCATGATCCGAATTGGACAGAGCCCTGGAGCGGCGAATACCCCTGGCCGGCGAGTAACGACAAAGTGTTTGAATATGCCTGCCACGAGGGCAACTACTCCCTGGGCGGCATTTTGAGAGGCGCCAGGCTATTGGAACGAGAGGCACTGGCCGAAACCCAGAGCCCGGGCGCATCAGAATAGAACATTCTGTGTGCCCGATTCACCGGCAAGAGGGTCTAACCAGCCGAAACAGCCTTTCCAGGTGGGGACTGATCATCCGACTGGCTACGATCGACGTCTGGAAGATGCTCGAAAACCAAAACCTCGTCTGCCACGGGCGCTTGCTTTAAGAGCTTCTTATCGAGAGCAAAATCCTGGGTATTGCGCCACGGACCATTAGCCTGCCGAGGGAACAGATGCATGGCTCTGGACATATAGCCCGCAGGAAAATCGGTAATCCAGGGTCGGGCTTCCTCAGGTTTTTCCTGCAGCTCGGCGGTTACCGTGTCCGCCCCAAGCTGATCCATATGCTGAAGCAATCTACATACCCAGTTCGCCGTGAGATCTGCTCGCAGAGTCCAGGAGGCATTGATATAGCCGAAGGTACTCACCAGGTTCGGCACACCCGAAAACATCATTCCCTTGTAGGTAAAGGTCTTAGCAAAATCGATAGCCTCTCCGTCACGAGTGAACGGCACGTCCGCGAGCAGCACCATCTTCAACCCGGTAGCTAGAATGATGATATCCGCCTCTAAGGTCTCCCCTGATTCCAACCGAATGCCTGTTTCAGTAATTTGGTCTATAGCTGCGGTAACAACCTCTGCCTGACCCGATGAAATAGCCTTGAACAGATCGCCATTTGGTATCAGGCAGAGCCGTTGATCCCAGGGGTTATATTTGGGGGTAAAGTGCGTCTCCACGTCGTACCCCTCTGGCAGTCCCTTTTTAACCATGCCCAAGAGGAATGCCTTAACCTTCTCAGGTGCAGCGCGAGAGCGGCGATAAATTTGCTCCTGCAGCCTGATGTTGCGCAGACGCGTTATCGCGTAGGCCCACTTTTCGGGCAAGACCCCACGCAGAAAATTAGCCAATCGATCTTTGTCCGGACGTGAGGCCACGTAGGTAGGAGAGCGCTGCAGCATCGTAACTCGGGCACCCTCTTCCGCCATTCGAGGCACGATAGTCATCGCAGTGGCGCCACTACCCACGACGATGACCCGCTTTCCAACGTAGTCCAAGTCCTCCGGCCAAAACTGAGGTAAGACGACTGGGCCAGCAAACTGGTCCGCACCGGGAATCTTTGCGTCGTGCGCCTCATCGTGGCTGTAATAGCCAGAGCACATAAACAGGAACGTCGCCGCCAGCTGTTTTTCTTCTCCCTTGTGCTGGACTTTTAGCGACCAGCTGCCGGCCTTAGAGCACCAATCTGCCGCCAGCACCTGATGCCCCGTGCGAATGTGGTCGGCTAAGTGATGCTCCGCCACCGTCTCCTTCAGATATCTCATAATAGAGGGCCCGTCAGCGATAGACTTCTGCTCCGTCCATGGCTTGAACTCAAAGCCTAGGGTATGCATATCACTATCGGAACGGATACCTGGATAGCGGAAGAGATCCCAGGTTCCGCCTACGTTTTCGCGGCGTTCCAAAATACAAATCCGCTTGTCTGGGCAGGCCTGCTTGAGATGAACGGCGGCGCTGATACCAGAGATACCCGCACCTACAATAATTACGTCAAACTGTTCACTGTCCTGGGCCATACCTACCTCTCTAACCGATTGCCATTTACCAACCTACCATCCGAGGGCGCGACGATAATATCAGGTTACCACCCATGAGCCAGCGACACAGGTAGTTTGCCGATCAGCGGCGGCAAAACCCGAAAGACCGGCCTACATTGCCTAACCAAGCAAGGAATGACCCTAAAACCCATGCTGCGTGAACCATCAGCCCCCCGATGAGAACCTTGGGTGTTAACTTACATGCGTTTGTTCGGACATTTTCAATAAGTTTCACAGTTTATTTCTGTCTACCAACTTCATCTGGACAACATACCTCTACTGCACGCTCATTCCCATCGACCCTTGGCGTATGACATTACCTAACGGGTAAAATCATTGAAAAATGGCTCGATATTTGCGCTGCTGGCTGCCTATAGCTCTACCGATGATGTCCACTATTCGCCCTTCGAGAACGAAAAGGAAACAGCCCAGGCTTCAGATCGTCTCGACCTTCGTGCAACCTGGACGTCTAACGAACAGAACATCGTTGTTTCGGCATTCTGCGATAACGTCTCCGACGAGGTTGGTGTGCTACAGGTCTTGCGTCACGGTAAGGCGGAACACTTCCGTCAAACTGCGGGCATGACCATGCCGCGCATGTATGGTTTAGAGCTGACCTACAAGATGGGCGCCTATTGAGCACCCGCGATAACGCCACCCTCAGGTGGCCATATTACGCGTTCCTCAAAGCGACGGCCTCGGCAAGCTTGGCCAGCGCGCGCTCCGTATCCGCCCAGCCAATACAGGCATCGGTGATACTTTGGCCATAGACCAGTTCATCCCCCAGACTCTGCTTTCCGGCTACTAAATGGCTCTCGATCATCACCCCCATAATGGCGGACGAACCGCCCCGAAGCTGGCCACAAATATCATCACAGATGAAATTCTGCCGCTCGTGATCTTTGGCGCTATTGGCATGACTCATGTCAATCATAAGTCGAGGGGGCAGATTCGCCTTGGTTAGGCGCTTCACCGCGGCAGCGATTGATTCGGCATCATAGTTGGGCGTCTTGCCGCCACGAAGGATGATGTGGCAGTCCTCGTTGCCCGAAGTCGAAAAGATTGCAGAGTGCCCGCTCTTCGTCACCGAGAGGAAGATATGGCTATGCCGGGCAGATTTAACGGCGTCCACCGCTACCTGAGTGTCACCGAGCGTGCTGTTCTTGAAACCCACCGGGCAGGAAAGGCCCGACGCCAACTGGCGATGAATCTGGCTCTCAGTGGTGCGTGCGCCAATAGCGCTCCAGCAGACCAGATCGCCGATGTACTGAGGGGTTATTGGATCTAAGTACTCGGTCCCAGCCCCCAGCTTCAGACTCGCGATGTCCAGCAGCAGCTTACGCGCGGTGAAGAGGCCCCCGTTGATATCAAAGCTATTGTCCAGGTGGGGATCGTTGATCAGGCCTTTCCAGCCTACCGTGGTCCTCGGTTTTTCAAAATAAACGCGCATCAGGATACACAGCTGATCTGCATACTGGGGTGCTAGCTCCGCCAGCCGATTCGCATAATCCATGGCCGCGACGGGATCATGAATGGAACAAGGGCCGACCACCACCAGCAGCCTTGGGTCAGCGCCGCCGACGATATCTGCTGCCTGCTTGCGCACATTAAAAATATCCGCCGTCACCGTATCAGAAAGCGGCAGCTCATCCATCAGCGCCTGGGGCTCACGCACCGTGGCCATGCCGGTAATGCGGATATCATCGGTATTGAACTTCATCCTGAATCGCAGCCGCAGCCACGCCTCGTCTTTAGGGGCCCGCATCTTATCTCAAGCCGTTGGATTAGCCTAAGGTGGCGCTCTCCCAGCCGAGCGATTCCCGCGTAGCTGACGCCGTACACCGCAAGGTGGCCGCCGGGCATTGCCCAGTCGATGCAGCTAGTGAACAAAGAGCAATAAACCCCAGGAGCAAACCGCGCTGAGTCATGACCGACTCATGAGTGCAAGCCTGCCCTCGGACCTTCCCCAAAAACGCCATGACGTCAGAGAGCAGTTTTGAGCATCATCCTCCGCTCTGTGAAACTTCAACAAAGATAGGATTGGAGTAGAACCAAAGGTCGCTCCAAGGATCCTCTCCATCAGGGTCCTCAAGAGGCTCGCGCTCCTCTCCATTTGTTCCACGCAATCGGACGTAAAAGCTTTCCTGAACGTTCTCAAACTTATAGGCAAGTCGAATCGGCGTTCCCGCTTCGCGAGTTGTGTTCACGAAGAACCTTTCCTGCACCCTCGCCGTAGCGTTTTCGTCAGCACTCAGGTCCTGCGGCGCGGCCTCTATTTTTCCGCGAATCAAGTCGACCCTTTTGACTTTCGGTAGGCGTCCGCCAGCATTCGCCGTGATTGATTCGACAACTTCGATATAGATATCGATATCTCCGCCGCGATCTACTGCAATCGACTGCCCTATACGTGCAGTCTGAGTTTTTGACGATGCACGAAAGACAAGGGCTGAGATCAGGTCACCGGTCACCACAAACATTCGTCCGGCACGAATCGCTGCGAAAATCGACGCGGGATTTTTTAAAGCGTATACGTAAGTTTTTGAATACTCACCCGGCCAAAAATCTGCCCCACCATCACGCCAATGCGTATGGCTATCCGAATTTGCCGTAATCCACCAGCGACGACCTTCGCCTAACATTGAGTCCCAAAACCCACCAACGACCGCCGTCATCTGATCAAAGCCGCCCATCGTGGGGTGGCCCCCTAGCACACTGCCGTAAATGCCACGGGGTCGGCTGTCCCCCAGATACTTTGATAGCTTTGACGGCCCAAATCGCTCCTGGGATTGCGTAATTGCCTGATGCCCAGGTGACCCCTCCATCCCAACCGCAATATTTGGCGCCTGATCGTTCCAAGATCTCATTTCTCGGGGCGTAGTTTTGCCATATTGACGCAAACCCGATGCGGACCTTGAGGGGTGATGTGCAATCAACAAAGGTGGAGCGGGTAGCCTCTTCATCGCTGACAAAGCTAACAGCATTTGTTGTTCGGTATTTTTTCCAGGGTCGGCGGGCCAAAATTCACGACTGTTAAATTCTTCCTCAATCTTGACTAGGTCTTTAATCTCAAAATCGGTTTGTGGAAAAATCAGGCTGGTATGATCCGCCGCCGGGGTATCAAACTCCATCCCCAGAAATTGGATGACATCAGGAACGGCTTCACGAGACTCTAGCAGTTCAGGATATGCGTGATTCAGATGAACCCTTGAATGATTTGGGCCACCATGATCGGTGGTCACCATCCAATCAAGACCATGCTGGCGTGCCATCACTGCGTTCATAGCTATTGGATAAATCGCATCCCCACCCAGTATGGGCGTTGGTGGATTCGTATCGTTGTTCCACCCCACGCTATACCGACTGTGAATATGATGATCCCCGGCCAGCCATGCTGGGCCAAGCTCTGCGTCGGGGCTCCGAGGGACATCTGATGTATGCGCCCTCGCAGCCGTCTCATTTGCATGCCCAGACAGTGCAATTAGCGAAATCATTAACGATTGCGCCATTCCTTTAGCAGCGATAGTAAGGCGCCGCATCAATGCGTGTCGGAACGGAGTGCTGATTTTCGTCTGCAATTTAGAAGCTGGCTCGAATTCCAAGAACATAACGCGACCCGTACGTTTCGATCTGGTTAGGATTCCTCGTGTTGCCAGTGTATCGAACATCCTCGTAGTCGGAGAGATTCATTAAGTCGGCATATACAATCGCTTTGTATCCGGTGAGTTCTTCAAGGTCGTAGCGCAGAGATAACTCAACCCTTTCTTGCTCATCCCAATAGTTGCCATCGCCTACGTCAGCCTCGGTGGTGTCCAACCAAGAATCGCGGTACCGATAATTGAGCCTAATTGAGACGTTATACTGCTCGTAAAATAGTGATGCGTTGTAGGTCAGGTCTGACGTTCCTGGCAAGGAATATTCGTTTCCGTCCGGCGCAGTAAAGCTTGAGTCTATCGCCGCTAGATTTAGCTCTACCCCAAACCCGGAAAACGGGCCTGTCATGTAATTATCAAGCCGATCGATAAAGTTTAATTCGATCCCTTTGAGTTCACCATCCCTGCCATTTGCACTGCCTGTCAACGTCCACTGTTCGCCCGGTTGAGCGGCCGGTGAGTAGACCGAACCATCCACGGTTGTGGACCCAGCAACAATGACGTTATCAACCTCTCGATAAAACGCAGAGACAGCGAAAATGCTTGCTTCGCCAAAGTACCACTCGTAAGCCAAATCAAGACCCCAGGATTCTTCTGGCTCTAGGTAGGGATTACCGCCTGAGACGCTTTGGTTAACAGGACTAATACCCGCGCTTGCCCGCGCTTCGTTGTAACCGGGTCGACTTACCGCTGTGGTAATCGAGGCCCTTAGCTTTGTTTCCTCGTTTAAGTCGTAATTTACGTGTGCACTTGGCAACCAGTTCGAGTAGCTCTCAGATATCGTAAGGGGAACTTCCTCTCCCTGCGCGTCAAGCTGCCAACCGACCGTGCGGAAATCCGTATCTTCAAACCTCAGCCCCAAGATAACGCTGCCGAAGTCCGTAAAGATCGTTTGCATGGCGTACAAGGATACGATTTCCTCGTCCACTGTCACCAGACCATCTGAATCAGCATCTTCCAAACCTGGGAATACGACTCCTCCAGCAACCAATGCATCGAAAAGCCCCTTGTTGTCTGTGTAAAAACCCCCGATAGGGTTTCTGACATCGGTAAACCAGAGTCGGTCAGGCTGCTCATAGCCTTTGACCGCTTCCCTAGACAAACCGTATTGGGCAAGCAGGCCA
>DKNY01000007.1 GCA_002470275.1 Gammaproteobacteria bacterium UBA7376 | reverse complement strand
GCATACATGATGGGGCTGATCTTTTACAAAGGACACGGGGTCGCAATCAACGAGCCACGCGCTCGTGAATGGTTCCTGGAAGCCGCCAGCAACGGCAGCCCTGAGGGCCAGTTTATGGCCTCATATATGTTCCAGGCGGGTGAAGGGCACCCTAAACAGGAATCTGAGCCCCTCAAGGCGTATATCTGGGCAACGGTCGCCCTCAAAAACGGATACGCGGAGGCTCAGTCCATTATCGACTTTGCACGCATTCAGTTTTCGGATGTTTTGGAAGTGCGCGCTCAGGAATTAGCTGATCGCTGCTTGACTTCTGGTTACGAAAAATGCCCGTCTTGATCACCCATTATCGAAATATTTTTAGGTTTTGTATCCAGAAAACTAAAGCTAGAGCGAGAATCTCCGATTAGAAGGTAGGGTCAATGTAATTGGGTGCGGTGTGTCACATTTCGCGAAATACGTGAGCAGTTTGGCTGTTTTCGGCGAGGAACGACGCCACGAAGTCCGCTGGCTCTTTGACTCTCTCATCAATAGCTTGGTTATCGCCGAAAGAAACGCTGATGTGTGCCGAGTCAATTCCGCTGCCAGCTCCCTGCGGCATGCAAAAAACCTTCTTCGCTTTCTAAACCGCTGCATGGCGGATTTACCCGATCAAAAACTTGTCACGCACCTCGATGAGTTCTTCGCCATGCTAGATCGCTCCATTGACCAGAGCATTCAGCTTCCCATTTCCGAGGATTTAGAGGAGCTAAGGCTGCTGGTCAGCGAGCTTCAGCGGGGCTGGGATATGCTGCTGGCGCCAACCACCAGCGCCCCGGACGCCGCACCCTCCAGCCATCAACTACTCGCCCGCTAAGCCGAACGCGTCCTCAACGGTATTCTTAGAGGTATTCAAAGAGGCTAAGTTGAGAGACTCGAGCGAAGGATGACTGGGTGGCTTCTAGCCGGGTCATTTCTTGGTTGAATCGCGTGATTGCTGCGGCATAGTCTAAGTCTTCTTCAGCAGACAGCAGCGTTTGCAGGCGGAGCCCACCCTCCAGGTTAATTTCTTCCTGGGTTTCAGTGCTCTGCAGCTCGCTGCCTACCCGACCAATGGCCAGGGACATATTACTGTGTAGGTCGTCTACCTCACCGAGGGCACGTTCAATATCGTCACTGTTGTTGGCCTTTAGCGCGATCACGAAATCCTCGATCACCTCGAAGAACCCGACCCCCTCGACACGTTGGCCGGTTTCTCCCGCTTCGCTCTCGTTCATATCCGCAAAGCCGGTCTCAAGTACCGTGGACTGTTGGTCCGTGACCGCAGTGGGTGGCGTGAAGACGGGGAACCCTGACTGGCTCGTCGCTCCGGCGTCTTTGGCTGTAAAGACCAGAGAATTCGGCGAGACGGCGGTATCTAAACTCACCGTGTAATTAAAATCCCCGTAATCCGCGTGATTCAAGATCGCGTCTCGAATCTCCGTCGCGGCGACGGCCCCATCGCTGTAGCTCGTATAGTCGAGCGCTAGGGTGGTCACGCCGTCGGAGACAATACCGCCAGTGTTCTGATAGTCATTGAGCGAGGTGCCCAAACGAACGCTAAATTGGCTGTTGCCGTTTACCAGCGCGGCTGGAGGCGTAAACACCGGCTCATCTCCGGCCAGGATCGCGCCAGGTTCCTTGGCTTCAAAGCGCAGGCTCGCGCCATTGACCGACGCGGTATAGTTAAAGTCCTCATTGCCCGACGCCTGATTTATCGCATCGGCGATTTCGCTCAGCGTGGGGGGGTTACTGGGATAGGTGCCGTCCAGGTCGAGTGACGTCGTGCCGTCGGATACCGAGGCTGAAGCACCGGTAAAGCTGCTCAATGCGGTGCCAAGCTGAACATCGAACTTTGCCGTAATGTCAACTGGTCGGTTGGCAGAAGCAAAGACTTCCAGACCATTACGGTTTTTGCCCAGCTGGCGAGAATCGCTCACGTTGACCATAGTTTGTCGGGCATCACCCTGATAGCTCACCGTGCCGTCTTCCGCCTTCACAAAGGCGGATAGCTCTGTCTTGCCGCCAGCAAAAATCGAATTGCCGTTCATATCCCGAGTATTGGCAATACTCAGCAGCTCGTCACGTAAACTCTCGACTTCCACGGCCACGATTTGCCGGTCTTCAGCAGATAGGGTCGCATTAGCGGATTGAATGGCCAGGTCTTTAATGCGAACAAGGATGTCTGCACTGTTGGTCAGAACCGTCTCTTCAAGCTGATAGCGATCTTTGAGCTGACTGATCAATTCACCATAGGTTTCATTTTTCGCGATCGCTCGGTCCAGGTTCTCGATGGCGCTGACCTTTCCTGGGTTGTCGCTGGGCCGAACAATTTCTTTACCCGTGGACAGCTGTTCCCGGGTTTTAGCGACCTGTGCCTGGTTTTCCTGCATGCTTGTCAGAGATCGCTGGAAGTGAAGGGATGTTGAAATTTTCATCTCTGTCGCCGATTAGAGTCTAAGAATGGAGTCAAATAGCTGGTTAGCCGTTTGAATCAACTTTGCAGATGCCTGATAGGCCTGCTGAAACCGGATGAGGTCTGCAGCTTCTTCATCCAGGTTCACGCCGACCACCTGGTCACGGGCTTCATAGGCCTGGTTGTACACCACCTGCAGCGCCTCTTGGGTCACCTGGGCCTGCCGGGCCGTGCTGCCAGCGCGGTTAAGTAGATTCAGGTAGGACTCGTGCAGGGTGTCATCCTCGCCGAGTACCTTTTGGTTCTCTAGAGCCACTAGCCGCAGCAAATTTTCGTTACTGCCGAATCCGTCCTGGTTGTTATCAATCGTGAATACGTTGCCCGCCTGGGGTTCCCCATTGATATCGATACGCAGCTGCTGATAGTCGATGGATTGATTTTCAACGTAGCTGCGATCTGCCAGAACGGTGCCCGTGGCCACATCCTGAATTTGATATTGGTCTGATGAGGAAAAGACCACCTGCAGCTGAGAGGAGCGCAATGCCAGAGGATTAGCATTTCCGGCAGTATAGGAAGCGCTGAGGTCGGCGGTGTCACCAACGCCGCCCGTCGTGAAGACGATGAGGTCCTCTGACACCTCGCCATCGATCTTAAGCTCCGTATTGAAACCTAAGCGAGCCAAATCTGTGGCGCTACCGGTACTCGATAGCGTGAGCGCTACGGTTTTTTCTGAGGTATCGCCTGATGCTCGGTCGGCCTGAAGAACCACCTGGGCCTGTAGATCCCCGGAAATGTTGGTAAACAACGAAGAGCTGCTGCCGAGCCTAATGGTCTCAGCCTCATTGCCGGCGGTGGTCGCTAGAATCAGGCTGCCATCAAAGTCCAGGCGAGCGGCCACATCGGTGGTGGATGAATGAACATTGATGGCATTCGCAATTTCGCTAGTCGACGCAAAGGGGGTTCCTGAGCCAATCACCTGGGAATTGATGGTCAGGGTGCCGTCCGTTGCCGAAATTTCACTGGCCGGGATACGCACTTCATTGATCGCGCTTGCGGTAAAGGGGATCGCGGACTCGGCAATTTCTCCGTTGAGCCAAGACACTACGTCGGAGGTGGTCAAAGTTTGACCTGAAAGCGTGAGGGGGCCCAGGCTCGTGCCGTTGAGCTTCAGGGCGCCGTCCTCTATGACCGTAACGGTTGCACCTGTCGTGTTCGTATAGGCCGGTAGGGGTGCGGCCATCAGGCGCGCCTCAGCAGCGATAGTCGTTGCGCCGTCGTCCCCTACCAAGCCAACGGAAGTCGCGTGAGCGCCCATGGTCCAGGCTTTATCAAGGTAGGCGCTGTCACCATTCAAGTACGTGTCGCTATAGCTTCCATCGGCGATGAAGCCATTCTGTTCCGTCAGCATAACGGCGCGTTGAGCATCGGTGAGCGCGCTCCCGAATAAGTGCCTGCCGTCTCGTGTTAATACCTGTAGCTCGGCGGTGCTGGCAGAGGATTTGCCCAGAGTCATACCGAGATTCTGGGTGCCTGCGGGTACCGTTAGCTTGGCTAGCGAGTAGCTGGTCGCCACCGTCAGCGCCGCGGAGGGGTTGTCGTTATTGACCAAGACCGAAGATAGGTTAGCAATCCCGCCAGGCCGAGCCGGAACATCGAGAATCTGAATGTTGGCATCAGCGGTGCCTGTATTCGACACGCTCTTGGCGATCCTAAAGAGGTCGCCGGCCGCGAGTTCTTGAGCCGTAGACAGCGCCATGCTGATCGAGCGCGCCGGTCTGTTTGACCCCTCGATGGATAAAACGTCGCCATCCTGGGCCTGACCATTGATCTGTATCGATAGGCCGTTCATGGCGATTTGGGGTGGCGAGCCCGAAGAAAAATAACGAAGGCCGCTCTGCTGGTCCTCCGCGAGCCAGGCGCTATCTGCCGCCCGGTAAACCAGGCTGATGGGCCGTAAATTTTCTGCACCGGATTCAAGTATCTGGACGCTTGGGCTTGCGCTGCCCTTAGCCATCCTGAAGTCCGTCACGAACTCGGGCTCACTGACGAACATAGCGCCACCGGGCCTCTCATTCATGTCCATGCCGCGAGCGTGAATTGCGTTCACCTCATCAATGAAAACCTTCGCCAGGTCGTCAAGGTCCGCCATGGCCGGAGCAAGCATTTGATCGCGGAAATTGATTAGACCCCCGAGTTCTCCACCCACAAGGCCCGATAGGTTGATGGGATCAACGAAAGGATTTAGGACTATCTCAGACCGGCTCGGCGTGCCATCAATAAAATTTACGCCTATGGGCGTTGCCTTCAGGCCCTCGACCACTTGGGTTTTGCCATTGTTGCTGCCGATGCTCACGGTGACCGCACCGTTGCTGGCCTCACGGACAGAAACCCGCATGATTGCGGACATGTCGCGCAATACCTGGTCTCGGGTATCCAAGAGGTTGGAGGGCTGCTTGTTGATGTCCGACACTCTTTGCAGATTGCCGTTCACGATCGCAAGCTGCTCGCTTAGCGCGTTAAAGTTTTTTGCCTGCTGCTCACTCTGAAGCTGCGTCTCTAGATCAATGTCGTCAAGCTGAACGGCCAGGGTATTAAAGCGAGAGGCCAGGGTTTGTCCCTCGTTTAGCACTTGGTTACGCAGGATTTCTGAAGAGGCGTCAACGCTCAGCGACCGCATGCTGTCAAAGAAGGACCCCAAGGCTGGCGTAAGGGACGCGTTTTTATTACCAAATACGTTAATTAGGCGCTGGGTCTGCTCGATCAGCGGTTGCTGGGCTTCCAGGTCACTTAAACTCGAACGCAGCGAGGCTTCAATTTGTCCGTCATAAGATCGACGAACGCCGTCTGCTAGGGCACCTGTGCCCAGAAAGAACAGCCCGCTTTTGGTCGGGAGCCCTTCTTCGACGGCCAGGTTCTGGCGAACATAGCCGTCCGTATTCACGTTGGCGATGTTATTGCTGACGACAGAAAGCGCCAGCTGGCTGTTTCTTACCGAAGAGCTACCAATGGAGAGCAAGTCTGTCATTGATCAACCCCCGTCACCGGACGAACGGCTGGCGTACGGTCCAGGGAATAGGTGGCTTGGTCTTGTTTTAGCGCAAAGGACGGTGCCGTCAACGACATGGCCCGCTCTGGGGCCGGCGCAGGCGCCTGCCGCTGGAGCTTGATTTGAGCCTGCAGCGCATCGGCGACACCGAATACGCCCCGCTTGGCCATAACGGATGAGATTTGCTGATCGAACATGGACTCATAGAGCCGGCCTGCCTGGCTGTCCAGGAGCCCTGAGCGTTGAGTCGCCTCACGCATGGATTTCATCATCATATTGATGAAGATGCTTTCAAACTGCTCTGCTACTTCGGCCGTGACCTGATCAGGGTTGGCCTGGGCCTTGGCGCGAAGCTGCGCCATCGCGTTAAAGTCTAATACGCTTTCTGAGATCGTAGTTTCCGTCATGGCTACTAGATCACCACCAGTTCAGCACGCAGGCTGCCGGAACTCTTGAGGGCCTCGAGAATAGCGATCAATGACGAGGGACTTGCCCCAACCTGATTGACTGCTTCCACGATATCGCGGAGGTCGACGCCAGGCTGAAACAGGAACATTGGCCGTACTTCTTCTTCCACCGTGATCTCGGCATTCTGGACACCCACGGTTTCTCCTGCCGCTGCGCCGCCAAAGACGCCCGCATCCGGTTGGCTTACTTCATTAGTCGCGGAAATGGTGACGGACAGACTGCCTTGGGTCACCGCCGCTGCGGTGACTTTCACGGTGCGACTGATCACCACCGTCCCCGTTCGAGAATTCACCACCACCCGCGCCTTGGGTTCTCCGGGCACGACGTCTAAATTCTCAATCATGCTCAGAAAGCCAACGCGGGCCGGCAAATCCATGGGTGCTAGCACGGCCACGGACCTGGCATCAAAGGCGGAGGCGGTGCCTGCGCCGAATTTTTCGTTAATGGCATCAGAAATCGAGCTGACCGTCGTAAAGTCAGCCTGATTGGCATTCAGAACGATGTACTCAGACTCTCCAAACGGCGTATCAACCGCGCGTTCTACTAGGGCGCCGTTGGGCACTCTACCCGTGGTAGGCACACCGATGCTGACTTCTGAGCCAGCCGCGTCCACGTCGATTCCCGTGGTCGTTAGCGGACCCTGGGCCAGCGCGTAGATTTGTCCATCTGCGCCGCGCAGCTCGGTCAGCACCAAGTTACCGCCTCGGAGGCTGGTCGCAAGGCCAATGGTGGCCACGTTGACATCAATGGTCTGACCCGGCTTTACGAAGGGGGGCAGGGTCGCCGTGACCAAAACAGAGGCCACGTTGTCGAGCTTGGTCTTGTCATAGGCCAGCGTTGTCGCACCGCGCGTAAACAAGTCGTAGTTGGATATAGGCCCGTCTACGTCTACACCCAAGCGGTCCAGCACCTTCTTCAGGCTTTGCGCGGTGAAGGATATTTTATCCTGGTCACCCGTGCCTTGAAGACCAACCACCAGGCCATAGCCGATGAGCTGGTTGGGCCGTGCACCAGCCACGGAGGTCAGGTCCTTGATGCGGTCCGCGAGGACAGGCTGGGCGATTAAGGCCAAGCTGAGGAGCGAGCACTTTAGGGTTCTTGTTATCATTAGAAGGGCCAAATTTTATGAAGGATGTCTGTCCCCCAGGGAATCTGAGCGGCAGAAGCCAGGTTGCCAGAGCCTTGGTAAGAAATTTGGGCATTGGCCAGCCTTGAAGACAGCACCGTGTTATCGGGCTGAATATCACCGGTGGACACTACCCCGAGAATTTGAATGACCTCACTGCCTTCACTGAGCGTGATGCGCTTTTGGCCCTGAACCAGCAGTGCATCATTCGGCAGAACCTGGATCACAGAAGCGGCAACCGCTCCGTTTAGCGAGGCAGCCTGATTGGCGGTGCCTTCGCCCTTAGACTCAATGGTTAGGTCATCGAAGGGCGTCGCCTTAAGCGCTTGCCGGATGTTGTTTGAATCCAGCGTGAACGCTTTTTGTATCTGGAACAGCGGATTGTTGCTGCCTTCCCTTGTGGTCTCTACGCCGGACTGACGCTGAGCCTGGGTGGCCTCAGTAATCACTACGGTGATGATGTCGCCAACCTGGTAGCGCTTCTTAAAGCCGAAGCCGGCACTAGATTGGTTGTCGTTAAAAATCGAACCCGTAACCTGGGTTAGGGTTGGCGGCTGAACCGGAGTAACTGGCGCAAAGGCCGCATCCGCAATCAGGGGCCGTGACGACGAGGCCGCACAACCCGAGCATAGGACGACCACCGTCAGCACTATCGTAGGTAATAAACGTACGCTAATCATGACCATCCCCTAGAGATTGTTGTTAAGGAAGCGGAGCATGGAGTCCACTGCGGAGATCGCCTTGGAGTTCACCTCATAGGCACGCTGGGTCTCAATCATGTTTACCAGCTCTTCTACGACGTTGACGTTAGAGGCTTCGAGCATGCCTTGGGCAATCTCGCCAGCACCCTGCTCACCGGGTACAAGAACAATGGGTGGCCCACTGGCCTGGGTTTCACGGAACAAATTCTGTCCCAGAGACTCTAGGCCAGATGCGTTAACAAACCGCGCAATCTGAACCTGGCCCAGCTGCTGATTACCGCCGCCATTGGCGAGCTCAACACTGACCGTTCCATCACCGCCCACCGTGATGCTTGCCGCCTCCTGGGGAATAGCCAGCTGAGGCTGCAGCAGATACCCAGCGGAATTGACCAGTTCACCGTTCTGGGAAAGCTTGAAACTCCCGTCCCTGGTATAAGCCAAGGTGCCGTCAGGCTGAAGAATCTGAAAAAGACCGGGGCCCTCGATGGCTAAATCCAGAGCATTTTCCGTCGCAATCATGTTGCCCTGGCCCTGCATTTTTTCCGTCGCAACAATGCGCGTTCCGGTGCCGAGCATAAAGCCGATAGGCGCGTTGGTGTCTGCTCCGGTCTGACCGCCGGCCTGACGGATGTTTTGATACAACAGGTCCTCGAAAACGGCCCGGTCTCTTTTAAAGCCGACCGTATTCACATTAGCCAAGTTGTTAGAGATCACGCTCATGCGCGTCTGCTGGGCATTCAATCCTGTTTTAGCAACCCAAAGCGAAGCATCCATATTCTTTTCCTAGTCGCTTGGCCCATGACGGCCGTTTAAATTCTTAATCGAAGAGCCTAAACAAGCCGCATCAGCGTATTGTTGGTATCTCCTAAGTCACCCAGCTCTTTCACCAGCTTCATCTTCATCTCGAAGGAGCGAACGCCGTTGATCATACCCACCATGATGTCCATGGCCTTGGCGGCACTGGCTTCAAGCTGTCCGCTCGATACGGAGACCGGTTCACCTCCACCCTCGAAGTCACCCGCAGGCTGCCCGCGAACTTTGAAAAAACCGTCCTGCATTTTCTCGAGCTCCACATTGCTGGCATCACGAAGCATTAGGCGTGCCACCTCTTGGGGTTCTGCTGCCTCCTGGGTGGGGTCCGATGCATACACAACGCCCTCATCAGAAATGCTCAGTAGCTGGTCTGCGGGCGGCACGATGGGCGCGCCTCCGTTATCGAGAACGAGCTGTCCGGAAACCAGGGCAAGTTCACCGCCCTGATTAACCCGGATGTCGCCCCGTCTGGTGAAAACGGGGACACCCTCATTATTCTGAACACCCAGAACCGTGCCGTCGTTGAGGTATATGTCCGTTGCAACCCCGGTCGCGATTCGGCTGCCGGGCGTAAGATCCACAACACCGCTTTCGGTATTACCGGCCAGGTAGCGAGTTTTAAATCCGTCGCCGTCAACTCGATAGGTCTGTAGAGCCATTTGGTAGGCTTTCTTAAACCCTGCGGTGGAGACATTGGCCAGCTCATGCACGGCATTGTGTTCCTGCATGCGCTGGGAGTTAATCGAGGCCACCGCTGTATAAATGCCCTTATCCATCGTTTATGACCTACGACCGAATGTTAATGATGGCGGAGGTCAGGGCCGACGATGTTTCGATGGCCTTTGCGTTCGCCTGGAAGTTTCGTTGGGCGGTGATCAGTCCCACCAGCTCAGTGGTTAGATCCACGTTGGACCGTTCCCGAGCACCTGCTCGAATGGTTCCGAATCCTGCTGTTCCTGCCTCACCGAAGGTAGCGGCACCAGACTTGGCCGAAGACAGGTACGAACTGTCCCCGTTCTGACGCAGACCCTCATTACTGGGGAAGGTGACCAGTACAATCTTGCCTAAAGATTCCTGGGAGCCGTTTGAATAACTCGCGACAACCAGACCGTCGTCTCCAATATCCACACCAACCAGGTCACCCTCTGGTGAACCATCTTGAGACTGGGACTTAACGGCGAAAGCCTGGGAGAACTGGGTCGTACCCGTGTAGTCGATGTTGAGGTTCAAAGCACCACGACCACCTGCCAAGAACACGGTGTCTAGCTGGGCACCGCCGGTGGGTGATACCAGGTTGCCCGATGTATCGAAGGTCAACTCGCCCTTATCGAGGAAGATGGGCGACCATTCTGGCAGGGTGCTGAACCCGTCCGCGCTGGCCGTTTCATTACCAAACTCGTCGATATACTTATTTACCGCAACGTTATTAACGATATCCGCGGACTGGCGGGGTTTGATCCAGGTCGTTGTTGTGCCACGACCAGACTCAATATTCGCCATGCCCCATGTGGCGCTGCCGGATACTTTAATGAACGAGTCGGTGCCAGTGGTTCCGGTTGTAAAAACCAGTCCATTGGAGTCGGGGTCATACTCCACCGTTACCCCGGACACTGTGCTACCCGAGTCAGAGGCCAACTGATTGATGCCCTTTTCCAATTCAATAATGAAACTGTCCAGGGTGTAGCCTGAACTGGTTGGCAGCACCAGCGTACCCTTCACATCGTTGACGGATACCACGAAGGTATTGTTCGAAGCGTCGACTGAGAAGTTGTTGTTGACGTTCACCGCGATGGACGAGCCGCGAGTGATCGCAGGAAGAGACACCACGCCACGGATCGCCTCGTCAGAAGGCAGTTCCGAATACTGGGAGTCTGTCGTGCCGGTGACTTCAAATCCCATAAAGGTAGCGAAATCAACCTGGGCCGTAAGCGTACCGGTTAAATTCCCGTCGTTATCGAGAAGTTGATCACCCGAGGTCGTATCATACTCCGGCACAGAAAAATTCAACGCTATTTGCGAGGTGTCTCCCGTGGTGCCAGAAGAGAAAGAGAAGGTCTGTTGCGCACCGTCATAGGATACGCCCATGCCAAAACGCTGCTCACTCGCCGCTCTGATGAGTTCGCCATTTGGCGTGATGGTCTCACCGTAGAGCCCGTCGGAGTCCACGGCGGATGGGGTAGGCGTCGTTTTGAATAAGTTATTGGTTGAGGCCGAACTCAAGGAGACCGTGTCTGAACTCGATGAAGGCATAAACCTAAACGTTCTCGACGCAAAGTCGTAGGAGACCGTCACTTCACCATTCGTCAGCGTCGCGTCGATCTGGCTTTGAATATCCTCAACAACCGCGTCTACAGTGGCCGTTCTCTGCAACTGCTCCGTGTTGAACGTTGTGCCGAGGTCGACATCAACCGTCGTGGTGCCAGAAGTGTCAGCATAGTTAACCGTAAACGTTTGACTACTCGTGGTGGTTAGATCGAAATACCGATCATCACCAAACTTGACGTTCAGCTGATTCTGGATGAATTGAGCCAGCTCAACGCCGGTGATGTTTCTATTTTCTGATTTGAAACTGGAGAGGTCGACGGTGACCGAGTTCCCGGAATCGTCGATATCCACCGTCATAAAGTTCCGCAAGTCTGCGGCGGTATAGGCCGAGGTTGAAAAATTGAAGCCCTGGTCAGCTGTGAGATCATTGGGCAGCTTTGAACCAACCACGGTAGCCGGAACAGAGGTTCTGACGTCGGTCAGGTCATCCAGGGCGAACTTCTGAGTTTTCCGGTTAACCAGCAGGTCTTCCACCTCTGAAAAAGGCTTCAAAACGCCGTATTTGTTGACATAAACCTCTTCTAAGTTGTCGTCAGTCACCTGCTGTAGCGCCGGGTTAACCTGATCGTCTCCTACAAATACGTAGGTTTGGTACTTGTTAGAAGGCGAGTTTGCAGTCGCGTTCGCGGTCTTAACGTAATAGATCGTTGCTAGATACGAGTTACCCCCCGCGTCATAAACGCTTAGGGCCGTCGACTTGTTATAGGTGTCGGGATTGTTGCGGTTAAAGGGTGCCGTGATGACCTCGGCATCTGAGGGCAGGTTTAGCGCCAATTCAATCTGAGAGGTTTCCAGCGCCTGGCCACTTGTGGATACCGGGATTGCCAGTCTGCTCAACTTTTCAAGGTCCGCCTTACCGGAGGAGTCAACCGCCGCGGCGAGAAGCGCCTGGCCGGATGAGTTCACAACGTTGAACTGCTCATTCAGCACGAAACTACCGTTACGAGTAAAAATGTCCGTCAGTCCGTCAGCTGATTTCAGAGGAAAAAAGCCCTCACCGGAAATCGCCAGGTCAAGCGTGTTGGATGAGAATTCCACGTTTCCCTGGCTGAACTCCTGACGCACCTCTTTAAGAGATACGCCCTGTCCAACAACAGACGTCGACTTCTGTAATGGTGATGTGGCGAAGATGTCACCGAAGGAGGCACGGGACTTTTTAAATCCACTGGTACCCACGTTAGCAATATTGTTACTGGTTAAGGCCAGTTCTGTGGTTGCTGCCTTTAGGCCGGTTAGTGAGGTGTAGAAGGACATTAACTATGCTCCAATCTTGTACTTATTCAGAAATTCTTGTGACTTCGGATAGGGCCAGGGTTTGGCCATCCTGTATCTCGACCAGCACCTGTCCCATCTGGTCACTCCAGGAGACGCCGGTCACCCGAGTCTGGGCCATCACCGGTACTGATCTGACGCTGTCTCCACTGACGACCTCAGCCTGGAACAAATAGTCTCCAGCTGGGGCTGCTTCGCCCTGGAAATTGCCGCCATTCCAGGTAAACCCAACTTCTCCGGGCACCTGAGGACCCAGGTCCATAGCGTTAACCACTTGACCCGTGGCCGCATCCACAACCTTGAGCTGAACGTTGTCAGCAACGTCATCGAGCTGAAGATAGGCGGTGACCGGGCTGCCGCCAGGTTGATTCGCCAAAGCACCAGCCGCATAAACATGCTTTCCAATCAGGCTTGCGCCCCGCATGATCTTTTCGCCAGACTGTGCGCTCACAAACTGCTCTAGAGAATCCGACATGCGCGTCGTGGCCTCTAGGCTCGAAAACTGGGCGAGCTGGGCGACGAAGGCTTCGTTTTTCATCGGATCCAGTGGATTCTGATTTTGCAGCTGAGTCGTAAACAGCCGTAAGAAGGCATCGCGATCGAGGTCGGATTCCGGGGCTGGCGCAGCCGCTTCGGCCCGTAAATCCGCTGCCGTCCGAATACCTGGGATTGTCAATTCATTCATCGTCTGCCCCTACTTCTTGAGAAGATCGACGGTACGCATCATGAGCTGCTTGGCCGTATTCATGGCTTCCACGTTGCTCTCGAAAGATCGCGCAGCAGCCGTCATCTCAACCAGTTCATTCATCGCGTTCACGTTGGAAGAAAAGACATAGCCTTCTTCATTGGCTTTTGGATGGTTTGGGTCATAGGTAGCGGGATGGGTGCTGTCGTCCTCTACGATTCGGGTCACGCGTACGCCCCCGACTTCTTCTCCTCGACGCTTATTCACCTCGCCGCTCAACACTGTTTCAAAGATAGGGCGCTTGGCTTTGTAGGCACTTTCCGAGCTGTCGCTATACACCTCGGCGTTCGCGATATTGGAAACCGCGAGGTTCATGCGAACCACCTGGGCGTCCATGGCGCCACCCGAAATTCCAAAAATTCGATCCATACTCATATCGTTACTCCGTTGGGTTCAGACTTAGGCTTGACTAGCCTCTCAACAAGTCCAACACCAGCTGTGTCATTTGGTTTGCTTGGCCCAGCATTGAGGTTCCCGCTTGCTGCAGCACCTGGTTTTTCGCTAATCGAGCCGACTCTAGGGCGAAATCAGCATCCTCAAGACGTGACCGAGAGTCCGCTGTCTTCTCTGCAACGTTCATGAGGTTGGAAATCGTATGATCCATTCGGTTTTCAATGGCACCCAGATCGGCGCGCATTTGCGCAATCTTGTCCAGAGCAGCATCGACCACAGAAATGGCGTCGCTCGCACCCGCCTCTGTGCTGATCTTGACTTGCGTTAAATCGACCAGAGAGGCGGTTTGCGAGCCGGATACAAAGTAACCAAGTGAGTCACCTGCAACGCCGACCGTTAGAGTTCCTTCGTCATTTACAGCCGCATCCGCAGTCAGCACCGGTTGATCAGCTGTTCTTATCGGGCCGGGCTCTTTGGCGGTAAAGGTAAAACCGGTTGAGCCGTTTGCCGCAATCTCATACTTGAAATCCGAATACCCAGAAGCGGCCTGAAAAGCCGTTACTAATTCTGCGGTTGTTGGTGTACCCGCACCCTGAGTAATACTTAGCGTGGTGACACCATCGCTTAGCGTATGCGTAGCGCTGGCATAGTTTGATAATGTCCCGTGTGTTTGAGTGAACGTAGCATTGGTAGCGCCAGCCTGTTCAACCGAAAAAGAGTGTGAAGAGACAAACTTTAGGGTGCCTGTTATGCGTGTCGAATCTGCTGCTGCACCAGCCGTGCCGGCCGTTAACGCGCCTTCATCAGTGACAGCAGAGGCTGCAGTAAGCACTGGCTGCTCGGCGGTTTGAATAACGCCCGGCTCTCTCGCCGTAAAGGTAAAACCGGTCGTGCTGTTGGCGGACACGTCGAATTTAAAGGTGTCATAGCCCGTGGCAGAGCGAAATGCTGATACCAAGTCTGCGGTCGTAGGCGTGCTTGCGCCGACAGTAATAGAAAGTGTCGTAGTACCGTCAGTCAGTGTATGGGTCTCGTTCGCATAGTTAGCCAAAGTGCCATGCGTCTGAGTGAATGTTGCCTCCGTATTAGTGGCAGTAGCGCCTTCGCCAATTCGTACAGGCTGGCCAATTACGTTGGTCACTGCACCATCTTCACCTAGCTTCTCGACCACTAAGTCAACAAACTCGGTGCCAACCTTGGTGTTTTCAATGGTAATGTCGTCACCATCGGCATCGAATAGCACAACCTTGTTATTATCGACTTTAGCCGTAACACCAGATGCACCTGAAATTCGGTTGATCGCCTCGACAGCATCTCCCACATCGGTGCTGGAAATAATGAAGTTGCCCGTCTGAAAGCCGTTAATCTTAAGATTGTACGTCCGAGCAGTGGGATCACCCGATGATAGTGCTGCGTATGTTTTTGCGTAAGCTTTAACACCCGTCTCAGCTGTCAGTAGGTTGGCCTTTGTGGCCACCTCTTTAGCTGTATCTTGGCTAGAGGATTCAATAATTTTGGTCCCCAAATAGCCAAAAATTTCGATATCTTCGTCTGAAGTCACACCATTCGCCGATGGAGCAGCAGCAGCTGTCTCCGGGTTTACGCCGTTACCAATCAGGGTATGGGCGCCAATTTGATTTGCGGCAACCGAGTCCACGGAAAAGGTAATATGCTCCCCTTCCTCGATACCCACCTGAAGCTGTTTGTTTATGAA
>DKNY01000067.1 GCA_002470275.1 Gammaproteobacteria bacterium UBA7376 | reverse complement strand
TTCGTGCCTTCACCCTTGCTCTGCGACTGATCAGAAGACTGGGCACGCTGTCCCTTGGACTGGGCACGCTGTTCCTCAGGCTGGACGCTGTCGCGCTCGGATGAGGCTTTGCCACCCTGCTTTGCTTCACTGGCTGGCCGCTTGGTGCGCCTGCGCTTTCGCGGACGACGCTCAGCAGCCGCTGCGTCATTGGCTTTACGCTTATTCTTGGGTGGTGGCGCCTTTGGCTCATCAGCCACCTTGGGTAACTCAATATCCAACTTCTGCACGCTCATCCTTTCTTTCGTTAAGCGTTCTATCGCACGCATGCGGCTGATCTCTGCGCCATCAACGAGCGCCCAGGCGACCCCCACCGCGCCGGCTCGACCGGTTCGACCGATGCGATGCACATAGCTCTCTGGTTCATGGGGCAACTCATAATTAATTACGTGGGACACCTCTTTAACGTCGATGCCTCGCGCAGCGATGTCCGTGGCCACTAAAATCCAGGCGTCCCCATTTTTGAAGTTAGCCAAGGCTTTTTGCCGCGCCGCCTGGGTTTTGTTGCCATGAATCGCCTCAGCTACAAAGCCCGAGCTATTTAGCTGTCGAGCAACCTTGTTGGCACCATGCTTGGTGCGGGTAAAGACAATCGCTCGGGTCAGGCTTTGCTCACGCAGCAGGTGTTCGAGCACGGCGCGTTTATTCGGCGTCGCCACCATGACCGCGTTTTGTTCGATCTTGGCCACGGTGAGCTGTTTGGGCGACACATCAACGCGGACCGGTTTATGCAGAAGCTCCTTCGCCAGCTTTTCAATTTCTTTGGAGACCGTGGCCGAGAACAGTAGGGTCTGTCGCTCCTTGGGCAACTGCTGGGTGATACGACGCACATCGGGAATAAAGCCCATATCCAGCAGGCGGTCACATTCATCCAGCACCAGAAACTTGGTTTCGCTGAGATCAACGTGCCCTTGATTCATCAGGTCCAGCAGCCGCCCTGGCGCTGCCACAAGAATATCCACACCACCGCGTAACTTTTTGACCTGAGGGTTTTGGTTCACCCCACCGATCACGCAGGCATATTTCATTTGGCTGCCTGCACCCAGCCGCTGCATTTCAGCATCGATCTGCAGCGCCAGCTCTCTTGTGGGAGCCAGGATGAGTGCCCGTGGGTGCCTGGGTTTCGCGCGGAGCTTATTCTTAATGTTGGCTGCGGCTTTTACCAAATTTTGCAGTAACGGCAGGCCGAAGGCCGCCGTCTTACCCGTTCCCGTTTGTGCAAGCCCGAGCAAATCTTTGTGTTCGAGCAGGCGCGGGATGGCCTGTCGCTGGATGTCACTGGGCTGGGTAAAGCCCAGTTCGGCCACGGTCCTGCAATAACTTTGATGAAGTCCTAGCTCGGCAAAGGCGTCAGTGGCCATTCAATTTCCTGGTTATTAAAGCCTGCAGCAGGCTAGCCCTGGCCGAGGCCACCCCCAGCACGAGGCACACACTACAAGGTTTTGCCTGAGTAATCTCAATTGTTTTAGAAATGCGCCCAGAAAGCGCCGGTGGAAGGAGCCGTTGGGCTAGATCACAGGATGAGCGTGAACTGGATCAGCACGGGTTAGGCCACTTGGGTTTAGGGCGACCGGACCCTGGCCAAGGCGCCTGCCGCTGACCGGGCAGGTCAGGACACACTCACAGGGCGGATTCCGAGGCAGTCCCGGAAAGCGCCTGCAGCCATATGGGCGAAGCCCATGCCATTTCCGTCACCGTCGCCCGGGCATCCGCCGGGGGTGGGATGCCCAGCTTCAAGCTGTCATAAGTCGTCCAGCGACAGGTAGGACTCTGCACCACTCGGACGTAATAAAATGCGTCTTCATCGGCATCATAATCGGGGTCGGTCCAGAGGGTTTTCAGCTCTGCGGCCCCAGCGTCGTCGTCCCAACGGCAATCGTCCAGGCTGACCTGGGCGTGGTTCGGCTCGCACGCTCCAGTGCTGGGGTTCAACGTTGAACCCCCACAGGCGATGTCATACACGACCTCGCGCTGCTCACCGTCCTCGATCCAGCCCTTGATCACCTGAAGCTTGGCCAGGGGCGCATGGTCTGGGTCTTTCACTGCCCATGCGAACAGCGACGGTGCTGCGTGGGCGACGGCCCTCAGTCTTCCGCCCATGGCAACACCCTTGGCATAGGCTGCCTCGAGGTCACCCGTGCTCACGATATCCCCAGGCAGCTCATGGCCCGCAAAGACGCGCAGCATGATACGAGTCCCGCTGGTGGCGTAAGCCTCTTTGCGCTGCATGGCATCAAACAGCGCTTCCCGCGTATTTTTGGGAGCCCAGACCGCAGTCAGACCACCGGGATTATTATTTCTAATCCCGGTCGTGTTGTTTTCGTCCATGCGACGATTCGCCGGAGATGAGCCAAAACTCGTCGCCCCAACATAATCCCACTCCTCCACATCACCGGGATTGGAGTTGTGGGTATCCGTTGCGCCAATCAGCCCGAACTGTAGCGGGTTGATCCCCAGCTCGTCCTCCAGCACCAGGCCCTTGCGTAAACCGTCGCGCACCATGGAGGTAGGATAAATGCACGATGTCTCCTGCCCCTCGGCGCAGGCGGGGAAAAACTGCTCAAAGCCACATT
>DKNY01000054.1:14716-31021 GCA_002470275.1 Gammaproteobacteria bacterium UBA7376 | reverse complement strand
AAAAAAGTAAAAAAAAGTGGTGCCCAAGGGCGGAATCGAACCACCGACCCGAGGATTTTCAGTCCTCTGCTCTACCAACTGAGCTATCTGGCCGGAGTCGCCGCTAGGGCGTAGAGCGGCGTATTAAAGCGACCTGCCGCTCGGTCGTCAACCTGCGCGCTCGCTGGGTGCCAAAAAATCTAGCCTGCCGGGGGGCGGTAGCCTTCGGGCTGATCAACCGGTTCATTATTAAAGTACCGCCACATTTGCTCGCTGAGGTAGCGGCGGTTCTCCGGGTCGATCAGGCTAAGGTGTTTCTCGTTGATCAGCATGGTCTGCAGCGCCTGCCATTCGGTCCAGGCCTTGGCGGATACCTCAGCCAATACTTTCTCCCCCATGGGTCCAGGGAGCGGTTGGGCCGTTAGACCTGGAAGCTGTTCACGATAGCGGCTGCAAAATACGGTGCGGGTCATCTTATGGGTCGATCACGGTTGTTGGGTCATGTTACTTGATGTTTGCCCGGCGCGTCTTGGACGGAGCGCGGAACAGGTCCTCTGTAAGGAGAGGCTCAAGCATTTTAAGGGCAGCGGCGGACAGGCCGATCTTAGCCTCTTGGTTCGCAAGCTGGTCAAGCTCGACCCAGGCCATATCGCCCCCCGCCACCCCGGACGGGCGGGCGTTGAGCTGGAGGTGGTGCACCTCAATGTCTAGATGAAAATGGGTAAAGGTGTGTCGAAACCGGATGCCCGTCTGGTGCTGGTCCAGGCTGCTTGGGCTTGCGCCAATTTCATCGAGCAGCGTCTCCACGGTGGTCTCAACGCCGCGCTCTAGGGGATTCCAGAGCCCTCCCCAGAGGCCTTTGCTGGGGCGCTGCTCTAGCAGAACCTGCCCCTCGGCAAGGGTGACAACAAAAAAACGGCTTTCACGAACAGGTTTTGCCTTCGCTTTTCGCGTCGTTGGGAGTTCATGCACCTGTCCTGCTGCCAGGGCGAGACAGCCTTCGCGTACCGGGCAGTGGTGACAGCCTGGGTTCTTGCGGGTGCAGACCGTCGCACCCAAATCCATGATGGCCTGGGTATAGGCGGCAGTCTGCTGGGTGGGGGTGTGTTCGGTGGCGAGGTGCCAGAGACGCTGAAGCACGGCTCGCTCACTATAGTGGCCCACGACGCCATGGTAGCGGCTGAGCACCCGCTTCACGTTGCCGTCCAAAATAACCCCATAGCGTGCCATGGCCAGGGCTTGAATCGCGCCGGCGGTGGAGGCGCCAATACCCGGCAGGCTCTCCAGCCCCTCTTGATTCGTGGGCAGCTCGCCGCCATGTTCGGCGACTATCGTCCTTGCTGCGCGATGCAGATTCCGGGCACGCGCGTAATAGCCCAGGCCCGTCCATTGGTGCAGCACAGAATCCAAGGGCGCTTCTGCCAGGGCCCGGACATCGGGAAACAGCGCCATAAATCGCCGATAGTAATCGATCACCGTGGCCACCTGCGTTTGCTGAAGCATGACCTCTGATACCCACACTCGATACGGTGTGGGATTCTGCTGCCAGGGCAAATCTTTGCGCCCGTGGTGCTCAACCCAAGCTAAGAGCTGAGTCGTAAAGGCGCTCACGCTCTCTAGTCTTTCTTAAAGAGATTGAGCAAGGACTTGGCGGCATCCTGTAGCGGTTCGGGCAGCTGATCCTTAACGGCGTCCTCGATGACGTCCTGTAGGCGGCGTTTCTGAGCGTTTAGGAAAAGTTGAGCCACCAGCTCGGTAAGTTCTTCCCGGTCTGTCGCGCAGCCTGGGTCTGCTAGGGTGCCCGCACATTTGATGGGGATAGGTATGTCGTAAAAAGCTGGGTCCATGCGAATCAGGTCATCGGCCCCTGGTGCGCTGGCGCTGATATGGCCGCGTAAATCCAGCCGGTCAGCAAGCAGGTCAATGGGACCGGACATCTGCCAGCGCAGATTGTCGATCTTAGTGTCTAGCTCATGCGCCTGCCCCTGCATGGTCCATGTGGCGTCCAGTTCTCGGTAGCTGATGCGTTGACCCCAGTCGGTGGTTGGGTCGCTTTTGCCCGCTAACTGGCTCAACAGGCTGATGATGACCTTGACTCGGCTCACATCCATATAGCCGCTCTGGCTGGTGACGTGTCCGGTGCCCTTTGCGCCCGAAACAAGCGCCGGGAGCTGATTTCCGGTGGCCGAGATGGATGCGTCGACCTCGACTATTGCCTGCCAGGAGCGGGGCCCGGCATCCGAGCCGAAGACCTTGCTACTGTCTATGCCCTGGCCCTTAACGTCTATTGTCCACGCGAGGGTGCCTTGCTCGGGCGTTAGGTCAAGGTCGATCTGCAGGTCTCCCTGGTAAAAGGTCGGGTAGGTGAGGCCCGCCTCTAATTCGCCGCCCTGTAGGCTGAGCTTAAGCTCGGAGACAGGCAGTGGCCTGTCTCCAAGCACCATTTTTTGAATATCGCATTGGGCGGTCGTGTCCGCCGCATAGAGCGTGGGGATCGACACTAAATCTTCCGGGTGCTCGGCGATGGTCGGCCCCTGATAACCGCTGCCGCCGGTGATTCTGCCGGCACAGTTGGCCTCCAGGAACTCGGTCATGACGCGCGTATTCAACAGTTCCAGCGCCCCGGCCTGGGTGCCGCTTTCCGGTACGTAACGCAGCATGCCGGATACCTGGATCGGGTAGGCTGCGCCCTGGGCGCCCGTTGCCATGCTGAGGGACCCTTGGAAGGGCGCCATCGTGTTTGGCCTGAAGTCCGTGAGCAGCAGACGGCTGATCTGCACGTTGCTGTCCCCACTGGCGATCTGCGCATCGTTGATTTGCAGCGTTTTTACCTGCCAGTCGTCGAGGGATTGGAATAGGTTGCCGAAATTAGCGCTTAGCGAAATGCTGCCAACGCGAATGTCCTCCTCCCCAATGAGTCTGACGTCCTGGGCCGCTAGCCCGAGGCCGCCTAAAATTTGCCAGTCTAAATTGCCCTCGATCTCAACCTGATAGCCGCTTTGTTCACCGAGCCAAAGCGCGAGGTCCTCTTTCATGCGGTTGCCGTCGCTAAGCCAGAAAGCACCCACGGCAGTGAGGGTGATCAAGAGCGCGGTGATTAAGTATTTAAGACGCATAACATTACCCCGCCTGTATTCGACTCAAACTAAGGTGGAAACCTTAACAATAGCGATCTTTTAGTGGCATCCCCAGGGTAAGTTTTGATCGCTTTGAAGTCTGGTTAAGTTGATATGTGGCTCTGGGCCGAGGGCTAAGGCATTATGCTGCGTCGTTAGGCCCGCCAAGAGTGACAGCATGAGCGTAGGTACTTTTGATCCCAATCAAGTTCAACCCAATCCAGACAATTTATCTGATGAGGTAGTTGAACGCTTTTTAGAAATTGCCGAGGGGCTGGCTTCACAGGGTGAGCTGCAGCTTGGTGCGGAACAAATTGACAGCTGGTCGGTATACATCACCAGCCCAAGCTGGTCGAAGGTTGCGCCAAACCTCGCCTCGAACCAGCTTGAGGCGTTGATCCGATTGTTCACGCTGGGCGAGGATCAGTATGCGCCCTGGCAGGCAGGATCCCAGTCAGCGGTCATCCCACTATTTCGAGCATTACGTCAGCGGCAGGACTTTGATCCCGCCCTAACCGAGTGGATCAAGGCGCATACGCGCAATCGGTTTTTGCCTTACGGTGACCTCATGGACCGGTTATCCTGATCTAGGAATCACTGCAATTCTTTGAGAAGGCCGTTAAACTGCGCCCTCCACGCACAGTGCCTGATAAAAATCGATCATGACAGACGAAGATACACCCCCAGCACGTCGAGCCAGCGTGACCCGGAATACGGCTGAAACGCAGATCACGCTCTCGATCAATCTGGATGGCGATGGCACCAGTCATTTCCAGACCGGCCTGCCCTTTTTTGATCACATGCTGACGCAAATTGCTCGGCACGGGCTGATTGATATTGATGTTTCTGCCACCGGTGATTTGGAGGTTGATGCTCACCATATGGTCGAAGATGTGGGCATTGTTCTGGGCCAGGCGCTAGCAAAGGCCGTTGGCGATAAAAGCGGTTTGACCCGCTATGGCCACGCCTACGTGCCGCTGGACGAGGCGCTGTCGCGGGCCGTAGTCGACCTGTCCGGGCGACCTGGTTTGCACTATGTAGTGGCGTACACGCGCGCGCGAGTGGGTGACTTCGACGTTGACTTACTGCGTGAGTTTTTTCAGGGCCTGGTCAACCACGCCATGATTACGATCCACCTGGATAATTTTAAGGGCGATAATGCCCATCATCAGGCAGAGACGTTGTTCAAGGCCCTGGGCCGTGCGCTGCGCATGGCGGTAGCGCCAGACCCAAGAATGAGCGGCATTGTACCGTCCACAAAGGGCACTCTCTAAATCCTGTGATCCTGATACCGGCCATCGACCTGAAAGACGGCAAGTGCGTGCGCCTGCGCCAAGGGCGGATGACGGAGTCCACGGTCTTCTCTGATGACCCGGTGGCTATGGCCTCGCACTGGAAAGCCCAGGGTGGTCGGCGACTGCACATCGTTGATCTGGATGGGGCCTTTGCCGGCATGCCCCGCAACGGGGACCTCATCCGCGAGATGGTGGCGGAAATGGGCGATATCCCGGTTCAGGTGGGGGGTGGTATTCGCAGCGAGGAGATCGCCGAGCGTTATCTCGAAATGGGCGTCAGTGCGGTGATCCTGGGTACGCGCGCGGTGGAGGACCCTGACTTTTTGACCGCTCTGGCTGAACGCTTCCCCAACCGTGTGCTCCTTGGCCTGGATGCCAGAGACGGGCAAGTGGCAACCCGGGGTTGGGATGCGGACTCGGGCACCGATGCCATTGAGTTTGCCAAAGGCTGTAGCGCACTGCCTCTGGCGGGTATTGTGTATACCGACATTCAGCGGGACGGGATGTTAACCGGCGTGAACGTGAGCGCGACGCTGGCGCTGGCTACAGCAGCAAATTTGCCCGTCGTGGCCTCCGGAGGGGTGACCAAGACCGAGGACCTTCAGGCCCTGAGAGCCGCGTTTGAAGACAATAAAGGCCTGCTTCTGGGCGCCATTACAGGTCGAGCGATTTACGAGGGGACGTTGGACCTGGGAGAGGGCCAGGCTGTTTTTGACCTCTAGGACGAGTCCGCTTCGAGCCATGGGCTAGGGTCCTGTACCTCTCCCTCGTGCCGCAGCTCGAAGTAAATACCGCTTTTAAAACGTCCCCCGCTGTTCCCCGCATCGGCGATGAGTTCACCCGCCTCGACCCAGTCGCCGGCACTTTTGTACAGAGTATCTGCGTTACCATAGGTGGTCATGTAGCCGTCGCCGTGATCAATGATGGCCATCAGTCCATAGCCGCGCAGCCATTCGGCGAAGACGACTCTCCCCTCGAAAACGGCGCTCACCGCAGTGCCCGTTGGCGCCTCGAAATCAATGCCTCGCCAGCGCATATCGCCTTCTCCTTGGGGAGAATTGAACGCATGACGTACGGTGCCTCTGAGTGGGGCTATCAATCGTCCTTTGGCAGTGCGGAAGGCCTCCCCGTCCAGGGCCCTGGCTGCTCGGTTAAGGGACGCAATCAGGCTCTGCAACCGCGCTCGATCCGCCACAAGTGCGGACCGTTCTTGTTCTCTTGATGATCTTAGCTTGGCCAATTCAGCAATGGCGACAGTTCTTTCGCTGCGTCGCGCTTCAAGGCGTGCAGACTGCTCCGTGAGGGCACGCTGTTGTTCAAGCTCCAGGGTATGTTCTGCGATCAGGTCGGCATTGGTCTTGGCAAGATCAGCCACGGTCTTTTGGAGGCGTTCAATCACGCCGAGACGCTGTTGGCTAAAGTAGGTGTGATAGCGAATAAGCCGGTTCAGCTCGCTGGGTGAACGTTGGCTGACCACGAGCTGAATCAAGTCCTCGCTGCCCAAGCGGGCTGCAGCGCGAAGATGCGCGGCCACGGCCTCCTGCTGCTGGTCTCGGTTGTTGGCAAGCTGCTGCCGCTGGGCTTCGAGATTCTTGATATCGCTGTGAACCGCAGCAAGGGCCTGATCCAGCGCTCGCCGTTGCTTGGCCAGGGTCCCGATGTCTCGGTCCTGCTCGCGCAGGGACTGCTGAAGGGTAGCCAGCTGTTGCTCGCTGTCCGTGAGCCACCGATCCAGGGCGTTGAGGCGTTCTACGATCGTTGTTAACTGGAGCGTGCTCTGATCCAGCTCTGAGGCTGATGAACCCACGGTTAGGCAGCATAGGATGAGCGCCGCCAGCAGCCCGCGTGTACTTCGTTTCACGTTCTGTCCCATCAGCTTACGCGCGTCTTTTCACCTCAAAGTTCGCCAGCGAGGTGCCTGACATTTCCGCTGGAATTTCTAGGCCCATGAGGTGCAGGAGCGTGGGTGTGATGTCGCTGAGCGCGCCTCCCGCGTGCAGCGCGATGGATTCTGGGCCGACATAGACCAAGGGCACCAAGTTCTCGGTATGCGCCGTATGCGCCTGTCCGCTCACCGGGTCTGACATCTGCTCTACGTTGCCATGATCTGCAGTGATGAGCATTTGTCCCCCGGCTTCGTCCACGGCTTGGCGGAGCAAGCCCAGACAGTGATCCAGGGTTTCCACGGCCTCGATCGCCGGCTCAAGCTTGCCGCAGTGCCCTACCATGTCCCCATTCGCGTAGTTACAGACGATCACATCGAAGCGTTGGCTTTGAAGGGCTCTGATCAGCTCCTGAGTGACCTTGTGAGCGCTCATGGCCGGGGCGAGATCATAGGTCTCTACCTTTGGGGAGGGAATGAGGATGCGCTCCTCTCCGGGGTAGGGTTCTTCTCGGCCACCGGAGAAGAAGAAGGTCACGTGGGCATATTTTTCGGTTTCAGAAATGCGTAGCTGACGCATATCTTGGTGCGCCAGGTACTCGCCGAGGGTGTTGACCAGCTCTACTTGATCGAAGGCGCATGGCGCGTAGATATCGTCTGCATAGCGGGTCAGCGTGGTGACGCTGGAGACGCCAACCGTCGACCTTCTTTTGAACCCCTCAAACGAGTCTTCCAGCAGCGCCCTGGTGAGTTGACGCGCGCGGTCTGACCGAAAGTTCATGAACAGCACGGCATCTTCTGGATGTAACGTCAGCGGCCGAGTTTCTGGGCTGTGAATGGACGTTGGCTGCACGAACTCATCACTCTCCCCTCGAGTATAGGCTTGGGTCAGGGCTTCCTCGCTGGTGGTGGCGTGAAACGGCGCCTCGCCCCTTACGATTAAATTATAGGCGCGCTCCACCCGTGCCCAGTTGCGGTCTCGGTCCATGGCGAAATAGCGTCCGCACAGGCTGGCAACGCGCCCGCAGTCCCGTTCGCGGAACAGGTCTTCCGCCTTGCGTAGAGAGTCGGTGGCGCTTTTTGGTGGCGTGTCTCTGCCGTCTAGAAAAGCATGCAGATAAACCTTTTTTAGGCCTCGATCGCTGGCCAGCCTGATGATTTCAAAAATTTGATCTTCGTGACTGTGAACGCCCCCTGGCGATAGCAAACCCATCACGTGTAGCGCACCCTGGGTCTCTTCGAGCTGAGCGAAGATATCGGAGAAGGCTTCATTTTGTGCGAAGGAACCGTCTTCAATGGCCTTATTGATCCGAGTGAAGTCCTGGTAGACCACGCGTCCCGCGCCCAGGTTCATATGCCCTACCTCAGAATTGCCCATTTGCCCGTCCGGCAAACCAACATCCAAGCCTGAGCCAGAGACCAAGGTATGAGGTTGCTGCTGCCAAAGCGCGTCCCAGACCGGTGTCTGTGCCAGGGCGATAGCGTTGTGCTCGGATTCGAGTCGGTGACCAAAGCCATCTAGGATCACCAGCAAGCTCGGCGTTGCCATAAATTCCTCTGTAGACTGTACTGTTTTGGCCGGCAATCTTAGCAAAAAAAGCCGGTTAATCAGTTAACTATCTGGAGGGTGAGAGGGGTCAAGTGTGTATAATTTGGCGCCAAGAAGGCCCTGGGAAGGGCACCAAAAATCTAATACGGGAATGACGAATGGAGCAATTTTTCATTTTTATCGGCAATCATCCGCTGTTGGTAGGCAGCTTCATCCTGCTGTTGATTCTTTTTATACGCAACGAATCCGTCAGAGCTGGTGCGACCATCGGCACCCAGGAGCTGGTCCGGCTGGTTAATACTGAGGGTGCGAAGGTGCTCGATGTTCGCGAAAAGAATGAATTTCGGGAAGGGCATATCGTGGATGCGGTGAACATTCCCTTCGCCTCTCTTGAAGGGCGTTTGAGCGAGCTTCAGAACTATCGGGAAACGCCGATGATCGTGGCCTGCAAAATGGGCCAGCATTCCGGTTCAGCCGGCACGCTGCTGCAAAAAAACGGTTTTACTAAGGTAATGCGATTGAGTGGCGGGTATGCTGAGTGGCGAGGCCAAAATCTACCGGTGGTGAAAGGATGAGTGAAGCGGACGATTCAGTCCCGGGTGAGTCAGCCCAGGCGCCGGAGCAGGGGCAGCTGCGGATAGAGAAGCTGTTCCTAAAGGATGCCTCCTTCGAATCGCCGCTGTCGCCAAAGGTGTTCACCGTTCAGCAGCAGCCGAGGATTAGCGTTGAGATCAACACACGCGCTCAGAGCCTTGAGCAAGACCTGCACGAAGTGGTCTTGACGGCGCAGGTCACCGCAAAGGTTGAAGAAGACACCAAGGTGGCCTTCGTCTGCGAAATTCAGCAGGCCGGCATTTTCAAACTTCAGGGATTCGATGCGCCGCGTCTGAGCCAGGTCATCGGCATCGCCTGTCCCAATGTCCTATTTCCCTTCCTGCGCGAAAACGTTGACGCCTTGGTGGTGAAGGGCGGGTTTCCGCCCCTACAGCTGGCACCCATTAATTTCGAGGCACTCTACTTCGAAGCGGTACGAGAGCAGCAGCGTCAGGCAGCGGAAGGCGATCATGGAACGATTCCTCACTAGGCCTGCTGGTCCTCAGCGAAGGCCGTCAAATTCAGACTGGCGCCAGGCCTCATAAAGGGTGATGGCGACAGAGTTCGCAAGGTTGATGCTGCGCGAGTGGGGCTGCATCGGGATGCGAATCTTGCGCTGGGGCGATAGGGATTCCAGCAGGGTATCCGGCAGGCCCCGGGTTTCGGGCCCGAACAGCAGCACATCGTCTCGTTGGTAGCGCACCTCAGCATAGCCGGTCTGACCCTTGGTGGTCATGGCGAACCATCGTCCCCCGACAATGGATGCTTGGCAGGTGGGCAAGTCATCGTGCAGGTGGACGTCGGTGAGGTCGTGATAGTCCAAACCCGCTCTGCGTAGACGTTTATCGTCCCAGTTAAAGCCCAAAGGTTTAATTAGATGCAGCAGCGCGCCAACGTTCGCACAAATGCGAATGATGTTGCCCGTGTTGGGAGGAATTTCTGGTTCGTACAGCACAACATGCATGGGCTGCCACCTGCCGGTCAGCGGCTAAGAGAAGTTAAGTTCCTGCATCTTGCGCGTCAGCGTATTGCGCCCCCAGCCCAGGAGTTCGGCTGCGTCGCGTTTGCGTCCGCCGGTCTTGCGCAGGGCCGCACTGATCATAATCCGCTCAAAAATCGGGGTCGCGACGTCCAGCAGGGGCGTATTCGGCGCGCTCTCCAGGTGCTGATAAGCCCAGGTTTCCAGATCAGTTTCCCAATTTGAATCCTGCTCCTCATCGGTCCTGCGCTGAAGTTCTGCGGGCAAATCTTCAATCAATATGGTCCTTGAACTGGCCATGACCTGCAGCCAGCGACAGGTGTTCTGGAGCTGGCGGACATTGCCGGGCCAGGGTAGCTGCGATAGGTAGTTGGCTGCGTCGGGGTCCAGCCGCTTGGTTTCGTCGCCCAGCTCGCTCGCAGCCTGATCAAGGAAGTGTTCCGCCAGCAGCGGAATATCTTCGCGCCGCTCGGCCAAAGCCGGGACATGGACGCGAATGACGTTGAGGCGATGGAAGAGATCCTCGCGGAATTTGCCCTCTGTGACGAGGTGCTCAAGGTTTTGGTGGGTGGCGGCAATGATACGGACATTGGCGACAACGGACTGATGCCCGCCGACTCGATAGAATTCGCTCTCTGCCAACACTCTCAGCAAGCGAGTTTGGGCAGAGGCCGGCATGTCCCCGATTTCATCTAAAAAAAGCGTCCCACCCTCAGCCTGTTCAAACCGCCCCATTCTCTTGGCGGTAGCACCCGTGAAGGCACCTTTTTCATGCCCAAACAGTTCGCTCTCAATCAGCTCATTGGGGATGGCGGCCACGTTGAGGGCAACGAAGGGATGGCCCTCGCGGGGTGAGTGCCGATGTAGGGCCCGCGCAACCAACTCCTTGCCCGATCCCGAGGGTCCGTTGATCAGGACGCTGACATTGGAGGACGAGAGCCGTCCGATGGCCCTGAAAACTTCCTGCATGGCCGAGGCTTGGCCAATGATTTCCGTAGCCGTGGTCTGGACGTTGCCCGCAGCATCCCAGACAGCCTGTTTTTCCGTTCGATGGGCGATGGCGCGTCGGATCACCGCTACCGCCTCATCCACATCAAAGGGCTTAGGCAGATATTCGTAAGCCCCTCGCTCAAAGCTATTGACGGCGCTCTGAAGGTCCGAGTGGGCGGTCATGACGACGATGGGTATCTCATGGTGCACTTTCTGCACGCGCTCAACAAAATCGAGGCCCGAGGTCCCGGGCATGCGGATATCTGTGATGATGGCCAGGGGAGCCTCATCACCATCGAGGTGATGGAGGGCCTGGTCTGCCGTGTTAAAGGCTTTGATGGGAATGCCCGCCTGGCTGAGCGCTCTGTCTAAAACCCAACGAATCGCGCTATCGTCGTCAATTACCCATACTTGTTCGTTCATGAAGTTCTACTCATCGGGTTATGTGCGGGTCTGGGTCTGGGCCTGGGAAAACGGCAGGAAAATAGAAAAGGTCGTGTTCCCGGGGACACTTACGACCTGGATGGTGCCACCATGCTGGCTGATGATGTTCTGAGAAATCGCTAGTCCAAGGCCGGAACCATTTTCCTTACCGCTGATCATTGGAAAGAAAATACGATCAATCAGATCACTGGGGATGCCCGGACCATTGTCATGCACTTCGATCAGCAAGATTTGCCGATGTCTAACGCCGCCAATGGTGTACTGTCGAACCACTCTTGTTCTTAACGTGATGCGCGGTTGCGATGCGTCGATCATGGCTTCACAGGCGTTGCTGACGATATTCAAAATAGCCTGAACGAGCTGATCTCTACTCCCCTGGATGGGCGGCAGACTGGGGTCGTAATCCCGAATCCAAGTTAACTCATGTTCTGTGCCTAGAAGTTGGGCGACGTGTTCTAAGACCTCCAGGATATTCAGGCTATCAAACTGCATTGGCTGCCATGGCCCCAGCATTTGGTCCACCAGGTCGCGCAGTCGGTCGGCCTCGGCAATAATGATCTGGGTGTATTCACGCAGGGCTTCGCTTGGCAGGGCCCGTTCAAGCAGCTGGGCTGCGCCTCGGATACCCCCTAACGGGTTCTTTACCTCGTGCGCTAACCCGCGAATCAAGCTTCGGGTCGTAAGCTGCTGCTCCTCAGAGGAGCTGTTTTGCGTTATCAGATTCAGTCGGCTGGTAGGGTGCATTTCCAGCAGAAGCCCGCGCGGCTCGTCACAGACCGTCACGATAAGATCGATGCTTTCGATGAGGCTATCCGGCAGACGCAGCTGAATATCCCGCAGGGTAAAGGGCTGGTTTGCACGTAAGGAATCCTTCAAAGCCTTAAGCAGAGGGTCTGCTTTGATGACTAACTGGTGAAGGGGTTTGCCCAGCGCGAAGTTCGCCGATACGTGCAGCAAACTCTCAGCCGCAGGGTTTAGAGAAGCCAAATACAGGTCTTGGTCCAGCGTGATGACGGCAGTGACGAGGCTTCCCAGGACGCTTTGATCGCCATTGGGGCCCGCTGCATTTTGATTTTGGATGAGGCTCTGATTCATCTGAATTCGTGTCTCGCTCGGCTCTGACTCGCTGGCTGAATTTTTTTTCGCTTCCCAGATGAAGAGGCAAGAATCGGGCCGCTTTCTTCTCCTCGGAAGCACCAAGGTACGCGCTTGCTTCGCCTGGGCTATTGGGGAGCCGCGTCCTTGATGTGAGCTAAGGGTAGCGGCGGCCAGGGCTCAGAGAGAAGCGAGGTCGAGATTTCCTGATCATGACTTAAAGGGTTGGCGAATGCACCAAATTAGTGCAATGGCGTCGACTTCAAGGGTTGTGCATGCTGCCAAAGGCCGATCACCCTGGTGTCGGCCACCAGGGTGATCGATTCCCGTTATACCAGGGCTTCCTTGGTCGTCTTAACGATAGCTGCCGCAACTTTATAGGGATCAGCGTTTGAAGCGGTTCGCCGATCTTCAAGTCTGCCTATCCAGCCGTCTGTATGCGTCGTTACCGGGATGCGAATAGACGCACCACGATCGGAGATACCGTAGCTGAACGTGTCGATGGACTGGGTTTCGTGCTTACCGGTTAAGCGCTGGTCATTGTCTGCGCCATAAACGCTGATATGACGCTGGATGTTCTTGCCGAACTCCTCGCAAATCTTGGTAAAGGTTTCTTCCTTGCCAGAGGTTCTCATGGCCTCATTGGAAAAATTAGCGTGCATGCCTGAGCCATTCCAATCGAGGTCTCCGAATGGCTTCGGATGCCAATTGATGGCGTAGCCATATCGCTCGCCAGTTCGTTCGAGCAGGTAGCGAGCAATCCATGTTTCGTCACCGGCCTGCTTGGCGCCCTTGGCAAAGACCTGGAATTCCCACTGGCCGGCGGCAACCTCTGCGTTAATACCTTCAACGTTGATGCCTGCTTCTAGGCACAGATCGAAATGCTCTTCAACACAGTCGCGGCCATAGGCATTAGACGCACCTACCGAGCAGTAATAAGGACCTTGGGGCGCGGGGTAGCCGTTAGCTGGAAAGCCAGGAGGTAGCTGGGTATCGGTATCCCAGAGGAAGTACTCCTGCTCGAAACCAAACCAAAAGTCGTCATCGTCATCATCAATCGTTGCGCGTCCGTTGGACTCGTGAGGCGTCCCGTCTGCGTTGAGAACCTCTGTCATAACCAGAAAGGCATTCTGGCGATCTGGATCTGGGTAGATGGCGACGGGCTTCAAGAGGCAGTCGGAACTGCTGCCGTCGGCCTGCTCGGTAGAACTGCCATCAAAGGACCACATGGGGCACTCTTCTAGGGTTCCGCCGAAGTTTTCGCGGACTTGAGTCTTGCTCCGCAGGCTCTGCGTTGGCTGATAACCGTCCAGCCAAATATATTCGAGTTTAGCTTTCATATTTTCAAATCTCCTATTATGCGCTGCGAAGCACATGCTGCATTGAACGTTGTTGATTCACTGAATTAACGCGACGGGCAATCCCACCGGATAAACCTGACGTTTAGACCAGGCAGCAAAAAGTATGCCACGGTAGAGTGATCGTTAGTTGTTGAATTTACTTAATTTTTTTCTGTTAAAGGATTTTTTTGCACTATTATTGTGCGACTTTTTGCTAGCCACTTTATTGGTCGCCTCATAATGGTGCATTTTATTCCGGGACTCAAATCTATTTGCTTAGCTGTGGTGCCCTTAGCCTAGTAATAACCGTTGCAGGGTAGATCAGCGAGACAGGCCTAACTCATTCCGCCATAATCTCGCGGCCCCGGAACCCAGACCCAGCCAACTGCCCCGAGGTTGCTAATCTTCAAGGCTGAAATAAAAGGATCCCTTGCTCGTGCCAAATCAAACTGTACGTAATGTCGCGATTATTGCTCACGTCGATCACGGGAAAACAACCCTGGTGGATTGCCTCCTACAGCAAACGGGGCTACTGGATGCCAGTTCAGCAAGTCGCGTAATGGACAGCAATGATTTGGAGAAAGAGCGCGGCATTACTATTCTGGCGAAAAATACCGCCATCGAGTATCGGGGAATGCAGATCAACATCGTGGACACCCCCGGGCACGCGGACTTTGGTGGCGAGGTAGAGCGTATTCTTTCCATGGTGGATGCGGTGCTGCTGCTAGTGGACGCGGTAGACGGGCCCATGCCACAGACACGTTTCGTGACCCAAAAAGCTTTTTCCTACGGCCTCAAGCCCATCGTCGTAGTGAACAAGATAGATCGCCCCGGCAGCGAGCCCTATCGTGTTATCGACGAGGTATTCGAGCTTTTCGATAACTTGGGCGGGAGCGATGAGCAGCTGGACTTTTCGGTGGTTTATGCTTCAGCGCTGAATGGTGTGGCGGGCATGGAACTGGATGCTATCGAGGACACGATGCACCCCCTGCTGGATTTGATCGTTGATCAAGTGCCACCGCCCCAGGTGGACGAGACGGGCGCCTTTCAAATGCAAATCAGCTCCTTGGACTATTCGACCTATGAGGGCGTGATCGGCGTCGGGCGCATCTCGCGTGGTTCAGTGCAGCGCAACCAGGCCGTAATGGTAATCGACCGAAAGGGCCAAGAGCGCAAGGGCAAGGTCATGAACATTTATCGGCACCGGGGTCTGGAGCGGGTAGAGGCCGCCAGCGCGGATGCTGGCGATATCATCTGTCTGACCGGCATCGAAAATATTGGTATCTCCGATACCCTCTGCTCGCCAGACGTCGTCGAAGCCCTGCCGCCCCTTACGGTGGATGAACCGACGCTCACCATGATGTTTTGTGTGAACAACTCTCCACTCTCTGGCAAAGAAGGGAAATTTGTGACCAGCCGCCAAATCCGCGAGCGGCTCTATACCGAGGCGTCGCATAACGTTGCGCTCTCTATCGAGGACACGCCTGACCCGGATCGCTTTAAGGTCTCGGGCCGAGGCGAGCTTCACCTGTCGGTGCTCATTGAAACCATGCGTCGAGAGGGCTTTGAACTGGCGGTCTCTCGGCCTCAGGTGATCTATCGCGAAGTCGACGGCGTCATTCACGAGCCGTTTGAAATTTTAACCCTGGATATCGAAGAGGTGCACCAAGGCCGGGTCATGGAGGCTCTGGGAGATCGTCGCGGTGAGCTGCAGGAGATGGTCCCTGACGGTAAGGGCCGGGTTCGCATGCGGTTCCGCATTCCTAGCCGAGGCATTATGGGATATCGCCCCATCTTCCTCTCTCAGACCTCAGGCACCGGCATCATGTCCTTTGCATCGGATGGGTTTGGTCCTCGCAGTGGTGAGCAGGTGGGTACTCGCAAGAATGGCGTGCTGATCTCCAATGCCCAGGGCAAGGCGGTGGGATTTGCGCTATTTAACCTGCAGAACCGTGGGCGCATGATGGTCCGCCCCAATGATGTGATCTATGAGGGGATGGTGGTTGGCATTCACACGCGCGGAAACGATTTGACCGTGAATCCAATGAAGGAAAAAAAGCAGACCAACGTAAGAGCGTCGGGAACGGATGAAAACATCGTGCTGACTCCGGCGCTGCTTTTCACGCTGGAGCAAGCCCTGGAATTCATCGACGATGATGAATTGGTCGAGGTGACCCCGGAGAGCATTCGTGTTCGCAAGCTACTACTCAAGGAGCATGAGCGAAAACGCGCCTAGCCGCGCAGGCGAGCTGCGGAGGCATAGCGAGTGAGAGTCGTGCTCCAGCGAGTGCGTGAGGCGTCGGTCACCGTCCAGCAGGAGGTGGTGGCAGGGATTGGTAGTGGCGTGCTGCTGTTGCTGGGTATTGCACGCAGTGACGGTGAGGCTGAGGCCTTGTGGTTGGCTGAAAAGGTCGCTGGGCTGCGTATCTTTGACGACCCCAGCTCAACTAAGGGTGGGGGTAGTCTGAGCCTGGCGGAGGTCGGCGGCGAAGCGCTGGTCATTTCTCAATTCACGCTGTTGGCGAAAACCGAGCGCGGCCGCCGGCCGTCTTATTCTGACGCCGCGCCGGGCGTCGATGCGGAACCGCTCTATCGGTGCTTCGTGAGGGCGCTAGCTAGTCATGTCTCCGTCAAAACTGGGGTCTTTGGCGCGGATATGCAGGTAAGTCTGATTAACGATGGCCCTCTCACGTTGGTGCTGTCCCGTGGCGAGGGCGAAGCGTAACGTCAGTTCGCTTGTTCCCGGCTGTCCGAGTCAACGAAGCGGGCGAGCTGTACGCCAATCTCAAACAGCAACCAAGTGGGCACAGCCAGCATGAGCTGTGAAATCACGTCCGGGGGCGTCATCAGCATACCCACGATAAAGCAGCCGATAATGACGTAGGGCCGCGCATTAGCCATGCTCTTGGCGGTGGCTAGGCCAGACCAGGCTAACAGCAGCGTAGCCACTGGAATTTCAAAGGCGATACCGAAGGCGAAGAACATTTTCAGCGTAAAATCCAGGTAGGCGCTGATGTCCGTCATCATCGGCACACCCTCTGG
>DKNY01000054.1:14193-14413 GCA_002470275.1 Gammaproteobacteria bacterium UBA7376 | reverse complement strand
GTCCGTCATCATCGGCACACCTTCGGGGCTTACGTTGGCGAAGAAACTGAAGGCCAGCGGAAAGACGGCGTAGTAGGCAAATGCCATACCGCAGTAAAACAGCAGGGTGCTGGAGACGAGCAGCGGAATTGCAAAACGCTTTTCCTGCCGATACAGCCCGGGTGAGATAAAGCCCCAGAGTTGGTGCAGGAGAAAGGGAACGCCAACAAAAAAGGCCATA
>DKNY01000054.1:3322-13885 GCA_002470275.1 Gammaproteobacteria bacterium UBA7376 | reverse complement strand
AACGCCAACAAAAAAGGCCATAAATAACGCGGTCTTGAAGGGCGTAATGAATGGCGAGGCGACCTGGGTGGCAATCATTGATGCACCCTCCGGGAGCTGCTCTACCAAGGGGCGCGACAGCCAGTTGAAGAGTTCTCCGGCGTAATAGTAAAACGGTATGAAGAGAAGGGCGACGAGAAGCAGGCTTCTCAGAATTCGGCTGCGAAGCTCAAGCAGGTGCTCGAGCAGCGGCTGCTCATGCTCATCAACGGCTTGATCATGTGGCGTATCGCCAGGGTCGCTCACGGGTCGGTGCCCTCTTCCGCTTGAGTTTTGATGCGCTGACGACGCGCATAGGCGGCTTCAACGTCGGCCTCCGAGGGCGGTGGCGGCTGGATATCCGGTGGAGGGGCCTGAAGCGTTTCGTTTGAATCGCTCTCATGTGGCGTTGGAGCGTCGTCCGTCTTCGAACCGTCTAGCTGGGTCGCGGCTTTGACCTCACTTTCGATGCGCTGCATTTCTGCCATGACGGCCTCGTTATGCAGTTGTTGCCGCACCTCATCCATGCCTATTTCTTTTTCAATCTCTGCCTTGACCGAGCTGAACGAGCGGCTGAGCCTACCGATCCAGAGGCCCAAGGTTCTGAGGGTTTCAGGAAGCCGCTCGGGACCAATTACCAGTAGCGTGACCACGGCAATTAACATCAGCTCTAGTTCGCCAATGCCGCTAATCATGTTCCCAAGGCTCCTGTATTGCTGCAATCACGGGTGAAATATGCTGGCGCCTAGCCCTTGCCTTGGTCCGACGTTTCTGACGTTTTGGACGTCGTGTTCGTGTCGCCGTCTTCATGAATGACTTTGGCGTCTACCTCGGGACCCTTTTCCTCGTCTGCCACAGCCGTTCTGAAGCCCTTGATGGCGCTCCCCAGATCTGAGCCAAAACTCTTGAGACGCCTAGGCCCTAAGACCAATAGCACTATGGCTAAGATGACCAGCAGTTCTGTCATACCTAATCCGAACATATGGAAGCCTCCACTTTTGCAAGAGGGTGATTATAGGGGTTCTTTCTGAAACGATAACAGCACGGCATTATTGACCTCTCTGGGCCTTCTCTTCAAAGCCGCTGATTTCAAAACGTCTGGCGAGCTCATCGAGTACCGCTTGTGCCTCAAGATCGAGTTCACTGAGCATGACCATGGAGTGGAACCAAAGGTCTGCAACTTCATGCACCAGAGCAGCCTTGTTTTCCGCGTCTCGCTGGGCGTCTTTGGCAGCGACGATGACTTCCGTCGCCTCCTCGCCAACCTTCTCCAGAATCTTGTTGAGCCCAGCGCGATGCAAACTTGCAACATAAGAGTCGTCCCGGTTTTCACTCTTTCGGGTTTTTAGAATCTCGCTGAGATGCTCTATAACGGGCTTGGCTTGCATGCTGTTTATCCGTGTTGGGAGACGCGATTATCGCCCCTGGAGTCTGCCATAAACCACCTTCTTTCGGACGAATCGCGTATTAGGTCGATAGCAGTGCCCAGGCACCCAGGAGAGCGGCTGCCAGAGTCACCCCGATCAGCGCCTTGGCTCGACGACGTTGATGTCCCTTGATTTGTGCTGAGAGCTCAGCGATCTGCCGCCGTTGCTGTAGCAGCTGTTGTTGGATCGAAGACCGCTGGTCATCGTCCAGAAATTCCTTGAGTCGGTGGACTTCGCGCAAGAGCTGAGGCGCATAGGTGACCAACTGCTCAATCATGGCCAAGGGGCCCAGGTGACGCACGGCCCAACGCTGCATGAACGGTTCTGCCGTCTCCCATAAATCCAGGTCCGGGTAGAGCTGGCGTCCGAGTCCCTCCACGTAGAGAAGCGTCTTTTGCAGCAGGGCGAGCTGGGGCTGAATTTCCATGTCGAACTCGGCCGCCGTTTGCAGCAAATCGGTCATAAAGCCAGAGAACGATATTTGGCTGAGCGGTTGGGCAAAGATGGGTTCGCATACCCCTTTGATGACCTCGGCGAAGGCGTGTACGTCGGTATCTGCGGGGACCCAGCCTGAGCGCAGGTGCAGTTTCGCAATGTGTAAATAATCCCTTGCGAAAAAGGCAATAATATTTTGCGCCAGATAGGATTTGTCGTTTTCGCTCAAGCTGCCGATGATGGCGCAGTCGAGGGCGATATAGCGGGGGTCAGCGGGGTCGCGTATATCCACAAAAATGTTGCCAGGATGCATATCCGCGTGGAAAAAGTTGTGTTCGAACACTTGGGTAAAAAACGTCTCGACACCCTTATGCGCTAACACTCGAAAATCCACGCCAGCCTTTTTAAGAGCCTCTATATCCCCTATCCGAGGGCCGTAGACCCGTTCCATGACTAAGATGCGCCGTCGTGAAAACTTGCCAAACACCCGAGGCACATACAGCAGGTCAGAACCTGCAAAGTTGCGCCGCAGCTGTATCTGGTTATGGGCCTCTTGGAACATGTCGAGTTCCAACAACATGGTCTGGCGCTGATCCGTCAGGATTTGCCTCAAATGTAGGCGCGTCAGGAGCGGGCTGCGCTTTTCCAGGAAGCTGCCCAGGTTGATCAGTGTAGACATGTCTGCGCGAATGCGCGCTTCGATATCCGGGCGCACCACCTTGATGACGATGTCCTCACCGCCCACCAGGGTGCCGGCATGCACTTGGGCAATGGAAGCGCTGGCCAGGGGCTGGGGTTCGATGTGGGCGATAGCCTGGGCATCGTCCCCCAGGAGTTCAGCGATATGGCCAGGCATATTGGACGTCGCCATCGGGGCGATTTCATCCTGCAGCTTTCGAAGGGCGCTGCAGACCTCCTTACCCAGGATGTCAGGTCGCGTCGACAGCAGCTGGCCCAGCTTGATAAACACAGGCCCTCGGGCCTCTAGTGCGGTACAAAGATTGTGTCCGAGGTCCCGCCTGCCCAGGGGCAGGAGGGTTTGCAAAATGCGGAGCGTAATCCTAGGGCCTCGTCGGGAGATTTGCTCAGGTTTAATCAGGTGGTGAAGGCGGGACCAAAGCGCCTGTGCAAGAAGGGATAGCGTCAGCTGCCAAGCTTTAGTGCCCATCTAGCTGTCTTCATCATCGAGCGGCCGCTCAAGCCGCCCGGTTCGTGCCGCCAACCGGTCTAGCGCTAAGCGGACGTTATCGGTGCGCTGCTGCAGCACTGCAAAGTGATCCCGGGTCGCAAACTGTTCGGCGAACAGAGTCTCCGCTTGCTGAAACGCCTTGGAGGTTGCGCCGCGCTGCAGTTGGGTGAGTGAGGCGACCCCAAGCTCAAGGGTAGCGGCAAGCATGTTGGCGCCCTGTTCGCCAAGCAGGCGTTCTAGGGGGGTGACAAGATCGGGCCGATAGGATCGAAAAACCGCCTGTAGTTCCTGCACGATGGTCATGTCGCCACTAATGGTTACGTCTTGAAGCTCGCCCCCAAGCGCCATGCGAGCCAAGGCTTCGGGCTTTCCCTTGATGATGGCGCTGGGTGATGGGGCCGGGCCTTCGTTGACGGTCACGCTCGCCCGCTCAATAGTCAGGTGCAGGCTAAGATCAGGCACGCCACCCTGGTTTTCGGAGATCAATTCCACGGACCGGCCCTGATGCTTGGCGAGTCGTTCGCCGATCTGAGGGTCCAGCGCCAGGGCCTGCTGGATTATCCGATTTAGACTTTTTGCCAGCATCGGTATCGCCGTAGCTAGCGAGTTACGCCGGTGTCTTGGCTCTCAGGCTTCACGCCTCGATGAATCGCTGCGATACCGCCGATTAGGTTGTGGTACTCGGCATCAACAAAGCCCGCATCTTCGAACATCTGCTTGAGCGCGCCTTGGCTTGGGTGCACGCGAATCGACTCCACGAGATAGCGATAGGGTTGGGCGTCGCCCACCAAAAATTTGCCAACCGGGGGCCAAAGGCTTTGGAAGGTACTGTAAGCCGTTTCCAGCAGCGGGCTTGTGGGTTTGGAGAATTCAAGGACCAGTAAGGGTGCGCTCGGTTTGAGCACGCGCAAAAGCTCCTCCAGCGCCCTGTCTTTATCGGTGAAGTTTCTGATGCCAAAACTAATGCAGGCGCAGTCGAAACTATTGTCCTCAAAGGGGAGCCTCTCCGCAGGTGCCCTGCAGAACTGGACCTGAGTCAAACCTCGGTCCAGCAACCGGTCTCTGCCAACGCGCATCATTGACTCGTTCAGGTCAGTCAGCACCACGGACCCCCGGGCCCCCACTACGGGAGCAAAGAGGGCGGCCATATCGCCTGTGCCGCCGGCGAGGTCAAGAATACGATGTCCCGGTCGGGCACCCGACATCTGCAGCACTAGCCGCTTGAAGACGCGATGAGTACCCAAGGACATCAGGTCGTTCATGACGTCGTAGCGTTCTGCTACTGCGCGAAAAACGTCTCCAACTCTTTGGGTTTTTTCCTCGGGAGAAACCTCTTGGAAGCCGAAGCTCACCTTTTGGTCTGCCTGGCTCGGTGTGTCTTGTTCCAATGGTGTGGACATATGCGGTGCCTTTTCCTCAAGCCGTAACTATAGCCTGGCGGCTACCCGTCGTCGCCTCGGTCAGGGTTGATCAGGGGCATCCTTGATGTTGGTTGCGACGGGATTGGGCTCCCAGCGCAGCACGGAGGTCTCCGGGTCCCGAGACTGGCCGGCGGCCTTGAGCTCTTGCAAATAGCGCTCCCAAAGGGTCGACTGCTGTTCGCATAGTTTTAATAAGAAGGGCCAAGCATAGATGCCACTGTCATGACCGTCGTCAAAGCACAGGCGGATCGCATATTTGCCTATGGGTTCAACCTTTTGGATGGCAACGTGTTTTTTGCCCGTCTGTAGGGTGCGCTCCGCTGGCGAATGCCCCCTCACCTCTGCCGAGGGTGAATGGACACGCAAAAACTCCGAGGACAGCCGGTAGGTCATCGACGCCCAGGCCAGCTCCAGCTCCCGAGCGGCCTTGTGATAAACAATACGTTGTGGGGCTTGCATGGTTGTCGGCGCGGTATCAGAGGATGAAGCGAGACACGTCAGTGTCGCTCACCAAGTCGGCCAGTTGTTCGTCCACATAGTCTCGGTCGATGGTGACCGCTTCTTGGGCGCCGTCTGACGCGTCAAAGGAGAGACTTTCCAACAGCCGCTCCATTACCGTATGAAGCCGTCGTGCACCGATGTTTTCAGTGCCCTCATTCACCTGCCAGGCCAGCTCGGCGATCCGCCTGATTCCGCTGGGATCGAAATTCAGCGTCACGCCTTCAATCTTTAGAAGCTCGGTGTACTGATCACAGAGGCTGGCTCGAGGTTCGGTTAAGATTTGCTCAAAGTCCGTCACATTGAGGCCCTGTAGCTCTACCCGGATGGGCAGCCGGCCCTGAAGTTCGGGAATTAAATCTGAGGGCTTGGCCAGGTGGAAGGCACCACAGGCAATAAAGAGAATGTGATCTGTCTTGATGGGCCCATGCTTAGTGGAGACCGTTGAACCCTCAATCAGCGGCAGCAGGTCACGCTGTACGCCCTCTCTAGAAACGTCTGCTCCGCCATGTTCTCCGCGCTTGGCGACCTTGTCGAGTTCATCGAGGAAGACGATGCCCGTTTGTTCTACCGCCTGAATGGCCTTGGTTTTTAGGTCTTCCTCGTTGATTAGGGCAGCCGCTTCTTCATCTTTAATACGGCGTCTGGCGTCCGCGATTTTTAGCCGCTTGGTATCGCGTCTCCCGGACCTGAGGTTACTGAACATGTTTTGCAGCTGGTTGGTCATCTCTTCCATGCCCGGAGGCGCCATAATTTCAACGCCAACCGAGACCTGCTCAACGTCGATTTCGATCTCCTTCTCATCCAGCTGGCCCTCACGCAGTTTCTTGCGGAACATTTGGCGCGTGTTGCTCTCCTGTTCCTGGGGGCTATCGGCACCGCCCGGGCTGCGGGGTTCTGGGAGCAAGGCATCAAGAATGCGCTCCTCGGCCTTGTCCGTGGCTTCTTCCGAGATGGCCTCAATTTGTTCCTGACGCAGCATATTGATCGACACGTCCAGTAAATCCCGAACAATGGACTCGACGTCTCTGCCCACGTAGCCCACCTCGGTAAACTTCGTGGCCTCGACCTTAATAAGCGGCGCGTTGGCTAACTTCGCCAAGCGCCGAGCGATTTCCGTTTTGCCGACTCCGGTAGGACCGATCATCAAAATATTTTTGGGGCTGACCTCATCCCGCAGCTCCGGAGAGAGCTGCATTCTTCGCCATCGGTTTCGCAGGGCGATAGCCACTGCTCGTTTGGCATTCTGTTGGCCGATGATGTGACGATCCAGTTCATGGACAATTTGTTTTGGTGACAGAGGTAGGGGGGTGTCATCAGAGAGCATATTGGTCCCGAGCAGTGTGGTGCTTAGCGCAGGTCGAGGGTTTCGACAGTCAGCGAATGATTGGTGTAAATGCAGATGTTGCCAGCGATAGTCAGCGCCTTATGCACAACCTGATCTGCACTGAGGTTGGTGTTCTCGCTGAGCGCGACGGCCGCCGCTCTGGCGTAGTCTCCACCTGAACCGATGGCGACGATCCCGGCTTCGGGCTCAATGACGTCGCCGTTGCCGCTAACTAGCAGCGTAGTGGTCTCGTTAGCAACGATAAGCATGGCCTCCAGCCGTCTGAGGGCTCTGTCCGACCGCCACTCCTTTGCCAGTTCGACCGCCCCTCGCGCTAGCTGACCGTGATAGCGCTCAAGGGCCGCTTCGAACTTTTCAAACAGCGTGAAAGCGTCAGCCGTACTCCCGGCGAATCCAGCCATAACGCGGTCATTATAAATTTTCCGCACCTTTACGGCGTTGCCCTTCATCACGGTATTGCCCAAGGAAACCTGCCCGTCCCCGCCTAGGGCAACTTGCTGAGTATCACGGACGCTAAGGATGGTGGTGGCGTGAAACGTTTCCATAACTAGAATCTGATTGGCTGCGGAGTGATAGTGGGTCTGATGGCTGCAGAATTCAATCGTTGCGCTTCCTCGTCCCCCTCTCACGCTCCGTCGGACAGAGCTGTCGATCCCATTTTCCAAGGGGATGACATACGAACTCGAGCGATCTGGTCTTACGTCATTCCTGCCCTCAAGCTCAGGTCTGTGGGCGTCGTCGTACCCTTGACGAGACGTCATCGCCTTAGCGATCTAATGCGAGTTGGGCTAACGTGAGGATTCCACTTTCAAGACTCAGGCGCCGGCAAGCACATCCGGCGGTTAGGACGGCCTGAGGGTTCTGACCCCTTCGAGCGAGGGGATCGCCGTTGCTGATCTCTCGCCACCAAGGTCTGCTAGTCGCCCAGGCGAATCGCAGAGATGTTTTGCTCTCTGAGCCGGGTCATGGCCCTATCGAGGTCTACTTGGCGCTCGAAGGGACCCACGATGACGCGATGCCAGGTTTCGCCGTCTTTTTCCACAAGCTCGATGCTGCAGGGAAAATCCAGCAACAGGAGCTTCGCGCGCATCGCGTTGGCCTCTTTTTGCTGGCGAAAGGATGCTGCCTGGAGGCGCGTGGCCGTGGCGCCCGCCGGTGTCTGCGCGGTAGCCGGCCCGTAGGTACTGCCATCAACGCGAACCTCAGAACCTCGCAGTAGATCAGGAAATTCGAAGGTCACCGAGGGCGTTGATGACGATGTCGCCGCCGTTTCCGATGACTCTGGGGAGGCTTGCAGCGTATCCAGCAGCTCTGGGGTATAGGCCACCAACAGGACAACGGTCGCCCCAAATAAGGCGCCAAAGGAGAAGCTGGGACTATGAAACCGCGTGCGCTGTTTGGTGGGCGTTGCCCTGGATCTTGTTTTGCGGGTTGGCGCTTTGCGTCCCGGTTTTTTCCTTGATGCCGGGCGGTCGGCAAAATCAGTGGTCATGCAGATTCTCCGTAGCCTTTGGTGTCACCCGTGGAGTCGGACAGGATGATAGCGCGACCGCCCCCAGAATGGGGAGCGTGTCGAGCAAGGGTAGCGCTACAGCGCGTCATAGGGATCTACGTCAATTGACCAGCGTAGCGCTGCGGGTACCCGTGGGTGTCCCAACGACTGTAGCAGTCGGTGCAGGGTGTTCCGGGATGGTGCGATCAGCATGAGCTGAAACCTATAGCGATTGGCCAGTCGCGCCATGGGCGCAGGGACCGGGCCATACAGGTTAACCCGTGCTTCGGGTCCACCTTCCTGAGCCACCTGAACCTGCTCCAGGTGAGCCTTGCAGTTGGCGAGGAACGCCTGGGCCAGGGCTTGGTTTTCGGCTTCCGCGCGTAACAGGGCCATGGGGTGCATAGGGGGCAGGCCGGCCAGGCTTCGACTTTCTAGCTCTGTCTTCGCGAAACCCGCGTAGCCATCTTCAATCAAACGCCCCAGCAGGGGGTTATCTGGCTGATGGGATTGAATCCAAACCTGCCCGGGTTTTGCTGCACGTCCAGCTCGCCCCGCCACCTGCACAATGAGTTGAGCCGTCCGCTCGGGGGCCCTGAAATCAGGACTGAGTAATCCCGCATCGGCATTTAGCACGGCCACCAGGGTAACCGAGGGGAAGTGGTGACCCTTGGCGAGCATTTGCGTGCCGACCATGATGCAGGGTTGGCCTTCATGAATTTGTTGGAGCTGGGCATTCAACTGGCGATTGGTGCGCGTGGTATCTCGGTCAATCCGATGGATGGGCACGTCGGGGAAAAGTGATGCCAAGGAATCTTCCGTTCGCTGGGTGCCCTGACCGAGGGGCAGGAGGGCGCCCTGGCCACAGGCCTCGCAGTGGTTGGGCACCTCAAGCCGCAACGCACAGTGATGGCATATCATTACCGCGGGGGTGCGGTGGAGGGTGAGCCTGGCGTCGCAATCCGGGCATACCGCCTGCCAGCCACAGCTCTGGCAGAGTAGGGTTGGCGCATAGCCCCTGCGGTTGAGATAGAGGAGCACTTGCCCAGAGGCGGCCAAATGTTCGCGAATGGTCTGGATCAAGCTTGAGGCGAGGCCGCCATGTAACGTTTGCCCTCGCAGATCAATAATGTGATAGCTAGGCATGCTCGCGCCGCCCGCTCGATCAGCCAACAGCAAGTGCCTGTAGCGCCCGCGCTGCACGTTAAAGATTGATTCCAGAGAGGGTGTGGCAGACCCGAGCAGTAAGGGGATATCTTCTTGCTGGGCTCTTTTCGCCGCTAAGTCTCGGGCGGAGTAACGTAGCCCCTCCTGCTGCTTATACGAGCTATCGTGTTCCTCGTCGACGATGATCAGGCCAAGTTTGGCGAAGGGTGTGAAAATAGCCGAACGGGTGCCGATCAGAATAGTCAGCTCTCCGCTCTTACAACGCAGCCAGGTTTGTAGGCGCTGCTGGTCCGTTAGGCCCGAGTGGATCATCCCCGTGCGACCAAAACGATCCTCAAATCGAGCCAGCGTCTGAGGCGTGAGTGCAATTTCCGGCACCAAGACCAGTATTTGGCCCCCTGCATTCAGGGCTGGGGCCATGGCCTGCAGGTAGACCTCGGTTTTGCCAGAGCCGGTGACGCCTTCAAGTAAGAATATCGAGAAACCGTCAGAGTCACGAACGGCTTTGATGGCGTCAGCCTGGGCTGGCGTTGGGTCCAGCGGTTGCTGCAGCGGCGCGGGCTCTATTTCCGGAGCGGCTTCAAGCACGCCAAGATCGACCAGTCGAGAAATGACGTCCCGAGTGAATCCGGCCTTTAAAATAGCCTCCTCGGGCACCCCATCCGTGGCTTCGGTGACCGCTGTTCCAAGCCACTGAACCAGAGCCTCCTGCCGGGTGGCTCGTGGATTTTTAAAGTCAGCCTGTTTCAGTAACCATCTGCGCGCTATCGGCAGCGCCTTGATTTCAAACGCACTGCCTCGTCGCGCCGCAGAGGGCAGGATCGTGGCCAGCACCTCGCCAAGAGGGTGGTGGTAGTACTGACTCATCCACTGTGCAAGATCAAGCAACGTAGCCGGAATGGCAGCCTCTTGGTCGATCACGTCGAGAATAGGCTTGGTCTCGATGCGTCCCTCTTTAACGTCATTTTCAACACAAATGCCGACCACCCGGCTGTTGCCAAAGGGCACGCGCACGCGTGCGCCGACCAAGGGCAATTCTTGACCTTCGGGTACGTGATAATCGTAGAGCGAGTGCAGCGGGCGAGGCACCGCTACTCGGATCACTGTCAGGGCGCTGGGCATGGCTCATCTTAAGAGGATTGGAGGGCGGTTGCCTATGGCTTTCGTGCCGGTCCCCTGATTCCAAGGTTCCATCGTGCGTTTTCAGGCTTGCCAGAGCATCGGGGTCTGTTAAACTCCGCAGCCCGAAATAAATAGCCTGCCGGTGGGCGATCATGAAACCAGAAATTCATCCTGAGTATAGCTTCATCAAGGCCACCTGCGGCTGTGGCAATGTTATGGAAGTGTGGTCAACGCTTAGCGAAGATTTGCATCTGGATGTCTGCTCTAGCTGCCACCCCTTTTATACCGGCAAGCAGAAAATCGTCGATTCAGGTGGCCGGGTAGAGAAGTTCCGCCAGCGGTTCGGCAAGCGATCTAGCTCCGGCAGCTAACGCCTGTTGCCGGCGTTTTTTAGCCACAAACTCCTTGCCTTCGTTGGCGTTTGTCTTGCACCCTATTCGGTGTTA
>DKNY01000054.1:0-2940 GCA_002470275.1 Gammaproteobacteria bacterium UBA7376 | reverse complement strand
GGGCTCCTTCCTATTCTTGCCCTATGTCTGGGGCTGAGTTTTTCCAAGGCTCACGCTGGCCCAGGCGCAGAGCTTTATAACGAGCTATTGGAAAAGGGGGTTATTTACCCCGACAGCGCGTGGCAGCAATACGTCACAGAGGTAGGGGAGCGTTTGCTTGCCGTATCGAGTCATGCGGGGGAGACCTATACGTTCACCGTAGTTGATGAGCCAGTGGTGAACGCCTGGGCAACTCCAGATGCCTATATCTTTGTCACGCGAGGCATCTTGGCGTACTTCAACTCTGAGGACGAATTGGCCTCGGTGCTCGGGCATGAGATCGCGCACGTTATCCTCAGGCACTCTCGCAAGCAGGTCACCAAGTCGCGGATTGCCAGTTTAGCGGGCATATTGGGTGCTTTCGCCACGGGGTCCAGTTCTACCATTGGATTGGCTCAGAGTTTGAAGGCCACGGCATTGGCAGACTACGGTCGAAAATTTGAGCTTGAGGCTGACGAACTGGGCATGGCGCTGACGCGTAAGGCGGGCTACGACCCACGGGCCTCTATCGACAGCATTCAAATTCTGCGAGACCACGACAGTTTTCAGCGTAGCGTGATGAATTCGCCACCGGTCTATCATGGCCTGCTTGGAAGCCACCCGGCTCATGCCAAACGCTTGCACGAACTCGTGAGCCAGTCCCAGCATCTGCTGCTGCCCGAGTTGCCCGAACCGGAACGTGACTATTTGGAAATGCTGGAGGGGCTTCGCTTTGGAACGGATTCCGCCATCGGTGTCGCCAAGGATAGTGTTTACTACCATGGCGCGTTGCGACTCAAGCTAACGTTCCCGGAGGGCTGGGATATCCAATCCTCGGATACGGAGGTCTTTGCCCAAGACACCGGCGCCGAAGCGAAAATGTTCGTTCGCAGATCGGTGCTGCCTACAGAGCCTCAGACGCCTCAAGAGTACCTAGAGCAAACGCTTCAGCGTGACGACTTGGAAGACGGTCGGCTCATTCAAGCCGGACCCTATACCGGCTACATTGCAGATATCGAAGTGCTGGGGGAGACGCCCAAGAAGCGGACCATTGCCGTGCTTTATAAAGAGGGCAACATCTTTCTCTTCGAAGGAGAGCTCAAAGACAAGGGAGATCCAGAAATCTTCAAGCAGCAGTTTGAAGACATGGTGGCCTCCTTTCGACCCATGACGGCGGACGACATGCGATTGGTGAATAGACAGTCTATTGCCTTAGTGGAGGCGCGGCCCGGGGATACCTATGCGGGATTAGCGCGTGGAGTGCCCATCCGTCAGAACGCTGAAGAGACGCTCCGGTTAATCAACGGAGATTACCCCCGGGGCGAACCTCGAGCAGGAGACCGCATTAAGGTGGTTGAGTAGGCCACGAGGCCCGGTCGCGGCTCAGAATAAATCCACTGCGCGAAGCTCCTCTTCCTTGGAGGAGGTTTGGGTCTGCTCATCAGGCGTATGCTCTGACAGGAAAAATTCAAAAATGCCCTGATCATCGAAGGGAGCGACGCTGTTGCCGGTTTCTGGGTCCACCTTGAGGGTAACGACGCCAGGGGGTTGAACTAGGGGGACTTCCTCAATGCCTGCCAGGGCGGTCTCCATAAAGTCGATCCAGATCGGCAGTGGAATGTTGGATCCATAGGCATTTGTGCCCAGGGCTTCCTGGTTGGGAAAACCGACCCATACGGTTGCAGCAAGATCCGGGTGAAACCCATTGAACCAGGTGTCAGCCGCGTCATCCGTTGTCCCGGTTTTGCCCGCCAGGTCATCACGCCCTAAGGTCCTCGCCCTTCTTCCGGTGCCCCGCTTGATAACGTCCCGTAGCATTGACTGCATGATAAAGGTATTGCGCGTGTCAATGACCGACGGGGCGGCTGGCCGCTCTGAGCGGGCTAGGCCGCTGTTGGCGGTTGCGTCAGACATCCTGTCTAAAGGGTTTTGCTCGGGCCAGGTCATTGGGTCCGGCGCCGGGGGTATTGGGGTTCTGGACTTGACCTCTGGCTTGTCGCCGCAGTCCTTACAAACAACTGGCGTTTCGGTGCCGATAATGATGTTCCCACGCTGATCCACCACACGTTCAATCAGGTGGGGTTCAACCAAAAACCCGCCGTTAGCCAACACAGCATAGGCTCGAACCATGTCGATGGGCGCAACGGTCATGGTTCCACCGCCTATGGCTAGCTGTGTATCCCGGGGAAAGGTCTGGGTGTCGAAACCAAAGCGGCGCACATGGCGGAGGACGTTGCCAGCGCCGACCTCTATCAAGACCCGCATGGAGACCAAGTTGATGGATCGATAGAGCGCTTCGCGGAGTCGGGTGGGGCCGTTGTAGCGGTTGTTATCATTCTCTGGGCGGTATTGGGACTCTAAATTGGTGTCCTCAAAAACCAGCGGCGCATCCAGAAAGATGTCTGATGCGGTAACGCCTGCCTTAATGGCAGCAGAGTAGACAAAGGGTTTGAAGCCGGACCCCGGTTGGCGCGTAGCCTGTAACGCGTAGTTGAATTGGTCTCGAAAGAAGTCATAACCCCCGACCAGGGCTCTTATGCCACCATCCTTTGGGTCCAGGGCAATGAGTGCGCCCTGGATGTTAGGCAGCTGACTCAGGGCCCACTGGCTACCGCCATCGTCTGGAGTGTCTGCCTCGGATTTTTGGAGTCGAATGATGTCTCCAACCGCAAGGATTTCAGACAGGTCGCTCAGCCGTGGGCCCCGGGTGTCTACATCGATATAGGGACGGGCCCAGAGGCTGTCCTCCAGCGCGATGCTCGTAAGGTCTCCATCGGGCAATAGGACGGCCGCTTCCTGGGGCAGCATGGCGACGACGATGGCGGGTGTCTGGCCGCCATAGCTGGGCATATCGTCCAAGATTTCAGTCATCGCCTGAAGCAATGTGGGTTGCTGAGTTAGGCCTGCGGCCAATGCGTCCAG
>DKNY01000025.1:37324-42861 GCA_002470275.1 Gammaproteobacteria bacterium UBA7376 | reverse complement strand
GCCCTGTGCGTGGTGGTCGTCATGGTCGTCGCGCCCGTCGTGTCCTGTGTGGTCGCCCTGTTCGTCGTGGTCGCCATGCTCGTCGTGCTCGTCGTGGTCGTCGTGCTCGTCGTGGACCTCGTGCTTGGCATCATGCCTATCCGAGTGCCTGGCGCTCTCCGGGTCCTCATCAGCATGCATGGCATCCACGGCTTCAAGGTTGATAAATAGGGCGTTGTCGATGGGGGTGCCCGTGGTAGCCAGTACGCCACTTACTCGAAAGGGGAGCTGATCGTGGTGCACGAAACTTGTATCCGCCACGCCGTGACTGAGGACGATGGAATCCCCTAGTTCGTATGACAATTCCGAAGCGACCCGTGCACCGAGGACAACGTCCTGCAGTGCCTCGAATTGAGTACCCTCTCGCAGGGTCAGAGCCTGTTTTTGTCCGTATTGATAGCGCGAGAAGAATTCGGTGGTGGTCCCGATCACTCGAAAACTACGATGGGAGTCCCCCAGAGAGATGGGGACTGTCCACGATACGCTGTCCTGGGCGTTGATTTGCTCTACGGAATCCCAGGAAACGTTCGCCGTTGCGTTCCCTATCCGAAAAACAGACAGCAGCAATAGGTTGACCTCCCCGGTTCTCGCGCCAACGATAAGGTCTACGCCCGAAACGGTGCTGGCGAAGCCAGAGCGCGCCTCTTGTCTTACATGCTCTACGCCGAGTAAGACAAAGACACTTAGCGCAACGGAAGCAATGGTCAGGGTCACGCCGCTGATGCGGTACCGAAGGCTGCGTGATGCGACGCCCCAAAGGGCCGAGAACTGTTCCATTATTGTGGCTTCCCGGCTTGGTTGACGTCGCCTAGCACCATACGCTTTTCGAAATACTGACCAATCGAAGGATCATGGCTGACGAACACCATGGCGCAATCCAGGTCGGTCAACACTTCAAAAAGTAGGGTTAGAAAGGCATCTCGGTTGGCGTGATCCAAGGCGGAAGTTGGTTCATCAATCAACAGCAGGGAGGGAGCGTTTATCAGCGCGCGAACAATGGCAACGCGTTGTTGTTGGCCAATGCTCAGCTGGGCTGCCTGGCGGGAATGCAGGGTAGGTTGCATGTTGACCCGATCCAGGAGCTCTACCGCCCTATTTTTTTGTGCCTGAGCCGTCGCGTCTCCGAATTGTGCGGCCAGCAGAATGTTTTCTAGCCCGGAGAGGTAGGGTATGAGGTTAAATTGTTGAAAAACCACACCCAGGTTCTTTGCTCGAAAGCGGTCGCGCTCGCGGCTTCCTAAGGCAGACACCTGAGTTCCAAAGAGTGTGACGTCCCCCTGTGTGGGTAACTGCAAGCCAGCCAGCAGCGCAAGCAGCGTCGATTTCCCGCTGCCTGATTCCCCCTGGAGAAATATTCGTTCATGAGCGAGGACGCGCCATGCTGGGATGTCTAAGACCGGTCGAGGGTCCTTCGGGAACCGGAAAACCAGGTTGTGCAGCTCAATGGCAGTAGGATCATTTTTCGGGTTATTCACTGTGCTATTTGCTCTATGCCAATGCTAGGATGTTACAACGTATCCCATTTGGACTCAAAAAATGAACCGACGCTTCCACCCGGTGATCGGGTACCTAACAGGTCTGGTTATTCTGATCTCTTCGCCGGTTTTTGGCGAGCCTGAGACGCTGTCCTGGCGAGACCTGTTACCCGCATTAGATGATTCACTGCTTCTGGGCGATCAGGTGCCCTTTGGTGAGCGCGTACGGTTGGACCTAGATAACAAAGAGATACGTATACCAGGGTTCATTGTGCCCGTTGATTTCGAGAATCGGCAGGTCGTCACACGCTTTTTGCTGGTGCCTTACTTCGGAGCCTGTATTCACGAACCCGCACCTCCGCCAAACCAGACCATTTATGCCGAATTCGAACCGGGATATAAGCTGGAGAGCCTGTGGGACCCCTTCTGGATAGAGGGCAAGTTGTCAACGATTCGAGTGGAGGAGAACCTCGCCACGGCTTCCTATACCCTTCGCGCCGATAAAATAGAACCCTTCGAATATTGAGTTCCACCTGAACGTCGTTGGGCCCCTGAGGCCTCGTGGTCGGCGCGACCCGATCGCAGTGGCGAAGGGAGGGAACGCCTGGAGGGGCGAAATCCAGTGCCGGTAGCGTCGTTTAACGACTTCTAAAAACCCCCGGCCAGCGCCTGCTATTTCGTGGCGGGGACGCCAATCTAGGGTTTTGTCTCTACCGTAAGGTCCTCGCGAAACACCGTGGATTCCTCAATACCCTTCCAATCCGCGGCAACCTGGGAAAAAGTGCTGAAGTATGCGCCATGTATCGCTCGAGTCTCAGAAAGTCAAAGCAAGTCGACCAGCGCATTCTTGATGTTCTCGGAAGCGTTGCGGCCGTAGCTCGCCTGCTCAAGAAAGAAGATTCGAGACGGGAATTTATCGATCAAGCGTTGCTTGATCTCAGGTTCGTCACTTGCCAAATAGAAAGACGCTCGCGGGTTTTGATCGATAACGTGCTGAATGCGATTTTCGAATGCCCTCACGCTGCTAAATCGTCTTGCGGTTTCTGCATCCGTCCCGCGCACGTGGATGCCAAATGTTTCTTGATTGAATTGTTGTGCTATTCCCCGCACTTCGCAGGCAATCTCATGCGTTGGTTCAAATAGTGCGCTGTAATTCGGGCCGCCTACCATTCGCCAGCAGGTGGAGATATAGGAGGCCTCCTCCTGCTTAAGCTTTTCTGTTACCGGTTGAAATATCGGGTAGACGTGTTCGTCAAAAGCGCTGACATTTTTATATTTAGCGGGCGTAACGGGACGAAGGGGCTTGAGTTTTCCGGCAAGTTCGTCGAAGAAAAATGTCGTGTTGACCCCCAGCCTAGATTTGAGTAACCCGACCATGAGTCTTTGATGCAAGGATTTGGGCAAGACCTCAGGAAAGGAATGAATGTGCTTTGACGGCCAAAACCAAGAGTGTTTTATTTCCAGGAGATCGAATGAGGCTGGTTTTACAAAGAGGTCTTCGAACGAACAGTTTAGTGACTGGTTTCTCTCCCAGATGACGACCAGCCGTTTGCCACAGTCTTCAGCAACCCAAAGCATCGAGTCGATAGCTCGGAGACGGTTGCACAATCCGCCAATGGGCTTTACGTATATTTTGCTCATGGACTATTTCGCAAACCCTGTCCCGCCTCCGTGCTCAATATTCATGTTCATTGGCAGGATCCTTCCCCGGCCCGGCTGCTCACCAGTCTAGTTGGGCCTAAGAATCACTGTGCTCAGGCGGTGGAGCGTTTGGGCAAACTTTCGGCCGACAGGCTTGTTCGGCTTCTGGCAGCGACCCGAAGCCTCTGTCCCCTTGGTGCCGTCGCTGTGGGAATGCTACGCCTATTCAGAAACTAGCGACCTGTTGTGATTCACATTTTTGAGAGTTGAATTCTTCGGGCAACTAAAGTCCTGTGGCGCGACACTGGTGTATTCGACTTTCATGGCTGGGGCGACTCACTTAAGTCGATCTCGAAAGATGTGCGCGAGAGGGCCCGGTCTCAAAAAATGTAAATCGCCTGGGTGCGGCGTCCAAAGTAACGTACATTGGGGCTTAAGAATTTTGGTGACAATTTAGGAGTTAAGGTAAATGCGCGCAGCCCTTGTTCTATCTCTATGCAGCATTTTTTTGGCCGCCTGTGAGCAACAACAGATGGATTCACCTGAAAAGTTTGTGTACCCGGAAACAGCCCAGCGGCCGGTAACGGACGTTTATTTTGGTACTCAAGTTGTCGACCCTTATCGCTGGCTGGAAGACGATATGAGCGAGAGCACTGGTGCCTGGGTAGATGCGCAAAATCGCGTGACCTATGAGTACCTAGAGGCCTTGCCAAGCAAAAAACAGTTTGCAGAGCGTCTGCGGCGCCTGCTTGATTTCGAACGTGAGTCTGCTCCGTTCAAAGAGGCTGGGTACACTTACTTTAGTCGTAACGCCGGTCTGCAGAATCAGGCAGTCATATATCGTGTGAATGCCGCGGGCGAAGAGAGTGTCTTCATTGACCCTAACGAAATGTCCGAGGCGGGCACGACCTTTATCGCCGCGCTGTCATTTTCTCAATCGGGCGCTCTAGCTGCCTACCAAAAGAGCGAAGGGGGCGCTGACTGGCGCAGCGTTGAGGTGATAGACGCTGAAACGAGAGAGGTCATTGATCAAATCGAGGACGTAAAATTTAGTGGTTTAGCTTGGCAGGGCGAGACCGGTTTTTACTATTCCCGATATGAGTCGCCCGAGGGCGGTGAGTTGACGGCGAAAACAGACCACCACCGGTTATATTTTCATCGCATTGGCACAGCGCAATCTGAGGATCGCGTGGTATTTGGCGACGGAGCAAATGAAAAGTTTCGCTACGTCTCAGGCTATGTCACAGAGGACCAACAGTTCCTGGTGGTTTACGCCAGTGGCACCACATCAGGCAATCGTCTGCTCGTGAAAGACCTCAGCAGGGCTGACGCCCCAATGGTGGTTGTGGCCGATGACGAAATGTCAGATGTCAGCGTGGTGTTTAGCCAGGACGGCACGATATACGCGCAGACGAATCGTGCTGCGCCCAGGGGACGCCTGGTAAAATTCACGCTGGACGCCCCTAGCCCCGAACAATGGCAGGACGTCATTGGAGAAACCGAGCACGTGCTGAGGGTTTCCAGCGCCGGCGGACAATTTTTCGCGCATTACATGGTCGATGCGATCTCCCAGGTCAAACAATTTTCCCTAGAGGGCGAGCTGCTTGGAGAGGTTGAACTGCCCGGTCCGGGTAGCGCCACTGGGTTTAGCGGCAAGGCGCAGGACGAAACCGTCTACTACAGTTTTAACAACTACAAAACGCCCAACACCCTATTCCAGCTAGAGATTGCAAGCGGTAAGTCCTCTGTCTATCGGCCCTCCAAATCCTCCTTCAACAGTGATGCCTATGTCTCCGAGCAGGTTTTTTATACGTCGAAGGACGGCACGCGAATTCCAATGATCATTACCCATAAGGCGGGCTTAGAGGCTGACGAGCCACACCCAACCATACTTTATGGCTACGGCGGGTTTGACATCAGCCTAGTGCCTAGGTTCTCAAGCGTCATGGCAGCCTGGCTTGAAGCGGGCGGCGTTTATGCAGTGCCCAACATCCGAGGCGGTGGAGAGTACGGAAAAACCTGGCACGATGCGGGGATTCGGGTCAATAAACAGAATGTCTTTGATGACTTTATCGCGGCTGCCGAGTACTTGATCGCTAACGGGATCACTGACTCCAAGCGCCTCGCTTTGCGTGGGGGGAGCAACGGGGGGTTGTTAGTGGCGGCGGTTATGACGCAGAGACCAGAGCTGATGGCAGTGGCTCTGCCCGCGGTGGGCGTACTGGATATGTTGCGGTATCACACCTTTACAGCAGGCGCGGGCTGGGCCTATGACTACGGCACAGCCGAACAATCCGAGGAGATGTTCCGCTATCTGCTGGCCTACTCGCCCGTGCATAACGTGAACGCTGGTACCCATTACCCGGCAACGTTGATCACGAC
>DKNY01000025.1:24754-36995 GCA_002470275.1 Gammaproteobacteria bacterium UBA7376 | reverse complement strand
TGATCACGACGATCGCGTGGTGCCCGCGCATTCCTTCAAATTTGCGGCTCAGTTACAGGCCAAGCAGGGCGGGCCAGCGCCGGTGATGATCAGAATCGAAAAAGATGCGGGGCACGGCGCGGGCACATCAACTGAAAAGTTGGTGGATCAATACGCAGACATCTTCGCATTCACGCTAGCCAACATGGCCTCTGACGCCTTGTAATCCTTGGCGGGTCGTTAGTACGGTGCCGTCACAAGACGGTGCCGCCAGAACGACTGTACAGCAAGGCGGACTGATGCCCTGGCCTGTCATAGTTCCTCTACCTGGCTACTCAGGGGCTGAAGCTCAGAGGCCTATGCACAGTTTTGGCGCACTACGCTTTTTTCTGCACCACTTGGAAACGGGCAGGAAAAATTTAGGGTGCGCGATCAAAAATTTAACAACAAAAACAGCAGTCTATGTCCTGGTACAAATCTTGCTCCTTTCTGGGTGATGTCTGAGAACGTTGTTCTCGGCGGAAACTAGCCCGCGTAACTGAGAATTCGAGATCAATACGGCTATGACACAGGATGGGAAAGCCGTACTCACGGATGGTGAATTATTAGGACGCAGCCCTCAAGGCCCTCACTCCCTGAAAGCAATGTGGGGGCGGCTGGTCAGCCGCCGTGTGACCAGCGAGTCGTGGTCGCCCTCCCTTCGCGCTGATCACGGGCACCTTCGGCGGCTCTTCTCACGGTCTCTCTGCAGAATAGGAATAACGGCATGAATTGGAAGCATCTCATCTCGGTGATTGTTGGTCTCTGCGTCGCTTTTTCGACGCAGGCGAAGCCCCTAACGATCGGCTACAGCGACTGGCCGGGCTGGGTCGCCTGGGAAGTCGGACTGGAAAAAGGCTGGTTTGAAGAGGCCGGAGTCGAAGTGACGTTTGAATGGTTTGACTATGTGGCCTCCATGGATGCCTATGCCGCAGGCCAGCTTGATGCAGTCTGTATGACCAATGGGGATGCCCTGGTCACGGGCGCCACCGGGCGTCCGTCGTCCATGGCGTTGATAAACGATTTTTCTGACGGCAATGACATGATTGTCGCGCAACCTGGCATTACCGATGTGGCCCAGCTCGCGGGGAAGAAGGTGGGTGTTGAGATCGGCTTTGTCGGCCATCTACTGCTTCTCAGGGCCTTAGAGAAAGCTGGCCTAACTGAGGACGATGTTGACCTCGTCAACGTGCCCACTAATGAAACCCCTCTGGTGCTAGCGAGTGGTGAGGTGGATGCCATCGTGGCCTGGCAGCCTAATTCCTCCCAAAGCCTCCAGCTGGTTCCGGGTTCTACCTCCATCTATACCTCGGCCAACGACCCAGGTCTGATCTACGACACGCTGGCTGTTGCGCCAGAAAGCCTCAACCTGTTTGCTTCGGAATGGTCCAAGGTGTTTCAGGTGTGGTATCGGATCGTTGACTTTATTGAAAATCCTGACACCCAGGCGGAAGCGATAGAAATCATGGCGGCACGAGTGGGCGTAGCGCCAGAAAAGTACGCCGAGCTGATGCAGGGAACGCGTTTTCTCGCAGAGGACGAGGCCAGGCTGCGGCTTGTGCCTACTGACGGCTTAGATTCCCTGCAGGGATCGACGGATGTTGCAGATGCGTTCAACGTGAAATACAGGGTCTATTCCGAAGCGCAACCGACTTCAGACTATATCAGTGACAGGCTGTATCAGTAGATACCGTGTCCGAGACGACAATGACACGGGGTGCCATGACCCAACGGGGCCGGGTTCGCTTGCTGACTGCCGGCTCCTTTTTGCTGCCACTGTTGCTATGGATGCTGGTGAGCTATGTCCCTGGGGTCTGGCAGCCAATGGTCAGGATTGTCGAGCCAGGCGGGGTTTCCTTTTATCGAGTTGACATGCTGGTGGATAAGGCGCAGTTCGCGACCCAAGGGGAGCTGGCCCGAGCGGCTGGGTTACCGCTGCCAACCGGCGAGCCCTCCAATCCAGTCTATCTACCGGCGCCGCATGAGGTCGCTATCGCGCTGTACACCAGCTTCACCAAGGAGCCGGTGCGGCGGAGTGAGGTTTGGTTTCACCAGAGTATCTGGCATAGCGTAACGATCATCTTCTGGGGCTTTCTGTATTCATCCCTGCTAGGGGTGCCCCTGGGCATCCTGTGCGGTGCCTATAGCCCCGTCTCCCAGCTAGCGGAGCCCTTCGTTGAGTTTGCCCGATATTTCCCTGCGCCTGCGTTTGGGGCGCTCGCCGTGGCGATACTCGGTATCCATGATGCGCCGAAGATTGCAATCATCTTTATCGGCACTTTTTTTCAAATGGTTTTGGTAGTCGCCAATACCACCCGACGGCTCGATGTCCGTTATCTCGAGGCCGCGCAGACCTTAGGAGCCAATCGCCTGCGTCAATTAACCCAGGTGGTGGTGCCCGGCATCCTGCCGGATTTGTATAAGGACCTACGTATCCTGCTGGGCTGGGCCTGGACCTACCTGATCGTCGCTGAGCTAATTGGAACCTCTTCCGGCATTACCTGGTTTATCACCCAGCAAGCCCGCTATAAGAACTTCGATATGGTGTTCGCAGCACTGATCATCCTTGGTTTGATTGGGCTGTTGTCCGACCTTCTGCTAGAGCGGGCCGGGCGCCGATTATTCCCCTGGCAGGAGAAGCGTCTTGGTGTTAGCTAGTGCTGAAACGGGTCAGCAAGCCCCAGCGAAATTGGCTTTTCGTCATCTTGGCAAGACGTTCCTGGTTCAGGGCATCCTCAGGCAAGCGCTTCGCGACATCAATTTTGAAATTCAAACGGGAGAATTTGTTGCCATTGTAGGCGCCTCTGGCTGCGGTAAATCTACCCTGATTCGAATAGCCGCTGGCCTTGAGCAGGCAAGTGAGGGTGGTGTCTATGTGGAGGACAAGCTGGTCGTTGCGCCTGGAAATGATCGAGGCATGGTCTTTCAACAGTTTTCATTATTTCCTTGGCTCACCGTCCAGGAGAACGTGATGTTTGGGCTCCAGGACCAATATCCTGACAAGAAGGAACGGGGAGAAGTTGCCCTGACCTGGGTAGACCGAGTGGGTCTGGGTCAATTCACAGGCTACTACCCTAAACAACTGTCTGGCGGCATGCAGCAACGTGTGGCCATCGCTCGCGCCCTCGCCCCTGGCCCCAAGGTGCTGCTGATGGATGAACCTTTTGCGGCGCTGGACGCCCAAACGCGAAGTCGGATGCAGCGCCATCTGCTGGAAATCTGGCGCAAGCTGAAAATTACCGTGGTATTTATTACCCACGACCTGGAGGAGGCCGTGTTGTTGGCGGACAGGGTTTTTGTCTTGGCTCCCAACCCAGGCCGCTTGGTCGCAACGCTGCCTGTTTCAATTCCTCGCGTGACCGATGAGCTACAGCGAGATAAGTATGATGCCTCCTTCAAGGACGTCCTGAATAACGTCGCCGATCTATTAGTTCAGCATGAGGCGGATGGCGAATAGTCGGGTGTGAGGGCACGACGTTTATTGTGTCGCTAGGCTCAGTGCGTCATGTCTGGTCCGCCCTAGGCGTCCGGCAGCGCTTCCCAGCTTGCCCAAGAAGTCGCTCGCCCCGGGTAGGCGACTTTCTGAAAAGGCCATGCTGAGGCCACCCATGCTTGGGTCCAGGCGTAGAGCGTGGTGTCGAAGCCCTCATCGAATTCTGCCTGGGTCACCCACAGGCGAATTTCCGCATCGAAACCAGCCTTGCCGCTGGGATAGACGTAGACACAGCCGCGCTCTACGTCACCGGCCTCATTGAGTACGGCATAGGCGAAGGATTCATTTTTCTCGAAGCGTGCTTGCACTCGCACCATAGCGGCCATGGCGTCCTCTAAGCTTAGTTCGCTATGGGGCCAGGCTGTGCTTCGAGTATAGGTGCGTTGTAGGTGTTCAATGGAGGACATGTAGGCGTCGTAGTCGAGTTGCGCGAGATCCGGGCCGAGCGGAACAAGCCGAAATCCTGGGCCGCTGGCCTCGGTAGGGGGCGTGAAGGTATTGGCACCGAAGACCCTGGAGGCAGGGTTGCCCTGGCTGTCAGCTAAGGCTAACGGCGATAGGCAGACAGCGATCCACATCACGATAGAGCGGAGCAGGCAGGTCATGGTCTGCTCGGGTTTGATCGTTTTCTTCATCTAAGACGCTCCTATATCTCTCTAGAACACGGGATCTTGGTTGTGTCTGAGCCGAGCATTCGTTGGCCCAATCAACACTCGGCAGGGCGCTACTCCACCTTGGGTGCAACCTCCGCTTCATAAAATGCTTGATAACCCTTGGTCATAGCTTTGGCGCAGGCGACAGGCGTTGATTCCTCAGTATTTCGGTCTTTGCAGGGTCCGGTCATGACTTCGGGAAGGTTGGCCTCTACCCACTTGCGAGCTTCATAGTAAATGGGCTGATCATTGGAACTGGTTTCCACGGCGGACAAATGAGCGCCCTCAAAGCGCAGGTGAAATGTATCCGTCACGTTGAATCCAGTTTTCAAAGCCAGCACCGGATCGTCTTGGACCGTGATGGCGCAGGCAATTTGGCCAGCTTCCGCCACTTTGCAGGGCGCGCGTTCCAGGACCTTGTAGTTCCCACCCTCCGCCCAGCCCTGGTAATACAGAATACCCGGAGCGCTTTCGCTGGCATGCTCGAGTAAGGGTGCAAGCTTGGCGGCATCGAATGAGTAAAAGGCATCAATGAATCGTTCAGCGGTGGCTATCTGCGCCTGGGTGTCTGATTGACCTTCCTCGGCTAGGTGATGCATGGCGCTCACCGTACCCATTGGTAAGAGCGTTAGGAGGGTAAGTAAAGCTAGAATCCTATGCGATGCCCAGTTAGACGCGGTTCTCTTCGGATGCAGATATCTCATGGTAAGTCCTTTTTTTTGCTCTGATTAGCCTGTCAATTCTATTGTTGGTCCGGCCTCTGAGGCGCCTTCGTCTAGCCACTTGTTCTCAGTCATCCTTGGCAGCGAGAAAGCTGCGCCAGCCGCCAAAGTCGGTAATCTCTCTCGCCCCAGACAGCCCGGCTTGTTCGCACAGAAAACCCAAGACATGGTCACCAGACTGCACCTTGACCAAGCCGATGCCCAAGGGGCTGGGTATGTCCGCGACGAAGGTAGCCAACGCCTCTGCCGGCAAACGCCAGATCTCCAGCTCTATCGCCTTGCCATCGGCGCTGTCACGCACCATGCCGGGTCTCATTGGCGGACCTCCGGCCAAGGCAAACAGCCGGTACTCTTCAGCGGTCTTCGTGGCCTCAATAAAGACGGCGCCCCGACGCGTGAGCTGCGGGTTCAGCGGTAGTTCGGCCATATGTGCACCGCAGACAGCGATGTCCACATGGGCTAAATCCTTGAAACCCTGAAGCCCGGCGGCCCCCGTGTCACCATGCAAAATGCTCTCCAGGTAAGCGCCAATGGCGAATAAACGGGTATCTTGGAATCTGTCCCCAACCAGGGTAATGCCGAAGGGTTGCCCGGATTCGGTATCTAATCCTGGTATCGCAAGGCCACAAAAATCTAACAGATTCATGTAGTTGGTATAATGACCCAGGCTTTGGTTGGGCCCTACCGGGTCGCAGTCGAGCTCGGCGAGCGTAAAGCGCCTTCCTGCGGTGGGCGTGAGGAGCGCATCGCACTCCGCTGTCTCAGCGATGCAGGCGTTCCTTAACGCTGCCAGTTCGTAGATCGAGCGATAGACCTCGGCTGCAGTGCGGGACTGGCCCTGGGAGACAATGTCTCTTGTGACAGGCCAAACTACGTCTGGGTCCTGGTTTAAAACATCCTCCATGGCGATGAAACGCTCGGTGATCCAGGGCCCGTTGTAGAGTTGTTCTGCTGCCTGGATGAAGGGACGGAAGTCTACGGGTAGGGTTTTAATGCCCTCTGCCTCAAGCCGTTGGATGGTGCGGCGATAGGCGTCGGCATATCCGGCGTCTCCGAAAAACGTCAGCTGCTCGGGTTCGATGACCGCAAGTCTTAGTGCTCCGGACCACCGACCATGACTGCTGAATGCATTGTTGGCACGGTTTTGTCGCGCGAAGGCATCGCCTTGGTCGAAAATCGCTGCGGTGTCAGCCACCATCGCGGCATCGCTTGTGCTTCGTGTAAACACGCTGACGCAATCCAAGCTGCGACAGGCAGGCACAACGCCGCTGGTGGACAGCAACCCTCGGGTGGGTTTGAAGCCCGTCAGACGATTAAAGCCGGCCGGAATGCGACCAGAACCCGCCGTGTCCGTGCCCAGGGCAAAGCTCACCAAGCCACAGGCCAAGGCAATGGCGCTGCCGGAGCTGGACCCCCCGGGTACAAGGTCAGGCGTGCACGGATTTACCGGTATGCCATAAGGTGATCTGACGCCCACTAGTCCGGTAGCGAATTGATCCAGGTTTGTTTTGCCAACTGGAATTGCACCGGCTTTGATCAAGCGGTCAACCACGAAGGCAGATGTCTTGGGCTGGTACGTAAAGGCCGGGCATCCGGCGGTGGTGGGCATACCTAAGACATCAATATTGTCCTTCACGGCGAAGGGGACGCCCCAAAGCGGGAGGCTGTGGGGGAGGGTTTCCATTAGTCGGTCTAGATAGGGTTGAATGATGGCTCGGTCCGGTGAGGTGATCCAAATGGGATTGCCCGACATCTCAGAAGAGGCGTCAATAATGGCCTCAATCACCTCATGGGGCGTAAATTGTGCGCTTCGATAGCCCTCAAGTAAGTCTATGATCGAGCCGCCGACCCGCTGCAGTATTTCTTCAGACCCAGGCATTGTTGTCCTCTTATTGTCCGCTCTTATTTTTTGTATCACGCGGCGCACCGGCCACCCAGTGACGGCAGGCACCTGTCCAAGCGAAGCTAAAATCTGCGCGGCGGATGCTCGTCATGGCCATTGAAATTTGGGCCCTTTATTAAGGCACAGCGGAAAAATCAGGCACTAGATTGGTGCGATTCGTCGTCATTGCTGCGCAAGGACCAATTTATTTGGCGCGCTCTTGCGCTTTCGATGATCTTTGCTAATGTTCCGGCCAGAATCAATCATTAAATGAACTGCTACAACAGTAATTATCTGTTGTATCGGTTGTCCTCGAACCCGTTGGCGACGAGGAGATTGCCCCGGGCGTTGGTCAATTGGGCGTAAGGCGAGTTCAACGCCCAGAGACGCGTTGCCGGGCGGATTGGTCGCTGTCTTTGGAAAGGCACCAGAATAAATTGAATTGCGAGCACCGTGGGTCTCGCGGACTGTAAAAGAATGCTAACAACCTATTCCGAACGCCTGCCCGGAGGGCGCCACTGTTCTATGATGGTCAGAAGGGGCGTCGCATTGACGCTCACCGATCACTCTGGCGGCAGCAATGTAGGGATGCTCATCTACAACGCGGAAAATACCTCTGAACGCTTAAATCTCCCCGACTCTTTGAAATGCCAACACACCTTTAAGATTACCAAGGGTAACTGTCTGTATTCGGACATGGGACGGATTCTATGTTCCGTGGTCGAAGACGAAGCAGGTTGGCATGATGCAACCAGCGGGACCTGCACCAAGGCGCTGTTGGCGAAAAAAAATTGGGCGCAAACCAGCTTTCAACAGGCCCATAACGAGTTCATTCGTAATGGGCAGGACAGCTTCTTAATCGAGCTGGGCAAATATAATTTGAGCGGTAAAGACTTAGTGGCCAACATGAACTGGTTTAGCCGAGTGGATGCGGACAGCCAGGGAGGATTGTCTCTGGCGGCACCCTATCCCTCGGGTACCAGCGTTACCCTGCGGTTTGAGATGGACAGCATAGTGCTTCTGCACAGCTGTCCCCACCCCTTTAACGATTCAGCTCACTACCCACAAACGGAAGTTGCGCTCCATTTGAGCCAGGCAGATGCCGTCGCCGACGATGACCTGTGTCGCAACAGCTGCGAGGAAAACGTTCGGGGCTTCATCAACACAGAACTTTATTATTTTGGAAGATAACGTGTCGCAAGCGACAGATCGGGTACTAAAGGACGACCAGCCGCAGGTTATTCTCGCCGGTGGCTACTGGCTCGGCGTTCTTCCTGCTGGGCGGATCATGCGTTTAACGGATGCCCACGGGAATCAGGCTGTTGATACGCTTTTTTTCAACGCAGACGATTTCAGTGAGCGCTACAGCGCGATGCAGACAATCCAAGCACAGCGCGCGCTGTATCTAACCACCGGTTCAATCTTGCGGTCAGAACTGGGACGGCCTATGGCTGAAATCATCGAAGACACCTGCGGTCGGCACGATACGCTGGGGGGTGCTTGCGCCGCTGAGAGCAATTCGGTGCGCTATGCCCGCGAGACTAAGACCATGCATTCCTGTAGGGACAGCTGGCTGTTGGCATTGAATACTGAGTTTGCCGATCTCGACTTGGTGAAATCAGACCTGTCGCACAACGTTAATTTTTTCATGAATGTGCCGGTTACGCCCGAGGGGCAATTGACCTTCGAGGATGGCGTCAGCGGCCCCGGGAAATACGTTGATCTCATTGCGCACATGAATCTGGCGGTTCTGATCTCTAACTGTCCTCAACTCAACAATCCGTGTAACGGCTACAACCCGACGCCGGTTCAGGTCGAGATGAGGCGGCAGTAACATGTTTTCCAAGGTCCTTATCGCCAACAGGGGCGTGGCGGCGGTGCGTATTGCCCGGACATTACAGCGCCTGGGCATTATTAGCGTCGCCCTGAGGAGCAAGGCCGAAAGGGGCAACGGTTATTTCGAGGCTTTCGACGAAGTTTATGATCTAACCGGCGATTCCGTCGCTGAGACCTATCTGGACGTAGCGCAGATTCTTGACGTTGCCCGGCGAGCCGACGTCCAGGCCATTCATCCTGGGTACGGCTTTCTCAGCGAGAATGCGGCCTTTGCCACCCGGGTTGCTCAGGCGGGCTATGTCTTTATGGGCCCCACGCCAGATGTGATCAATACCTTCGGACTCAAGCATGAGGCTAGGGCGATTGCTGAAAAGCAGGGCGTCCCAATTCTGCGAGGTACAGACCTGTTACCCAATCTAGCAGCCGCTATCGCCGCAGCGGAAGAAATTGGGTTTCCAGTGCTGCTAAAAAGCACCGCAGGGGGCGGAGGCATTGGCATGCAGCGCTGCGACGGCGCTCAGGACCTGAGCGCGGCCTTTGAGTCTGTTTCCGCGCTGGCCAAGAGCAACTTTACCAGCCCTGGGGTGTTCCTCGAGAAATGCATTACTCGGGCTCGCCACGTGGAAGTCCAGTTGTTTGGTGACGGGGAGGGTAAGATCGTGATCCTTGGGGATCGTGACTGCTCGCTGCAGCGACGGAATCAAAAACTTGTAGAGGAGTGTCCAGCCCCGCATTTGCCAGACGCCATTCGTCAGTCTATGCACGACAAGGCAAGAGCCCTTGCCGCGTCGGTTAAATACGCCAGTGCAGGCACAATCGAATTTTTGTATGACGCAGAGTCTGAGCAGTATTACTTCTTGGAGGTGAATACACGCCTGCAGGTCGAGCATGGCGTGACCGAGCTGGTTTACGGTGTGGATATCGTGGAGTGGATGGTCCAGCTGGCGGCCCGCAGTTTGCCCGACTGCGCGTCACTGGAGGCGGCATTGAGACCCTCAGGGGCCGCCGTGCAGGCGCGGTTATATGCCGAAGACCCCTTTGAGAACTTCAAACCGACCCCCGGCGAGATTGATGTAAAATTTTCTCACCGAGGTCGCATCGATAGCTGGGTGGGTCCGCGCAGCTTGGTCTCTCACTGGTTTGATCCGCTGCTTGCGAACGTCATGGCTTACGGTGAGAGCCGGGCCTACGCGATTGATGGCTTGTTAGACGAGTTGGCCCAAGCTCAAATTTATGGCACCACGACGAATGTCGCCTTTCTGCGCCAGGCGATTGATCATCCGGCTTTTCGTGGGGGTCAGGTGGACACCAAGCTGCTCGCCTTAATGACTTACGATGCCAGCGAAATTGAAGTTTTGCGCCCCGGGCTGGAGATGACGGTTCAATCTTTTCCAGGCCGGCAAGGATATTGGGACGTCGGAGTGCCCCCATCAGGACCGATGGACGATGTGTCCTTTCAGCTCGGAAATCAGATGCTGGGCAATCCCGCAGCGGCTGCTGGGCTAGAGATGGTCTTGGGGGGCGCCAAGATACTTTTTCGCGGTGGGGCGCAGTGTATTTTAACTGGGGCTAGCGTGAGCGCGACCCTGGATCAGACGCCCATCAGACGCGGCGTTCTTTTCAACGCGGCAGCAGGCCAAACTCTCTCCATCGACTCAGTAGACGACGGTCTGCGCAGCTACTTGCTGGTGAAGGGCGGATTGGATGCACCTCAATTCTTAGGCTCGTCGGCCACCTTCGTATTGGGTAAATTCGGCGGCCACCAGGGACGGGCGCTGCGTCAGGGCGATGTGCTGCGCGTTCAAGAGGCAGAGCCTCTAGCGGGTGCCTTGACTACAATCCAACGTCAGCAGACGGATTTGCAAAGTCGGCACATTCTGCGCGTTCTTTTGGGCCCCCATGCCGCGCCTGATTTTTTTGCTGAAACCTGGATGCAAACGCTTTTCGATTCGAGCTGGCAGGTGGACCATAATTCCAACCGAACCGGTATTCGGCTGAACGGGCCACCGCCAGAGTGGGCGCGAGAAGATGGTGGCGAGGCGGGTCTTCATCCATCGAATATTCATGACTCCGCCTATGTTTTTGGCGCCCTTGATTTTACCGGAGATATGCCGGTCATTCTGGGTCCCGACGGTCCCTCCTTGGGTGGTTTCGTCTGCCCGGTGGTGGTGATCAACGCAGACCGCTGGAAACTGGGCCAACTGATGGCAGGCGATGAGATCCAACTGCAGCTGGTTGATCAGGAACAGGCCCGTCAACTTAGCGAGGCTCAGGACGCTTGGTTACAGCACGATAATCTTGAGCTACCCAACGTATCGGCGCGCAGCGTCTCGGGCCAGAGTGCTGCAACGCGAATCCTGCTCTATCAGGCAAACGGGGTGACGATTCGACAGGCCGGACAGGAATGGATTCTCCTGGAATTTGGCGAGGCGGTCATTGATATTCGGGTCAGAATTTTGGTCGGTGAATTGAGCAAGATTCTTCGCGTCAGCGATTTGCCCGGTATTTTGGAACAGACCCCCGGGGTCCGCTCGCTGTTGCTGCGCTTTGATACCCGGCATTGGACCCACGACACCCTGGTTCGAGCCCTGGAGCCGCTGCTGGCGGAAGCCGCCGCTCGTCAGGTCACGAACGTGGCTTCTCGGATTGTGCAGCTGCCGCTGTCCTGGGATGACCCCGTTTGCCGAGAGGCAAGCGAGCGATATATGAAGAATGTTAGGCCAGATGCCCCGTGGTGTCCGGACAATATTGAGTTTATCCGGCGAATCAATGGCCTGAGTTCGAGCCAGCAAGTGAAAGACATTGTTTTTGACGCCAGCTACTTCGTGCTCGGTTTGGGGGACGTGTATTTGGGCGCACCCTTAACGACGCCGCTCGACCCCAGGCATCGTTTGGTAACAACCAAGTACAATCCTGCGCGCACCTGGACGGCTGAGGGTTCTGTGGGGATCGGTGGCTCCTATATGTGTATTTACGGCATGGAAGGCCCGGGCGGGTATCAGTTTGTGGGAAGGACAATCCCTGTCTGGCGCAATCAGGGCTTTGCAGAGCTTGGCGATGAAAGCTGGCTGCTGCGAAACTTTGACCAGATTCGCTACCAGGAGGTCGATGCCAAGGAGTTGCTGGAAATCCGCGAGGCCTGTGCTTATGACGAATATTTGCCTCCCGTGACCATGGCTGAGTTAGACCTCACTGCCTATGACGGGGCGTTGTCTCAACACGCCCAGGAAATCGGCGTTTTCCGAGACACCAGGCGACGCGCGTTCAATGAAGAGCTGGAACGCTGGAAGGCCTCGGAAAGCTTTACCTTCAGTGGCGCTTCAACCGACCTGGCCTCTGACCTCGACCTAGATCAACTCGAGGGTGAAACGATCACCTGCCCGATTACCGCATCAGTCTGGAAAGTACTGGTGGCCGATGCAGAGATGGTCAAGGAGGGTCAGGAAATTGCGGTACTCGAATCAATGAAGACAGAAGTCCCGCTGATCGCCACAGCAGAAGGCGCCATCACCATGTTGGTCGCCGAGGGCCAAACCGTTACTGCCGGGCAAGCGGTGGCCGTGGTCGACAACGGCGCCTGATCTGTCGGGACGCGTTCTGAAGGGGCTCGCTCCTAGCGACACGCTCCCTGCGGCAC
>DKNY01000025.1:3470-24426 GCA_002470275.1 Gammaproteobacteria bacterium UBA7376 | reverse complement strand
TGCGGCACGGTCCTTGCAAGAATCTCTTTGTATCAGTTTTCCTAAAAAGAGTTCCTATCAAGAGGCTTTGAACATAGGCTGCAAACATAACCCATGAACAGCGGGGCCCAACAGCAGGACAGCCGCTACAAAGATTCCTTGCTCCAGCGCAGAACTGATCTGGAGCAAAACGCTCGGGAGACGCCACGCTGAATCTATACTTACCGCACCAGCACTTTGATGAGCTTTTAACCAATTCCGGTCGCGCTCGCAACGGCGTAGCCCGGGTTGTAAAGTGGTTGCGCGATCAATCCCCGGAGACGATGCAACGGCATCACGGCGCGGCCGAACGGGCTGTGAAGCAGATGGGGATTAGCTTTGCCGTTTACTCGGAGGCAGGGAATATAGATCGAGCCTGGCCTTTTGACATTATTCCTCGATTGATCGCTCATGCCGAGTGGCAACAGGTAAGCCTTGGCCTGGCTCAGCGAACCAAGGCTTTGAATCGGTTCATCAACGACGTTTATAACGGCCAGCAAATTTTTAAGGCCGGCATCGTACCTGAAAAGCTTGTAGTCGATTCGCCGAATTATCGACCTGAATGTGAAAACGTTGTCCCCAAGCATGGTGCGTGGGCGCACATTTGCGGCACTGATTTGGTGCGCGATCATCATGGTCGGTTTCTGGTGCTCGAGGATAATCTACGCGTTCCCTCGGGTGTGTCCTATATGATCGAGAACCGCGAGTTGAGCAAACGTGTCGTGCCTGAGCTGTTTGCAAATCACAGCGTACTACCTGTCGATGACTACGCGGGTCAGCTCTATAAAACGCTGGTGTCTATCTCTCCCTCAGATCGAAAGCGGCCGTGTATCGTCGTCCTGACACCTGGCATCTTCAATTCTGCCTATTTTGAACATGCCTATCTCGCAAAGGAGATGGGCGCAGAGCTTGTTGAAGGCAGTGACCTCTATGTCGGCGATGACGATATGGTTTATATGAATACCGTTGAGGGCGTTGTCCGCGTGGACGTAATTTATCGCCGACTCAATGAAGAATTCTTAGACCCTGAAGTGTTTAGAAAGGACTCTACCCTGGGGGTGCCCGGCCTCATGCGTGCCTGGAAGAAGGGCAATGTGGGCATCGCTAATGCGCCAGGCGCGGGTGTGGCGGACGATAAGGCCATTTATGCCTTCGTACCGGATATGATTCGTTTTTATTTGAAAGAAGAACCCCTTCTGCAAAGTGTAAAAACCCACCTGTGTCGCAACGCTAAGGAACTGGCCTATGTGCAGGACAATATCGAAAAGTTGGTCATCAAGCCTGTTAACGAATCTGGGGGGTACGGACTTCTGGTAGGGCCTCACAGCACGGCGGCAGAGCGCAATCGCTTTTCTAAGTTGATCCAGGAACACCCAGAAAACTACATTGGGCAGCCTACGCTTTCACTGTCCACCGTGCCTACTTTGATCGGAGGGGCCATTGCCCCCCGCCATCTGGATCTGCGCCCCTTCACGCTTTGCGGTGCGGATACCTGGGTTACCGCTGGGGGGCTCACGCGGGTCGCGCTAAAGGAGGGGTCCTTGGTCGTTAACTCCTCTCAGGGCGGTGGCAGTAAGGACACGTGGGTTGTGGAGACTCGTCCGTAGCCATGTTGTCCAGAGTTGCAGAGAATATTTACTGGATGGCGCGCTATCTCGAGCGCACCGAGAGTACCGCTCGGCTAGTCCGCAGTTACAACCATTTGATTATGGATATACCCTTGGGTTCTGAGCCACCCTGGACGGTGTTGGTGGATATTTTGAATGCGAGAGAGGAATTTAACAGTGTCTTTCGGCGGGAAAGCGAGAAAAACGTACATCTGCTTTTGGCCAGTCGGCCAACGAGCACCTGCAGCATCCCCTATGCCATCAACCGAGTGCGTGAAAATCTGCGGGTCACCCGAGACGTTCTGCCCGACGACACCTGGGAAAAAGTGAATCAGCTGCATCTCTTTTCCCTGGACCACGCGGAATCTGTCGCGTCCCGCCGTAATCGGCTGCTTTTTTTGGAGCAGGTTATCGATCACTGTCAATCCATCGTTGGCCTCATTGAGGGCGCAGTTCAACGTGATCATGCTTATCGCTTTATGCGCGTTGGCCAACTGATCGAGAGAGCTGACATGACGGCGAGGGTCGTGGATGTGGGTGCTGGCGACATCCTGGATAGAGAGGGGGCATTTGGCTCCATCGACCCGCTCCTTTGGGGGGCGCTGCTGGAGTCACTCTCGGGCACCACAGCCTATCGTCGTCAGGTTGGGCCGATTATTGAAAAGGACTCCTTTGTTGATTTCGTGTTTAAAACAGACGACTTTCCGCGCTCTATTTATTTCTGTCTTAGCGAGATTCGTCGTGAACTAAATCATTTGCCGGTAGCGGGCCCCACGCTCACGCAAATAGACAGTACCCGGCGTCGCCTCCGACGATTCAGCTCCCAGAAACGAGAACGAACGAAGCTGCACCGTTTTATTGATGGTCTGCTGCAATCTTTTATTGAGCTTGACGAGCAGCTTCAGGCGCACTGGTTTAAGAAGCGGCCTCGTGATTAGGCTTGGCTGTCATTGTGGCGCAGAGATTTCCTTCGACGACCGCCAGTGTCCACGGTGTCAGAAGCGGCTCGGGTTCGATCCCACCGATTTTTGTTTTTATCCCATAGATCAAGACGGCTTTGTTGAAGGCGGCGGGTCCTCCATGGATGGACGGGCCTTATGCAGCAACGGGCAGGATTACGATGCCTGCAACTGGATACGCCCTGCAGCGTCACAGACAAGCCTGTGCTACGGATGCGAGTTCAATCGCTATATTCCTAACCTTAGCCGTGGTCACAACCTCAGTTTGTGGCGCACCCTTGAAAATAATAAAAAGCGGCTGCTTTTCTCACTCATGGGTCTCGGTCTACCGCTGTCCACGCGATGGGAATGTCCTGACAGCGGCTTGTTTTTTGATTTTCTGGAAGACCTTCACGAGGAAGGGAACAATGAGGGTTCCCCGATCACGACCGGCTACTTAGATGGCGTCATCACCATCAACGTCCTCGAGGCAGAACCTATTTCACGTATCCGGCAGCAGCAGGCTGCGAGAGAGGTTTATCGAACCGTGCTCGGTCATATGCGCCACGAATCTGGCCATTACTTCTATCAGCATCTGACCCAGGATCAGGGCTTTCAGGGGCAATATGAACCTATTTTTGGCATCGCTTCCGCCGATTATTCGGAAGCCCTCAATAGGTATTACCGGGACGGGGCAGCGGAGAATTGGTCAGAAAGTTTTATTAGCCCGTATGCCAGCGCGCATCCTTTGGAGGATTGGGCTGAGACCTGGGGACACTATTTGCACATGTACGACACATTAGAAACCGCATCAAATTTTTTCGAGCACTGCACAAACCCAGATCGCTTGAGCTTCGACGACAAAATCTGTGCCTGGGGTGACTTAAGCACGGCCTTGAACGAGATGAATCGAAGCCTGGGCATGAGCGACCCCTATCCCTTTGCGATCAATGAACGCGTTAAAGATAAGCTTCGCTTCGTCAACGATTCTATTCTGGCTCTGAAAACTCGGAAAAAAAGCTGGGCAGTTGATCCACCGCCATCTTGATATTGGAGTCCCAGCTTTCTCTGGTGGCCTCTAAATATCGGTGGTTTCCGTCCAGCTCTAGATATATTTCTTCTTTGGCAATGCTGTCCCGGCGGTAAAAGAGGCACTCAATCGGCGGGCCAACCGTGGCGTTAGATCTTAGCGTGCTGTCCATGGACACGATGGCGCACCGCATAGCCGTCTCTACGGGCGTGTCATAGCTGATAATGCGGTCAAGGATGGGCTTGCCGTACTTAGTCTCGCCAATCTGCAGGTAGGGGTGACTTTGGGAAGGGGCGATATAGTTACCCTCTGGGTAGATCAAAAACAGCTCCGCTGGCTGGCCTTGAATCTGTCCGCCCAGAATTAATGAGGCACTTGCGTCCAAACCCGCATCTGGACCGGCGGTTGTCTCATACTTGACTCTTTCTGCCGCCAGCAGCCCGCCCAGATAGGCGGCTACATCTGACAAGTGACTGGATGTCAGCAGGGTTGAAGTGTCTTTGTCGATGATATCCCGGCGCATCTGGGCGACGACGGCTTGGCTGGTTGCTAGGTTGCCCGCACTGAGCAGCACAATCATTCTATCGCCCGGGAAGGTAAATTTATGCATCTTGCTGTAGGTGCTGACACGATCCGCACCCGCATTTGTGCGTGAATCCGAGCAAAAAACTAAGCCCTCTTCCAGGGCGATGGCAAGACAGTAGGTCATATTTGGCAAGCGCTGCGACTGTTCTTATGAAACACAAGATATAGTGCTTTGTTACCCGATGCTATGGCTAGAAGCCTTTGTTTTGACGACGTCGCGCTATGGGTCGCCAGCCGAACCTAGACCTCTAGCGCACGGTAATACGCTTAGGCTCTGGAGACGAGTCGTGTGGGATCACGATGACCAGTTCACCATTTTTTACGCTGGCGGCGATGTGGTCCGCTCTGGCGCCTTTGGGCAGACTAAAACGTCTTGAGAACCGGCTAAGATAGCGCTCTCGCCGGACCATCTGACCCTCACTAATCTCTTTCTTCTGACTCCGCTCTCCCTCGATGCTCAAGATCCCATCGTGTGCTTCGACATTGAGATCCTTGGCGACGAATCCGGGCACATCCATGGTCAAGGTGAAGTCCTTTTCGTTTTTCACGATATCGACCCGCGGCATCCACCTGGATTCAGCAGAATCGCGGCTAGGGCTCAACCCCAGAAGAGATTCGAAAGGGCGATAAAAGTCCTCGAAAACGCCATAAGTTCTGACTGGAGGATCCATTGAGAGGCTCCTACGTTGCTGTGCTATCGCTAACGTGGGGGGTAGGAAAAGAAAAACGCTAGGTAATTCCCGCTATGACGCTCCGTGTCCTGAGGGCTCCCTTAGGTGTAAACACCTAGGGACAGGTTTAATGTCGAAGGTTAAAACTAGGGAATCGGCGGACTGTAGCCTCGAATCAGGTTAGGTATTTGTTGCCCCCCTCGTCTATCGACCTGCTTGAACATGCTCAGGCGTGCTGTCAGGTCCTCACGCAACCTGCTGCCGTGGTTGATTCACGTGGTGGGGTATCAGATATGAATGGGCCTTTTTTGGAGCTTCTTGCATGTGAGGTGGGGGGATGGCAGGGGCGCCCAATCCAGGCGTTTTTATCTCACCGCTCGGCATCCGTGCTCAGCGTCCTCAAGGGGAAGCTGGATATCCCCTCCAGTTATTTGGGTGCCGACTGGATTTTGCATCGCGACGACGGCGCCTCGCTTTCCGCGGCTCTGACTATTTCCACATTAAGTAATGCGATGCAGACGCTCTACCTGCTGATGATTCAGAAGACTCCAAGGGCCCTAGCAAACGTGCAGCGTGAATTTGTACGCCGGCAGTCAATATCCCGGGCCGCTAGGAATCTAGCGCTAAGAGTTCTGATATCAGATGTGGCTCATGAAATTAACCAGCCGTTGATTGCGGTTACGCTATACGCCCAGGCCTGCCAGCGCCAGCTTCTGGGAGATGCCCCCTTGAGCCCCATGCTTAGGCCGACGCTAAAGCAGCTAAGCAATCAGTCCATGCGCGCAGGCCGGGTGATCAAACAAATTCAATATGGCCTAGCCTCTTCAGATAAAGGTTATTCACAGGTCAACCTCAATGCCCTGCTGCGCGAGGTGACGGGTCTTTGGGTTGAAGAGAGCGGAATCTATGGAGTGCAGCTCATCCCGGATCTAGCGGAGTCTATTCCCAAGATCAGTGGCATCACGAGTGATATCGCCGTGATGCTGCATCATCTTATCGGTAATGCATTAGAAGCGATGATTCGGGTTGACTGTGCTTTTGGACACCTGATCAGAGTCGCGTCAAGCGCTTCCTTTGGCAGCGTAGAGATTTTGGTGGAAGATCAGGGAGGGGGCATGAGCGAGGAAGATCGGGCCTACCTTATGGGCGAAGCAGATTTGAATTTTGGCTCACCAATGAAATTGGGCCTGTTGGTCTGTCGCTATGTGATTGAGCAGCATGCCGGTGAGCTTTTTTGGAAACCTCATCCCGCGGGAAGGGGAAGCCAAATCATAGCGCGTCTGCCGACGCGAAGTTAGGAGAGAGGAGATTGGACGGAGTAAGGCATAGCCCGGATCAACCAACCATTTATGTGGTGGATGATGATGAAGCAATAAGAGACGCGATCATGATGCTGCTCAACTCGGCGGGGATGCGTGGACGATCCTTTGCCAGCGGAGAAGAATTTCTTGCGAACTACACCACGGCTAACACAGGTTGTTTGGTCCTGGATATGCGGATGCCTCAAATGAGTGGCTTTGATGTTCTGGATCGCCTGCTGTTCGTGATGGCCATCACTCTGCCTACGTGCGTGATCTAGACGGGCATAAGCTGTGTTTATTTGCTTAGTCTTAGGCAAGTCGTCTGAGGTCAGGGTTTACTTCCTATGGATGACTGCCTCAATCTGGTGCGCCACACGCAAAAAATAACCGATATAGGTGCAAGTCTGCCTGATTTTTGTCCGCTTTTACCGCTTACTAAGAGATAAAATGCTCAAATGCCCCCACGCAGATGGGCTGAAGACTTTTATTTGAAAGTGGCACGCTTTTAGCATTCAGAAAGAGGATTTCAGAGACAAGTTCGCCATGTGCTTCTGTCCTCTCCAGGTTCTCTCCAATCCGCATTTGGCGGCTTGTCCTCTGAAGTCATATTCCCAATACCTACCCCTCAAACATCTGCCTTATCAAAATAGACAGCCGTTGAAAATACCCACAAATGGAGTATTGTTTTCGTCAGTCCGTCAGTGGAGTTGTTTTGAACAACCCTAGCCGCCACAAAGCCGCCTTCTTGTTCTTGTCTTTCGTTCTCGTCTGGCAACCCTTGGGCGTATCCGCAGCAAACTGTGTTGAGGCCAGCCCGCAGGTGGAAAACCCCGTGATGGCGGATCATGTCAGCGTGCATCAGCATCACGTTTCTGCGGACCGGACCGCGATGCAACACACCGTGGACACAGGCATGACCGGTGAACAGCTAACCCACTCTTCTCAGGTGTTTGAGGACTGCTGCGGTGATTTGCATTGCGTTCAGGGGTCATGCGGCTCTGCTACGGGCCTGGTGGATGGTCTTGTGGTTTGGGTTACTGCCGCAAAGACTTGGATTCCTGAGCGCACCTACACCTCCCTCTATCGAAATAACGAACTCCCGACGCCGTTCCGTCCCCCCGTTATCGCTTGACCTAGGGCCAGTGTGCCTGAAATTTGGCCCTTTCCTGGGCCTAGGGTGAGCGATAAGCCTCTTCCTTGGCCTAAGTTAATTGTGTTCTTGGGAGAAAAAAATGAACGTCGATTCTGCCTTTATGGACAAAGGTTCTGGCTTAAAGCCAACGAATTCAAAATGTCTCGGGCTTTGGTTAGCCCTCCTTTTCATGCTTTGGTCCTCAACGATTGCTACGAGCGCTCGGTCATCCGAATTAAATCTCAGAGAAGCAATAAGGTTAGCGATAACGGATGATCCCTGGCTAGTGGGTAGCGATTACCGGGAAAGGGCTCTGAGGAGCGAGGCGATCTCTGCACGAAGTTTGCCTGATCCGAGCATCAGTCTGCAGGCCGCAAATTTCCCAACAGATAACTTTGACTTCGGCCAAGAGCCGATGACGCAGGTGTCTGTCAGCGTCGGGCAACGCCTGCCAAGAGGGAATAGTCTGCAGCTTGCGGCAGACAGGAAGCGGGCGCAGGCAGGTGAAGAGCCCTTCCTGCGACAGGATCGACAGGCCAGGGTCACGGATAGGGTCACCCAGCTATGGTTAGAGGCCTTTGTGGCCCAAGAAAGCATTCGTTTGATTCAAGAGGACCGAGCGCTTTTCGAAAATCTGGCAGACGCCACGCGTGCGAGCTATTCAACTGCGGTCAAACGCTCACGGCAGCAAGAGGTGATTCGAGCCCAGGTTGAACTCGTTAGGTTGGATGATCGTCTAGACACCTTAAAAGAGGCCCTAGCCTCTACAAAGGCCAACCTCTCCGAGTGGGTTGGTGAACAGGCTCAAAGGCCGCTATCAGGGTTTCAGCGACGCGGTTCACCCTCGCCGGTGGCTTTGCCAATGGCGTCTTATGCTCGGGCCGGTCGGCATCCATCTGTCCTTGCCCTGGATCAGCGCATCAAGGCCAAGAAGCTCGAGGTTGATCTCGCCCGGGAGAAATACAAGCCGGAATGGGGCCTCAGTGCAAGGTATGGACATAGAGGCGACGATCCCATGGGTCGTCAGCGATCGGATTTGTTTTCCATTGGCCTAACGCTGGATTTGCCGGTGCGGCACAGGAAGCGTCAGGATCAGGATGTTCATGCTGCGGCGTCACGGGTTGAGGCTCTGAAAACCGAGAAGCTGCTGCTTGTTCGTGAGCTGATGGCGCAATCGGAGGCGGCTGTGGCTGCCTTGGCGCACCTGGATGTGCGTCTGCTGCGATATCGACAGGAGCTGTTGCCTCAGATGGCGGATCAAGCCAAGGCGGCTCTGGTGGCCTACAACAATGATGAGGGTGATTTCGCGGAGGCAGTTCGAGCCCGCATCGCGCAACTCAACGCCAAAATCGACGCGCTCAACATTGAAGTACGGCGGCGGCAGATTGTCGCGACCCTAACCTATCTCATGGGGGGTGAAACCCACACATCTGTGGATGCGCTCTCTCAACAAGCAGGAGATTCAGTACAGTGAAAGCCAAAAAAATTCTGATCCCTTTCCTTGGGTTCGCTCTGGGCACCGTTGCGGGCGCTAGCCTCCTGTGGCTGCTTGCCGACGTCGGGGCGCTGGTCCGCCAAGACGAGCCTCGGGGCATTGAAGACGCTGAGGAGCCACTTTACTGGGTGGCGCCCATGGATCCCAACTACCGTCGAGATCAGCCCGGAAGGTCGCCCATGGGGATGGACCTGGTGCCGATTTACGATAGTGCCAACGAGGATCAAGACGGTGTCGTGACAATTTCTCCAGCGGTTATCAATAACCTAGGGGTGCGAACAGAACGCGTGGTCCGTGGACGGTTATCGCCCACCGTGGAGACGGTTGGATATGTGCAGTTTGACGAGAATCAAATTATTCACATCCACCCTAGGGTGGAGGGTTGGATTGAGCAGCTTTATGTGAAAGCGGAGGGAGACCCGGTCCGGGAGGGAGAACCGCTTTACGCCATTTATTCACCGACGCTGGTCAATGCCCAGGAGGAATTTCTATTGGCGCTGAGACGAGGAAATACTGCGCTCGTCGACGCTGCAGAGCAACGTCTGCTGGCACTGCAGGTTCCTCCGCCTGATGTGGCAGAAGTGAAACGCACTCGTGAGCTAAAACAAACCATCATTATCAAGGCGCCCAAGTCCGGTGTGCTGGATCACCTCAATATTCGAGAGGGAATGTTTGTAGAACCTGGAATGGAGGTGATGTCCATCGGGCAGGTCGAGCACATCTGGGTCATTGGCGACGTCTTTGAGCGTCAGGCGGCCAGCGTGCGCCCGGGCGATTCCGTTCGCATGCGCTTGGATTATCTGCCGGATAGGGAGTGGACAGGGTCCGTGGACTACATTTATCCATCCCTGGATAAAGACTCTCGGACCGCGCGGGTGCGGATCTATGTGGATAATTCGGACCGTCTGCTTCGGCCGGGCATGTTTGCCCAAATTGCGATTGCGATGACGCCCGGAAAGCCTGGGTTGCTTGTTGCCAAGGATGCTCTGATTAGGACGGCAGACCGACCCCGGGTCGTCCTCGCTTTGACTGATGGCCGCTTTAAGTCTGTTCCAGTTCATGTGTCTGGTTTTGATGATCAGCACGCGGAAATTATGCATGGGCTTCAAGAGGGAGATCGGATCGTGACATCCGCACACTTTTTGATTGATTCCGAATCAAATAAATCGGCGGCCTTTGCGCGTATGAGCCGCGAACCGGGTCCCGCGCAGGAGGAGCATGAAGGTTCTCATGCAGCGGCCCTAACGGTAAAAAGCATGAGTGAGCATCAGCATCCGAATTCAGACCACGGGGAACCTATGTCGACGCCTGAAGCTGACCCGGAGAAGGAGGCGCCGTCTCACGATGCCCATCACCGGACAATGCATCATGAGTCGCCGGACAGTCATGACATGCATCAGCATCACGATGGGGGTGGGCAATGATCGAAGGCATCATACGCTGGTCTATCCAGAACCGATTTGTCGTGCTGTTCGCGGCCCTCGGGCTGATGTTCGTGGGGGGGTGGTCGTTAAGAAATACGCCCGTTGACGCCATTCCGGATTTGTCGGACGTTCAGGTGATCATCAAGACCTCCTACCCGGGTCAAGCACCGCAGGTGGTTGAGGATCAGGTCACTTACCCGCTGACCACGGCCATGCTCGCGGTACCCGGGGCATCTACCGTGAGAGGCTATTCTTTTTTTGGTGATTCCTACGTCTATGTCATCTTTGAGGATGATACGGACCTCTACTGGGCGCGTTCTCGTGTTTTGGAATACCTCGCTCAGGTGACGCCGACACTACCAACCAGTGCGATGCCCCAGCTTGGTCCAGATGCAACCGGCGTTGGCTGGGTCTACCTTTATGCGTTGGTGGATAGAACCGGGCAGTCGGATATCAGTCAGCTGAGGAGTATTCAAGATTGGTTCTTGCGCTACGAGCTGCAAACGGTGCCCGGCGTCGCCGAGGTCGCTACGGTGGGCGGCATGGTGAAGCAGTATCAGGTGCGCGTTCAACCAGAAAAGTTGCGTGCTCTTAACGTACCGCTTGCCCATATCCAAGAGGCCATCAGGCGTGGTAACGGGGAGGTTGGGGCTTCCGTCATCGAGATGGCTGAGGCCGAGTACATTGTGCGAACCAGCGGCTATATACAAAGCCGTCAGGATCTGGCCAACATCCCCCTGGGCCAAAACCTAAATGGGACGCCCCTGCTGCTAAAGGACGTAGCGGATATCGAGCTGGGGCCACAAATGCGTCGCGGCATTGCAGACCTTAATGGCCAGGGCGAATCTGTTGGCGGTATTGTGGTGATGCGCTTTGGTGAGAACGCTCAAGAAACCATTCGAGGCGTTCGCACCAAGCTGGACGAGCTAAGCGCGAGTTTGCCGCCAGGGGTCGAGGTCGTCACCGTCTATGATCGCTCTGGCCTCATACAGCGGGCTGTTGACAATCTCTGGGTCAAACTCATCCAAGAGCTAGCGCTGGTGGCGCTCGTTTGTATGGTCTTTCTGTTTCATGTCCGGTCCAGCTTGGTCGCCATCATCAGCCTGCCGTTGGGCATCTTAGCTGCCTTTGGAGTGATGCACTGGCAGGGGCTGAATGCAAACATCATGTCCTTGGGCGGTATTGCTATTGCTATCGGCGCCATGATCGATGGTGCCATCGTGATGACAGAAAACATGCACAAGCACCTAGAGCGAGCGGGCGCTGAGAAAATGGATCGATGGTCCGTTGTTGCAGCTTCAGCGACGGAGGTAGGCCCTTCCTTATTTATAAGTCTACTGATTATAACGGTTAGCTTTATTCCAGTATTTGCGCTGGAGGCCCAGGAGGGGCGATTGTTTACTCCATTGGCCTTTACCAAAACCTATGCGATGGCGGCTAGCGCGGTGTTGGCGATCACGCTGGTGCCGGTCCTGATGGGGTATTTCGTCCGAGGCAGGATACCTAGGGAGAACGAAAATCCAGTTAATCGGTGGCTCTCTCGCCTTTATCTCCCTTCTCTAGAATTCGTGCTGGATCACCCGCGGTCTGTGGTGCTGCTGGGTGGATTGATAGCCGTTATTGGCGTGTGGCCCTTGACCAAAATGGGTTCTGAATTCATCCCCCCGTTAGATGAGGGAGACCTGATGTATATGCCCACCACATACCCGGGGTTGTCTGTTGGCAAAGCCAGAGAGATTTTGCAGCAGACGGATCGGCTAATCTCGACGGTTCCCGAAGTCGAAAGCGTCTTTGGCAAGGTGGGGAGAGCGGAGACCGCGACGGATCCGGCTCCGCTTACCATGATTGAGACCTTCATTCAGCTCAAGCCGCGCGAAGCCTGGCGAGAGGGGATGACCACCGAGACGCTAAAGCGTGAGCTGAATCAACTCGTTAACTTCCCGGGCCTAACCAATGCATGGGTGATGCCCATCAAGACCCGCATTGATATGTTAGCGACGGGCATCAAAACACCGGTAGGCATCAAAGTTGCGGGCCCTGATCTTTCGGGCATCTCAAAAATTGGTCTGGAGATTGAAGCGATTTTAGAGGGCGTTCCCGGAACCGCCTCGGTCTATTCGGAGCGAGTATCCAGTGGCCGGTACATCAAAGTGGACATCAGGCGTGATCGTGCGGCGCGTTATGGACTCAGCGTGGCGGATATCCAGCAGGTGGTCGCTACCGCAGTGGGCGGCATGAACGTTTCTCAGGCCGTGGAGGGGGTCGAGCGGTACCCCATAAACCTCAGGTATCCGCAGAGTTATCGAAACTCGCCAGAGCAGTTGGCCCTCCTACCTATCGTCACGCGCAGCGGCCAGAACGTCGCTTTGGGCGATGTAGCGACAGTCTATATTGACAGCGGGCCGCCCGTAATTAAGAGCGAGGATGCGCGTCTCAATGGATGGACTTATGTGGATCTTGAGGGCTCGGATATCGGCGGCTATGTGTCGGCTGCTAGGCAGGTCTTGGCGGCAGAGTTGGTCCTGCCTCCGGGGTACTCGCTTACGTGGTCGGGCCAATATGAATACATGCTGCGTGTTCAAGAGCGACTGGCCTTGGTCGTTCCGCTGACGCTAGGTCTGATTTTGTTGCTCCTCTATCTGAATTTTCGAAGCCTGGTTGAGGTGGCAATGATCGCGCTTACGCTGCCCTTGGCTCTGGCGGGCGGGAGTTGGTGTGTTTATGTCCTGGGCTATAATTTTTCGGTTGCCGTCGGTGTTGGCTTTATCGCCCTGGCGGGGTTGGCCGCGGAGATTGGTGTGATCATGCTCGTTTATCTGAACCAGGCGTACGAGCGGGGGGTATCGGGCGCGTCCGATCAGGGAACATCTGGGGTTTCCGATTTGGCTCGCGAGGCTGTCCTTGCCGGGGCTGGTCAAAGAATGAGGCCGGTGATCATGACCTCTGCTTCCGTGGTTATCGGACTATTGCCTATTCTATTTGGCACGGGAACCGGGGGCGAAGTCATGAGCCGCATTGCCGCGCCCATGGTGGGCGGCATGTTGAGCGCCGCGGTGCTAACGCTGCTGGTGCTTCCTGCCCTGTTTTACCATTGGAAGCGGCCGTAGGGCCGCTAGGTTTAAGGCTCAGGCAAACCGTTAACCGGGAGCAGGTAGGTGCGCTCGAGCTCGCCCGGGTGGGGCTCAGCGGCAAATTTGGGCTGCTTGACGCTCACCCTACTGGCGACGGTGGTTTCGAAATACAGAACGCCCTGCATAAGCGTGAGCAATAGTTTTAATCGCTCATAGCTCAACACGCGGAAGTTTGATGGGTCGAAGGTCTGGCGCAGAGCGCCGTGAGTGCCGATAACATCCTGTATGGATAAGAGAGACTCCACGATGCCCATGAGCGCCTTGCGCGAGCGCAGGTTGTTTCTGGAGGTAAAGACAGGCGTCTCAACCTCTTGATCAAGGTAAGGCTGCTTTGATTTCAGAGCGATAAGGTTCAGATGGCGATTGCTTTTGGGGAGGCGTACTGCAGATGTTCCTGCGTGGATGAAAATGTCTACATCGCCTGGTGTGTCGCTAATCATGCCTTTTGGCACCAGCTTGAACATGGTTTGGCCGTAGGGAGTTTCAATATCCTTTACCAGCTGTTTCACCGAGCACAGTTCGTTGCGATAAAAAACCTCGGGGTCGCCTCTCACGATCATCGACAGGAAGTCGAGTCGGGAGTCCTCCATCAGAGAAAGCATGATGTCAACCGATATAGACATTTCGTCGAAACACAGCATGCCCTGATTTTGCGTGGCTGCAAGGACTTGATGAATGGCCTTTCGAATTTCATCTAGGTCGCTTTTGAACCCGGGGCTATTATCGGACCAAACCCTCGCCAGCAGTGGCGTATAGGTTTCCAAGCCGTTGTCGTTGGCAATAATTTCACAGACGCGATAGCCAGTTTCTGGTCGCGTGTTGACGTTCTGATCTTTCTTTGAGGTGCGCCGCTCTGCCTTCTCAATGGTGTAAAGGTGAACGATGAGTCGCGTATCGGCGGTCACGGTCTTTGCGCCCATGCGCAGCAGGCGATCACAAAGTTTTTCGCAGAGCAACGGATCCAGGAGGTTCCTGGATAGCCTCTTTTGGGTTGCGTGAAGCCTTATGCCTTCATCCAGGCTCTTTGCGATTTCCGTCAGGTTTACGGACTGTTTCCTCTGAATACCTTTGAGCATGCACTTCACGAATTTTTTTCTGACGCGGCCAAAGGCGGGTCCAAATCGATCCGAGCAAATTAGATCGGCGAAGTCGTCAAGGTTAAGTCTTTTGTCTAAAGCAAGCACGATGAATTACCTCCACCGCCGACTCTCTAACCGGAGCGCTCCATATACAAGTTTGTTTCATTATCCATTCACCCAAAATGGCTGCGCTAGAAATCAGGAGGGACTATGGATTGCGTGTTTTGGGTGAAAGAAGTGGGCCGGGAATTTGACCGGACTCGGGGTCATTTCTACTCTGCAGTTGGGGAACGGCGCAGTTCTTGCGCTTCAAATCTGGTTGCTGGGTGGGGAAACTCCCGGTGCTTAATTCTTGTATTAAGGGAACGTACGATGAAGATTACGGACGTAAAAGTGACGGTTTGGGAATGGAAAGACATCCCGCCTACGCGCTATACGCTGCGCGTGAAGAGCTCCGGTTCGCGGAAGACCACCATGGGCCTTGTTCGAATCATCACTGACGAAGGGATAGAAGGGAACGCCTTCTTGGGCTCTGCGATGGCACCCGCCGCAGACGACTGCAAGCTCATCGTGGAACGGTACAAAACGCTATTGGTTGGTCAAGACCCGATGGATCGCGAGAAAATCTGGCAGACCATGTCGGCCTGGGCAATGGGCAATACGATGCGCATCATTGGCGCTATCGATGTGGCGCTATGGGATATTGCGGGAAAGCATGCCGGCTTGCCTATCCATAAGCTCATGGGTAGCTATCGGGATTCCGCGCCTGCTTACGCGAGTTCGGCTGTCTTTGAGCACATCGAAGAGTACGCAGAAGAGGCTGTGAGCTTTAAGGAAGCTGGATGGAGCGCCTATAAAATCCATCCCCCGGGCACCGCGGCCCTGGATATAAAAATATGTGAAGCCGTACGCAAGGCTGTGGGTGATGACTATCGAGTGATGCTCGATTCCACTTGGTCCTATGACTACCCCGATGCGCTCAGAGTGGGCCGTGCCGTTGAAGGACTGGGTTTTTATTGGTACGAAGACCCCCTACATTTCGATGACCTCTATGGTTACGTCAAGCTCAAGCAAGTGTTGAGCATTCCCCTAATGGCAACGGAAATGCCGAGCCGTGGGCCATTTTCATATTCACCTTGGATTATGGAACGTGCGACGGACTATTTGCGTGGCGACGTAGCCATCAAGGGCGGGCTCACCTCTTGTTTAAAAACAGCGCACACGGCGGAGACGTTCCAGATGAACTATGAGGTGCACCATGGCGGCAATTCGCTAAACAACGTTGCGAATCTCCACCTCATCATGGCCATACGAAACTGCGAATATTTTGAAGTTCTGCTGCCCGATTCCGTACAAAAGCATGGTCTTGTTCAAGACATCGAGGTCGACAAGAACGGTATGGTCCATGCTCATCAAGAGCCTGGACTTGGAGCACAAATCGACTTCGAATTGATTGAGAGTAATAAGGTAGCCGACCTCTAATGAAAACGCTTAATAATCGAACAGCCTTTGTTACCGGCGGGGCATCTGGAATTGGTCTCGGCATTGCCAAAGCGCTCGCCTCTGAGGGCGCGAATGTGGCGATTGCAGACGTTCAAGCCGACCGTCTAGCATCAGCACTCTCCGAGCTGCAGTCGATCACGAGTTCAGTGATGACGCTAGAAGTCGACGTGAGAGATAAAGCCTCCCTGGAGGATGCGTCGTCGCGGATAGAATCTGAGCTGGGTCCGGTCAGCATTCTCTGTAATAACGCCGGGATCGGCGGTGGCGGCAAGGTGCTGGACACCGCAGAAGAAAGCTGGAAAAACGTGATCGACATTAACTTTTGGGGCGTGCTCAACGGCATTCAAGTGTTCCTGCCCGGAATGCTGGAGCGAGGAGGGCCGGGCCATATCGTGAACACCGCGTCTTTTAGCGGCATTCAGGGCCACGGTCACCAGTCAGCCTACGGAAGCAGCAAGTTTGCCGTAGTGGGTTTGTCCGAGTTTCTGAGGAATGACCTGGCAGAGACCGGCGTCGGCGTATCGGTGCTGTGTCCCCATGTGGTGGATACACCCATACTCGACGGGCTTCGGCAGCGGGCTTCCAAGCAGGTATTAAGCTTGATTGATGGTATGGCGGTGTCACCGGATATAGTGGGTCAGCAGGTGGTCAGCGCCATGGAGCAGGATGAGCTTTATATCTTCTGCGATGGCGTCCAGACACGTGAGATGCTGACGAAACGCTGTGAAACCCTGCTGGCTGCCATGGATCGGCAGTTCCCACCCGCTGGAGAGTAACCCATGGGCGAACCCATACATGAGGCCACATGGCAGCAGCTAGAGGATATGCCGGTTGCCAAATGGGAGCCGGCCAGCCTCGTTGTCGATAATAAAGTATACGTTTTGGGCGGGTACGGTAATTTCATTTGCTCAAGCAAGCGGCTGGACGTTTTTGACCCTGCAGAAGGGACATGGACGCAGCTGCAGGATTTGCCCAGCGCCATATCTCACGTGAATCTTGTGCCCGACGGGCGCGGATTTTGGTTTGCTGGTGGCATGAAAGATAAGGTTCATCCGGGCAAAGACCATATTGTCTCAGAGGTGTGGCACTTCGACCTGGCATTGGATCGCTATACTGCAGCGCCGCTGCTGCCCGGCCCCCGAGCCGGTGGCGGCCTCGCTAGAGTAGGACAGTACCTGCACTACGTTTCCGGGCTGATGGCGGACCGCGATACAGATTCTCCGGACCATTGGCGTCTCGACCTAGACCAGTGGGAAAAACAAGGTCAGGCCGAATGGCAGGCCATGGCGCCGTTGCCGGTCGCTCGGAACCAGCTGTCGGTGGTCGTGATGAACGGTAAAATCTACGCCATTGGTGGCCAGCTACATCACGACAGCATGCAGCTAGACCAAAGGTTAGTGGATATTTACGATCCTGAGAGCGACACCTGGAGTGAGGGTCCTGCGCTGCCTGTGGCCCATTCACACTCTGAAGGCGCGACCTTTGTGTACGATGACCGTATCTGGATGATTGGTGGCCATTCCACGCCAGAGGGCGGCAAGAAAGCGATGACCGCCGACGTACTCACCTTGAGGGAAGGCGGACAGTGGGAGCTGTCCTACACGCTGCCTAAGGCAATATCTTCTCCCGCGGCCGCTATTGTAGACGGTTCCCTTTACGTCGCTGGGGGATGGGATGGTCGGGTGGCAGAAGACAAGCGATGGCTTTCCTCCCCAGAGGTATGGGTTACCCCGGTGAACTGATGGCTGAGCAAATTTCCTTCAGCGAGTCTATGGCGCGGGATCACGCCAGAGCGGTTTTTAACGCCGAGGGCTTTGTGCGGCTGCCTGGGTTCCTAGGACCTGAAGAACTGGCGCGGCTGGCAGGGCATGGCCTGTCTGCTCGTGAGACGCTTCTCGAGCGCTCGAAGGAACGCCTGAAAGGCTTGAAACCCTCTCAGCTGACGACGTTGAAGGGGCTCCAAGACCATAATGAGTGGTTTGAACAGTTGGCTCAGGGCGGGGACCACCTTACGCTTCTTGAGGACATGCTCGGCGTGCCCTTAAAAACATCGACCATCGCCTTCGTGGACCGACCACCAGGTTCTGTCGAAGGCATTGTTCCGCATGTTGACGGCGTAAATGGCGAGTGGGATGCCAAGGGCGGTGTCACACTTTGGATCGCGCTTGATCAAATGGACCTGGATAACGGCTGTCTTTATTACGTTCGAGGAAGCCACCTAATACCGCGCAAAGAGAAACTGTATGTCGGGGGCTATGATCAACACAGCGAGGGCGCCGTCCCGGTCCCCGTAAATCCCGGGGATGCCGTTATTCACCATGCGCTAACGGTCCATTGGTCTGGGGGAAATCATACGCAGCGCGAACGACGAGCCGTGAGTTTTTTCTGCCGACGCGCAGACGCTTAGATTTTCCTACGACCTGAGGATTCAGCATGACCCCTATCTCTACCCGCCAGGGCAAGATTCGCGGATTTGAAACTGCCGGTAGCCGAATCTTTCTTGGCGTCCGGTATGGCCAACCACCGGTGGCAGAGCGCCGCTTTAAACAGTCCGTGATGGCGGAGTCCTGGGCAGGCGTCTTTGACGCGACAGCCTATCCAAATCGTGCTGTGCAGATGCGTACATCTGAGGGAACGCTGGGAGCACCCGTTGGCGGCGGCATAAGCGAAGACTGTCTTTTCCTCAACATTTATGCCCCGGCCTCCGCTGTGAGCCAGTGTCCGGTTCTGGTTTGGTTCCACGGCGGTGGCTTTATGAACGGGTCGGCAAACGAATATGATGGCTCGGTGTTGGCCGCCCAGGGTGATGTGGTGGTGGTGACCGTGAATAGCCGATTGGGCCCATTCGGCTTTCTGAATCTCGCGAGTCAGGGCAAAGACTTTGCCACCTCGGCAAACAATGGCATCCAGGATCAGATTCTCGCGCTGCAGTGGATTCGAGAAAATATTGAGGCTTTCGGTGGTGACCCTGCCAAGGTGACCATTTTTGGCCAATCCTCCGGGGGCTCCTCGGTCTTGGGCCTCCTCGCAGCGCCTGGCGCTGACGCGCTGTATCACCGCGTGATCGCCCACAGCCCAACAACGGTCTACAAGCCCTCCAAAAACCCGTGTCAGGCCTTAGCTGCCGAGCTAGGCATAGAGGAATCAGAGTGTGCGGCCTATCTGCAACAGCTTCCTGCATCGGACATTCTTGGGCTTGCCAGCCACGGGCGCGCTTTTTCTGTGGATGGGCAGGTGATTACTCGGTCCACGTTAGAGGCGATTCAAGACCGGGGGCAGACGGGCGTGCCCATCATGACGGGTTCGAATCGCGATGAGGGTACTCTTTATTCCCAGGGTATTGATGAGAATCGCGCCTTCGATCCGGCTCTCAATAGCTACCTGGCAACGGATATGCTCACCGGGAGCGATCCGAAGCCCTACCTTAATGCGCTGGAAGACGCCTACCCTGAGGCGGGGAAGGGGGAGCTGCATGCCATGGTTTGGACGGATATGTTCCGTCGTTTAAGCATGCTGGTAGCAGAGACCGCCTCCGCAGCGGGCCCTGGCGGCTGGTTTTATCGCTTTGACTTGCCTGCCAACCTACCAAATCGAAAGCATCTGGGATCCACCCATGCCGGCGAAATGGCGTTCACCTTCAATGTTTTTGAGAATCCCAACACGCACGCCTTTATGGCCTATGACCGAAACGACGCCGTCGTGAAAACCATTGGTCGTACCTGGTCGGACACCGTGATGGCTATGGCGAGGACCGGTGAGCCCAACGGCGGAGGGATGCCCGACTGGCCGCGCTATGACCAACGGGCAAGGGAATGCCTCATTGTGGATACGAACACAAGAGTTGAGGCGGATCCTGATGCGTGCCACCGGGGGCTGTGGGAAGCCTAAGCGGCTGCGCCCTAACGCCCGGCCTGCATCATCACGTAATCGCGATAGTGTCCCCCCTTGATGGACATTAGGTCTTGATGGGACCCGGATTCGCGAATTTCCCCTGATTCGAGGAAATAGATGCGGTCGGCATGGGTAATGGTCGAAAGACGATGGGCCACGATAATGACTAGCTTATTCTTAGCGGCTTCATTGAGGGCGTCGACAAGATAGGCCTCGGTTTCCGGGTCCAGTGCCGAAGTGGGTTCGTCCAGGATCAACATCTTTGAATCTCTGAGCAAGCCTCGAGCGATTGAAATACGCTGCTTTTGCCCAACGGAAAGTTTGCTGGTGACGGTACCAAGGCTCGTATCGTAGCCTTCGGGCAGCGCCATGATAAAATCATGAGCGCCGGCAACCCGAGCGACCGCTTCAACTTCCTCTTGAGTAGCCCGCTGATTGCCGTATCGAATGTTGTTTACGATGGAATCAGAGAACAGCTGAGTCTCCTGAAAGACATAGGAAACCTGATCTCGCAGGCTGCTTACTGAAACATCTTTGAGATCTGTGCCGTCAATGGAAACCCTGCCCTCTGTTGCCTGCAAGAAGGCGGGGGCCAGGAAGGCTAGGCTGGTTTTCCCAGCACCCGTCGGCCCCACCAGGGCTATAATCTCGCCAACCTTCGCCTCCAGGTTGATGTCTCGGAGGGCACGTCGACCGTCAGGATAGGTTAGGCCTACGTGCTCCATCTTGATGCCGCTTTGGATAGGGGGCAGGGTCGTACCCTCGCTGTTCTTTTCCGTTGGCAGATCGAGTAGGAAGAAGACCCGACGAAGGCCCGCGATGTAGCTCTGAAGCTCTACGTAGAGGCCGCCAAAGGCGGAGAAAACGGCGCTTAGAACGAAAAAGTAGTAGAACAAAACGAAGTAGTCTCCGGCAGTAAATGTGCCGTCGATGACATAGCCGGCCATCACTAGAAAGAAAATGATTTGTCCGAATAAGAAAGACAAACCCCAGACTAGGCCGGTTAGCAGCTTGATAAAGGCCTCGGAGCGGAAGCGCCGAAAAGATTCCTCGCTGGCGTCGCTAAACCGCTTCGCCTCGCGTTTGTTGCCGCCTAGGCTCTGAACCGCCAGAACGTTGCTCATGCCTTCCTCAATATTGCTCGTTGTCGC
>DKNY01000025.1:0-3082 GCA_002470275.1 Gammaproteobacteria bacterium UBA7376 | reverse complement strand
TAGAAAGCTGATCGGGCAGACTAGAATGCCGACTAGGATCACCTCTGGGGCGTTGCCAAAGCTTGTGAACATGATGGCAAGGGTGATGCCAATGGACAAAATGCCCGAATACAGATTCATGGTAAGCGCTTCGTAGACCCCTGTGGCGCTGGTAGAGTCGTACATGACGCGATAGACGCTGTCTCCAATCCGTTGGTCATCTAGAGTGGTCACGGGGAGAGCTTTAATGCGTTCAGCGAGTTGGGTCCGCAGCAAGTGGTTCAGCGCCTGGGTGAGGCGTAGGTGAATCTTAAAGTCCAGAATGCCAAGTAACCCGCCCATAGCGCTATAGGCGCTGTTTGACGCATTTTCGGTTTGGGTGGCGGTATCGTGCCCACTGGCGAGCGTAGCACTGGCGGCGCCCAGTGATCCCGCTGCTGCACCGGTATAGCTTCCGTTAGCATTTCTGCCTATGCCGCGATTGATGGTCATCCCGAACACCAGCACCATGCCGACGCCGATGAGGAGCATCCACGTCATGATCTCCACGGCAGTCTTATCCTGCAAAAATAGGATGCCTTCTGCCATGTAGCTCGGAAAACCTGCCGCATCATCAGCAATGGGTTGGCCAAGGATGACATGGTCGATAATGATCTTGAGCGGCCACGGCACGATGAGAAGCCTGAAAACGTGTTCAACGGTAATCAAGCTTATTTTCGCAGCGATGCGTGCGCGAAAGAATTTGAAATAGGTCGTGACCCGAACAAAAATCTTGAGTACTTCACGGCCAGAGATATCTGTATCCGTATCAAGCGTGCTAGCGGATGAATCGAGTTTAGCCTCATGGTCGCGTTGCTTCAAAGCCTCGGCAGCTGCGTTCTCGCTCATGCTCTGCCCTCCTCAGCGATGCCCTGCATTGATCTTTGCGAGAGGCGAGCTTCGGTGTCCACGAAGTTGCGATAACGTCCTCCGTTCAGGTGCATGAGATCATCATGAGACCCCTTTTCGATCAGCTGTCCCTGGTCGATATACAGAATTTGATCTGCCTGCTTGATGGTGGAAATGCGATGGGTAATTAAAAAGATCGCGCGGTCCTCGCCCCACTCCGCCAGTCGCTGCAGTACCTGATGCTCCGTTCTGGCGTCCAACGCCGCCGTGGGTTCATCCAGAATCAAGATTGGGGTATTTTTGACTACGGCTCTGGCAATGGAGAGGCGCTGTCGTTGGCCTGTAGATAACTTGCCGCCGCGATCGCTGAGCTGGGTATCAAGACCTTGGGGCAATTCGGCGATATATTCCTCAATACAGGCCACACGCACGGCCTCTAGCACTGCCTCATCGCTAGCCATGGGCGCGACGTAGCGAATATTCTCTCGCAGGGACATGCCAAACAGCACGTTTTCCTGGAGGGCCACAGAGATGTTTTGGCGCAGGCTGTCGACCTCGAAGTCTTGGATGTCGATGCCGTCGATTCTAATCTGGCCGCTGTCCGGGTCGAATAAGCGTGACAAGAGGCTCATCAGGCTGCTCTTTCCGGAACCGGTAGGGCCAACGATGGCGGTAACGCTGCCTGGCTTGATGTCAAAGCTCACATCCTGCAGGACCGGTCTTGACGCTTCGTAGGCGAAGCTTACGTTGTCGAATTCAATACCGCGCCGCATGCCGCCGAAGGGCATGGCGTTCGGGCGATTCTGAACGTCAGGTTCGATATCAAGAATGTCGAAAACGCGGTTTAGGCCCATGGCCATATCCTGGGCGCGAGCCCAACGCTCTACTAGGTCTCGGACCGCCACGCTGGAAGTGCCCAACTGTTCTTGGGCAGATTGGTAGGCCGATAGGTTCCACCGAACAAAGCTCAGTCCCACGAGGGCCACCAAAACCGTTGCGAAGGTCTCGCGCTCACCCTGAGCCCAAATCGCGGTCAGGAACTGGCCATAGAGCAAGGCGGCCGCAGCAATGGTGAAGGTGACAATACCCACCAGAGCGGTTAGAGATCTGACGCGATAGGACGCATTGAATGCGTGAATGGAATCCTTTTCGAAGCGGGCTTGCTCTCGGTCCTCTGAGCCATAGGCCTTGATAATGCGGATGCTCGCGAAGGTTTCCTGAACGCGAGAGGTGAAGTCCGAGTTTGCGATACGCGAGAGGAGAGACTTATCTCGCATTCTCGGGGAGAACCATAGTCCCCAGAGCATGGAGAAAAACACAATGCTGAGCGCCATCAGTCCCAGTACAGGGTCTAGTGCAAGAAGCAGCGTAACCCCGGTGAAGTAGGTGATGATCACCTGTAGAACCTGAGTGATTTCCCCAATGACCGCAGTCACCATGGCGCTATCCTGATAGAGCCGATAAACCGAATCCCCAACTCGGTGGTCGCTGTGGTAGCGCAGGGATAAGCGGTGCCAGCGTGTAAGCAGAGCCAGGCGCAGATCCTGATTAACGCGCTGCATAATGTAGATGTAGTAGTAGGGCAAGAAAATAGCAATGGGAATTTGTGCGACCCAACCCAGCAGCAGGAAGGCTGCATAAACCCACTTCAGGCTGTGGCGTTGCTCGTCGCTGAGGGGCGCTAGCTCGATATTTGCTTCGGCCTGGGCAGCGGTGGCCTCAGGGCTTTCGGGCACGCCGGCAAGGTCGGGTTGGCCCACCAACTCTGCAACAAACGGTGTCAGCGGCTTCGCCTGCAAAATGGACTGGCTGACCACATCGACAGAGAAAAGGGCGATGAGCATCAGCAAAAGCGTTGAGGCCCACAGGAGTACGAAGTAATAGACCAAGTGGCTGCCGACGCGAACTCTCAAGAGCAGTTTGCCGGCCTCGATTCTATATTGGAGTACCCAGATGCAGACACAGGATGCGATCACGAGCGCGATAAACAGGTTGTCCAACACGCCGTCTAAAGCCAGAACTGCGAAAAGAAAGGTAAGGGTGCCCATTATCACCAGGGCAATGGATAACGCGACATAGGCTCGCCCTTTGGCGATCAGAAGCAGCCACGATACGGCACACATGGCGATGGCAGCACCGAAAACAAAGTCATGAAGCCAGTTCAGGCCTGGCTCAATGAGGCCAAGAAGGGGACCCAGGACAACCGTAAGGGTAA
>DKNY01000032.1:13807-25889 GCA_002470275.1 Gammaproteobacteria bacterium UBA7376 | reverse complement strand
TACCCACAACCGCCTTAATCCTGCCCTTTGAGCCTTTCCCGAACAGACACTCTTTCGGGCTTTCCAACGCGATAAGACGACCGGGTCGTGCCTATGGCGTTGTGCGCTGACAGCATCCCAGGTTAATCGTTAGCTGCCCTAAAACCCTAAATGGATAGCGTGATCTTGCCGAAATGTCGGGCGCTGGTTTGATAGGAGAAGGCCTCGGCGGACTGGGCCAGGTCGAAATTACTGTCGATCACTGGTTTGATACGGCCTGCCTCGATGGCACGGGTCAGATCGTTTTGCATAGCTGCACTGCCAACCGCGACGCCGTGAACCTGCAGCTGTTTGGCAAAGATCATGGGTACATTAATGTTGGCTTTAACGCCGCCCAAAATGCCCACTAGGGAAATGTGGCCTGAGGTGCGGGCAGCGGCAATGGAGTGCTGTAGCGTCGCGGCACCGCCAATATCAATGACATGGTCCACGCCGCCGCCGGTGATTTTGCTGACGGCACGGCTCCAGTTCTCGTTATCTGCGTAGTTAATCACGTGATCCGCGCCCAAGGCCGCGAGGCGTTCGCCTTTTGCATGGGACGAGGTGGTGGCGATCACAGAGACCCCGGCCGCCTTGGCGAGCTGCAGGGCGATCACGGACACGCCGCCTGTCCCCTGGACGAGAAGGGTGTCGCCCGCCTGCATTTTGCCGCGCACCATTAAGGCGTGCCATGCTGTGAGCCCAGCACAGGGCAGCGTGGCGGCCTCGGCAAAGGAGAGATTCTTGGGCATGGGGGTGACGGCGTTTTCAGCCAGCACCGCGTATTCGCAGGCACAGCCATCAATGGTGTCGCCGGTTACGGCTGCCGTGCGTTCCGGGTGATGGCGGCCTTCCTGCCAATCCGGAAAAAACAGCGACATCACTCTGTCGCCCACCTGCCAGCGCGTCACGTCGGAACTCACGGCATCGATCTTTCCGGCGCCGTCGGACATAGGAATACGGCCGTCGGTGACCGGAATCCCGCCATTGGCGACCAGCAGATCATGGTAGTTGAGAGAGCTGGCATGCCAGCGAACGCGAATCTGTCCGGGGCCTGGTTCAGGGATGTCTTGTTCTACCGGTTGAAGTTGATCCAGCCCGCCAGGGTGTCTGATTTGGATGGCTCTCATGTCACGCCTCTTCTCGTTCATCCTACTGGACCCACGACAGTAGCGAGGGTCTGTTGCGCGAAGAGTGTATCCGACCCAAGGGCATTGAACGAGGGCAGGGCGACCACGCGCCTTAGGCTGCTGAGCTTTCCGAGGTCGGTCCGGAATCGCTTTGGCGGACTATTGGGGAAGGCCCGAGGGCCATCGACCCGAGCGCTTGATCTCAACCAAGGCCTGGGTCGCTTCCGTGACCGCCGGATGCGCAAACTCCAAACATCCCTGCCGATAGCTTGGGCGTTGCTGCAGGGCTGCCCAATACCCCTGGAGAACTGGCCGGTCTTCAAGCGAGCGCGTCAACCAATCGCCTTCTCGCAGGCGATCAAAAATCACCATCATGCCTACGTCGGCCAGGGTGAATTGCTGGCCGCAAATCCACGGCCCCCCGGATTGGTCTAGCTGATGCTCGAGGTCGATGAGATGAGCAGCCATGGCTCGGTCGGCGCGATGGATGATCTGGTTCACGGGTTTCAGCGTCAGGGTTTTGGACAGTCCCGTAAGTTTCATCAGCAGGAAAAAGAATACGCGCTGTTTGATTCGGTGAAACAGTAGGCCCTCAAAAATTTTGAGGACGGGAATCTTCGCCACCATAGAAGCGAAAATCGGAATCGTCAATCCGGCCACGGCGTTGCCTGCGGTCGCTTCCGGTGACTCGATGGGGTGATCCCCCAGGAGGGAGGTCTTGTGGACCCAGGCTGCCATGACCTCCTTCTGTTCCGGGCCATGGGGCACCAATAGGCCAGCCTCATCGACCCTGCCCGCTACGTAGTTCAGTTGCTCGTGGGATTCGTAGATGGGATGACCGTTATGAAGGAGAACCGGCACCGTGGCGCCCGGGTTCACCTTGAGAAAGTCTCGGCTGATGTTTTGATAGCCGCCGGTTTCAATCAAGTCGATAGAAATACTGTCATAGGGGACGCCGTACTCGGCCATGCACACTCGTATTTTTTTTGAGCACAGAGAAAAGGGATTGTGATAGAGCGTCCACTCGGCGTTATAGGGCAAGGTAACGTCGCTCTGTAGCCCCGGGGGCACCGCTCGGGTTTGCCTCAGGGTACGCTCTCTTAAAACTGCCAAAAGCGCGAGGGCAGCGGTCGCTAGAACAATGATTAGCAGAATCATCCTCTCGTCTCCTAGCCTGGGTTATTGACCGGGCATGCCTTCCGGTCCCCAAAGCGTCCCCAACAGCTCTTCGGGGCTTCGTTTGTGAGAGCCGAAAGACTCATTAAACAAATCGCCATCGGTGAAGTGTTCAAGCATGAAGCCGTTGGGGTCCTTCCAGTAGTCAAACGTCTGGCTTCCCAGAATATGTTTACCCACGCCGAAGGAGTGCTGGTGGCCAGCCTTCTTCAGGGTGTAATGGCTCTGCATCAATACGTCCCAATTCGCGACCTCGAATGCAGCGTGATTAAAGTCCGCCTGACCGGCATGGATAAAAAACAGCGTGTGATGGTCAACGAATGTTGCTCCTCGATTGCATCGCGTAAAGGCACCCAGGGTCTGTTCCTGGCCGTCTTGATCCATCACGATTTCGTCGGAAATCAGAAGCCCTAGCCGCTGCTGGTACCAGTCAAAGGTTTCAGGGAAGTCCTCAACCATGAGCACCACATGTCCGAGACGCTTGATCAAACACGCCGAAGCATCTAGCGCCACACGCTGGCCCAGGCGCTGCTTGGTGCTGCCGTCGTTTAGTCCTGAGCGTCCCGCGACGGGGAGCTCTGGGCTGTGGTCGATCTGGGTAACTACCTCTACCGCAAAGCCATTTGGATCGATCAGCCGGGCGATTAATCCGCCCCCCGGGAGTGCATTGGTTTCCACGGGCACGCCGTCAATAGCAGCAATGTCTCGCAGGGCATCCTCGGACTCCGCCTCAAACCCCACGCTGACGAATGCCGGGGTGTCAGAGGCCTCGGCAAGGTAGATATAGGGACTGCTGTCCGTGCCCCGAGCCATCAGCAAATCATCCTCGATCTGGGTCTGGAACCCGAAATCATTCAAAAACTGCTTCTGCGCCTGCAGGTCCGTCACCTTAAATCTGACATAGAGAACATCTTTGATACCTGCCATGGCTTCCCCACTTTTAACTTGCCAATTGACAAGCAATATATAAAGTAGCGCAACGCGATACAAGTTCATTCCGGAGCCCAATGTGATTGCTGCCCAACGCGTCCAAGCACCGTCCTGCGAAAACAAAATTCGCGATGCCAAGGCCACCAAACGGAAGCTGGTCGAAGCCGCTCTGGCGGCGTTTTCTACCCGGGGCTATGAAGCCTCCTCTACACGCAGCATCGAGGCCGCCGCAGGCGTCAAGCGTGGGCTCATCGCCTATCACTTTGGGTCCAAGGCACAGCTCTGGACGGCCGCCGCTGACTATTTGATGTCGACGACAGAACATGACCTGGGGGAAGCCCTAGCGTCCCTGAATGAAGCAGACGAAGCGGCACGGCTGCGTCTCTTTGTCCGGGCCTACGTGGCCTTTTGCGCCAGGTACCCCGAGTTAAACCGTCTGATGATTCAAGAGGGTATGGACAGGGACTGGCGCTTGGACTGGTTGTTGGAGCGATCGGTGCGGCCTTGGTACGGGCACGTCTGTAGGATTTTTGATCAAGCCGCCGAGTTGGGCGTGGCGCCGAATTTCGAGGCGCACCACTTCTACTACATCGTTACCGGTGCTGCGACGCTCATGTTTTCCAACGCTGCGGAGGCCGAGGCCTTATCAGGCAGGAACCCGCTGGATCCAGCAATGGTAGACGCCCATGCCGACGCGCTAGCCAATCTCTTCAACTCACCAGGGGACCCGTTATGAAACTGATAACCTTTACTGAATCTGACCGCACGAGGATTGGACTGCTGCAGGACGGGCAGATTATTGACCTGTCCGAGGTTGCTCCGGCATTACCCAAGGACATGCTCGCCTTTCTTGAGGCGGGAGACGCGGGGATGCAGGAAGCGGCCAACCACCTGGACGCGACGCCCCATTTTTCCGTTGACGATGTGGTCATTGAAGCGCCCATGAAGCGCCCACCCAAAATCTTAGCTATTGGCCTCAACTACCGAGCCCATGCCGAAGAAAGCAACATGGAGATTCCAAAATTCCCGGTGGTTTTCACCAAGCAAGCCACATCTGCCAACGGCCCCTATGAGCCGATTCACTCGCCCGAGGAAACCAATATGCTGGATTATGAGGGTGAACTGGGCATCGTCATTGGCAAGCGGTGCCGCCGGGTCAGCAAGGCGGACGCCAACAAAGTGATTGCCGGCTTCTGTATCCTCAACGACGTCAGCGTTCGAGAATGGCAATTTTTAGCGACCCCCCCCCAGTTCACTATGGGGAAATCATGGGATACCCATAGTCCCTTTGGACCCGCCATCGTGACACCGGACGAGGTGGACCCCCACAATCTGATGCTCAGAACCTTCGTGAATGACGCCCTGCGTCAGGAAACGAACACCGATGACCTGATTTTCAATTGTTATGACATCATCGAGTTTTTAAGCACCGCATTCACCTTGGAGCCTGGTGACGTCATCGCCACCGGTACCCCCAGTGGAGTGGGTGCCGCCATGCAGCCCCTGGGGACGCTGCAGCTTGGCGACCGGGTCAAGGTTGAGATCCAGGGTCTTGGCTTCATCGAGAATGAGGTCATTGCAGAACCGGATACCGCCTTCATCCAATGACCGTGACCGCTGATCACGGGTTTGATGTCGCCATCGTCGGCCTGGGCCCGGTCGGGTGCTTGGGCGCGATTTTGTTCGCCGAGGCGGGGTTAAATGTCGTCGCGATAGAGCGGGATACGGGCGTTTATACTCTGCCTCGGGCCGTGAGCCTGGACGGCGAAATCATCCGCGCCCTGCAGCCTGCGGGACTGGCGGAAGCCGTGAACCAGATGATGCAGCCTCTCCGTGAGGACGAGCGGGCGGGCTTTGCCAACTCCAAACGTGAGTGGCTATTCGGTGGCACTTTGGCGTCCATGGGCAGCAACGGCTGGCAGCCAGCCAATATGTTCGACCAACCTGAACTAGAAACCTTCCTGCGCGCCCATGCGCAGTCCCACCCCAGGGTGACCACGCATATTGGATACGAGGTCACTGAATTTGAGACCCATCCAGAACAGGTCTCCCTTCATGCCACGGGATCCAGGGGCGACCTGGCACTAAGCGCCAAGTACCTGATCGCCTGCGACGGTGCCAGCAGCTCAATTCGTAAAACCCTAGGTATCCACTGGCGAGACCTGGGCTACGATCAAGACTGGCTGGTGGTGGATGTTGAGATGCAGAAACCCCACGATCTGCCCAATGAGGTACTGCAAATTTGCGATCCGAAACGCATCCATACTTACGTGGCCACAAAGGACCCCTACCGCCGCTGGGAGTTTCAGCTCAACCCTGGGGAAACCGCCGAGGAGATGGCTGAAACCCAAACCATTTACGCCTTGCTGGATAGCTGGACACCCCGGGACACCTATCGGATTCGCCGCGCCGCGGTCTATCAATTCCATGCGGCAGTGGCCAGCAGCTGGCAGCAAGGTCGCGTTTTTCTGGCGGGCGATGCAGCCCATCAAACCCCACCTTTTTTGGGTCAGGGAATGAACTCGGGCATGCGAGACGTGATCAATCTGGCCTGGAAGCTGCCGCTGATCTTTCGTGGTGTTTGTGATCAATCACTGCTCGAGACCTATCAGGCAGAGCGCGACGCCCATGCCCATGACCTGGTGCTTTGGGCCGTGGAGCTGGGATATTTGATGCAAAACCTCGCGGATCAAGAAGCGGCTGCTGCTGCGGGCGAGGCGGCGCCAACCGTACGAAAGACGGTGCGTAAATCCGGCTACGGTCAAGGCCGAGAGCAGCCGCCCATACGATCCGGCGCCGTCATGGTGTCCCAGGTATCCGATGAGGGGGCGACGGGTTATTTGCTGGCTCAGCCCCTGGTACGCGACGCCGCCGGCAAGGTCTTTCGCTTCGATGACCTGCTCGGCCCTCACTTTGGCCTGATCACTAACGGACCCATTTCACTTTCACCAGCCAGCCAGGCCGTGATGGAAATGCTGGAAATCAGACAGATCGACATTTCGGGCCTGAAGGTCGAGCGAGGAAAGTTCCCGGAACCGGCGCTGCAGGGCGAATGTGTGCTGGTACGACCAGACCGATTGATTTTTGGGCAGACCAACAGCACCACTTCCCTCCATGCGCTCCTGGCAGCACTGGCTGATGCCGTGGGTTTAATATCGCTGCATTGACCAATTGGCACGGGATTGTGCGTTAATAGGGCCGCAGGTTTGAGCGTGATGCATCGTCGACCGCCACCCCACAGTCACGCGCGCAAAACGTACATAGCTCGACCTGAAGCCAGAGGTTTGAGACCAGAAGCCAGAGGTTTGAGGCCAGAAGGCACAGGTTTGAGACCTAAGGGCAAAGGGTTGAGATAAAAAAGAGAGGATTAAGAGGATGAGGGTGACAGTCTTGCTAAAAAGAGCGACTCGGCTTGAGCAATTGGTCTGGTGGGCGGCCGCCTGCCTACTGCTGGTACACACGGCCGTGATAGCCAAGGCAGCACCCACGGTATTCGGCTCCCAACAATATGATGCGGCAGTGCCCACAGTGCAAAGCGTCCTGGGGTACAGCCTCGGCGAAAAAATCACCTGGGCTGCCGACACGCGCAAGTATTTTGACGCCCTGCAGGCCCATGCGCCCAACAGGGTGAAGATTGTCGATTACGGGTCAACCTGGGAGGGGAGAGGGCTGTTTTATGCCGTGATATCGGATGAAAAAAATATGGCTCGGCTGCCGGAGATTCAGCGGGACATGGCGCGACTCGCTGACCCGCGCATCCTTTCCCCGGAGGAAGCTGAGACGTTGATACAGACGCATCCCGCCGCAACCTGGCTGTCTTATGGCGTCCATGGAAACGAAATTTCGTCTCCGGAAGCGGCGATGGCCACGGCTTATCATCTTATCGCGAGCCTGGATGATGCCATGGTGAAAACAGCCATGCGTGAAACGGTGATTATCATCAATCCGGTGCAAAACCCCGATGGCCGAGACCGTTTTGTGCACCACTTTGAAAGCGCCAGCGGCATTGTCGCTGACGCGAATATGGGGAGCGCCGAGCATGACGAACCCTGGCCCCAGGGACGAACGAATCATTATTTGTTTGATCTGAACAGAGACTGGTTCGCCCAGACCCAGCCTGAGACCCAGGCCCATGCCAAGGCTTACCTCCAGTGGATGCCCGTTGCCTTTGTGGATGCCCACGAAATGGGAACGGATTCGACCTATTTCTTCGCGCCAGAGGCCGACCCCTTCAATCCACACCTCACCCAGGAGCAGCGGGAGGCGCTGACGTTGTTCGGGAAAACCAACGCGCGGCGCTTTGATGCCATGGGTGCCGACTACTACACCAGAGAGGTATTCGACGCGCTCTTCCCGGGATACGGGGCCAGTTGGCCCTTCTATCATGGCAGCATAGGCATGACCTACGAACAGGCGTCCGCACGAGGGCTGGTAGCAACCCGGTATGACGGCACGAAGCTGACCTATGCCGAGACCATAAGGAATCACTTTGCTGCCTCCTTGGGCACCATTGAAACCGTCGTCACCCATCGAGAACTCTTGCTCAGCCAGTTCTACGACTATCGTCGTTCGGCGATCTCCGAGGGGGAGAAGGGGAAGGTCCGGTCGTTTATCTTTCCGAAGATCGTGAACTCTGACGGTGCCTTGGACTTAGCTAAGGTATTGGCCCGACAGGGCGTTGAGGTCAGCAGGGCCTTGGAGGACTTTAGCCTTTGCGGCGAGAACGTCTCGGCGGGCAGTTTTTTTGTCAATTTGAACCAACCTAGAAAGAGGCTTATCCAAACGCTGCTAGAGCAGGACGTTGAGCTGCCTGAAGCGTTTATGGCTCAGGAGCGCGCGCGTGCCGACAAGGGGCTAGCCAGCCAGATTTACGACGTTACGGCGTGGTCACTGCCCCTGATGTTTGATGCAGAAAGCATCGAGTGTTCTAGGCGCGTCTCCGCTAGAAGCGAACCCTTCACGTTAGAGTCCTCGGGGCAGGAGGCAGCGCCTTGGACGGATGCGGGCCTTGTCTACATCGTCCCCTGGGGGAGTCGTTCCGCGGCGCGCTTTATGACCAAGGCCCTACGTGCCGGGGTTAAGATGAAGGGAACGGATTTGCCCTTCGTGCACCAGGGCCGGCGCTATGGTCGGGGTACGCTCGTGATCAACGTGCATCAAAACGCTGATGACGTACACGCTATCGTCAGGGACCTATCCCAGGAAACCGGTGCCGATGTGGTAGCGGCGGATGAGAGCTGGGTCACCCAAGGCCCCAATTTCGGTAGTGACAACTTCGTCAGTATGGCTCAGCCAAAGATCGCCATGCTGTGGGACGCGCCAACCAGTGCCTATAGCGCCGGCAGCACGCGGTTCACCCTGGAGCAACTGTTCGACTATCCGATGACCATCGTCCGGACCCAGTCCCTCAGCCGATTCGACTTGGACGATTACGACGTATTTCTCATTCCAGATGGTTCGTATCGAGCTTATCTGGGGGCGCTGGGACCAGCTGGCATTCAGACACTCCGTCGCTGGGTAGAGGAAGGTGGCGTCCTGATTTCCATTGCCGGAGCAACCTCATTCCTAGCGCACCCAGATGTTGATCTACTGTCCGTTAGGCGGGAGAGGATGGCCCAGGACCCTCTGGAGGATGAAGGACCGGGGGCGTCGTCTGCACCCGACGACGACGGGCTCTTCACTGACGGCACCGTGCTCAGCGAGGCCTCTTACCGGCAGGCCATCGCGGATGACGAGCGGCAGCCAAAGCGCGTAACCGGGGCCATTGCACGGGCAGAGGTGGACGGGGATCACTGGATGAGCGCGGGCGTCTCCCCGAACCTGAAGGTGCTGGTCAGAGGAACGGCCATTTACACCCCCAGCACCATAGACCAAGGCGCGAATGTTGTGCGATTCGCTGCCCAGGAAGACTTGCTGGTGAGCGGATTTATGTGGGAAGGCAACCAGAAACAGCTCGCCTACAAGCCCTTTGTCGCCGTAGAACCCAAGGGTGCAGGGGTGGTGATCGGGTTTACCCAGGATCCTAATTTTCGAGCCCAGCAAAATGGCCTTAACGTGCTGTTCCTGAATGCAATCTTTCGCGGCGCCAGTCAGGTTCGCTAGGGGCTGGACTGCTTGATGGCCGTGAGAAGTGGGGATCGCGTTTCCGTCGGTCAATCCACCTGCCGGCGCTGACCGTTAACGCCTTGTCAGGGATGACGATCATGTCTGCGGATAGATCAGGCGCTGTATGTCCCTGATCGAGCGCACTTAGGCCAGATCGATAAAGCGTTCTGCATCGCCATAGGTATGTGAGTCGTTGAAACCGAGCATCTGGGTGAGTACCTGGCGCTGGGTTGCAGAATCCGTGCACCAAAAAGCTCTAAAACGAACCAAAATGTGGCAGCCCCGCTGTATTTCCGGTAACCCAGCTGACCCTGCTTTGCTGGGGGCAATTTTGTCTAGGTTGTGGTCCCGAGGGGTCCTGGCGACAACCAGTACCTGTCCTCGTTTTTCGGGACCACAGCCGATTAAAAAAATCCCCCAAAACCAATCCTTTACGGCGTCTATGCCCGCCGAGCTAGATAGCTAGGCGTGGCGCTCAGCGGTGGGAGGGGGCCAGGCTCAGGCACGGGGGCCAAGGCGGGATGGTCAGGCCCATTTTTTGGAACGGTTTTTGCAAAATTCGAGGTTGTTCAGCCAAAGGGCGGCCTCTGGAAGAAGCAGGGGCAAGGGCTCAAGGCGTGTCCCGGTTTTCATGGCCCCAAGCGCCCAGCGCAGGACCCTGAGCCGGTGTTATCAATTAACCTGCAGGAAAGGACCCCAACGATGAGTGACCTCTCTAGCGATTCGTTCTTAGATGAAACCGTGACCTATGAAAGAACAGGCCGTGAGCACGAGAGCCCGGCTGCATCACAGACCGATGACCCGATGGATCCGCCGATCTACCCGTACAAGTCGAAGCTGACGGAATTTCTGTGGACGTTGCCCCAGCCGCTGATCGCCTTGACCGCCATGTCTGCCGTTGCCATTGCCATCACCAGTGAGGCGATGACCCCTGAAGCCCTGGGCGGGGACGCCGATACGCTTACGGCGATTTTATTGTTCTCCCCGCTAATCCTGCTGTTGGGCGCGGAGCGTATTTGGACAAAGAAGAAGGCCTGGCTGCTGAACAAAAAGGACTTTGTCGAAGACTTATTCTGGATATTTACGGCAGCGTATATCTGGCTGCCCCTGATCGGTGATTATTACCGGACGCCCATCAAGGATGCCTTCGAATGGATTCGGGATAATTCGTTTATACCGTTCACGCTTGAGGCCACCACGATTCCAGGGCTGATTCTGTGCGCGGTGTTTGTGCAGACCACGACTGAGTTTATCTATTACTGGATTCATCGCTGGTCTCATCAATACACCCTGCTTTGGCGCACCCATGCGACTCATCATCACATCACCAAGATGAGCGCCATGCGGTCCGACCGTACCCATCCCACGGAGTTCCTGGCGTTGAGTATTTCAACCCCGGTGATTCTCGCGCTGTTTGGCGCCACCTCCGAGGTGGTCGCGGTAAGTGCAGCACTCGGGTTCTGCAATGGGTGGATCACGCACTCAAACCTGCCCATGCGCTCGGGCGTGTGGAACTGGATCTTTACCTCCCCCGAACATCATCAGCTGCACCATTCCCAAAACTTTGATGACAGCAACACGAACTTCGGCTGCGGCGTGATTATTTGGGATCGCATTTTTGGTACGTTTTCTGACAGTAGCTACATCGAGCGATGTGGGTCAGGAACGGGTAGGCAGCTGTCTCTCTACGAGCAATACGTACTGGCTTTTTATCCCAGCAAAAAACTCACTCGGCTTTAGCGTCGGGGCTAGCGGTCGGTGCTCGCCGCCTGAGGGTTCGCGCCCTCGGAGCGGCGGGCGCAGGTTAGGAAAGATAGGCGGCTGGGGGGTGAAGGCGCCTTATCATGTCGAGGAGGGGCTGACTTCACCTGCTCGGGATGGGAGACATTGAGCGGGGTGAGGCCTAGTCGTCTGATTTGCTCCGGTTGTTATATATCGAGTAAATCATCCCGGCAGCAAAAACGGCCACGGCGATCCAGGTCCATGGCGTATCTTCCATAAACTGATCCAGGGTACGCACCCATTCGTAATCCCAGGTACCGTCAAAGCCAGCGAAATCCTCTTTGTCTTCGTTATCTCCAGATGCCTCTGCTGCTGCCGGCGCCTCTGACGCGGTGGCGGTCTCTTTATCAGCATCTACACCCGTTTCTGCGACTGCTTCCTCGACGTTCTCTGTTGCTTCCATGGGGCATTCCTCTCAAAAGTCATGCGCGTGGGATGGTGGTTGATCTCGCGGCATGATTATCAAATGTAGAATTGTAATTCGCATTGTTTTTATTGGGTTTTAGGGCGTTATCCGGTGTGCCAGCCCCTAAAAAGACTATAGCAAAGGGTGCCGGTTTTTTGCTTATCGAATGCAAAAATTTATTGGATTGGGGTAAGGCCCACGACGGCTGCATGAGGTCAATTGGGTCAACGCTAGGTCTGAGGCTGGCTAACGATAGAAACCGTGATGCCCTAACTTTGTTGGGACGCCCCCCCTGAATGTTTTTGCTGGGCGGCCTGATGTTTTAACAACCCTCTTTTCGTCGACCGCTTGCCCAGGGGCAGGGAGGCGCAGTTTCGATAGGCGCTATTCAGGGGACGAGGGTCACATGGCCTTCTGTAAGTCAAAAGTTAGAAATTCGCGATAAAAAACACTTAAACTATTGAATTGCGTGCCATTCCGATTGACGCTTTCCGCAGCCTTACCCGAATCATGGGTTGGGGCGGCACAGTCGCGC
>DKNY01000032.1:0-13494 GCA_002470275.1 Gammaproteobacteria bacterium UBA7376 | reverse complement strand
GGGCGGCACAGTCGCGCTGGCGACATCCCGAGCGAGCCGAGTGGAGACGCAGGGCTCGTGAGGGCGGCTTAGGCCATTTCAACAAAAATATGGAGAGAACATGTTTGCTAAAACCATAGCCGACTCTGGCCTTTGGGCGCCGTTCATGGCTGGCCATAATGGCCTGCTCGTGATGCTTATGTTGGCGCTCGCTGGCGGAGGCTTAATAAGTGCTGCACCTGCACAATCGGATGAAAACGTCATCGAAGAAGTTGTTGTCACGGGTTCATATATTCGGGGCACGCCAGAGGACGCCGCCTTGCCAGTAGACGTTATCGATCGATCTGACCTGGAAGTCGTTGGGGCACCCAGCATTAACGAAATTATCCGGAACCTGAATGTGAGTTCCGGCACCCTATCCGAGACGAACCAATTCGACGATCGCGGCGGTCAGTCCAATGGCGGTGTGTCGACCGTTAACCTGAGAGGCCTGGGGCCTGCGAGGACGCTGGTCTTGCTGAACAGCAAGCGCCACGTCACGACGGAAAGCCAGGGTGTGGACATCAGCGCCATTCCAACTATCGCGCTAAGAAGACTCGAGGTGTTGAAGGACGGCGCGGCAGCGACCTATGGGTCTGATGCTATCGGTGGCGTTGTGAACCTCTTGACCCGATCGAACTTCCAGGGGTTTGAGGCGCAGCTGTCCCATCAGATTATTGAAGGGTCGTCTGGCGATCAGAATATGAGCTTCATCATCGGCGATTCAGTGGGCCGAGCAAACTGGACCCTCGCTGCTGAACTCTCACAGCGTGGTGAGCTAGGCGTCAAAGACCGCGATTGGGGGCTCCGTCCTTTCGCAGAGAACCCGGCGCCAGGCGGCTGGTCGTCAATTGGAAACCCGGGCACCATGTTCCCAGCAGTTTCAAATGGAAATGGCGGTCTCGCCAGCGGCGTCCTCGGCACTGTGGCTGATCCAAACTGTGACGCCCTAGGTGGTGCCCTCATCGATGAATTCTGCCGGTTCCAGTACACCTTCTTCGCTAACTTGATCGAAGAAGAGGACAGCAAGCGCGTCTTTGGTGAAGTGAACATGGACCTCTCTGATAACGTCCAGTTCCATGCGGAAATGCTTTGGCATGAAATGGATATGAACTGGAAGACGTCTCCTTCCTTTCCACCTCAAGCCTTACTCGGGCCAGATCGTTTTGTTGATGCTGATCATCCCGGCCTCATTGCGCTGAAAGCGGCCAATCCAGAGTTGTTTGCTGACGAGGCTGCATTGGCCGGTGTCGGGATAGATCAACTTGGCGTTATCAGCTGGTCTCGCATGCTGGGCGTCACGGGCCGGAATGGCGAAGCTGAAGCGCGCCAGCGTATAACGGAAACCCTGCGTTTCTCTACAGGTCTGAAGGGCGCAATGACAAATGGAATTGGGTTCGACGTAAGCCTGAGCTACTCAGAGCGCAAACGAGATGTGTACAGCAGCGATATGTATGTTGAGCGCATGGCCTTTGCCCTCGACGGCCTTGCGGGCGAAGGGTGTGATCCCTCTACAGGCGCCCCTGGCGAAGGCCCGTGTGAGTACTACAACCCGTTCTCCAACGCATTCCCGACCTCCGCCGTGTTGGGTATCGATAATCCATTTTACGACGCAAGCGTTGCGAATTCCGACGAGCTTATCGACTACCTCACCGCATCACCTGCTACGTTCTCCACGAATGAGCAGTTGGTTTTGGAGGCGATTTTCAATGGCGACACCGCACTAGAACTTCAAGGCGGCGCGGTTGGCTGGGCGGCGGGTTTACAGTTCCGGCAAGAAGACTATGACTTCAGCGTGACGGATGAAGCGAACCGCGCACTCAATCCCTGTCCCTTTAACGATCCCTATTCCGTCACCATCGGCAACGTCGCGTCCCTGGACTGCGGCGATCAGCGCACGGGACTGACCGCGTTCCTGGCCGCAACGGATGAAGAAAACACCGACAGGTCGATCTACGGCATTTTTGCCGAAATCAATGTGCCCTTCACTGACGCGATGGAAGCTCAGCTTGCCTTCCGGTACGAAGATTATGGTGACGACGGCAGTTCATCCTTCGACCCCAAGCTGTCGCTAAGATGGTCGCCTACGGACAGCCTGACGTTTCGCGGGTCTGCATCCACGACTTTTCGCGGGCCACCTGCCAGCTTCTTGAGCGGAACGAGCACGACGCTTAAGTTCATCGCGCCTGCCCGCGCCTTTAAGGCATTAGATACGGTGGGTAACGTAAACCTGGAACCTGAAGAAGCCACCACCGTGAACGTGGGGATGATTTATCAAACTGGCGGATTCTTCGGTTCTATTGACTACTGGTCTTTCGACTTTTCGAACCCCTTCCAAATCGAGAATGTTGACCAGATCGTTGCGGCCTACGATGCGGCTGGGTGCGCAGACGGCAGCACGGGTGTCGACAGCGATGCGTGCACAGTGCTTCGTGCCCGGTTGACGCCTATGGGGACCCCGGTAGCCGGCGTGCAGCGGGTTGAGCGATACGTGATCAACGGTTCAGATGTAACCACTTCCGGTCTTGATGTTGCGGCGCGATACACGCGGGAGGGCGCCATGAACGGCACTCTGGAGCTGGGCATCAAAGGAAGCTATCAGCTCGAGTACGAGAGTGACGACTTTCTGTCCCTGGAGGGGCTGACGTTGGGGGCTGGCGGAGATTTCGTTGGCTTCTCAAATGAAGGAACCCCCTTCACGCCGCTGCCCGATTACAAGACCAATGCCTATGTTCGCTGGTCAAACGACCAGCACAGCATTGGCTGGACCGTGCGCAGGGCGTCCGGCTATGAAGACCGAACGGCGGATACCCCTGCAAACCTGAGAAAGATTGATAGCTTCATGACCCATGACATCACCTATGTGAATACGGTGAATGAAAACCTCACTGCGTCGCTGTCTATCTATAACGCAACGGACGAGGATCCGCCTCAGGTCGCTAACGATCTCAACTACGATGCGTATAACCACAACCCCTTTGGGCGGATGGTCAAGATTGGCCTGACGTATTCGATGGAATAAAGGCCTTGGTCAAGCGGGGCTTGATCCAGCCACGGCTGAGGGCCTACCAGGTGGTGGTATCTAAGTCCGCCAGCAGGGGGTTAAGGACCTGCTCGATCAGCTCTTCCTTGATGCCCTGATAGCCTGGATCGTCGAGCCGATTGTGTAGCTCGTTGGGGTCGTCGCGCAGGTCGTAGAGATCAATGGGCTGGCGCGAGAGCGTGTCAATGGACAGCTTGTGGGTTTCCGTTCGCACCATGGAGAAGGTATTGGGTGGCAGGCCGAGTTCGCTCAGGATTGCCTGCTGATGTCGGGCGCTTGAGGTATCTGCCAGGAGCGGCAGCAGGGAGCGGCCATCACAGTGATCTAGGGGTGCGGCGCCGGCGATGTCTACCAGGGTGGAGACGATATCAAGATGGCAGGTGAGCGCACTAGAGGTTCTGGCCTCACCGCCACCGGGGGGTCGGAGTAGGCAGGGCACGTTGATGGCCCCCTCATAAAAACACTTCTTGGCCAACAAACCATGATCGCCCAGCATTTCTCCATGATCTGCGGAGAAAACGATCCAGGTATTTTCCATGAGTCCCTGTTGCTCCAGGGCGTTTACCACGCGCCCGATGCAGTCATCGATAAGGGTAACCTTACTGTAGTAGTAGGACTTCATGACCCGATTTTCGGCCTCGCTCATGTGGTCTAGCTTCGCTGGCGCGTGCTGCAGCAGCTGCTGGACGTGAGGCGAGGCAGGCCCCCTGGGTTTTTCGGTAATGGACAGGGGAATGTCGTCAGGGTTGTAGAGGCTGCGATACTCCGGTGGTGCATCCCAGGGATCGTGAGGTCCGCCAAAGTTCACCTGAAGATAAAATGGCTGATCTGACGGGCAGTCCCCCAGCCAATCAACGGCGAGACCAGCGATAAACATATCCAGATGGTCTTCCTTGGGCAGCTTGGTGGGGGGCAGTTCCCAGGGCAGGGGCCGCTTGCCCCGGAGATACATATCCAGATAATTCCTGTGGGCATCCAGCAGGCCCTTTTCGGCCAGATGGTCGGTATAGCGTGATGCCGTAGATAAAGACTCAGAAGGCCCGGTGGTTTCTCTTGCGTCCACGAAACCCCAGTCGTGCATCTCTTCTTGGTGGACGTTGGCGTGCTGTTTATGGTCGTGCCAGAGGTGAGTTTTGCCCACCACGCCGGTGTGATAGCCCGCATCGCGGATGTTCCGCACATGGCTTTGCCCGTGTCTGATCTCAGGGTTCGCAAAAGCCCAGACACCGTGCTTGTGGACTTGATGGCCGGTCATCAGGCTGGCCCGGGCGGTCATACACACCGGGGAACTGGTAAAGCACTTGCTGAAGGCGGCGCCCTGGGCGGCCAAACCGTCTAGATGCGGCGTGATGGCGACCGGGTCGCCTGCATACCCCTGAGTATCGGCTCGTTGCTGGTCGCTGAAGATAAAGACGATGTTGGGCTTGTCCATGGTCCTGCTCCGCTGTCTGTCACTGGGCTCCCGCTACCGGCTGAAGATAGGAGAGGCGAACCCCACTACCCTAACCAGTCAGGGGGCAAAACACGACGGAGAGCCGCATGTGGGGGGGGAATATCCCCCTCTTTTCGCTCTAGTGAGGGCAGCCCTTGTCCAGAATCTCGCAGGATCTAGACCTGATTCAAGGCGTAGCACCCACTAGACTTAGCACAATTTCAAAGAGACACCGCTATGGAAGCGCCTATCTCCTCTCACGATTGGCCCAACCCACTGCCAGACGAACTCGCCAGAGACCTGCGTTCTGATCATGCTGGGGAAGTGGGTGCCGTGATGATTTATCGTGGCATTTTGGCGGTATCTCGGGACCCTGAAGTGCGAAGTTTTGCCGAGCATCATCTAGAAACAGAGAGGGCGCATTTGCGCAGTATGGAGGCTCTGGTGCCCGAGTCTGGACGGACCCGGTTGCTGTGGCTGTGGCGAATCATGGGTTGGTTAACCGGTGCCCTGCCGGCCCTGTTTGGTTCAAGCGCTGTGTATGCCACCATCCAGGCGGTGGAGACCTTCGTGGACCGGCACTATGGGGACCAGATCGAACGCCTGCAGGGCGTAGCCGCCTGGGCTCAGGTGAGGCAAATTTTAGTGTCCTGCCAGGAAGATGAGATCGCTCATCGAGACGAAGCCGCAGCCCTTGCCGGCCAGCAACTTTCCCTACCCCTACAGATCTGGACACGCTGCGTGAGCCTTGGGTCTCAAGGCGCTGTGGTTATCGCGAAGAAGGTTTAGCAAAGGGGTAGACGCTGCTGGGCTCCACGGCTAAAGAGCGGGGCGTCATAGATGCCTAGGGCCCGAAATCCTGCCCCAAAACCGACACTCCGACCCCCCAATGACCCCCATGACCTTCTGGTAGTGGGTGTCTTAATTGGCTTGTCTCTCTGCGTTCTCAACGATAGGGTCGTGGTTTGAAAATGGAACATGCGGATACGTTTCCATAGCTATGAGGGGATGAGAGGATGATGAGATTAGTTGCTGTTCAGTGTCGCGTTTTGTTTATGGTTTTTTGGGCGCTGGCGGGGTCAGCGCACGCAAAGGATTTGCCATCCTCCAGTCCGGAGCGCCAGGGGGTATCCTCCGAGCGGCTTGAGCGAGTGTCCGAGCTCGCGGAAAGACATGTTGATGAGGCAAAAGTACCGGGCATCGTTAACCTCATCCTGCGTAACGGTCGAGTGATCCATCTTGAGGCCCACGGCACCCGTGGAGCAGGCGACGATACGCCACTGCGCGAAGATGACCTGTTCCGCATTTATTCTATGACCAAGCCGGTGACCGCAGTGGCCGCCATGCAGCTGTATGAGCAGGGTAAGTTCCACCTCAGTGATCCGGTCACGAAATTTGTGCCCGAGTTCAAAGACCTGAAGGTGCTTAACGAGGAGGGCAAGCTCGAAGACCTGGAGCGGCCTATGACCATGCACCAGCTGCTCACTCATACTGCCGGGTTGACCTATCACTTTGAGGCAGCCACTCAGGAGGTCGACAGACAGTACGTTATGTCAGACCTGTCGGCCTCCGAAAATTTAGATGTCTATGTGGCCAAGCTCGCCAAAATTCCATTGAGGTACCAGCCTGGCAGTCGCTGGCACTACTCCGTTGCCGTTGACGTCACAGGCCTAATCATTGAGCGCCTCAGCGGCCAGCCGTTGGACGAGTATTTCCGCGAGCACATCTTTGCGCCCCTGAAGATGCAGGATACGTTTTTTGAAGTGCCGGAAGAAAAGCGTGATCGACTCGCTGCAAATCACTTCATTAATCCAGAAAATGGCGCGTTGGTAGACTTTCGCTTCGCGCCGCCGCCCTACAATCCGCGCCCCGGTGTGGCAGGCTCAGATTTCTTCGACGTCAGCTTATTTGCGGGCGGTATGGGCTTGGTCTCAACGGCGATGGACTATGCTCGATTCGCTGAGATGGTAAGGAACGGAGGGTCTCTGGATGGGGTGCGTATTCTCAGTCCTAAGACTGTAAATTTTATGGTTCAAGATCATTTAGCCTCCTCGCTGGGCGTGACGGGAAGCGGTGAAAATCCTGCTGACGCTTGGTCGGAAAGTGGCTATGGCTTTGGTCTAGGTTTCGGGGTTATAACAAATCCAGTGGCCTATGGCGTTGTGGGGAGTATTGGAGAATACAGCTGAGGCGGAGCTGCCGGCACAATCTTCTGGGTGGACCCAGAAGAAGAGTTGGTTGTGGTCAGTCTGATCCAGCTGATGAACTCGCCCTGGAGTTTGCGCTCGGATTTAAAGGTGGCAACCTATCAAGCACTTAACGAGACCTATACCGACAGCCGGTGATCGGATAGCCGGCCTTGGCGCGTCATGAGTGCCGTGGCCATTATAGGTGCTGGCCCTGCGGGTGCCAGTCTGGCGCTGTTGCTTGCTCAGCGTGGCGTCAATGTCACGTTGCTAGAACGCAGCCGCGACTTTGGTCGGGAATTTCGTGGCGAAGTGCTGATGCCCAGCGGTCAACGGGCACTCGCTGAACTGGGCATTCCTGATGCTTTGGCTGAGGTGCCCTCCACCCCCCTGGACGCCTTTAGCCTGCATATCGGTTCGCGCCCAGTGCTGGAAGTGACTCGCAGCCAGGTGGCGGAATGGGAGGCTGAGGATCAGCTGCCCAGGGCGGTTTCCCAACCTGTTCTGCTTAAGACGCTCGTAGACGCTGCCAAGCGGTACCCAAATTTTCGTTTCCACGCAGGGGTGTCAATTAAACAATTGGTCTACGTCCAACAGAGAGTTTGCGGCGTGCGCTGTCGTTTGGATGGAGCGGCGCGCGAGCTTCAGACCGCGCTGGTTGTCGGCGCCGATGGTCGCAACTCCTGGGTGCGTCGGGCACTAGGCCTTGGGGTTCACGATATTACCGCGCCCATGGACATTGTCTGGTTTAAGCTGCCCTTACCCTCCGGCTGGGAGGGGGGTAAGGCCTATGCCAGCAAGGGCCACCTATTGTTTGCCTACCGCACCTGGGATGACTCCCTCCAGCTTGGCTGGGTGATCACGAAGGGCACGTTCGGCGCGTTCAAGGAGCGGGAAGCGAGCGAGTGGGTGGCGGAGTTAGCCGGCCATGTGGATCCGGCGTTGGCCCAGCACCTAGCGGCCTATGGGGGGCATTTGGAGAATCCGTTCTTGCTGAGCGCAAAATCCGACTGTGTGGCGCGCTGGAGCGCTGAGGGCGCCCTGTTAATCGGCGATGCGGCGCATACCATGTCGCCAGTGGGCGGGCAGGGCATCAACATCGCGCTGCGGGATGCCATTGTTGCGGCAAATCATCTTGTGCCCTTATTTGGGTCTCCGGCCGACAACGCGCTGGACGCCTTGGGTCCGGCGTTATCGGCCATTGAGCAGGAGCGTATGGCAGAAGTTCGACAGATTCAGCGGCTACAGAGTCTCCCTCCGCGCATCGTCCTGAATAAGGGCTGGTTAGGTGCTACCGCGCGGTCGGTCATGGCTTGGTACCTGTCGCGACTGGATATTCGCCAAATGGAGAGGGGCCCAACAGCCTTTCTGGACGGCATTACGGACGTTCGACTTACATGCTGAGGCGTCACCCCCTCCGAGTCCTTGCCTTAGTCGTGGTTCTGCTCGTGGCCCTGGCGGGGGTCTATCGTCACCCTCTCGTTCTTGTTATCGAAGCGTCGTTTTTCGAGCCTTTGCAGAGCGCGTGCGTATGGGGTCTTGGGCTGGTTGAGGATGGCTATCTCAGGGTCGAGCGACAGACTTACTGCAGCATTGTGCTCTATGGCCTGGTGGCAGACGCAGAGGCGGCCCTACACCCCGGCTCAAATTGAGTCTTGTAATCAACCACCTCGGCAGTTGGAGCCTGAGCCCTGGCTCAAATTGAGTTCTGTCATCAACCGGCGTCCTGCGTTGAATCGGCTTCCCAGAGCCGGCTACCTTGATTGGAAACGGGGCCATGAACTTGGACTTGGTGCGGCCCTATCGTCTCGGCGGATGTCCAAGTTGAGCGCGATGTCTAATTAATGGCTATTTTGAACACCTATTAACCTCTAATTAGGCTTTACAAAAGCGAGCAAATCGCTATTATCTAGCTCAAGGAATGGTTATGTCCTAGACACAAAAAGACACCAACGGTCTTGTCTAGGACGAGCTGGTCCCCCGAGCGTCCGTCCCTCCCCCCCTCTCCTCCCCATGGGGGGCGGGCGCTTCCCTCCTCTTTCTGTAAAAACACCACTCAGCCATTGTCGAAGCTCGGCATCGAAGACTTTGTTTTACGCCTATGGTATAAAGCCGTCGCTGGATTTGGGGCGCCCAAAGGCCGGATCAAAGGCCTAGGCGTTCTGGGCTCGCTTCGTGTACCAGGGAGTAGGAGCGCAGCTAAATTCATCCCGAAAGGTTGGCGAACATCAGCATGCACTTTGAGCAAAGAGGCCGATTCTATTGCCCAAAGCCAGCCGCCTAAGACGATCGCTGAAGAGGTCTGGGCGGGACGAAATATCCGAAAATTTTAATTAAGCGTTTAAAGGAAGGCGTGACATGCTCAATAGGTTCCTTGAAGGTCGGATTGTGATTGTGGCCCTGTCGTTGATGGTGGCGACCGTATTGGCGTCGCCCACGGTTATTGCCGATGAAGGCGAGCAGTTAGCCTGGAAATATCATTGCGTCACCTGCCATGGCATCAATGGGATGTCCAGGGATGCGCGATATCCGCACATTGCCGGGCAGAACAGCCTGTATCTCGTTAGCCGACTGAAGTACTTCCGTGACGAGATCGAGCCTGGCAATCAGATGAACGCCCAGGCGGCACCTCTGAGCGACGAAACCATAGATATTTTGGCTGAGTATTTCAGCAAGTTAGCCAGATAAGGAGAAGGGATGAAATTATCAAGGTTAGCCCAAGGAACGCTTGTCGCAGGCCTTATCCTGGTGCAGTCAGGGTGCGGCGGCGCGCATGATATCGATGGTGCCGCGCTAGCGATGGAGAAGGGGTGCGTTGCCTGTCACGGGGTAGACGGTAAGGCGATCGCGCCTATTTACCCAAACCTGAACGGTCAATGGGAGCGTTACCTGCGGGTTCAGCTTCACTCCTACAGAGATAATAAGCGTCAAAACGCCGTGATGAATGGCATGGCGGCAAATTTGACCGATGAAGACATCGCCATTCTGGCTGCGCACTACGGCGACTGAGAGCTGCCGCTGGGGGGCATTGGCGCCGATTGATATCCCCCGTTGAGTCCATCGTCGCCCGGATCTTCGCTAGGCTGGGCGCACTGGCGCTCCTATTGCCCCTTATGGGGCGTCAGCCTGCCTCGGTGGATAAGACTAGCTGCTGAGCAGCCAATCACCCCGCACCGAGCCTACGTCGGCTCCGAGCCTGTGGCGACTGTCATCAAAAGGCGCTCGCGCAGTGGCAGAATGCCCACCATCAGCTTGCTATGGCGAATCCTTTTGCTGACGCCGTGCGCGGAGGCCTCAGCCCGTCGGCCAGGATGCCCGAACAGCCGAAGGCGCGATTCTCTTTACGTGACGGCAGCTGTGTGATGCAGGCGGATGGCGTGGATGGCGCGCTGACATCCCTCACCGTGCGACATACCTTCGGCATTGAGCCGCTCCAGCAATATCGGGTCGATACGGAGGCGGCCCTGGGCAGGTACTACCCTTGGCCTGAACGCGCTTTAGGGGAAGGAGCGCCGGTATCATCTAAATCCTGAAAACCTCGTTGGTCGGCCATTGGCGCAGACCCGCTGATTCGTTTGGGCGCCGTTGCCGGCTGATGGTCCCTCTGCTCGATGCTCCGCTGCGGGCAATTCGCCACGCGGCAACGGAGCGCCTGGAAATTTATCCCGCCCTGGCACTCAACCAGCGTACGCGGCTGCCCCAGCCATCCAGGCGTATCGCCAGAACCTCAACCTCAGGGTGGATCGAGCCGACGGCAATGCACAGCCAGTGAGTCTGGCGCGCCAGCTCTGAGACCTGGATATCGCAGAAGAGCAATGGCGGAGAGCGCCCGAACTCATCCCCGCCTGGGTGCCTGCGTGGGTTAATTTGGCGGACTTGCCGCGCCTGACGGGCCAAGACCTCGCGGTTGATACCTTCGTCACCAGCGATCAGGCCCCGGGCGCCCGGGTTCAGGTGAGGTTGCGCATCGCCCTGGAGGCCGATGACCGCCCACGTATTGGTCGTTACCAGGCTTGGCTGCAGCGCTGATCAGCGCGGCTGCTGTCGCCACAGGCGGAAGGCTGTGAACAGATGTCCGTTCAAGAGCGCGAGCAGCAAGTCCAGCCGTTGGTAGCTCAGTTTTTTGGGTTGAAAGAGCACCATGGCTCGAAGGGGCATGTGGTTGGCCATTTCGCTAAACATTTTGCGAAGGGTTTCGTCCCCTTGACGCGGTTCACCCATGCCCAATCCACTGAGGAAGGACTCAACGGCGCGATCTCGAATCTTGGCACCCAGCCAGGTAGCGCTGATTTCAGCTAGAGAGGAATTGCGATGAAAGGGCCGGCTGGCTTCGGGCTTGGGGATCGGGCGGCCTAACATGGCAGCAAAGCAGCTGTCGTTGACGTCCAGGGGCTGGCCTTGATTGGGGGCGTTAAAAACGGGGGCAGGCACCGTCTGGGCGGCCTGGCTCAGCGCGGAATCACCGCTGTTCAGGCGGACGGATGCTGACAATCGAATGTCCTGGCTGGAGCTGCCAATGTGCAGGTCGTAGGTCCCGGGTTCGATAGTCCATTCGGCTGGACCGGAGTCGAAGGTGGCGAAGTCCCGAGTCAGCAGGTTCAGGGTTAGGGTCTGCGTTTCCCCTGGGTTCAGCATAACCTTGGCAAAGCCCACCAGCTCCTGAGCCGGGCGATGCACGGTGCTTACCGCCAGGCTGCGATAGACCTGAACCACTTCTGCCCCGGCCAGGCTGCCGGCGTTTTTGAGCGTCACCCTCAGCCTGATGGTTCCTGGGTCTGAGGCTGTGTCGTGGAGGACCTCGGCGTGCTGGTAATCAAATTCGGTATAGCTCAGGCCATGGCCGAAAGGAAAGAGCACCCTTTGTTTTGCACTGGAGAAATAGCGATAGCCTACATAAAGACCTTCTCGATACTGCATCTGCCGTCCCGCTCCCGGGAACCATGTATGAGCCGGTACGTCCTCGAGCTTTAGCGGGAAGGTTTCGGCGAGCTTGCCGCTGGGATTGCGTCTCCCGGTGAGCAGGTCGGCTAAGGCGCTGCCGCTGGCCTGGCCTCCCAAATAACCCTCGAGCACGCTGGCCACACGGTCAATCCAGGGCATCTCAATGGGTGCGCCATTGGCAAGCACCACGACGACCTGGGGGTTCACCGCCGCTACAGCCTCGATCAGATCATTATGCTGGGCGGGCAGCTGCATGTGGCCACGATCAAAACCTTCGGACTCGTAAATCCCCGGCAGGCCGGCATAGAGGATGACTTTGTCCGCTTGGGCGGCCAGGGCGGTGGCTTCATCAATGAGGGCCAGGTCGGGCTCGCTGAGTCGCGGATCGTAGCCAGGGGCGTAGTTCAGGCCTGGGTATTCTGCGCTCAGGGCATCGAAGAGGGTGTCTACTTGAGTGGGGCGCACCTGAGAGCTGCCGGCGCCTTGATAGCGGGGTTTTTTGGCGAAGGCGCCAATGAGCGCAACGCGCTCATTGCCCCCGAGAGGCAGTATGCTCGGATCATTCTTAAGCAACACCGCGCCGCTGCTCGCCGCCTCTGCGGCTAAGGCGTGATGCGCCTGGTGATCTGCCGGCGCCCTCCCTTCCGGTGAGGGGGCGGCAGCTAGGGCAAGCGCTACGTTGCGCGTAATTGCCTGATCCAAGGCTTCTGTCTTCAGTCCACCCTCCAGGGCGGCCGCGAGCACCAGACGATCATTGACGCCAAGGCTGCCCGGCATCTCTAAATCAAGACCAGCCTGAACCCCAAGCACTCGGTCATTGGTGGCTCCCCAGTCCGTCATGACCAGGCCCTGATACCCCCAAGCCTCTCGCAGTACCTCGTTGAGCAGATATTGATGCTCGCTGCAGTACGTGCCGTTCACTCGGTTGTAGGCGCACATGATGCTCCAGGGCGCCGCCTGGGTGACGGCGATCTGAAAACCCTTCAGGTAAATCTCGTGCAGCGTGCGCGGATCAACGAGGGCATCCATGTACATGCGGCCATGTTCTTGGTTATTGACGGCGAAGTGTTTCAGGCAGGCGCCAACCCCTTGGGATTGAATCCCCTCTACCAGGGCAGCGGCTACCCTGCCGGTGACTAGGGGGTCTTCGGAAAAATACTCAAAGTTTCTGCCGCAGAGGGGGTGCCGCTTGATGTTCATTCCCGGCCCGAGCAGGACGCCCACGTCTTCGGCGACGCACTCGCTTCCCAGCGCTCGTCCTACCTCTTCAATCAACTCTACATCCCAGGTGCTGGCCAAGGCCGATGCGGTAGGGAAGCAGGTGGCGGGAACGCTGCGGTGGGCACCCAGATGGTCGGCGGCGGCCCCTTGCTTGCGTAAGCCATGAGGCCCATCGGTGACCATCAGCGATGGGATACCTAACCGTTCAAGACGTTCTAGGTGCCAAACATTCTTCCCAGAACAGAACGTCGCTTTTTCCTCAAGGGACATGCGTTCAACGAGGGTTCGGGCCTTGGCAATGGCTGAAGAGGGTAATGGATGACTCACGCTGACTCCCTAGACCTTGAAAGATGGATAGGCCTTAGAGTCGCAAACCCAGACAGCCTTGCCTAGCCGCGTGACAGGTGGATCGAGTGACCAGATGATCCAAAACCGGTTAATTTCGCCCGAACCCCCGAAAAGGTGCAGTAGTATTTCCGCTTAGATTTCGCCTATTTCGGGCAACGAGTGCGGATGTGTCTGGCGGCACTCTCTTTTTCAATACCGTCAGCACTAATTGGTTGGGATAGCGTTACGTAACGTCGAACAAACGATCTCCCATTAAGGACAAGCTACTGCGACAGGCGGGCCTTGAAGTCGCCATGATGCAGCCA
>DKNY01000021.1 GCA_002470275.1 Gammaproteobacteria bacterium UBA7376 | reverse complement strand
ACGCCGCCAAGGATGACTAAGGCCAGAGCAAAACCCAGGGCGGTCCCCGCGGCGTCTGCCAGGGCACGATGCACGGGCTGGCGGCTGGCAAAGGCCTCAGCGCGACCGAGAATCATGCAGTTGGTGACAATGATCTGAATAAACAGCGCAATTCGCTGGTAGAGCTCGAAGGCGTAGGCCTCCAGTATCATAACCACCAGGGTGGTAAAGGTGGCGATGATCAGCACAAAGATGGGAAGCCGCGCTGCGCTGGGAATGATTTTCCTCAACAGCGAAATACTGATATTCGACCCGAGGAGAACGATGGCGCTGGCCAGGGCCAATCCCAGAGCATGAGCCACGCTAGTGCTGACGGCGAGCAAGGGGCACAGGCCCAGGAGTTGCGCCCAGGCCGGGTTACGCGCCATGACGCCAGCGCTCAGGTCTGACCTCAAGCTAATCTTGGCTGCAGGGGTGGTATTGGCCATGACGAAGGTCCTTTTCCTGCAGGCGCTGCAGATGGGTCGTGAGTAGAGCGGCACTGTCTTCAACCGCTCTGGTGATGGCGCGCTGGGTGACGGTTGCACCGCTCACATTATCTAGCTGGCGCCACTGATCCAGCCCGAGCTGATCCTTGGCCGGCAAATAATCACTCTTATTGTGATCGATATAGTCTCCGATGCCCGGCGTTTCCTGATGTCGCAGAACGCGCAAAGTGAGTGTCCCGCTATCAACTTCGCCCTCAGGATGACGCAGCAGGGCCAGGTACTCAAGGTTGCCCGCATAGCCCTGAGCCTGGCCGCGCAGCAAGTGCCAGCTCGGAGTGATGTCCTGGCAGTCGGTAGCGATTTCATCTCGCCAGATCAGTCCGGGAGGTACGGCATGGCCCAACATGTCGGCGAGTAGCCGTTGGGACTGCTGCCGTTGATTGTCTGCCCTTTTTTCCGAGGTGAGCGCGTCGGTGACGCTGAGCAGCGCGCCGCAGAGACCGCCGATGAGGGCCAGGGCACCGAGGGTAAGGAGGGCGTTACGCATCGGATGCCAGGCGCGCTCGGTGCAGGCGGTTAAAGAAAGGCGTCGTACAGTTGGCTAACAGGACAGCGAACGCGATTCCGTCCGGCAGGCTGCCCTGGGTGCGGATAAGCATCAGCAGGCAACCTAAGAGGACCGCGAAAAAAATTTGGTGGCTGGGCCTGGCGGGATGGGTAACCGGATCTGTGGCCACAAAGAAAGCGGCCATCATGGTGCCGCCGCTCATCCAGTGGAACCAGGGTGATCCCAAGCTGTTGGAGGAGCCTTGGTCAAAAGTGATGGCCGCCAGCACGGCCACCGTGGCGAGCAGCGCCAGGGGAATACGCCAGTGCATAATCCCTAGGCCGATCAGCGTCAGCCCGCCCAGAAAAAATAGGGACGCGATGACGGTCTCCGGCGAGGTATCGGGGCGTCCAGCAAAAAACTCCGCTACGGTGACCTCTCCCCGGTAGCGAAACTCGGAGAGCAGGGTGGCCCCACTTAAGCCATCGGTGTTCATAGGGGTGAGATCAGGCCACATTGCGAGGTCTTCCGGGAAACTCAGCAGCATTACCGTATAGCCCACCATGGCCGGGTTAAAAACATTGTGTCCCACGCCACCATAGGCATATTTGGCTAGCCCAATGGCCGAAAGGGCCCCGATGAGCAGAATGCCAGGTGAGACGAAAGGGGGTAAGCAAAGGGCCATGATCCAAGCCGCCAGGAGCGTTGTGCCATCCGCGAGCCCCGCGCTCGGATGACCGGCCCCAGAGGCCATTTTCAGGCAGAGCCACTCTACCAGCCCGCAGCAGGCAACCAGCCATAGAATATTCCACAACATGCCGATACCGTAGTACCAGACCATGGCCAGGGAGCCCGGCACCAGCATCAGTACCACGATGTGCATCCGCCAAGGCGTCAGCCGCTGCCGGAGCTGGCTACTAACGCCCACCTTGGGCATCCCCTCTCGTTGAACCGAGCTTGCGATCCAACAGACGGCGGCGTCTGCGCTCGGCGGCGTCCTGATATCGTGCCTCCAAGCGGGCCACATGGTCGCCGAAACGGCGCTTGCTGCGCTCGCGCTGATCCCTATCCCTAACCCGCAGTTGGTCCTCAATCTTGGCCTGGCCAAACAGCTCTGCCAGATTGATTTTGCTCGGGCAGGCCTTATCGCAGAGCGAGCACTCGATACAGTCCTGTAGCCCTAAATCGTGGGCAGCCTGCATGGCCCGCCCCTGGGTGAGCTGAAGTAGCTGATCCGGTGCCAGAGACTTGGGACAGACGGGCACGCACTGACCGCAGTTGATGCAACCCAAGCCCTGCCGCTCCGGTTTGGGCGGCTGTTCTGGCGGGCTGACCGGGTGCAATGTAATACAGTCAACGGGGCAAGGGCTGATGCAGAGCTCACAGCCCGTGCACTCATCGACGATAATCGTATGCAGGTAGCCCTGTGCTCCAACGATGGCATCAACCGGGCAGGGAGCTAAACACAGCGTGCAGCCAATACAGCTCCTCTCGTCTATTTTTGCCACCATAATGTCAGCAGTCGCCGCCGTCTGGGCACCCACATCCACCTCCATCAGGTCGGCAAGTTGATGCACCAGGGCCGTGCCCCCTGGAGGGCAGAGATCAATGTCCCCACCTTGGGCGACTGCCTGTGCGTAGGGGCGACAACCGGGGTGCCCGCATTGGGCGCACTGGGTTTGGGGCAGCAGCGCATCGATGGCGTCTACCAGTTCATCGTCATCGGCGGGCAATTTGCGCTGGAGTACGAGGGTTGCTGCAGCTAAGACCAGCAAGAGGGCGAGGATAGTGACCGTTGCCAGCATCGCTAGCTACCGATGCCCTGAAAGCCCATGAAGGCTAGGCTCATGAGCCCGGCGCTGATTAGGGCAAGCGGGGTGCCGCGAAACGCGGCGGGGACCGGGGCGTGCTCAAGCTGCTCTCGTAGGGCGCCAAAGAGCACCATAACTAGCGTGAAACCTGCGGCGGCGCCTATGGCGAAGACCAGGGTTTCCAGCAGGGTAAGGCTCTGATTGATCGCCAGCAGAGTGACCCCCAAGACGGCGCAGTTGCTGGTGATGAGCGGCAGATAAATGCCAAGCACCTGATGCAGTAAGGGTGACGTGGCGCGCAGATAAACCTGGATCAGCTGCACGACCCCGGCGATGACCACGATAAACAGCAGGATATTGAGGTAGGTCAAATCCAGCGGAACGAGGATGCCATGATAGAGCAAGTGGGACAGCACGGCCGCTAGGCTGAGGACGAAGGTTGTGGCCAGGCCGGTAGCCAAAGCCGTATCCATGCTCCGGGTGATGCCCATGAAGGGACACAGACCAAGAAACTGGGCCAGGACGAAATTATTGATGAGGAGAGCCCCCAGCAGAATCAATCCGAGATCGGTCATAGCGCTCTCCTGCTCCTGAAGCGAAAGCCCATGCCGGTTACTTCACGGCCATTCCGGGCTGGGCGCCACTGTCGGGTGCCAGCAAGAAGATATCCTCTCCCCCTGGACCCGCTGCTAGAACCATGCCTTCGGAGAGTCCAAAGCGCATTTTTCGCGGCGCCAAATTGGCAACCACCACCGTTAGTCGCCCCACCAAATCCTCGGTGGCATATGCCTGCTTAATGCCCGAGAAAACCTGACGCTCATGATCGCCAACATCCAGAGTAAGCTGGAGCAGCTTGTCTGCCCCTGATACCTCTTTCGCCTCGGTAATGCGAGCCACCCGCAGCGCAACCTTATTAAAGTCATCGATATCGATGTACTGAGGCGTGGCCTCGCTTTCCGGCTTTGCTGCCGATTCCTCCGGTGTCTGGACTGAGGCAGCGACCATGGCTTCTACGGCGCTGGATTCAATACGCTGCAGCATGGGTTTGAATGCGTTGATCTTATGGTCGCGCAACGGCGTCATGGCATCCGCCCACTGTAAGGGCGGGATATTGAGAAAGGCCTCAGTGCGCTCAGCGGTTGCTGGCAGGATGGGCTTTAGAAAGACCATGAGCGCACGGAACATATTGATGCCTTGGCTGCAAACCTGCTGAACCGCATCCTGCTGGCTGGCGTCCTTGATCATATTCCAAGGTTCATGCTTCGCAATATACTGATTGGCTGCATCAGCCAGTCCGGTGATTTCTCGAACGGCCCTGCTGAATTCACCGGACTCAAAAAGAGCGGCCAGCGGCTCAACCTGATCTGTGAAGCGCTGCATCAAGGCCGCATCGTGAATGGTGTCATGCAGGGTGCCGTCAAAGCGCTTAACCAGAAAGCCAGCGGTGCGACTGGCGATATTGACCACCTTGCCCACCAGGTCCGAATTCACCCGAGCGACAAAGTCTTCAAGGTTGATGTCGAGATCGTCTACGCCGTTGCTCAACTTGGTGGCGTAGTAGTACCGGAGGTATTCTGGGTTCAGGTGGTCGAGATAGGTCTTGGCCAGAATAAAGGTCCCCCGGGATTTCGACATCTTGGTGCCGTCCACCGTGACGAAGCCATGGGTATGAATCCGAGTCGGGGTTCGGAATCCGGCCCCGTCCAACACGGCAGGCCAAAATAACGCGTGGAAGTTCACGATGTCCTTGCCGATAAAGTGGTGTACCTCGCACGGGCTGCCCGCCTGCCAAAATGCGTCAAAGTCGATGCTGTCCTGCCCGACGCCATCACAAAGATTTTTAAAGCTGGCCATATAGCCGATGGGGGCGTCCATCCAAACGTAAAAATACTTGTCCTCAGCGTTAGGAATGGTAAATCCGAAATAAGGCGCGTCTCGGGAAATGTCCCAGGCCTTGAGTCCATCCTCCAGCCACTCGCTGAGTTTGTTCGCAACCTCTGGTTGGACGGTGCCAGAGTGGGTCCACGACCTCAGGAAATTGGTATATTTGCTGAGATCAAAAAAGAAGTGTTCCGATGCTCTGAGCTCTGGCTCGACGCCGGAGTAAATGGATCGCGGGTCTCGTAACTCGGTAGCGGCATAGGTCGCACCGCAAACCTCACAGTTATCGCCATATTGCCCCTCTGCACCACACTTCGGACAGCCGCCGATCACGAAGCGATCGGCTAAGAACAGCGCCTTTTCTGAATCGTAGAGCTGCTCAACTTCCTGGGTGAAAATCAATCCGGCCTGCTGCAGTCGTTGAAAGATTAACTCCGAAAAGTGTTTGTTTTCAGGCGAATGGGTTGAGTGATAGTTATCGTGGGCGATCAAAAACCCCTCTGAATCGGCCACGTGCAGTGCGCGCATTTGCTCGACTAACGTCTCTGGCTGAATACCTTCCTGTTCGGCTCGGATCATGGTTGCGGTGCCGTGGGTATCATCGGCACAAACGTACAGAGCCTGATGTCCGCGCATGCGCTGAAAGCGTGCCCAAATGTCGGTCTGAATTTGCTCAAGCATGTGCCCCAGGTGGATAGGGCCATTGGCGTTGGGCAGGGCGCTGGTGATGAGAATCTGACGTGCCATGTAATGCTTAGTCCGGTTTTGCGGCCTCGCCTTTATCGCGGGTGCGTGAATTGAATCAGGGGGCGTCTAAGCGGTGCAATATACCGTGCCCGGGGGGTCGCCGCATCAACAATCCAGACGCCCCTCCTGCGGCCGCTTTTCACATACAATGCACTCTCTCAGACTCAGGACACCCGCCATCGCCGCAGGGTGTGCAGAAAAAGATCACAAGGGGCAGTGCATGCAGGTAGAAGACTTTCTGGATCCCTATCTTGGGCAAAGCTGGGGCAGCCTTGGGGCCACGGTGCAGCGCGACGGGGACCGCATCACCGTAGGGCTGGGTTATCCGGCCCGGGGCATACAGGCAGATGCGGCAGAGCGTCTGGCAGAATTCCTGGGATTGCCTACAGTCGACCTGGCGCTAACCTTTAAATCCGATGCCCCCCCGGCCTTTGAACAGGTGAAACACTTGGTTCTTATTGCCAGCGGCAAGGGCGGGGTGGGGAAGTCCACGTCAGCCATCAATTTAGCCCTGGGCCTTGCGGCAGAGGGTGCCAACGTGGGCCTGCTGGATGCGGATATCTACGGACCCAGTCAGGGCATGATGCTAGGGATTGAGGAGGGTCGTCGCCCCGAGATCGTAGACGGCAAGTATTTTGAACCTGTATCCGCCCACGGGCTGAAGGCCATGTCCATGAGCCTGATGACCACCGACAAAACGCCCATGATCTGGCGAGGCCCCATGGCCAGCGGTGCGTTGCAGCAGATTCTGGGACAGACCCTGTGGGGGGAACTGGACTATCTTATCGTGGATATGCCCCCGGGCACCGGCGACATTCAGCTCACCTTGGCCCAGCAGGCGCCCTGCTCCGGGGCGGTGATCGTGACCACGCCCCAGGATATCGCTCTACTGGATGCCAGGAAGGGCGTCGGCATGTTTGCCAAGGTGGATATTCCAGTGCTGGGCATTCTGGAGAACATGAGCGTCCATCAATGTGAAAGCTGCGGTCATGTGAGTCACCCCTTCGGCGACGGTGGGGGACAGCAGGTGGCCGAAGAACTCGGTGTCCCTCTGCTGGGGCAGCTGCCCTTATCCCTATCCCTGCGGGAGCAGTCCGATGGAGGCAGCCCGATGGTAAGCTCAGATCCTGAAAGTCTGATCAGCGGGCAGTATCGAGATGCAGCCCGGCACTTGGCGGCTCGACTCTGGGCGGCCCAGGATACCGATCCAGGCCCGAGCATCAGCATGGTGGAGGACTAGCCGCGCCCAAGAGGCGGGTCGTCCGCATAAATTAGTAATGTTGGGCTGCAGAGGGCGGCCTGGGTTGAGGGAAAACGATGACCATAAAATCTGATCGCTGGATCGTGGAGCAAGCCGGGCGCGGCATGATAGAGCCCTTTGAGGCTGGCCAGGTAAGAACAAGGGAAGGGGCCCGGGTGATCTCCTATGGCACGTCAAGCTATGGTTACGATGTACGCTGTGCCAACCAGTTCAAAGTCTTCACCAATATTCACTCGGCAACCGTAGATCCTAAGGCCTTCGACGAGCGCAGTTTTGTAGACGTTGAGGGGGACAGCTGCATTATTCCGCCCAACTCCTTTGCGCTGGCCAGTACCGTGGAGTATTTTCGCATTCCCGAGGATGTGCTAACCATTTGCCTCGGGAAGTCGACCTATGCCCGCTGCGGCATCATCGTGAACGTGACCCCATTGGAGCCTGAGTGGGAGGGTCATGTGACCCTGGAGTTCTCCAATACCACTACCCTACCCGCGAAAATTTATGCCAATGAAGGGGTGGCACAGATGCTTTTTTTCCAGTCGGACGAGCGCTGCGAAACCAGCTACAAGGACCGCGGCGGCAAGTACCAGGGCCAGCGAGGCGTGACGTTGCCTAAGGCCTAGGGCGGGACCGAGTGCTCAGGGGTTGGCCGCGTCCTTTGTTTGTTCTCCCCCTCGGGTCGTTGTCGTAACCAGGGGTCCCCTTGGGCCGGGTGCCTGGGCGGCGAGTTGCTTGGTGTCGAGTGGCCATGCGTCGCTGGCTCTTTGTCCTCGCGCTCTGGATCAGCCAGTTCGTCCATCCTGGCGGTCAGCAAATCCAGGTCTAGACTGAGGTAGTGGGTAGAGTCCTCTCCGCACTCCCCAGCCTCCAGCAGGCCCGTTCCTAACCGGTCGACTGCATAACGGTTTAAAACACACACCTCAAATATATTCGATGATTCCTCAACAATGTAGCTGTATAAAACGCTAAAGAAATCTGGGGTGATCGGAAGGTCACTCTCGTCATCGACCTCGTCGGTCTGTAAATCAATCCTGCGCACTCGGTCCACATTGTCAATTCTCACTGTACCGTCAGCTCGGTAGCGATCTGTACCCTCGACTTCAATGCGAACGTTTGCGCCTGACCCTGTCTCCACATACTGGTCGGATGCCTCGCTGTAGTGGCGTTCCCAGAGGTCCCAAGTGCCGTCTTTGGTAGTCGGAAGATGACCGAGATATAGGGTTGCCTGTTGGGTGGGGAACGGTATCTGAGATGCCTCATCTAGAACGGCTTCATTGCGCGCGCGATCTCTATGACGCAGAAGCTCGTCGTCATTCACCGCCGACAGAATCCAGTCTCTGGCGGCGGCGTTGTAGATCGCAATATCGAACGACATGCTCTCTCGAGCGTCGACTGGGCGAAATTCATTCTCGAAGATGCTGTAGGCCACGGCGTTGGATGTAGAGAAGGCGCTGGATAGCGCTGGGTATAGGTGGTATCGAGATAGTTCATCAGAAATCGGTATGACCAGGATGTCCTCCCCGCTCAGCGTCTGGACGGACGCTGGCACGGTGGTGATCACCGTACCGACAGTTTCGGCTCCTAAATAAAAGGCTTCGTAACTAAACTCAAAAATGTAGGCGGTGCCATCCTGCAGCGCGACATAGAGCTGACGGTAGCCGTATTCGAGATCTTCAAGATACCGCTGGCCAATTTGCCAATGGATAAGGTTTGAAAACTCATCGATCGAGACTGCATCATCCTCGTCCAGGGTGCCTGGAGAATTGTTCAAAGCTGCGAGCGTGTTGATTTCAAGAAAGTTCAGACCGAGGAAGACGAAATCATACCCATCAAGGGTAACGCGCGTTGGTACCTGTCCCTGGGCGAGATATAGCGAACTCCCTGGACCGAAGGTGCTGCCGTCATCAAGAAGACGCTTCCACAGCGGCGGATTAAAGGGCAGTTCCCAGGGGTCGCTTTCCAGCGGGCTATGGGCCGCTAAGGTGCTCGGGATGGGAAGGCCCTCTAGGTCTAGAGATTCAACTTGGGCATCCACGGCGAACGGACTCTCTAGCGATGGCGAGCCAAGACTGCCGTCGTCATTGAGAGGGATCGTAACGGTGTCCTCCTCTTCCTCCTCCAGGCGCCTCCAGCCATCCGGTGACAGAACGGCAAGGTCGTAACGAGAGTTCGAGGGCAATAACGCTCTCGGTAGGGTCACCTGATTCGTGACGCTGTCGAGAACTATGGCCGAGAAGGTGACGTCTGCGACCTCTTCGTACACGTCGTAATCATAGTTTTCTCCGATATTGGAGACAAAGACGGTATCGTTGGACCGCAACACCTCAGCAGCCGTAGCGGTGGCCGACGGGGCGGTTTCTATGGCGACAAGGTCTATGAGGGCGTTGGCCGTCTCCACAGGATCGTTGCGGCTGATCATCTCCTGGATTCCCTCCGCCAGCCTTGTGGTGTAATCCTCCGCCTGCAGTTGTTCAGAATCGATCTCCTCATTGAGAAGTTCGATCCTATCCGCCACCTGGTCTGTGATCGCGTCGAGGGCCTCCGTAGTGGTCGCCAACGCGAGCCTCAGGGCCAATGCTTCATCCAGATTAGGGTCGGACGCTAGGGCGCTGGCGACGCGCCTTTCTACCCTGGCGATGATGCCGGCGGTGACTTGGGCGGCGGTATGAACTCTATGGGCCAGGGCTGCAATCCCCTCATCCTCCGCTGCCGAATGGACGATGTAGTCCGTGTAAAGGTCTATGAGTGAATCGTCGACCAGGTTTAAAGCCTCCATAAGGCGTTGATTGGCCTGATGGAGGGCTTCAGTCGTTGATAGGACAGCGTCTTCCTCCATCAAACGGCTGCGCTCATTCTCCACCAAGGTGGTTAGGGGGCTCACGAAGACTTCGACATCGGGCTGCAAGGGGTCGAAGAGGCCCGGTGGCGCTTTCAGCGTATAGCCGCCATCCGGGGGAATGATGCCCGTAGGGTTGTCGTCAGTGATCAAGTCCGCATCAGTGGTCGTGCCTTCGACCGCCCGTACCACGATGGGATACTGGGCAAAGTGTTCTTCCAGCGCCTCAAGGATGAATTCACCGTCATTGCCCGTGAATGTTCGGACTGAGTCCTCTTCATCCGAGCAGTCCCCATTTTCACTGATATCTAAACAAACCTCGGCGCTGCCCAGGTATCCGTCAGCAGCGCGGCCTGTCAGGCGCAGGGGTTCTGGTTCCACCGCCACAGGGGGCGGTGCTGGAGCATTGGCTGGTGTTGACGACCCGCCGCCGCCGCAGGCCTGCAGTAAGAGTGCGAGCTGAATTCCCAGGATCGCCAGGATCGAATGAACCAGGGCGCGAGCCACGG
>DKNY01000049.1 GCA_002470275.1 Gammaproteobacteria bacterium UBA7376 | reverse complement strand
TACCAATTTCACCACTTCGGCTTAACTGCTCTATTGTGCCTCGCTTTTAATTGATTGTCCGTTAAGAACCTCAAATACGAAGCCCACTACATTTCCGGTATGTCCCCCACAGGCGCATCATTCGCTTCCCCCATGGGCTGCGACATATCCGCCTCCATGGCGTCATCGGCCATCACCGCCGGTATCTCTGGCGCCGTTGGAATGCCTGCTCTGTCTCCACTAGCCGCTCTCTCCTTAGCCGTATAGGCAAGGCCAAGGGCTATGGCGAAAAACGCGATGGCCAGCCAGGTGGTCAAGCGCGTCAGAAAGTCACCGCCCCCTGAGCTACCGAATACTGTGTTGGCTGAGCCGCTGCCAAATGCTGCCCCAACGTCAGCTCCCTTTCCCTGCTGAATGAGCACCAGCGCGGTGAGCGCAAAGGAATCAATAATCAACAAGGTCAATAAGACTAACTCTACTGTGGACATCTGCTTCTCTCTTGTTTAACTCACCTTGGATCGGCGTTGGGCCCATCCTACTCCTTTTCGGCCGCTGCCTGCTCTGCAGCGACATCAATAATGGCCCTGAAGGATTCAGGGTCAAGGGACGCGCCACCCACTAAGACACCCTCAACGGCATCATCGGTAAACAGTTCGCCCACGTTGTTCGGCTTGACGCTACCGCCATAAATGACACGCACCTTCTCGAGCATTCGAGCATCGTACGCCCTCATCTGCTCACGAATCGACCGATGCATGACGGCCACATCCTCCAGCGAGGCGACTTGACCAGACCCAATGGCCCATACCGGCTCATATGCGATGCCTGCGGCAGGCGCCTGCAGGAGTAAGCGCCATATCGACGCCAGCTGGTCGCTGATGGTCTCAACCGCTAAGCCCGCGTCTCTCTGCTGCTGGGTCTCTCCAACACAGACAATGGGGCTCAGCCCTGCCTCAACGGCCGCTTCGCACTTTGCCGCGACATCCTGGTCGCTCTCGCTATGCACTACTCGCCGCTCCGAGTGACCAACGAGTGCCCAACGCGCACCCACTTCATAAGCCATTCCTGCGGAGACATCCCCAGTATAGGCGCCCTCCGCGAAGGGGCTGATATCCTGACAGCCCAAGGCGACCTGGCCTGCGGCTGCCTCAGCCATCCCTTGGAGGTAAGCCATAGGCGGCATCACCACCACTTCCACAGTATTCACCTGCCCCAGTGCCGCTGCAAAGCCACCCGCCATCGCCAGATCACCGTGCATTTTCCAGTTAGCAATGATCAGACGTTTGTTCATGACGTTCTTGTACGGCTACTTCGGCGCGGGGCGAAGCATGTTATACGCAGACCTTTGTATTGCCAAGTACTGGACCGCAGGGTCAGGCGCTTATAGCCAGAGCGCGATCTACCAGTGCATCGGCTATGCTAACGACCTCTGACTCGTCCTCACCCTCTACCATAATCCGCAGCAGAGGCTCGGTGCCGGATGGCCGCACCAAAATCCGACCGCGCTGTCCCAGTCGCTCTTCGAAAAGAGCTATCTGTCGGACAAGCTCTTGGTGACCGGATATCGCCTGGGGCGCATCTATGGGGACATTGCGCAGTATTTGGGGTGCCTTGGCCATACCAGACACTAGGTCTGCTAGGGGCTTATCCGAATTTTGCATGGCAACCAACACCTGCAGCGCAGCAACGATGGCGTCCCCCGTTGACGTGAGATCCAGCGTCAAAATATGACCTGAGGGTTCGCCCCCGAGGGTCCAGCCGTTTTGATGCAGATGGCTGAGTACGTAGCGATCACCCACGCTAGCCCTGATAAAGGGAATGGACAACTGCCCCAGCGCACGTTCTAGGCCAAGATTGCTCATGACGGTACCCACCACACCGCCCTGCATCAGTTCTTTCGACTTTCTATATTGAGCTATCGCAAAAATCAGTTGATCACCGTCGATCAATCGGCCGGCCGCGTCGACCATCACCAATCGGTCGCCATCCCCATCAAATGCAATACCGAGATCGGCTTCTTCCTCGATAACACGCTGCTGGAGTACCTTGGGATAAGTTGAGCCGCAGTGATCGTTAATATTGAACCCATCCGGATCAGCGTGGGTAAGGATCACCTGGGCGCCTAACTCTGTGAAAACTTTCGGGGCAACCTGGTAGGTCGCCCCGTGGGCACAGTCTAGGACAATTCGGAAACCGCGAAGGCTCGTGCCCCGAACGACACAGCTCTTACAAAACTCTACGTAACGGCCAGCAGCATCTTCAATCCGTGCCGCGCGACCGAGACGCTCAGAGGACTCGAAGGCCATGGGTTCCTCTAACAGCGCCTCAATCTGCTCTTCCACATCATCACTCAGCTTGTTACCCGCCGCGTCAAAAAACTTAATGCCGTTGTCGTCGTAAGGGTTGTGGGAAGCGCTGATCACTATCCCGGCCTCTGCACTGAACGCTCGCGTTAGATAGGCAATCGCCGGCGTAGGCATGGGACCCAGCAGGCTGACATCCGCGCCAGCGGAAACTAAGCCTGACTGCATAACGGATTCCAGCATGTACCCGGAAATGCGCGTATCCTTGCCAATCAAAATGTGGGGACGATGCCCTCCCTGAGCAAACACTCGACCAACGGCCCAACTAAGACGTAGACAAAAATCGGGCGTAATGGGGGCATGACCGACCTTCCCGCGAATACCGTCGGTACCAAAGTATCTGCGTCCCATATTTCCCCCGAGTAGGCCTTGTGCACGGCGTAGTCTAATCAATGACCCAAACTGAAGATAGCGCAAGCCTTATGCGAGGGTAGCAAGGGCTCCAAGCACCTTTAGCGCATCCTGGGTTTCCGCGACATCGTGCACTCTCAGCATATCGGCACCTCCCTGAGTAGCGAGGACGGCCAACGCGAGGCTACCTGCCAATCGGTCCTCAACCTCTCGTCCGGTAATCGCCTTTAGCATGGATTTTCGCGACAGCCCAACCAGCACCGGCCGGTCCTCCACTCTGATTTGGTTTAGGGATCGCAGCAGCGCTAGGTTGTGTTCCAGGGTCTTGCCAAAGCCGAAGCCTGGATCAATCATCAACCGATTACGGGCAATGCCAGATTGAAGACATCGGCCCAAGCGTTCAGCAAGGAACGCGCCAACCTCTGTAACAACGTCGTCATAGCGAGGCGCCGCCTGCATGCTCCTGGGTCGGCCCTGCATGTGCATCAAGGCATAGGCAGCGTCGGATTCTGCAAGGACACCCAGCATGTCTGGGTCTTCCCCCCCAGTGATATCGTTAATCATTGACGCACCGTGCTTGACAGCATGCCGAGCCGTTCCAGGATGGTAGGTATCTACTGAGAGAATGCAGGGCAGGTCCGATAGCGCCTCTAATACCGGCGCTATCCGCGCTAGCTCTTGGGCCTCGGATACGGCCTCCGCCCCAGGCCGGCTAGATTCGCCACCAATATCCAGGACATCGGCCCCGGCCTCCAGCATGGCCAAGGCCTGAGTGCGTACCCTATCCAGGCGGGCTTCACCGTCTTGAAAGAGCTGGCCGCCATCGGAGAAGGAGTCGGGGGTGATATTGAGCACCCCCATGAGACGAGGCCGGTCGAAGGTGAGCGTATGACCGCTGCAAATCAGTACCCGGGGCCGCACCGTTTAGCTTTCTTCGGCGGGCCCACCGATAGGAGATTCCTCAGCGTTATTCACCTTGCCTGCGGGCGGTGGCGTATCGCTTGGGTGTCTTGGCTTTCCGCCCGCCATGATGTCGTCCAACTGATCGGATGATAGCGTTTCGAATTCCATCAGCGCATCGGCCATTACGTGCAGCTTATCGATATTCTCGGTCAGAATATTTTTTGCGTTGGTAAAGCACTGGTCCACGATGGATCGGACTTCCTCATCAATCGCCCGGGCAGTCTCCGGCGAGTGAGCTTTAGGGTTTGTCCCGGCAGACATACCAAGAAAGACCTCACCGTCGTCCTCATCGTACATCAACGGCCCCATGCGTTCGGATAGCCCCCACTTGGTGACCATGCTGCGAGCCAGCTGAGTCGCTCGCTGAATGTCGTTGGACGCACCGGTGGTGACGTAGTCGAGCCCGAGGGTCATTTCTTCCGCAATACGCCCACCAAACAGGCTCGATATTTGCGACATGATCCCTTGCCGGCTCATGCTGTAGCGATCCTCCTCAGGTAGGAACATGGTGACGCCCAGGGCGCGCCCGCGAGGAATGATCGTTACCTTATAGACCGGATCATGTTCCGGCATTAGCCGACCCACGATGGCGTGACCCGCCTCATGGTAGGCCGTGTTGCGCTTTTCTTTTTCCGACATGACCATGGACTTGCGTTCCGCGCCCATCATGATCTTGTCCTTCGCTTTGTCGAATTCGTCCATGCCCACCAGACGCTTGCCCGCTCGGGCGGCAAAGAGTGCGGCTTCGTTCACCAAGTTCGCCAGATCGGCGCCTGAAAATCCTGGCGTGCCGCGAGCGAGGATGCTGGCGTCCACGTCATCGGCGACAGGCACCTTACGGATGTGCACCTTGGTGATCTGTTCACGACCACGAATGTCCGGCAAACCCACGACTACCTGTCGGTCAAAACGCCCAGGACGCAAAAGTGCGGGGTCGAGAACGTCGGGGCGGTTTGTGGCCGCAATAACGATGACGCCATCGTTGCCCTCGAAACCATCCATCTCCACGAGCAGCTGGTTCAGGGTTTGCTCACGCTCATCGTGACCACCACCAAGACCGGCGCCTCTGTGACGGCCCACGGCATCGATCTCGTCTATGAAGATGATGCAGGGCGCCTGCTTTTTCGCCTGCTCAAACATGTCTCGCACACGCGATGCGCCCACACCGACAAACATCTCCACAAAGTCTGATCCTGAAATAGAAAAGAAAGGCACCTTTGCCTCTCCCGCTATGGCCTTGGCCAGCAGCGTCTTACCGGTGCCGGGCTGGCCCACCATCAGTACGCCTCGAGGAATGTGCCCGCCCAGGCGCTGAAATTTCCCTGGGTCGCGCAGAAACTCCACCAGTTCCTGAACATCTTCCTTCGCTTCGTCGACCCCGGCCACATCGGCGAAAGTCGTTTTGATTTGGTCTTCTGACAGGAGTTTTGCCTTGCTTCTGCCAAACGCCATGGGGCCGCCTCGGCCGCTACCGCCGCCTTGCATTTGGCGCATGAAGAACATGGCCACAGCCAGAATGATTAAAATGGGGAAGCTGGCCAAGAACAGCTGAGACCAGAAATTGGGACCCTCTTCTTCAACAAATTTGAAGGCCACGTTGCGTTCCAGCAATTGCCCCACTAGCTGGGGGTCCTTTGCGGATCCAACAACCGTGTAGCGGTTGCCTGAGCGGTCCGTGGCAATGATCTTATCGCCCTGGATCGTCGCCTCTACGACCTCGCCGCGCTCAACCGATTCGATGAACTCCGAGTACATCACCGGCTGAACAGGCTCGTTTACGTTGAAGTTGCTGAACACCGTGAGCAATACAGCCAGAATGATCAGCCACAGAACTATGTTTTTTCCCATATCCGACACGGGACTTACCTCTTTTTTCTCCACCAGCAGCCGATTGTTCCGGCGCTGTCTCGTGGCGGCTACATCAGCCCTTTACCATTGTGTTTCTGCCTTTGGCAGGACGGAAAACTGTCGCTCCCCACCTCTCGACGCCATCCTGGGCGCCCTATTTTCAATTTACATCACATAGTTGCAAAGAAAGGTGAATTTGTCGCTACTCAATTTCGGGCGCTTCCACCCCTTTAAAACCTAAAGCGACGATGAAAACCTCCCTTGATTCAGGCCGCGACGCCTTGGGCTTTGTCATTTGAACTCGCTCAAATTCGGTTTTTCGGGCCTTCAGCCATGCCTCTAAACCCTCGCCCTGAAAGGCTTTGATCGCCATCGACCCGCCTCGCCTTAGCCACTTTGACGCGCCGTGTAGGGCGATATCGGCCAAGTCCATGGCTCGCGCCTGGTCCACTGTTCTAACCCCTGAGATGTTCGGGGCCATATCGGACAAAACAAGGTCTAGGGATCGATTGTCCAAGATTCGGTCAATAGCGTCGTCCACCTCTGCCTCCCCAGCTAGGCCGCTTATGGCGTGAGTTGCCTCGGCACTGGTGATCGGAAGCGGGTCTACAGCGATGAGCAACCCTTGGGACGCCCTTTGCTCCAGGTAATGAGTCCAGCCACCGGGCGCCGCGCCCAGCTCCAGGATACGTGACCGCGATCGCACCAATTTAAAACGTTGGTCTAGCTGCTCCAATTTAAAGTGGGCGCGAGATACGTGCCCACCTTCTTGGGCTTGCCTCACAAAGTAGTCCTTGCGCTGGCGCTGTAGCCAGCGATCGCTCGATTTACTGCGTTTCACCATAAAGCGCACTTCCCAGACCAATTTTTTTCGATTCGCCCAACATCTGTATTAGCATATACCTATGACAACATCTGCCTTAACGACGCAACAGAAGAAATCCCTTCGCGGGATCGCCCATCATCTCAGCCCCATAGTCGCCATCGGCGATAAAGGCATGACAGAGGCTATCATTGAAGAAACCCAGCGAGCCCTTACCGACCACGAGCTGATTAAGATCAAAGTGCATGAAACGGATAGGGATACCAGAACGGCAACGCTAGCGGCTCTGGCCAAGGCTACTGCGTCCGAGGTGCTGCAAAAGATAGGCAAGGTAGCCATTCTGTACCGACGAAACCCTAAGCCCAACCCGCGTCTGTCTAATATTGCCCGCTATCTCGAGCTTTAGATCGTGGCCTGTGAGCCAGCTGGACTTATCAGCTCACGCCAGACCTAGATGTGGGCGACCTCTGTGATTTCATACTCGCGGCTGCCGCCAGGCGTAGCCACGGTCACAACATCGTCCACTGATTTTCCGATAAGGGCTCGAGCAATTGGGGACATAACAGAAATCTTACCCTGCTTGAGGTCGGCTTCATCCTCACCGACGATGCAGTAACGCTGAGTTTCCTCCGTCTCAAGGTCGAACAGGGAGACCGTGGCACCAAAAATGACCTTGCCGGTTTCGGGAATCTTCGTGACGTCGATCACCTGAACGTCAGCCAGTCGGCCCTCGATTTCTTGGATGCGTCCTTCATTAAAACTCTGCTGCTCTCGAGCAGCGTGATATTCGGCGTTTTCTTTCAGATCACCGTGCGCTCTGGCCTCGGCAATAGCCTGAGTGATTTCTTGCCGCAGCGCGGTCTTTCGATGAGCGAGCTCCTCTCGCAGATCATCCGCACCCTTGGTCGTCATTGGATTAGGCATTTAGCTATTCGCTTCCCCCAGGCGTTTATGCAAACCCTGTAAGCTATTTACTTTCTCGCCGAGACCTTCGCGCATCGCAATGCAAAATGCCTCGCCACCCGTCAATGTAGTGGTATAGCAAACCTTATTCTGCAACGCGAGCCTCCGTATGACCGCTGAGTGGGCAATAGACTGCCGTCCCTCGGTTGTATTGATAATAAGATCAATCTGTTCATTCTTGAGCATGTCCGAAACATCAGGCCGACCCTCGTTGACCTTCTGGATGACGTCGCAAGCCATGCCCATATCATCCAGGGTTTTTTTCGTTCCGCGCGTCGCGACGATGCTAAAGCCCAGATCCAGCAGCGCCCTGGCCACATCTACCACGCCCGCCTTGTCTGAATCCTTTACGCTGAGAAATACGCGACCCCCGTCGGGCAGCTGATCTCCGGCCCCTAGGGACGCCCTGGCAAAGGCCGCCCCGAAGTTTTCGCCCACGCCCATGACTTCCCCGGTCGATTTCATTTCGGGGCCCAAAATAGGGTCCACGCCTATGAACTTGTTGAAGGGGAATACCGATTCCTTGACGTGGTAGGCGGTCGGGATCACTTCTTGAGTGAAGTTCTGTTCAACCAGCCGGGTCCCCGCCATACAGCGAGCGGCAACTTTAGCCAGAGAGGTACCAATGCACTTGGATACGAAGGGCACCGTCCGGGAGGCACGAGGGTTCACTTCAAGGACGTAGATGTCATCACCCTGCACCGCCATCTGCACATTCATCAAGCCAATCACGCCAAGTTCCAGAGCGATGCCTCTCACCTGCTCGCGAATTAGGTTTTGAGTCGTCATGGGCAGGTTGTAGGGAGGAAGAGAGCAAGCCGAGTCGCCTGAGTGGACGCCAGCCTGTTCGATATGCTGCATGATGCCGCCAATCACCACCTGGTCGCCGTCGCACACCGCGTCCACATCCACCTCAATGGCCTGATCTAGGAAGCGATCCAGCAGCACGGGCGCATCGTTGGACACATCTACCGCCCCCTGCATGTATTGACGCAGCTCGTCCTCGTTATAGACCAGCTCCATGGCTCGACCGCCCAGAACGTAGGAGGGTCGAACAATGATTGGGAAGCCGATTTCTCTGGCACGCTCCACGCCCTGCTCCGTCTCGGATGCCACACGATTGGACGGCTGACGAAGCTTCAGCTTTTCAACCAGCTTCTGAAAACGCTCTCGATCCTCGGCTCGGTCAATGGCATCGGGACTGGTGCCAATGATGGGCACGCCTAGACGGGCCAAGTCGTCGGCAAGCTTAAGGGGTGTTTGCCCGCCAAACTGGACGATCACACCCTTGGGATTTTCCACATCGACGATGGCCAGCACATCTTCCAAGGTCAGCGGCTCAAAGTAGAGGCGATCAGACGTATCGTAGTCGGTGGAGACGGTCTCTGGATTACAGTTGACCATAATCGTCTCGTAACCGTCCTCGCGCATCGCTAGGGCCGCATGCACACAGCAGTAGTCGAATTCTATCCCCTGACCAATACGATTGGGGCCGCCGCCAAGCACCATTATCTTGTCGCGATCCGAGGGCAACGCCTCGCACTCCTCTTCATAGGTCGAGTACATATAGGCGCTTGAGGCCGGAAATTCGGCGGCACAAGTATCGACTCGTCGGTAGGCGGGCTTGATACCCAGGCCCAGGCGACGCTCGCGAACGGCTGTTTGTGTGACGCCGAAAAGCTCGGCAAGCCGGATGTCGGAGAAACCCTGCTGCTTTGCATAACGCCAATCGCTAGCGCTCATGTTGTCCATGCCGCGCCGGGCTAAGGACCGTTCACTGACGACCAAGTCCTCAATTTCAGCCAAAAACCAGGGGTCGATGCACGTTAGCTCGTGAATCTCGTCAAAGGGCATACCGATACGAAATGCATCGGCCACATACCAAAGGCGAAGGGTGCTGGGATTAGCCAACTCGCGCTTGAGCACGCCAGGCCAGTCAGGGTCATCCTGATTCAGTACGGGGTCAAAACCGGACATGCCGATCTCCAGACCGCGCTGAGCCTTCTGCAGGGATTCCTGGAAGGTGCAGCCGATGGCCATGACTTCGCCCACAGACTTCATTTGTGTGGTTAGCCTGGCATCGGCCTGAGGAAATTTCTCAAACGTGAAACGGGGAATCTTGGTGACCACATAGTCAATACTGGGCTCAAAGGAAGCCGGGGTCACGCTCCCCGTTATGTCGTTGGCCAGCTCATCCAGGGTATAGCCTACCGCCAGCTTGGCGGCGATTTTCGCAATCGGGAACCCTGTAGCCTTTGACGCCAGGGCAGAAGAACGAGACACCCTGGGGTTCATCTCGATCACGACCATGCGCCCATCTTCCGGGTTCATGCCGAATTGGACGTTAGACCCTCCGGTATCGACGCCGATCTCCCGCAATACCGCAATGGAGGCATTACGAAGAAGTTGATATTCCTTATCTGTCAGCGTTTGCGCGGGCGCAACTGTAATGCTGTCGCCCGTATGCACGCCCATAGGGTCAAAATTCTCGATGGCACAGACGATAATGCAGTTATCCTGGTGGTCTCGCACGACCTCCATCTCAAACTCTTTCCAACCCAACAGCGACTCATCAATCAATAACTCTGAAGTTGGCGACAACTCCAGACCCCGGGTGCAGATTTCAACAAATTCTTGCCGGTTGTACGCCACGCCGCCGCCACTGCCGCCCAGGGTAAAGGACGGCCTGATTACGCACGGGAACCCCAGCTGGCTTTGCACCTGGAGCGCCTCTTCTATGCTGTGAGCGATGGCCGAGCGTGGCGTCTCGAGTCCAATAGCCTTCATGGCGCGATCAAACCGCTCGCGGTCTTCCGCCTTGTCGATAGCGTCCTGACTCGCGCCAATAAGTTCCACCGAGAACCTTTCCAAGACGCCTTCCCGAACCAGGTCCAGGGCACAGTTGAGCGCCGTCTGACCGCCCATGGTGGGCAGCAGCGCATCGGGGCGCTCAAGCTCAATGATTTTGGCGACCGTCGTCCACTCCACCGGTTCCACGTAGGTGGCATCCGCCATGGTTGGATCCGTCATGATGGTGGCTGGATTAGAGTTAACGAGCACGACCCGATAACCCTCGTCCTTGAGGGCCTTGCAGGCCTGGGCGCCGGAATAGTCAAATTCGCAGGCCTGACCGATGATGATCGGCCCCGCACCCAGAATCAGAACTGACTTGATGTCTGTACGCTTTGGCACGCTAACCCGTCCTCTGCCGATGCTCGGTCATCAGGTCGACAAAGCGGTCAAATAGATGCTCGCAGTCCTGAGGACCCGGCGACGCCTCAGGGTGGCCCTGGAAGCCGAAGGCCGGCAGGTCGCTGCGCTCAATGCCCTGTATGGTGCCGTCAAACAGAGAGCGGTGGGTGCAGACCAAGTGCTCGGGCAGGGATTCATCATCCACCGCAAAGCCGTGATTTTGGCTGGTGATCATGACTCTGGCGCTGGCCAAGTCCTGCACCGGATGATTCGCCCCATGATGGCCATGGGACATTTTGAGCGTCCTCGCCCCACTGGCGATGGCCAACAGCTGATGTCCCAGGCAGATACCAAAGATAGGGAGCCGCTCCGAGAGAAAGCGCTCAATGGCGACGATGGCATAGTCGCAGGGCTCCGGGTCCCCGGGGCCATTGGATAAGAAGACGCCATCCGGGTTGAGGGCTAGCACATCCTCTGCAGGCGTCGTCGCTGGCACGACAATAACCTCACATCCCTTACCCGCCAGAATACGCAAAATGTTGCGCTTCACGCCGAAGTCATAGGCAACGACCTTGAAATGCGGGGCCTCAATCTCACCGTATCCCTGACCCCAAGCCCAGGGGGTCTGAGTCCAAACCCTTTGCGGGCCGGTCACTACCTTGGCCAAATCCATGCCCTTAAGGCCCCCGAAGGCCTGAGCCTTGGCCACCGCCTCCGCGACCGTACTGTCCTCAAGAACGTGTTCTCCAGTATCGATAACGCCGGCGAGGGCTCCCTTGGCTCGAATGAGTCGGGTTAGACGTCGCGTATCGACACCGGCAATGGCTACCGTGTTCTGGCTGTGCAGGAAATCAGATAGCGTGGCATGTTGACGCCAACTGCTGGCTCGTCGAGGAAGTTGACGCACAATTAACCCGTCAGCCCAAACTCTCTCGGACTCGCTGTCCTCGGCGTTGACGCCGGTATTGCCAATCTGAGGATACGTGAGGGTAACGAGTTGGCGACAGTAGGAGGGATCCGTGAGAATTTCCTGATATCCGGTCATGGCAGTGTTGAAAACCACCTCACCAACGGTCTCGCCCTTCGCACCAATAGATTGACCGCGAAAGAGGCTACCGTCTTCAAGAGCTAACAGCGCAGGTATCAAAACTGTCCCTTTTTGTCACCTAAGCAACGCCAAGCGTTCCGCCGAAAGCTATGCTCGCGGCTTCTCCCAACGCCTGTGCCTCCTCGCGAGCTTCCCTGCCGGCAGATTGGGTGGACCTTCTTCGGCGCAGCAAGCTACGTGCGGCGCCAAGTTTGAGGGCCTCGATTGCCGCCTGAAGGGGGGTGCGAGTTAGAGAAGCAGTCTACGTGCGTGGGTCTGAAAAAGCAGCAAAAATTACCAACAGATGACTCTTTTCACTAAAAACCCAGTAAGTCCGACATGTCGTACCAACCCGCAGGCTGGGCAACGATAAATTCAGCGGCGCGCAGTGCACCTTGCGCAAAGTTCGTTCGGCTGTGGGCCCGGTGCGTAATCTCTAGCCGTTCGCCTTCGCCGGCGAAAAGCACCGTGTGCTCCCCAACAATATCGCCGCCGCGGACCGTGGAGAAGCCAATGGTGTTCCGTTCACGTGCTCCGGTAATGCCTTCTCGACCATAAATGGCATCCGTGGCGAGGTCCCTGTGCAGCGCCTCGGCCAGCACTTCCCCAATCCTGAGGGCTGTTCCAGAGGGGGCATCAATCTTATGCCGGTGATGGGCCTCGATCACTTCCACATCCACCGTATCGCCAAGCGCCTCTGCAGCCAGCCGAATCAGATGCATAGATAGGTTGACGCCCACGCTCATATTGGGCGACACAAAAATCGGCGTTCGCTGGGCGAAGCTGTTGAGATGATCAAGCTGCTCCGGGGTCAACCCGGTGGTCCCGATGACCATGGCTTTCCCCAGCTCGGCGCAGCGTTGAGCCAGCGCAAGCGTCGCGTCTGGCACCGTAAAGTCGATCACCACATCGACCCTGGCTAACACGTCTAGGTCGTCCGTCAATGCGATTGACCTTGGACCGATACCGCTGAGTTCACCTATGTCCTGGCCCAGTGCCTGGTTTCCAGCAGCTTCGATCCCTGCCGCGAGCGCTAGGCCCTCGTTCTCATTGATGAGCTGCACTAGGGTCTTGCCCATTCGACCTGCCGCACCCGAAATGCCTACCTGAATCATTACACTCCCCCGCCTGACCGCTCAGTGGCGTCGTTCAGGATTTCAACCCATCGAAGAAACTCTTTACCCCATCAAACCAGGTCTTCCCTCGGGGGGAGTGCTTGGCATTGGCTTCCAGCGAGGTCTTCAGCTCCTCGAATAGACGGCGCTGATGGTCGGTGAGTTTTACCGGAGTTTCTAGCACGACCTTGCACAACAAATCCCCGACCCCGGCGCTACGCACCTGGGAGACACCCTTTCCTCGAAGCCTAAATACCTTACCCGTTTGCGTCTCTGCCGGCACCTTAAGCTTGACTCGACCGTCTAGGGTTGGCACATCGAGTTCCCCGCCGAGAGCAGCATCGGCCATGGAAATGGGCACTTCACAATAGAGGTGGCGGCCATCGCGCTGAAATATCGGGTGCTCTCGGACGTCAATCTGAACATACAAATCCCCAGCGGGACCGCCGTTGGGCCCCGCCTCGCCCTCTCCACTCAAACGGATACGATCCCCGGTATCCACGCCTGCAGGAATTTTTACGGAAAGTTTCTTTTGCCGCTCCACCCGGCCAGACCCACCACAGGAGCGACAGGGATCCGTGATAATTTGGCCTCGGCCACGACATCGAGGACAGGTTTGCTGCAGCGAGAAAAAACCCTGGGAAACACGTATTTGGCCCGCACCGTTGCAATCCGGGCAGGTCGATACGCTGGTTCCCGGTGCTGCACCCGTTCCGTCACAGTCACCGCAGACGTCGAGTACCGGAATCCGAATCTCCGTTGTGTCCCCGTTGACTGCCTGTTCCAGTGAAAGACCCAGGTTATAACGCAGGTCCGACCCTCTGGCCGGACCGCTGCGGCCGCCGCGAGCGCCGCCGAATATGTCCCCGAAGACGTCTCCAAAGATGTCTCCGAAGTTGGCGGACCCTTGACCGCCGCCCTGGTTAGGGTCGACGCCGGCGTGACCAAACCGATCATAGGCCGCCCGCTTATCGGCGTCGTTCAGAACCTCGTAAGCTTCGCTGGCCTCTTTGAACTTTTCTTCCGCATCGGAGTCATCCGGGTTTCGGTCCGGGTGATACTTCATGGCGAGCCTGCGATAGGCCTTCTTCAACTCCGCCTCAGAGGCGGAGCGATCAAGCCCTAGGACCTCATAATAGTCTCGCTTAGCCATGTTTCTCCTTGGGCCGCGGGTCCGCTAAGAACGACTGGGCGCTGCTAAGACTTGCCGTCCTTTTCGTCGTTCACCTCTTCGAATTCAGCGTCCACCGCATCGTCACCACCAGGCGATTGCGCCTCGTCTGGCGCTTCCGCTGCCGCTTCAGCCTGCTCGGCGTAGAGCTTCTGTGCAAGACCAGCAGAAGCTTCAGAGAGAGCCGCCATCTTGGCTTCGATGGCCTCCTTATCCTCGGTCTTAAGAGCCTCCTCCAGCGCTGCTGCAGCACTTTCGATAGCTTCTTTTTCTTCATCCGTGGCTTTGTCGCCTGCGTCGCTCGCCGCCTTGCGCGCACTATGTATCAGGCCATCGGCTTGGTTACGCAGCGCCACCATCTCTTCGAATTTCTTATCCTCCTCTGAATGCGCCTCGGCATCGCGGATCATCTGTTCGATCTCTTCATCCGAGAGGCCGCTAGACGCCTTGATCACGATAGACTGTTCCTTGCCCGTGGCTTTATCCGTTGCCGAGACGTTAAGAATGCCGTTCGCGTCGATATCAAAGGCCACCTCGATCTGAGGCAAGCCGCGTGGCGCCGGAGGGATGTCCGACAGGTCAAACCGCCCCAGAGATTTGTTTTGCGACGCTTGCTTGCGCTCGCCCTGCAGGACATGAATCGTCACCGCCGTTTGATTATCGTCCGCCGTAGAGAAGACCTGAGTTTTCTTGGTTGGGATCGTCGTGTTTTTCTCAATCAGCGCGCTCATGACCTGGCCCAGGGTCTCAATACCCAAGGACAGTGGGCTGACGTCAAGCAGCAGAACGTCTTTTACGTCCCCTGCCAACACGGCGGCCTGGATAGCAGCACCCATGGCCACCGCTTCGTCCGGATTCACATCTCGACGCGCCTCTTGCTTAAAGAAACCCTTTACTTGCTCCTGAACCAGGGGCATTCGGGTCTGGCCGCCCACTAAAATCACGTCGTCGATATCTTGGACGCTCAAGTTGGCGTCCTGTAGCGCTACTCTGCAGGGATCAATCGTTCGGCTAACCAGCTCGCCTACCAAGGATTCAAGCTTGGAGCGCGTGAGCTTTAACACCAGGTGCTTGGGGCCTGACTGATCGGCGGTGATGTAGGGCAAATTGATTTCCGTCTGCTGGCTATTCGACAGCTCGATCTTGGCCTTTTCCGCGGCTTCCTTGAGCCGTTGAAGCGCCAGGGGGTCGTTGTGCAGATCAACGCCGTGGTCTTTCTTAAATTCCTCCGCAAGAAAGTCGATGATCTTCAAATCAAAGTCTTCACCGCCGAGGAAGGTATCTCCGTTGGTGGACAACACTTCAAACTGATGCTCCCCGTCCACCTCGGCGATTTCGATAATCGATACATCGAAAGTGCCACCGCCCAGGTCGTAGACTGCGATCTTGGCATCGCCCCTTTTCTTATCGAGGCCATAGGCTAGCGCCGCCGCCGTTGGCTCATTGATGATTCGTTTTACATCGAGCCCGGCAATCTTGCCCGCGTCCTTGGTCGCCTGACGCTGAGAGTCGTTAAAGTAGGCAGGCACGGTGATGACGGCTTCCGTCACCTCTTCGCCCAGGTACTCCTCAGCCGTCTTCCGCATCTTCTTTAGCACTTCGGCCGATATCTGCGGAGGTGCCAGCTGCTCATCGTTTACTTCGATCCAGGCATCTCCATTGCCGGCGGCCGCGATGGCGTAGGGCACCATTTTGATGTCTTTTTGAACGACGTCGTCTTTAAACTTTCGACCGATGAGACGCTTCACGGCAAAAACCGTATTCTTCGGGTTGGTGACCGCCTGGCGTTTGGCATTTTGCCCCACCAAGATTTCGCCGCCGTCTACATAGGCGATAATCGAGGGCGTGGTGCGGTCCCCTTCTGAGTTCTCAATGACTCGGGCATCACCGCCATCTAAAACGGCAACGCAAGAGTTGGTTGTACCCAGATCGATTCCAATAATTTTTCCCATTTGAGATCTCCAAATTCCGCCAAGATGCCTTCAGTCGCTCTCAGCCTGCTTATTCCCTATGTTTGGTCGCCGAGTCTAATCTTCAAGCGCCGTCGCCCGTTTCAGACCCAGCCCCTCTAACTTCCCTTAACGACAATCACCTTGGCCGCCCTGACCAGCCGGCCATTCAAAACGTAGCCACGCTGCATCACATCCATCACCGAATTGGGCTCAGCGTTTGGATTCTCGACCATGGCCATGGCTTCATGAAGCTGGGGGTCGAAGGGTTCTCCTAAAGGGTTTACCTCGGTAATGCCCGCCTTGGCCAACGTCGCCCTGAAGAGCTTGAGGGAGAGGCTTACACCCTCGGCAATGGCCCCTGCATGTTCCGAATCCCGAGCCGTCTCCTCTGCTTTCTCCAGGCTATCCAGCACCGGCAGCAGATCGCTGAGCAATTTCTCTACGGCGAACTTATGGGCGTTTTCAACATCACGCTGGGCTCGCCGCCTGACGTTTTCCATGTCCGCCAAGGTACGCAGCAGTTGGTCTTTGTTTCGCGCAAGCTCTTCGGCTAGGGCCTCTTCCGTGCCCTCAGGGCTGTTCTCTGCCTGAGGCACCCCGTCTTCATCGCTGCTCTGCTCACCGGCGTGCTGGCTTGCGCCCTCATCAACGCCCTGCGGAGCTGCCTGCTCGTCGCCTTTGGCCTCGTTTTCTTCACCCATGATTGACTCCCAGCTCTTCCTCGCGCCTATATAGGGGTGGTTTCAGTGAAAACAAGGCCTGGCTTCGTGAATGCTCGGCCCAGGAGCCTAGCGGGGGACTAGTTTCTGCGCATGGCTGCGCTGAGTACCTTGGCCGTGACGTCAACAACGGGAATCACATCCTTATAGTCCATTCGGGTGGGACCAATAACGCCGAGCACCCCGGCTAACTGCCCATTCACCGCATAGGATGAGGTAACCAAGGACATCTCTCCCAGGGGCTGATAACCAGACTCTTTGCCGATAAAGAGCTGAACGCCGGAGCTTTCCAAACATTGGTCGAGCAAATGCAGGACGCGCCCTTTCTTGGAAATTGCATCAAAGAGACTCCGCACCTGCCCGGTATCAGATGAAAAGTCTAGAAGGCGGCGCTCTCCGCTGACCAATAATTCCTGGCCCTCTTCCGCCTCGGTTTTATCGAACGCCTTAGCCGCCATATCCAGCGCTTCCTGCATGAGGCTATCCATACGATCCTTATCTGCCTGCATGCTGTCCACCAAGGACGACCTCACGACGGCAAGGGATTTGCCGCCAAACTCGCGGTTGATTAAGGCCGCCGCCTGAGTCAGTTCATTATCCGAAAAGGGGCGATCGAGATGGACCACGCGATTCTGCACTTCCCGGTCATTGAGCACCAAAATGACCAGAACACGCTGGTCGTCCAGCCGCAAGAACTCCACCTGGCGCAAATTAACCTGGTTGCGCCGAGGGGTCGTGATCAGGCACGTCATCTGGGTAAATTGCGAGAGCAAATCCGATGCGGCCGCAAGCAGTTCCGCTGGCGTCATATCCGGATCGAGTTCGCTCTCGATCTCCTGGATCCGTTCGTCCTGCCAGGGCTCAAAACTCAAAAGGGTATCGACGAAAAAGCGGAGCCCGAGCTGGGTGGGGACCTTGCCGGCGGAGGTATGCGGGGATCTCACCAGGCCAAGCGCCTCCAGGTCACCCATGACGTTTCTCACCGTAGCCGAAGAGACGGACACCTCAGGGCGCATGGCCAAAGCCTTGGATGCGACCGGCGTCCCTGCAGCAATATAGTGTTCGACCAGCAGCTTGAGTAGCTGCTGGGCTCGAGGATCGACCTCTCCATCTATCATCTGAGATTCAAAAGGATTCGTCATGGCCACCATCTTTAGAACGTTTGGCGGGCTGCGTGAACGCCACCCGCAGTCTTCTTCTCTGGGACGATGTTCGCGCATCATTTAGTGTTAGTCTAGCCGCTGCGCACTGAACGGCAAAGAAGACTAATCTTCACTATGCTGAAGCAACTCACTATTCATAATTACCTATTGGTGGATGACCTAGAGGTCTCCTTCGATTCGGGCTTAACCGGTATCACCGGCGAATCCGGCGCGGGAAAATCTATTCTTCTAGGCGCCCTGGGCATGCTGCTCGGAGAAAGGGCACGCTCGGACAGCGTGCGCCCGGGTAGCAGCAAGGCTGATATCAGCGCCGAATTCACCCTGTCTCCTGGATCGGATCTACAGGCTCGCCTAATCGAAGATGAGCTGATCGAAGACGGGGACCAGAGCTGTCTGATCCGCAGAGTGATCAGCGCCGAAGGGCGCTCCAAGGCCTTTATCAACAACATCCCCATTACCCAACAGTACCTCAAGAAGGTGGGTGAGCAGCTGGTGGACGTTCAAGACCAAAACGAACACCTGCGCCTGGTGGATCGACACGTTCAGCGCACGCTCCTGGATGACTTTGCAGGCCTGAAGGCACAGGCGGCTGAGGTTCGCGAGCGCCACCGTACGTGGCAGCAGAGCGTCAGCGAGATTGAGCGCCTCAGCCAAGAGCTGGCCAACCAGGAAGACCGGAAAAATTTACTCACCTATCAGCTTGAAGAATTCGATCAGGCCGCCATTGGCGCAAACGAGCTTGCCCACCTGGAACAGGAGCAACGTCGCCTGGCCCAGGCCCAGACCATCCTTAACACCATCGAACAGGCTCAGCAGCAGCTGGAGAGCCTTGATCCGCTGCGCCAAAGCCACCGCCTCGTCATGGAGATCGACGACGAACATCCTGGACTGAAAGCCGCCCAAGAGACCTTGGCTTCCGCCCTGACCCTGCTCGACGACGGTGCGAAGGATCTGCGTCATTATCAGGAGCAGGTGGTGGTTGACCCGGCTAGCCTTGCAGAGGTCGAGGCGCGCCTGGGCCTTTTCATGGATTTATCGCGCAAGCATCGCGTTGCACCGGACCAGCTGTCCCGACATGCGGATGAACTTCGAGAAGAACTGGACAGCATGACGGCAGACACCTCCCGACTAGACCAGTTGGTGACGGACGAGAAGCAGCAGCACCAGGCGTATCGCCGCCAGGCGGAGCGCCTGGCGGCGGACAGAAGGGCTGCCGCGATTCCCTTCGCCCAGGAGGTGAGCCAGCATCTCAAAGCACTGAGCATGGCCGAGGGAGAACTGCTCTTGGCCTTTAATGAGCAGGAAAGTGAACACGGCCTTGAGCAGGTCGAGTTCCAGGTCACCACCAACAGCAAGTTCGCGCCTGGCCCACTGGGCAAAATAGCCTCCGGTGGAGAACAAACTCGTATCAGCCTAGCGATTCAAATGGTCGCCGCAGCCAAGAGCGACTTGCCCTGCCTGGTTCTGGATGAAGCCGACGTTGGCGTTGGCGGCACCACGGCCGATACCATCGGCAGAATTCTGCGAAGCCTGGCTGAACATACTCAGGTCCTGTGCGTGACCCATGCCCCCCAGGTCGCCGCCTTAGCGAATCATCACCTATGCGTGATCAAGGAGGGTGCAAGCACCCAAATCATGAGCCTATACCCAGAGCAGCGCATCGACGAACTCGCCAGGATGTTGGCCGGGGCCGACGTCACGGATAAAACCCGAGCCTATGCACAAACGCTGCTGGAAGAAGCCTCCGCAGAATAATGACTGGCCAGCAACCGTTACGGACCTTAAGATGCCGCACATGAAAAAAATCGTCTTCTCGCTCTTAGTCGTCAGTCTCTCGGGCTGCAGCCTGCCGCAGCTCAAAATGCCCGACCTCAAGATGCCCCAGGTCTACAAGATCCCCGTTCAACAGGGCAATGTGATCACCCAGGAAATGGTCGACCGGTTAAAACCCGGTATGAGCCGCAGCCAGGTCATCTATGTTATGGGCCAACCGGTGTTGCGCGACCCCTTTGAGGCAAATGCCTGGACCTACCTCTACACCATCGATGTACCCGGCTTTTACAACCAACAGATCAAAATGGTCCTTGAATTTGACGGCGATCTGCTGACAACCATCTCTGGCGACCTGGTCCCTAATGAACCTCAGGAGGAGGAGGCGTCCGAGGGGGCCGGGGAAGACAATGCCGAGACGAGCGCCGACGAAACGGCAGGGGCCTAACCTGGCTTTTTAGCCGCACGCAGCCGACGGGCGGTTTTAGCATCGACTATAAGAGGCCGATAAAGCTCCAGACGATCTCCTGACCGCAGCGCGTAAGCGTCGTCCACCACCTGACCAAATACCCCCCGCCCCAAGTCAGAGACCGCCACACCCGAAAATTCCCGCAAGGCGGCAACCCGCTCCAGGCACGCGGCCACGGTAGTCCCCGGCGCCAAAACCAGCTCAACCGTGCGCTGCCGGTCCGGGCCATCGGCGTAGACTACTTCAATCGTGATCATCGACATCTACGACGCTCGCTCGCCAATCCGCTTTACGAAGGCGTCCACCATTTTGTCCGCCACGCTGTCCGCCACCGTCCCCAGGGTTCGCCCAACCAGACCCTTAGCCTCTAGGCATAGATCAAGGGATACGCGACACCCTTCGTCACCGATGGGGACAAAGGACCAGCGACCGGATAGAGACTCAACGGGACCCTCATCGAGGGTCATGCTGATTTGCTCGAATGGCTGGTATTGATTCACCGTAATGAAGTCATGCCGCATCCCCTTAGCCGCAACCGCCACTCGAACAGTGCGGGTTGAGGGTTGCCCCTGCTCGGCGCGGCCCTGGACGCCAAGCACCTCCACCGCCTGACACCCCGGCAAAAAGTCGGGGTAAGACTCAACGTCCGCCACGGTGGCATAGGCTTGTTCAGCAGAGACCGTGAGCAAGATAGAGCGCTGAAGGGTGATCACAGGCCTAAGAGTGACGCCAAGACCGGCCAGAGGGTGGAGACAAAGACCACCAAGACCCCCACTGGCGCAACAACCCCCGCTAAAATGCGCCACGCCCAGCCCACGGCTGGGTTCGTGATACCGAGCTGCTTATACATGAGTTCCTTGGGCAGCAGCCACATGGCGAAGAAGGCGATGAGCATCCCACCCAGAGGCAGCATGATATTTTGTGAGAGATAGTCGAGGAACCCAAAGAAGTTGAGGTCGCCGACGATCATCATATCGGACCAAATATTGAATGAGAAAACGGTTCCTAAGCCCAATAGCCAACAGATAACGCCCAGGGACAGCGCCACCCGCTGGCGTTTGGCGTTGTACTCCTCCACCAAGTAAGAGAGCGCCGGCTCCGTCAAAGAGATGGCCGACGTAATGGCTGCGAAGCTGATCAGAAGAAAGAAAATTCCGCCAAAAACTTCACCAAAGGGCATCTGGCTAAAGGCTAACGGGAGGGTGACAAAGGTCAGGCCCGGGCCCTGGCCCACCTCCAGGCCGTTGGCGAAGACAATGGGGAAAATCACCAGACCTGCGGCGATGGCGATAAAGGTATCCAGAGCCGCGATGCTCACCACCGTGGTGCCCAGGTTGGCGTCTTCAGGGACATAGGCCCCATAAGCCATCATCGTGCCCATGCCCAAACTCAGGGTGAAAAAGGCCTGGCCCATGGCGATCAGGACGGTGTCTGAGCTGACTGCATCCCATTTCAAGTCGAACATAAAGGCCCAACCCTGAGCAAAACCACCGGAATTAAGGCTGTAGATAAACAGCACCAACAGCAGCAAGAAGAGCAGTGGCATGAACCAGCGAATGGCCGCTTCGATACCCCGAGTCACACCTCGGCCCACGATCCAAATCGTTAGCGCCATGAACAGCGTCTGGTAAAAGACGAGCGCCCATGGATCGGCCAAAAAGGCATCGAAGGTAGCCCCCACCGACGCGCCATCTGCACCGGCGAAGGCGCCGCTCATGCTGAGCCAGACGTAGTGCAGCGTCCAGCCAGCAATGACCCCGTAATAGGACAGGATCAAAAAGCCGGTCACAACCCCCAACCAGCCCAAGGCCGTCCAACGCCCGCTGGCCCCAGCACGCTGGGATAGAGAGCGCATGGTGTGGATAGGGCTCGACCTACCCTGGCGACCCAGTAGGACCTCGGAAATCATGATGGGGATACCCACTGCCGCCACGCAGCCCAGATAGATGGCGACAAACACCCCGCCCCCATTTTCACCGGCGATATAGGGAAACTTCCAAATATTTCCAAGGCCGACGGCTGAACCGGCCGCAGCAAGAATAAACAGCCAGCGGCTCGACCAGCGCTGGCCGACGCCCTGAGATGCGGCAGAGGTAGATTCGGAATTGGTCATGTTTCCCCCAAACGTTTTAAAGGCCGGATTCTAGCGAAGCCAGCTGGACTCCCCTACGGGGAAATCACCACGTTAACAAAAATGGATGTTCGCTCGGGCTCCCTCGGCCTATTCAGTCACCGGCCTGCAGATGCCCAACAAACCCCGATCGTGCCATACTGGCTGACCGGCTCAAAGTGCTCCCAAGTGAATAGCGAATCCGATGGCCAAGTCATCTAAAAAAACCAGCCCCGGCTCCATTGCTCAAAACCGACGAGCACGCCATGACTACTTTATCGAGGACCGTTTTGAAGCGGGCCTGATGCTCATGGGTTGGGAGGTCAAGAGCATCCGCGACGGTAAGGTTCAGCTAGCCGAGAGCTATGTGCAGCTGCACAGAGGCGAAGCGTTTTTAGCCGGCTGCACCATTACGCCCTTACTGTCGGCCTCTACTCACGTCATCGCTGAACCTCAACGTATTCGCAAGCTGCTGCTGCACGCCAAGGAACTGGCCCGACTATTCAACGCCAGCCAGCAGAAGGGCTATACCATCGTGCCCCTGGCCATGTATTGGAAGGGTAACAAGGTGAAATGCGAGATTGCGCTGGGCAAGGGTAAGAAGCAGCACGATAAGCGTGCCACCACCCGAGAAAAGGACTGGCAGCGTGACAAACAGCGGCTGTTTAAGGTCAGCAGCCGATAGCGCGACGCCAAGCCGTCATCTCGAGAGCTGCCACCGCGGCCTCGATACCTTTATTGAAGGCATCATCCCCGCTCCGATCAATGGCCTGCTGAAGATCAAAGACCGGCAAAATCTCTACCACCACCGGGCGGCGAAAGTCGTGCATAACCCGGCCCAAGCCCCGCATGCACTCTTCACTGATCATTTCAAAATGCAGCGTATCGCCCTTGACGATGACGCCGAAACAAATGACGGCATCAATCTCTTCCTCCATGTCCAGGGCTAGCAGGTCCCGCGCCGCGAGGGGTATTTCTAGCGAGCCCGGCAGCGTGTGGGTCTCGATACGCTGGTAGCCCGCCTGGCCCAGCACCTTCTCACAGGCCGCAGACATACTCTGAACCTGTTCCGGGTACCACTTGCTTTGCAGGATACAGATGCGGCCAGGATGATCGATCACGGGTAGGCTCGTGCTATCCAGAGCTGTTTTCATAGAGGCAACTGTTCCAACAAGAGTGAGCGCATTCTCACAGAATGGGGAAGACGCCGCCAGCGCATCGCGCTTGAACCGGGTGCTCATAGCGCAGAACCTCAACTAAACGGCGCCGTAGCCGATTAAAAAGCGTGTTAAACTTTTCCCACTCATAACGAAGGAGCAAGACAACCCGGTAGATACCGGAGCCCAAGCGACCTAGCAAGGACGAGGGATTACAGCGCAGAGCGCCGAAATTCCATCTAGTCTGGACGTTCTGGGGCGATAGGGTTTCTGACGCG
>DKNY01000017.1 GCA_002470275.1 Gammaproteobacteria bacterium UBA7376 | reverse complement strand
GAAAGGTTAAGCTCGTCCGGGAACGCAGAACGGTGCCACCCGCCCGAGATCACAGAGCGACCAAACCCATCAAGGAACGCAGAACAGCGAAACCCGTCAAAGAGCGGCGAGCGGCTAAACCGACCCAAGCGAGCAGAATAACCAGACCCCCAAAGCCTCGAAAAGCCGATGCTCGACTGAACTAAGGGGGCCAATGCGCCGCTATCAACGGTCCAGAGTGATGACCCGAGTACCTACATTGCCCCCAGCCAAAAGATCGACAAAGGCCTCGGGGGCTTGTTCTAGCCCCGCAATCTGATCGGTAAGGCTGGTCATCTCACCGCTATTCAGCCACCCATGGATCTGCTTCCGAGCCCGCGCGTAGTGCTCCGCAAAGTCGAATACTAGAAATCCGCGCATGGTTATTCGTTTATTCACCAGCAAACCCGGGATGCCCCGAGGGCCGGGCTCAGGCTGAGCGGTGTCGTATTGCGAAACTACGCCACAGCAAGCAATCCTACCGCCCACGTTCAGGCGGAATAACGCAGAGCCTAAGATCATGCCCCCGGTATTATCGAAGTAAACATCCACGCCCTCTGGGGTCGCTTGCTTCAGATCTGCTCGAAAGTTTGCATCCCGGTAATTGACCACAGCATCGAAACCGAGATTGCTCATTAGCACCTCTCCCTTGGCAAGACTGCTGCAGACGCCAACGACCTTGGTTTTTTGAAGTTTGGCAATCTGACCTACCATATGCCCTACGGATCCGGCAGCCGCAGAGATCATAACCGTCTCATCAGCCTTGGGCTGACCCACCTCCAACAGTCCAAAATAGGCAGTCAACCCATTGATGCCCAGCGGTCCAAGGTAGTGGAGAGGATCATGACCGGGATCGATCAACTCAAGCTGTTCGACATTGTGCACAGAAAGCTGCTGCCATCCGGTTGGAGCGGTCACTCGGTCTCCAACTTTAAACCCAGAGGCGTTGCTGGCGAGCACTTCACCGACGCCAGAAGCGTTCATGACTCGCCCCGCCTGGGGAGCACCGGCATAACTGGCGCTACCCTGTAAACCCGCTCGCGTACCGGCCGTAATGGCAACCGCCATGGTCTGCACAAGCACTTGACCGTCACCTGGTTCTGGCGCTGGAGTATCGACAATCCGATAGTTGGAGGCGCTTAACTTACCGTCGGGCAAACTGTCGATTAGAACCTGTTGATTTTGCATTTTCTCTCCCTCCCCAATCAGGCCGGTACGGCCAGCGTTATCATTAGTATGTAGGCCTGTTGCCGTCATCGCAGGTTAGACGGGACGCAGGCTCACCATCATAACGTCCCTCAGCCAACAGGGCGAACACCTGGCTTGATTTAGCGATTCACCGAGGCTAGCTTCACCCACCGGAGAGGAAAAACACATGCACCAAAACACCAAAATCTGCGGCGGTGCCGCACTCATCGCGCTGGGCATTTTCCTCCAGGGCTGCACGAATAGCGGAGCCTTGGTTCAAACCCAAGACGGATCTATCCAAGGCATAGCACGCGATGACGTCCACATCTTTCGCGGTATCCCCTACGCCGCTCCGCCTGTCGGCGCACTCCGCTGGGCGGCACCTCAACCCGTTGAGCCATGGCGCGAGACGCTTCAGGCAAACGCTTGGGGACCCTCGTGTTGGCAGGACATCAGCGAAGGGAATTCCGTATTCATCGAAAGTACCCTGAGGGGATCGGGCATGTCGGAGGTAGCAATTTGGTTGGGCTCCTTCCTGAGCGACGACGATGAGGCGCAGCTGTCTGAGGACTGCCTTCGGCTGCATGTCATCACCCCAAACCTAGCGCCGGACCAACCTTTGCCGGTAATGCTGTGGATACACGGCGGAGGCCACCAATATGGCTCTGGCGGCGGTGTCTATGAGTCAGCCAGCCTGGCCAAGAAGGGTGTAGTACTGGTTTCCATTAACTATCGCCTCGGGCTCTTTGGCTTCTTAGCGCACCCCGAGTTGGCAAAGGAAGACCCCTTCGGCAGCACGGGTAACTATGGCACTCTCGACCAGATCGCTGCGCTCAGATGGATACAGTCAAACATTCGGGCCTTTGGCGGCGATCCGGATAACGTCACCATCTTTGGCGAATCTGCTGGCGGGCACTCCGTGGGACAGTTGATGGCGTCTCCGCTTACCCAGGGCCTGATTCATCGCGCCATCGCTCAAAGCGGCACGGGCTTTTATCAATTTCAAACAACCGATCGATCCTTTGAAAACATTAGCGGCTATCAGGCCGGACGTTTGGCGGCGCAAAAACTAGGCTTAGCCGGAGAGGACGAAATTTCACAGATGCGCACCCTGTCCATCGACCAGCTCAAAGCCATCGTCTCTGATCGTGCGATCAGCGCAACCTTCCATCCCCAGGTTGATGGGTATGTCCTGACGCAGCCGACATCAAACGCTTTCGAGGCCAGCGCCCAGGCCAAAATACCCCTCATGGTTGGCAGCAATGCGGACGAAGGGTCCGTGCTCTACCGTTTTGGCCTGTCCCCGGTGGATGGTTTGTGGGTTCAGCAGCCAAACACCGAGAGGGCCTGGCAGGCGCTGTTAGAAGAGGCCTTTGAGGAGCAGGCCGAGGCGATTGCCAATCACTACATCGTCGACGCTGATCGGGACGTCATCAGAGCTGGCGAGCAATTGATGGGAGATAGCTGGTTTGGTCGCCATGCCTATTATATGGCTGAGCGCCACGCTGCAGCGGGCCAGCCCGCCTACCTCTACTTTTTTGAGCGACGCTCTCCCTCTGCTCGGGAGACAAATGGGGCAGGGCACGCGCTTGAACTCTTCCCTCTATTCGGGAGCAGCATTCCCTTCTGGCCAAGAGATGGTCGCGACGATGAACTATCAGAGGAGATGCAGGTTTCCTGGACCAACTTCGCACGCCGCGGCGACCCCAATGGGTCGGGAGCGCCAGCATGGCCAGTTTTCACTCCGCAAACCCCAAGGGAAATGGCGCTTGGGCATGAGCGCTCCTACCCTCGTCCGGTAGAACGCCGCAATCGCTATGACGCCATGCGCGGCCAGATGCAAAAACGCGAAACCGCGTATTGGGTGACGGACAACTAGCCGGTACAGTCGGTTGAGGCCGCTGGGGAAATGGCGCTGATGAACTTAGGGCTTATGCCGCAGCAGCCCCCAATAATTTGAGCGCCCAGGGCGCACCAACGACTGGCATAGGCCTTAAACTCAGCAACGCTCATCTCGCGAGGCGTGGTTTGAACGTCATTATCCAGCGTCCAGCCAGGTGGCACGTGGAAGAGGTTGGGATAAGCGCCAATTGGCTTTTCCGTCAGGGTGCTTAACGTCGCTATCGCCCCAGTGATGGCTTCAGGATCGGTACAGTTGAATAAATAGGCATCCGGTGAATAGGGTGTCACAGCATCCAACGCTTGCTCCAGTGTCTCACCACTCCGCAACCCCTGGCCCGGCGTTTCATGCAGTGTCCATGAGACCCAAAGCGGCTTATCCCCATCCCTGTCTCTCGCGGCCGCTGCCGCATTCGCCGCCTCCCGGGCACAGGACATGGTTTCGCAAAGATAGAGGTCAACCTTAGAACTCAGCACCTCAATCATGCGGCCATAGATGCCCCGGGAATAGGCGTCTTCCGGCACCAGGTCAAAGCGATAACTTTCATTCAGGGGCGGTAGACAGCCGGCGACTAGGACATCTCTCTCACCCTGATCTGCGGCCGCGCGCGCCAGATTTGCGGCCAGGGCCGTGAGCTCTTCAAAGCGATGAGACAACCCCTCTTTTTCCAGGTAACTCGGAATCGTTGAATAAGAATTGGTGGTAATCACGCCAGCGCCAGCGCGAATAAAGTCATGGTGTATCTGTGAAACCGCCTCGGGTGCCTCCAGCAGCGCCCTGGCAGACCACAAACCCTCAGAAGAAAGGACTTCTCGCGCAATGAGCTCACTGCCCATTCCACCGTCAAGGACCGTTATATCTCTGATTGTTAACGCCACGCTGTCGCCTTTGCAATGTATCCACCCAAAACAGTGGCGCCAGCGCCACGCCCTGAGTTTGACAGATCAGGGCATGGGCCAATAGGGTCTGGTCGTTGTTTTTTGTGGCCGGATTCTACTCCAACACCAAGCGCGCATTGAGCGGCTGTAGGGGCCTATTGTTGGCATGGGGAAATGCGGCGGAGAGCTTCTGAAGCTGCTCTGACGAGATCGAAGCAGCCTGCTTGAGTACCAGCCAGCGCACCCCTTCGGAGCATGGCGGTGTGGTCAGGGAACCGTTGAAACGATAATAGTCGCGCCCGGATGTTACGAAATCTGCGGCATGCATCCCCTTTGACAGAGTTGCTGAAGACGCCATTTCCATGGGCGCTTTTGAGGTCAATTCCTCCAGGTTTGGATTTGCCGCCCCAAGTTCAAACATCACCCCAATAACGGCTAAGTTGCCCTCCGCGTCGGCATGCACAAAGTGCGCTTCAAGCGGGAAGGATCGACCGCCAATATGATTTTCACTCGGCGCGTGGAAGTGGGTTTGCAGTAAGGCGAACTCGCTGCCATCAACGCGAATGGCGCTACCGGAATCAAAATTCACCTGCACCGTGTGGCCATTGTTGACGACCTGTCGGCCCGGTCCTGTGTAATTCAGCTCAATCGGCGCTAGGTCGGCCTGAACAACGCCATGGATATCAACGGGCGACTGATTCTGTCCCCCACAGGCATTGTTTTCACCACCCATCTCCGCCCAGTAATCAGGGCCTGTTTTTCCGACATAGCCCCAATCTGCCTTCGCAAGCGCAGAGCCGGGTAGAAGGATAGCCAGACTCACAATAAGCATCAGGCCTAGTGATTCGTGGCTGTTCACAAAAGTTCGATTCGTCTCAATCACTCAGGACTCCTTAGAAAATGTGGATAGCACTCTAACCACGACATTTTGCAAATACTATTCAAATCACTGCACCAGCGCTCTCTGGGCTATTAGCGGCATGAAAATGGCGACGAATGGGTGCGTGGTTAAAAACAGCACGACAACCAAACGAATGCAGGCTTGGGGTAAGCTGTGTTCAAAGCAAACAGAGGGAATACCTTGTGTCACTTAAGCGCTACCTGACTGAAATGGGTATGGGGGTCGACGTTCACGGCAAGGACTACACCAAGGCAGCCACGCGTGCCGTTGCAGATGCGATTCGGCATTCCAGCCTCAATTTTTTTCAAGCGTTAGGTAAATCTCCCAACGATATGCAAATCCAGGTTCAAATTGGCGTCACCGAGCCAAGTCTCGTTGATCTTGAACGGGTGGCGAGTGAGCTACCCTACGGTGACGTAGCCGTCACGGCCGTAGTCGGAGGGCTCGATGTCCCCGCCTCGGATGGAGCAGACACGATTGTCATAGCCAACGCAGCCATCATTGTTCACTTTGACGAGTAAAACGCATGGAAACGCCGTCATGCTCTAAGCAGCCCGTTTGCTCAAGCTGAAAGAAACCGGGTTAGATCATCAGCTGATCTATGAACTGCTCCATAAGCGCAGCAGCAGCCCAGGTAGCCGGCGGCACAAAGAGGTAAAGCAACCAACGCAGTCGGGCGGCAAACTGAACGGGAGACTCCGAGAGATTCGAAAGGTAGGCGCGCATACTCAGCAAGTTCGAGAGGACCATCATGCCCGCCCCCTCTAGATCACTTTTCTCCCCAGCCAAAACGTCGGCGATCTGCTGATTCACCTTCTCCAAGGCCTCTCGTTTCTCTTCACGTATCCGCGCGCGGAGACCCCGCGTTGGCACGACCAACATAAAGATCAAAGCAAACAACGCACAGGAAAAGCCCGGCAGGATCACCCAGGGGTCGAACTGCCCCCCTAGAAATAACAGCGGATAGAACATTTGGACACCGATCAGGCAGACGACTGGCGTTACCGCCACCGTTTCAAAGGGTTTTAGGTGCTCTGGATTGAAGAGATTGATTTTCACATGATGTCGACCAACCTCCGCGAAAATTCGCGCAATGTTGACCTGGGAAGCGAATACAGGCAGCAGAACACACCAGGTGACGCAGGTACCAATCATGGATCCCACACCGTAAAGCGATACGTTCACGATCCCATCAGTTTGCGCTCCCTGCAGGGCAAGCAGCAGGTAATGAATCAGCCCTGCTGCCAGGGCACTACCCAGCAATGTTCTAATGTAGTTTTTACTACCACCCTCAAGCAAACGCTGAAGATTAGCCGTCTCCCCATCCCCGTAATCCACATGCGGACCTAGCTGGCCGAGAGCCCATTTGGCCTCACGGATCACATGAGCGCCCGCACTAAGCGCATAAGCATTAACCAGCGCGAAAAACGCGGCCGTTCCAAGCGCCGTTAAATAAGCATCGCTCGTTTTGAATTCGGATGGCGTTAGGCCGCCCATGAGGGCGAGAAAAAAAAGGGTCGCGAGTACTGCGTTAAGCAAGCCAAAGACGGGCAAACTCAGCGGAACCGCATCCGCCATGGTTAAGAAGTAATACCGCCGCCAACCGCCGCGGGGCGTCCTCCCTTTCTCGTAAAGCATGCCAGTCATCTAGGCTATTTCCGAATACATAGTCACCCCAAGCGTCATGCCATTGGCACTCACATAAAGCGCCCGCTCCTCGATTACTCAGGGCCGGTCGCAGGGACTAACAATACGCCTAAATGGCGTCAAAAATCCGAGAATACTTAATACCGACCTGACGCCGCCTTTCTATCGGCCCAACAAAGGTTTCATTGTCGAGTTCGTTGTACACCAGGTACAGGCCTGAGTTAGCCGTCTGCAACCAGGAAAACCGAAGATTAAGCCCAAGAGCATCATCCCTGTCATCATATTGGACTAGGGCCTGCAAAAGGATTTTGGGGCTGAAAGAATAGGACATCCTCAGACGAGCCACGTTGACCTTAAAACGACCGTTTACAACAGGCAGGTCAATATCGTTACTGCTCCAACTCAGGTTGCTGGTGAAGGCCTCGCCATAGCGATAACTTATGTCAGTTTCAAAGGATGACCTGCGCCCGCCGTAGAACCCACCAATCTTAGAGTGAACCCTAAGGGTCAGTGGTTTTCGCTTATCCGTGATCACCACCAACGGCGACTCTTTATGATCATATTCACCCGGTGGAACAAAAACACCGTCGTTGATTTCAAAAGGCTCGAGAATCCCCTCCCGGGTGAAGTTTACCCCCGTATGAATTTCGAATCCGTTGCGCCATTCCCAATGATTATCGACATGCAGGAAGCCGGTCTCATAAAACCCATCATCATTCTCATACCCGCTGAAATAAACATGTGGCCGCATTTCAAACAAACCGAGCGTGTCCTCAATTCTCCTTCGATTGAAAAGCATGGCGCTAATCCGCTGGTAGTTCTTACGGCGCAAAAAGCCAACCTCAGGATTGAAGTTGTCACCGACCTTGGAATAACTGATGAAGTTGTCCCAGGCCTGACCGGAATACCCGGCTCTGAAACGAAGGGCCATATCGTCACCAGATAAATTGGGCGTGTCCGTCTGGGCAATAAAACCGGAGACAGTGACTTCGTCGCCGATACCCCAGCGTCCATCCAGCGCATAGGTCTGATTATTGTCCTCAGACAGATCACCGCGCTTGTCCACCACCAGCAATCCCATGGAAGATCGACTGGCAAACTCCTGGTTGAGACGCACCACACTAAACGCGTCTCCGGCGAGGCCGCTTCCGGATTCCCCAGTTTGCATATGCAAAATGCCAAGGTTGGTGGAGCGTCCCACCTTGCCGGAGAGCCGCATACCCCCGTCTATGGGTTGCGGCATACCCTCTGCATCCAGCCCGATGCGCCGGCTAAAAAACAACTCCAGCTCGCCAGGCGCACCCACTGAAAACTGACCTGCGTTCTCGAGGAAAAAAGGTCTCTTTTCAGGCAGAAAAATGCTGAACCGACCCAGATTGACCTGCACTTCGTCGGCTTCAACCTGCGCAAAGTCCGTATTGTAGGTCATGTCTAGGGTTAGGCTCGGCGTCAGGGAGAATTTCGCATCTATACCCAACTCGCTCTCTTCTCGCGTGCCCGAGCGGCTATCTCCGCCACGACTCAGCTGGGTGAGCAGATAGGGGGTTATCTTCAGACCGCGCTGAGTGGGTACCGAAACGTCCGTTAAGGTGCCTGCCTCAGATACACGAAAGATATTGTGCTGGCGGTTCAGCGGCGACCAATAAACGACTTCATCGGTACGCCCAATATTACGCTGGAAATTAATGCCCCAGTTCTGCTTGCCGCGCCCGCTAAAACGCAGCGACCTGAATGGAATGGCGAATTCCGCACTCCAGCCAAAGTCTCCAATCACGGATTCCACCTGCCAGCTTGCATCCCAGTTCAGCGTGAAACCGCCGGCACCATTACGGCGGTTGCCAACGCCCTCTCTCACCACCTGACCGTCATATTCTGCGGCCATGGGCGTGGTACCGAAGACGTAGCCATTTTGACGGTCTAGAAATGGGTCGATGACCATCTGGAAACTGTCTATTTTTTCCAGGCTGGCATCCCTACGGCTGTCGGCAAGTATTAATGCCTCAGGGTCATCGTCGAAACACACCACCGCAACGTAGAGGGTCTCGGTATCGTAACCAACATATACCTCGGTGCGCTGGGAGGCCGTTCGCCCCTCAAATGGACGCACCTGAGTAAAACCTGTTGCGGCCTCAAGGCCCTGCCAGATCGGATCCTCCAACACCCTGCCGTCGATCTCCGGCGCATTGGTCAGCTCGGAGGCCGGCACAACTGACTGCTGGGCATAAACGGACGCGTTAAAGGCCAAGGCAAGCATCGAAAGCACCAACTTTCGGGTACTTAAAAAGTCAGCCAGATCGACCCACAACACATTCCTTTGCCGCGACAAAGCCATGGAGGACTCCAAACTTTTCTTTTTACAAACTTACTTTCAGCTGGGGGGAAGCCTGGGGGCGTTCGACCCCACAGGCTTTGAATAGCCGACCGATGCCAGAATTTTCCTGGCGAACGGTGCTTACTTGCGACGCGTGACGCGCACTGGCAACTCGGTATAGCCCTTGACGAAGGAAGAGAAAGTGCGCTTCACCTCACCCACCACCTCGATATGCTCAAACCGCTTCATGATTTCTTCCCACAGGACGCGAAGCTGCATTTCTGCGACCCTGTTGCCCATGCAGCGATGAATGCCATAACCGAAGGAAAGATGCTGGCGTGCATTCTCCCGGTCGATGATCAGTTCCTCACCGCGCGGGAACACAGACTCGTCCCGATTACCCGACACGTACCACATGATGATTTGATCACCGGCCTTGATCTGCTTACCGCGGATTTCGCAGTCTGAGTTGGCCGTGCGGCGCATATAGGCCAGGGGCGTTTGCCAGCGGATGACCTCGGAAATCATGTTGGGAATAAGCGATGGATCACGCTTGAGCTTCTCATATTCAGCGGGGTATTCGTTCAATGCCAACACACCGCCAGTCATAGAGTTGCGGGTAGTGTCGTTACCGCCCACGATAAGCAGGATCAAGTTGCCCAGGAATTCCAGGGGTTCCATATCCTTCGTTTCCTCGCCATGAGCCAGCATCGAAACGAAATCCCCCGTTGGGTTCTTCTTGCGTTCTTCCCAGATTTGCGTGAAGTAAACCAAGCACTCGATCAGTTCTTCGCGACGCTGCTCTTCGCTGTCGATAACACCACCGCCAGGAACCGCGGTGGCCACATCCGACCAGCGCGTGAGCTTGTATCGTTCCTCCATCGGGAAGTCGAATAGCGTTGCAAGCATGAGCGTAGTCAGCTCGATGGAGACCAAATCTACCCAGTTAAACGTTTCACCCTCAGGTAAGGCATCAAGCACGGAACACGTACGCTCGCGAATGAGCTGTTCCATGCCCGCCAAGTTACGGGTGGAGACTACGGGCGAGACGGTTCGTCGCTGAACGTCGTGCTTTGGAGGGTCCATGGCGATGAACAGTTTCACATCCAGGGCCCCTTCCGGGAGCGGCTGATCAATGGGGAAACCCACCGTGATGCCGTGAGCGCTGGAGAAGTTATGATGGTCGGTGTCCACCGCCTTGATGTCGTCGTAGCGAGTCAAGGACCAGTAGCGCCCCGCCACTTCGCTCTCGTTAAAATGCACCGGATCTTCGCGTCGAAGACGCTCGAAGAAGTCGAGCATTTTATTTTCGCTAAAGAGCCGATTCCACACGGGGTTAATGTCCTCGAGGGCCATATCGGCAGCTGCGGGGATTTCCCCCTTCTTTTTATCCTGCTCTGAGCCAGGCCTTACAAAGGAAGGCGCCTCGGTGTTCGCTAGCTCTGATTCAACGGCTTCGCTCATGTTGTTATCCTAATCCTCACAATATCCACCCAAAAAGATACCTGAGAACGTCCTCGGGTGCGATAAAAAAAAGCCATCCCGGTACCGCTCAGCGCATCAAATTCCTAAGCGCCTGCATTTTCGTCAGCAGTGAGGCTAACGCTGTCCCAGACCACGGTTGGGCATCTCCTTCTTCCACGAAAACAACGGGCTCTGACAGCGCAGGCCATTGGGTCTTAGCCAGCGCGAGGGCTTCACGCACCGCCTGCTGTTGCGCCGCCGCTATAAGCGGGCCACAAGATGCAAACACCTCCAGCACCAGGCCTTCGGCGATGGCAAGAAATCCCCGCGCATCCTGATACTCCTTGATATCAACAATCTCGCCATCAACAAGCCCCGCCGCGTATTCGACCTGAGCCTGTTTGATCAGCTCGACCGTGACATCCAGGTGGGTAGCGCTGGACGGCGAAAGCTTTGTGTCGACAGCCGCCATGGCCGTCTCTAGATTTCGATAGGCCCTCTGAAAGGCGGGCTTATCACGCTCCTGAAGCGTTACCGCAAGGGCCTCCAGCTCGGCTGCAAAACCCTCAGCGCCTGCGTTCTTGAGAAGCGGCAACAGCGATTGATAAATCTCATCGGCCGGATGCTTGGCGTGAGCTGCCCCAAGGGCCATCTGATCCAGCGCTACGAGTTCTGCAGCAACCCAAAGATGCCCCCGAATCAGCCCCATCTGAGTCGCGATGACGCCTGCATCCGATGGTGCTTGAACACGGCTACAGTGATCATGACTGGATGCGACCGTGGAGGGAGAGAAACTCATCATGCCGAACAGCGCGATAACCGCGAGGCGCGGCGTCGGGAGCATCCCTTTGACCAATCTTCTCATCTACCGTCTCCTATTGAGTTCTGATGCAGTAAGGACCTGGGCTTGCATC
>DKNY01000070.1 GCA_002470275.1 Gammaproteobacteria bacterium UBA7376 | reverse complement strand
CGTTCGCTGATGATATTTTTTTGTATCTGGGAGGTGCCGCCGCCGATTATCAGACCTAGGAAGTACATATATTCGCGCTGCCAACTGCCTTGATTTCGCAGGTAGGGGTTGTCCTCGTAGGCCAGGCCCAGCTCGCCCATGACGTCGATGGCCAAACCCTCAATCTCGTGTCGCAGCTCCGTGCCCTCGAGCTTACTAATCATCCGCGCGAGGGAAGCATCCTGGCCAGGATTTAGGCGGGCCGACAGCACACGCAGCTCGTTGAAGCGCATGGCCATGACCTGACCCTGGAGCTTCATCAAGCGCTCCCGATAGACCGGACTGTCCATGAGTCGTTCACCGCCTGCCGATTCCCGTTTCATCAGCTCTATGAGGGCATTTATGCGCGTTTGCGCGGTATTGGCAGGTGCTAGGGTCTCGCGCTCATGCCCAAGGATGGCATTGGCCACCTGCCAGCCCTGTCCGCGTTCGCCGACAATCTGATGTTTGGGAACGCGCACATCCGTGAAGAAGGTTTCATTGAAGTTGGCGGCACCGGTCATGTCGACTAAGGGCCTAACCTCAATGCCCGGGGTGTTCATTTCAAACAGAAGGAAGGAGATGCCCTTGTGTTTTGGGGCGTCAGGTTCGCTGCGGACCAGGCAAAAAATCCAGTCCGCGATCTGAGCGGTACTGGTCCAGATTTTCTGACCGTTGATGACCCAGTCATCCCCGTCAAGAACGGCTGAAGTGCTCAAGCTAGCAAGATCGCTGCCGGCACCGGGCTCTGAGTAGCCCTGACACCAAATCATTTCTCCATGAATGGTGGGTCGAATGAACTTTTTTTTCTGCTCCGTGGTACCCATTTCCAGCAGCGTTGGGACCAACATCGAGATGCCCTGGCCCCCGAGGCCTGGGTGGACCCTGGCCCTGGAAAATTCCTCGGCAATGATGCGAGACTTGATGATGTCAGGCTCTGCCCCATAGCCCCCATATTCCTTTGGAATGGTGCGACAGGTATAGCCGTTCTCGATGAGTCGTTTCTGCCAGTCCTTCGCGGCTTGACCACGAAGATCATTGCCCTTGGGCGCGTGGGCTGCGTTGTGATTCAAGAAAGCCACAACCTCATGACGAAAATCTTCGTACTCGGGTCCAAACGATAAATCCATAAATGCTCCCCCGCCAAGCCGAGTATTAGCCTCGAATCAGTCGCCAGAGGCTACCGATTTGCGATTAGGCGGGCAAGCTGGGCCCATCTTTTGTAATGAGGGTGAGGTGGGATGTGTACCCCCTTGCCCTACTTGAGATAGTCTGGCTGCAAACAGGATGGGAGTTAGTCTGAATGGGGAAGTCAAAAGCCGTGATCATGCTAGAGACCATGGCGCAGATGCAGAAGCAGCATAATGAACAGGTCCACCCACACTGGGCGGACCAGGGTTACGCGTACTACCGCGCCATCTGGGTTGAATGCGCTGAGATGCTGGATCATTTTGGCTGGAAATGGTGGAAGCAGCAGCAGGGTGACCTGGATCAGGTAAAGCTAGAGCTGGTGGATATTTGGCACTTTGCGCTGAGCGAAATGCTGCGCCACGGCCCTATGGATCCAGGCGTGGCCGTCCAGCTTGAGGCGGTTAAAGCCCATGCGTTCGCGGACGAGTCTCAGAGATGCGAGGCATTCCGAGAGGCCGCTGAAGCTCTGGCCCTCTCCTCTCTCAACACCAAATCTTTTGAGATGGTGCCCTTTCTCCGGGCTATGGCCACTTTGCCCCTGTCCCTGGAGGAACTGTACGGCCTCTATATCGGTAAAAATGTGCTCAATCATTTTCGTCAGAACCACGGCTACAAGACCGGTGACTATCGCAAGCTCTGGCAGGGGCGAGAGGACAACGAGCATTTGGTTGAGGTGCTCGCTGAACTGCGCGGCGAGTCCGAACAGCTTCCTGAACGGCTCTACCAAGCCCTTGAAGCCCGCTACGAAGCGCCTTAGGCCATTGCTTGAAATTCCCACAATTGACACCCGATGGGTTGCGCCCTGGCAGCCGGAGTTCGTTGGCACCTTAGTCTTTGTGGTGCAGCGTGGGTCGGTGTTGCTGATCCACAAAAAAACCGGGCACGGCCAGGGCAAAATTAATGGTCCTGGCGGTAAGGTAGATCCGGGTGAAAGCCTCCGCCAATGTGCCCTCCGTGAGGTTCAGGAAGAGGTAGGTTTGAAAGTGGCCGATGTGGCATGCGGTGCAGAGCTGCGCTTTGTGGAAAAAAATGGGCCCCAGTGGTTGGGCTATGCCTTTACGGCAACCGGCTATCAGGGCAGCCCTCGAGAGACTCGGGAGGCGCGACCCTTTTGGACTGCTCTGGATCAGATTCCCTTTGACCAAATGTGGCCGGACGATCGTATTTGGCTGCCACGGGTGCTTCAGGGGGTTAGCCAGGCGCCTACCCCAAACTCCACGGCACCGCTGGTGATGGACTTGCTGTTCGAACAGGGACGCTTGCTGGATCACCACGAAATCAAGGATGGGCAGATGACGCTTTCGGTAGATTGGCAATTTAAGGCGGCGTGATGCGAATCGGAATCTCGATTAAGTCTATGCACCGCGTTGACGATCCGGCTATCGGGGCGCGATACATGATCGAACGGGCGCGAACGGCACGCCAGGCAGATCTCGATACCCTCTTTGTTGGTGACCATCACGTGACCCAGCAGCCGTATTATCAGAATTCTCCTATGTTGGGCCGAATGTTGGCCGAATGGCACAACAAGCCCGCGGGGGCGCTCTACTTACTGCCGCTCTGGCATCCCGTGCTGCTTGCGGAGCAGATTGCGACCCTGGCGGCAATCATGGACGGCCGCTTCATTTTGCAGTGTGGGCTGGGCGGAGAGCCCGCACAGAGCGCAGGTATGGGCGTTGAGATGGCCAACCGGGTTGCCATGTTCGAGGACAGTCTGTCCGTGATGCAGCGCCTTTGGCAGGGCGAGACCGTGAGCCACAATCGATTCTGGCCCTTGGATAACGCATGTATTTCGCCAACGCCCGCACAACCGGTTGAGGTTTGGGTGGGGGCTTCTGTACCCAAGGCCATACGGCGAGCCGCCCGCTTGGGCGACGGCTGGCTGGCCGTTCCCAGTCTGGACTTTCAGCGCGCTGGGGAACAGCTCGATCAGTATCGTCAGGCCTGCGCAGAATTTAATCGTGCGCCGCGAGCAGTGGCGATTCGTCGAGATATCTTTGTCGGGGAAACCAGTCAGCAGGCCGGGGTCGTCAAGGCTCAGGCTCTGGCTCGAGGCTATCGGGGGTTCCCGGAAGAGGCGCTATGCTGCGGCAGTCCCGCGGAGGTGGCCGATCACTTTGGCATGCTGGGTGATTTGGGGTACACAGACGTGATCGTCCGCAACATTATCGCTGATCAGAGCGACGCGCTGGCCACGATTGAACGTCTTGCCGAGGTCAGAGCCATGCTCTAGGCGACGCGCCTGCACTAGGTCTAACAAATATTGTCGGAAACGTATTTAGTGCCTGCAGGTAATGCGTGTGCTGGGGGCAAGGCTGAGGGGAGGACCGCCATTGGCTTGCTCCATATAGCGATGAGGCTTCCCGAATGCGGACGGTTTAGCTCGCTTCCTGCACCTCAAAGGTGACGCCCGCGCTCTCTGGAAGCCTTCGCAGCAGGGCTTCTCCCAGTGCACTGGCGGGGGTCCAAAACCCGCCCGAGCCTGGGAGCTCGTCTTGCGCCAGCGCCAGCGCGCATTGAGCAATCATCTTCGAGGTGGAGCCATAGCCGGGATCACGGTCACCGCGGACGCGAACCCGTAAATTCTTGCTCTCGTCCTCAGGATGAAAGCCAAGAAGCTCCATCTCAAAAAACCCTGTTTCTCTAGATTCTTCGTCGGGGCCTTCTCCCGGTTGCGGTAGAACACGCTGTAGCAGCCCTCGGGTGAAGCGCATGCTGGCCAGGCCTGCGAACGCGCCGAGCCCCAAACTGAGGCCGTTGGCAGCGGCAAACCCCACAGGACCTCTGCCGGTCATCGACCCCTCTTCATAACGAAAGTCGCAACCGTACAGGCCTCCCAGTAGTTCATTGCTGCGCCGGACAACCCGGGTGTTCACCGAAGCCATGAGAAATGGGCCAACCCAGGCATTAAAATCAACGTCCCAGAATGCAGTCATGCGGTCTCTGCCGTCTTGGCCGCGCAGTTCGTCGTTCAGGGCATAGGGGTTGCCAGCCACGGCGAGCACGCGACGATCAGTGGTCGCTTTCTCGATCATAGATAAGATGCTGTCGAGGGTGCCGCCACTAATACCGCCACGCATGCGACCCGTGCGAAGCTTGATATGCGCTGCAGGGGTACCATGCCGCGCAAGCATCTGCTGTTGCAGGTAGTACACCCCAAGATCCGACGGAATGCTGTCAAAGCCGCAGCTATGAACGATCTTGGCGCCACTGGCACGCGCGGTTTCCTGATGCAGGTCGATCATTTCGCGCATCCACGGGGCTTCGCCCGTTATGTCACAGTAGTGGGTGCCGTACTCGGCGCAGGCGGCAACCAGGAGTGACCCGTAGCGTGCATAGGGCCCTACCGTCGTCAGCATAACTCGAGTGTTTTTGACTAGCTGGCTCAGGCTCTCAGGATCATTAGCGTCGGCGAGTAAAATAGGAACGTCCCGCCCCGCCAGGACTTGCCTGAGCTTGTTCTCATTCCGTCCGGCCACCGCCCATTTAACGTTATCGATGCCGTGCTGGGCATACAGATAGTCCAGGGCCAAGCGACCGGTGAAACCACTCGCCCCCCAGATAATGATGTCATAGGGTCTGGTCATAGCCTTCCTGACCAACCGCCGGGCGGTCCGGGTGAACGTGACCGCCTATCGCGCGCCGGCATCGCCCTGCTGTTGACGCTGCTGGAGCCTGTACATCTCGTTGATATCAAGGCCGCCATCGCTGTTGGCGTCCGCCGTGGTGAAGCCTTGGACCAGACGTTTTTGCATGCTCTTGGGGAGTTCTCGCCAGCCTACCTTGCCGTCGAGATCCTGGTCTAAAAAGCCAACAAGCTGAGTGGTGTCAGCAAGGTGCTTGTTGTGCACCGGCTCCTCGGTGGTTTCTTCGACGTAGGTGTATGAAAACGCGCCATAGAGCATCTCGTCCCAGCTCTGAAGTCCCCAGGGCACTTCGCGCTCAGGGTCCGGGTTGCCGGGATTTGCCACTGAATTATCGTACCAGGTGGTGTGCACAAGCCGGGACCCTGCTTCAATTGTCTTGGGCTCAACAAAGGTATAGGTCCTCTGCCAGTTGAAATCGTAGTTCGGCACCGAGAGGATCACTTCTTTGCTGCCGTCTGGCCGCCAAAGCTCAAACTTGGAAGCAACGCCGCGATAGTGTGAGTGAGGCACCAGGTCATGCAGTAAGGCGGGCCTACTGAACTCGTAGTAGGCGACTTCGGCGTGACGTGCCGTATTGGGCGGTATGCGAATTGTTGGGTTGAGCACGACATCCTGCCGATAAAAGTTCTCAGGCTGTTGGTCGTGGAAGTAGAGACCTATTTTTGAGTGATCGGTCACCTTGCGGCCCACAGGGGTGTAGTGCAGCTGGAAGGTGAATTCGCCGCCTGGGGCGATGTAGACCCCCGTACCCTCCGGGAAGAGATTGGACTCATTGCCCGGTGCGTAGCCGATGAGGTAGTTGTCGAACACGCCGCTATCGCGCTTGGCATCAGACGTTTCAGCGTCGATGGAGCCCGCAAGGATGTGGTGAACAACCTCTCGCTCTCCAGGAATGACGGTGGCGGCCTTGACCCACACACCTTCATCCAGCGGGTTGGCAAGCCGTGGGAACTTGTATTCCACAACGCCGCTGGCTGGGATGTCATAGGCAGGCAGATCCAGGACCAGGTCCGGCTGGCCCAGCGGCCACTCGACCTGGGCGACGGAGACGTTCTTCAGTGGGTCATCACCGTTGCCCCTAGGTGCGCCGGCTTCGATCCAGTGAACGAGGGTTTGCGATTGCTCGATGCTCAGGGATTTGTCGTCCTTCCAGACCCCGATATGCGGATCGGCATGCCAAGGCGGCATCCGTTTGGTGCGAACCACTTCGCGAATCATGGGCGCAAAGCCTCGAATCATCTCGTAGCTGGACATCGCCCAGGGCCCCAGCCCCCCCTCGGTATGACAGACCACGCACTTTTCTTGGAGCAAGGGGGCGATTGTCTGGCTGTAGCTTATCTGCTCGTGGGCTTGGTTTTTCTGCGCGAAGTTAATGAGGCAGCCCAGAGCATCTCTCTTGGCCACCGCGACCTCTCTCCCTGCGAGAAGGTCAGCAATGGCGTCAGCGGCGTAGTGGGCTGAGGCCTGCTGTTTCTGTCGTTCGTAGACCTGGCGGTCATTGAGCGGTCCGCGGTAGGCGATATCCCAGGTCTTGGGATTGATCACCAGGACCTCTGCGGTGCGGATCAGGTTCAAAGATTCGCCAATGAGCTGAGTCTCGTCATGCAGGATAGGCATATCAATGCCAAATTTTTCCGCCTCGGCAAGAATCGTTTCGCGTTGATCCTGTAGATTGGAATTCAGCATCATGAATCTGACGTCGCCGCCGGCAAACTGGTCGCGAAGGGCTTTGAAATCCGTTATCGCGTTGCGCACGATGGGGCATCCATTGCCCTGGATCATAATAACGACCGCTGCCGCATCTTGATGGTAGTAGAGCTTATGTGCATCGCCATGCTGGTCCAGCAGCAGAAAGTTTTCTATTTTTTCGGCGTGGGCCCCGGCGCACGCCAGGGTAAGCCCCAGGAGCAGGGTCAGATGTTTCATGTCTTCGGTCTCAGAAAGTTCCCCCCATTTTAACCGCCTAACGTCAGACCTCAATGTTTTGTTCGAGGCCCCATTCGGTGCTGCAGAATGGCCCCGCCTGCAACCGCGACGGGGATCATAAGGAAATTAACCAGGGGGACTGCCAGCGACAGGTTGGCGCAGAGCCCAAAGGCTAAGGCCCCGGGCCTGTGCGCCCGCAAACGCGTGAGGGAGTGCGGGAAGTCCCACCCCTCATTTTCAGCCTGAATGTCAGCAAACTGAACGGCCATCATCCATGCGCCGAAGCTAGCCCACAGCAGTGGCGCCAGGACATTTAGACCCGGAATAAGGCTGACGAGAAACAACCCCAGGAGGCGCGGAAGATGGTAGACAATTTTCTGTCGCTCACGCGTGATGGCGGCCAGGATGCTGCCGCCGTCTGCGGTGGCGTTGCTGGCCGGTGTCTGGGCGTTGCTGGCACGCTGTGCCAGACCGCCCAAGAACGGACTCATGATAATCGATAGCAAAAGTCCGCTGCCCCAGGTTAGGAGGATGACAGCCATCAGATACATAAGCGGAACCAGGATGGATGAGAGCCAGTTCAGCCAGGAGGGCAGGGTGGGCGTAAGTTGATCGATAAGCGGGCCCACAACCCAGGCTAGGCCGCCGAAGATCAGAATTAGGCCAAGGACGGCGGGTACGATGAGATAGGCCCTGAAGCCTGGTTGGCCCAGCAAGCGCAACCCAGCCCAATAACACTGTAGTCCTTCTGCAAAGCGCATCGCATTCCTCCTTGCTGTGAATCACGGCGCTATAGTGCTTCATTTTTCGGCGAAAGAAATCTATTGGCACAGACCGTCTGCGAAGTTGGGCATCTGCTGCCATAATTGCCAGGGGTGGGGCACAAAGAAAGGAGCCAGGATGGAGGGGATTGACGATAGGGCAGTGTCCGCATGGATGATCGAACAGGTGCCCGAGCTGTGCCTGCCGCTGCGTTTCGAACTGATTGCAGGAGGCCATTCAAATTTGACCTATGCGGTGACGGATACCTCGGGCCGGCGTTATGTCCTCAGGCGTCCGCCTCTGGGGCACGTGCTCGAAAGTGCGCACGATATGGGGCGTGAGTACAAAATCACCACGGCGCTTAAGGGTGGTGCGGTACCCGTGGCCAGCACCATCGGCCTATGTACGGATGTTGAGGTGAACGAGGCTCCCTTTTATGTCATGGCCTACGTCCCAGGGCCCGTGTTACATGATGCCGAGGCTACCGCTCAGCTTGCCCTGTCGGACCGCAGCGCCCTAGGTCCTGACATGATTGATGTGCTGGCCGCCCTGCATCAGCTCGATCCTGATGCGGTGGGACTGGGCGATCTGGGCCGCAAACAGGCCTACCTACAGCGACAGATGAAACGGTGGAGCCAGCAGTGGCAGGCCACCGAGACCCACAGCGTACCGGCCATGGACGAGAGCACGCGGCTGCTAGCGGAGCGTATGCCCGAACAGCATGGTGCCAGCATCGTCCACGGGGATTTTCGCCTTGGCAATATGATCGTGAATGATGGGCGCGTGAGCGCGGTCTTGGATTGGGAGCTCTGTACCCTAGGTGATCCCTTGGCAGACGTTGGATATCTGCTGAATTCCTGGGTCCAGCCTGGCGAGGTAGAGGGAAATATGGCGGCGACGGCAGTGGGCGGATTTTGTGAGCGGACCCTGCTTGCGGAGCGATATGCTGCTAAAACCGGGAAGGATCTGGGCCAGATTAACTATTACCGGGCTTTCTCTCACTGGCGCTTAGCGGCCATCGGCCAAGGCGTCTACAAGCGTTACCTTGTGGGGGCCATGGGGGAAAATCGGGATGTGGATCTCGATGCCCACCGAGAGTCGGTTACCCGGCATGCGGAAGCCGCGCTGGCGTTCTTAGTTGCGGGTTAGGGACTGAGCAGAGGATAAAAAAGGCGCGTCAGATAAACTGCATCTGAAGACAACTTAAACTTCTTTGGGGGGAAGGACGTTGTAAGGATATACAAATATAAGTTGTGCTCGCGCCAAAACCGAAACTGAGGCTAATGTACAGTACAAAAGAGCCAATGCAACCCCTTTTTGAAAAATTTGTATAGGCTTTGTACAGATGGCTAGTGGGCTGAGGTACCCGGTGGGCGCACGCTGGGTGCCACGGGTAGCGACGGGCTCTGAGAGGCTCGGTCACCCAGCTGGGCCGTATGGACAGACTCTAGGGCGGCTTCCACTCGAGATCGTGCAAAGGCGATTTCTTCCTGGGCCTGGTCGAGGCTCGCTACCAAGTCCGAGTCCTGCTCCTCATGCTCACCTGCCGCCATGCTGAGAAAGCCGGAGAGGGCGTTTAAGTCCTGCACCGTGGTGACCAATTGATGCGTATATTGATTGGCATGTTTGTCGCTCACGCTCATCGCGATTAACTCTTCGTCGCTGTACTGCCGCTGGGTGTTCATGCCGCCTGGCCCAGCCATCCTGCGTGATCTGAGGCAGGCAAACTCTATCTCTTCCCAGCTGAGCGGCCAGCGCAGCGTACGAAGGCCCAGTCGGTCGCACTGGCTGACCTGATCTGCAGTGGCAAATTGGTAGGCGATGATCAGCGCGGCGTTTGGTGCCCTAGCGCTGACCTGTTGGATGGTCGCGTTATCCAGCACCGGCAGCTGCAGCACGAGAGTTTCTGCGCTGCTGGAGGCACTTTCTTCAAGGAACGACTGGGGGTTGGCCCATCGCGCGGTGATATCCAGGCGCTCGTGCCCTTCCTGTCGTTGCTCGAGCTGTAAAAGGTTGGCACCAATGAGGTCAACCTGAGGACGGCCCTGGATCCTTTGCGGCAGCTGCCGCGGCGTTTCCGTCAGGCGCTTTGTCAGCTGATCGTCGGACAGGTCGATAAGGTCGGAGATTGTTGCGCCGTGATCGAGCAAGCGCTTCATTTTTTTCAGCTTTTCAAGCTGGCCGTTGCTGTAAAAGCGCACCTTCCCATCACGTTGTGCTGGCGCAAAGCCATAACGGCGCTCCCAAGCACGCAGGCGCTCCACGGCGATGCCGGTAAGTGCAGCAACGCTACCGATGCGATACAGGTCCTGTTCTTCGTTGATCATGGCACCCAGAATATTTGTACAGGTACAGCGGCCGGACACGATCTCAAAAAAATATGAATTTGTACAGGTTTTTGTGATTGGTTCGTTTGCCTCAGAAGGACGCTGTGGCGCCCCCTAAAGCAATTTCGGCTGATGCTCGGCGACAGGGATAGACATTCGGTCTGAGCTGTTTTAAGAAAGGAACAAAGGCCGGAGCTGCAGCCGCCTAGTCATATTTTGCTAGAGGAAGAAGGGAGGTAGGGGTGAAAAATAACCTGGGCTTATTTTTGAGCAAGAGAGCTTTTTTGTCGCCGGAGCGGGAAGCCTATGTGGAGAGTGATGGCAGTCTCCGGCTCACCTTCAAGCAACTCAACGCGCGCTGCAACCAACTGGCTAATGCCTTTCGCGATGCTGGTGTCGTCAAGGGCGAGCGGGTGGCCTTGCTGCTGATGAATTCCAGCGAGTTTATGGAGGCTTATTTCGCGTTGGCAAAGATTGGGGCAGTAGTGGTCCCCCTCAATTGGCGTTTGGTCGCGGATGAGCTGGAGTTCATCCTTAAAGACAGCGGAACTACGCGGCTGATTTTCGACAGCGACTTCGTGGATACCGTCGCTGACCTTCATGCGCGAGGCGATAAGACGGACATTAAACAGTGGCTTCAGGTCAGCGAGGAGGACGTCGCACACTTCGCGGAGCGCTATCAGAGCTTTCGTGGGGCGGGGGCCGCCGCTGAACCCCAGGTGGAAGCTGCCGATGACGACATGCTTTACATCATGTACACATCGGGCACCACGGGACTCCCCAAGGGCGTCATGCATACGCACCATACGTCGATATGGGGGCTGCTAAGCATTGCCGCGACGGCGAACTATAACCATCCCGAGCGTTTTTTGGCGTGCCTTCCCATGTTTCATGTCGGGGCGCTCACCCCCCTTGCCGTCAATGTTTATGTGGGTGCGACCTCCGTGGTCATGCGTAGTTTCGATCCGGTGGGAGCCTGGCAGGCTATTGAGCGAGAAAGGGTAACCAGTGGCCTAGCCGTGCCGGCAATGTTGAATTTCATGCTTCAGGTGCCCGAGCTGAATCGTTTTGATTATTCAACCCTGCGCTGGATGATGACCGGCGCCGCGCCGGTGCCTCCATCGCTCACTAAAATTTTTCATGAAATGGGCATGGGCATACAGCAGGTGTATGGGCTGACGGAGACCTGTGGCCCTGCCTGTTTGATGGACTCTGAGAATGCGCTGGGGCGTCCGGATTCCACGGGCAAGGCCTTCTTTCATACCGATGTACGCGTCATTGACGTTGAAGGCAATGAATGTAAGCCAGGCACGGCCGGGGAGGTCGCGGTCAGAGCCCCACACGTGATGACCGGCTACTGGAATCGGCCTGAGGCCACGGCTGAATCCATCGTCGATGGCTGGCTGCGCACGGGTGATGTGGCGATTATGGACGCCGAGGGCTTCGTCACGATTCAGGATCGCATCAATGATATGATCATCAGCGGTGGAGAGAACGTCTATCCCGCAGAGATCGAAAATTTGCTCATCGGGCATCCGGCCATCCGAGAGGCCGCCGTCATCGGTCAGGCCAGCGAACGCTGGGGGGAATCGCCTCTGGCTATTGTTGTGGCCAGTGACCCCAAGCTGACGCCGGCCGAGGTGTTGGACTATTGCCAAGGCAAGCTTGCCCGCTTTAAACAGCCTCAGGTCGTTGAATTTGTGACAGAAATCCCCAGAAATCCTAGCGGAAAGATTCTCAAGCGGGTGCTGCGGGAGCAGTTTAGCGAGCCAGCACCGATCTAAGTCCGCAGCCACCGGGTCAGCAGGCCAGGCGTGGGCGTTAACCCTGGCTCAGCGGATCATCGGGACAGGCGCCCAGCTCAATCTGAATGGTGGAGTGCTCGATATGGAATTGCCGACGAAGTAGGGCCTTAACCTCGCTGATCACGCTGTAGACGTCGGCACCCTCAAGAACAATGGCATGGAGTGTGATCAGCGGTCTCTCCGCCGTCAGTCCCCAAGCGTGAACGTGGTGAATGTCCTGTACTTCGTTGATTTGAGTGCAGAGAGTCTGTTTGATTTCGCTAAGGTCAACGCCGGTGGGAACGCCCTCCAGCAAAATATGCGCGGACTCCCTGAGGATGCCGATGGCCCCTCTGAGCAGGATAAAGACGATCACCAAGCTGAGTAAGGGGTCGGCGTACAGCCAGCCCACGGTCATAACGATCAGCGAGGCCGCGATGGCTGCGCCGGAGCCCAGTAGATCGCCCAAAACGTGGAGCGCTGCGCTACGAACGTTGGTGTTGCCACTGGTGTTGTGAAGCAGGCGGAAGGCCACCAGATTCACCACAAAGCCCAGGCTCGCTACGATCAACGTGGGGAGGGGCAGCATCGGCTCCGGGGACCAGAGGCGAGAAACCGCTTCGATACTGATCCAAATCGTTAGGGAAATCAGCGTCAACGCGTTCACAAAGGCCGCGAGGACACCAAACCGATGGTAGCCATAGGACAGCTGTTGATCGAAGCCACGATCCGCCAGCCGTGCGGCCCACCACGCAAGCGCCAGAGCGGAGGCATCCAGAAACATATGGCCGGCATCCGCGAGCAAGACCAAGGCATTGGTCCACCAACCGACCGCCAGTTCGATAATCATGAAGCTTGAAATCAGCAGGCAGGCGCTCCCGAGGGCATGTGCATCCGTTGCAGGGTGGTGATGTGAGTGGGCATGCGCCATGAAAAAAAGATAGCAGATACCCGGTGGGCCTGCCATGCGGCGGCGGGCATGCCACTAACAGGCGAGATGTTTCCATAGTGCGCTTGAGTTAGGCTAAAAAAAACGGGGGACTATTTATGGAACGGATGCATTTGGAGTTCAGGGGTAAGGTCGCAGTCTTAAAATTCAATCATCCGGAGGTGATGAACGCCGTCGGCAACCAAATGCTGGACGATATGGCCTCGGCTCTGGCTGAGATTAAAGCTCAGGGCGGCGAGGCGCGTTGTTTGCTTCTCACCGGCGAAGGGCGGGCATTTTGTGCCGGCGCCAACCTTCAGGATGACGACAAATCTGGGCCCGGGAGGGAAGCGGGGGATAATCTTCGTCACAAATATCATCCCATCCTCCTGGATTTGCGCGATCTGGAAATGCCCATCGTTACCTCGGTAAATGGCGCGGCAGCAGGTGTGGGTATGAGTTTCGCGATGATGGGCGATCTGGTTTGCGCCAGTAAGCAGGCTTTCTTCCTTCAGGCCTTTGCGCGTATCGGACTGATACCGGATGGGGGTGCCACCTTCCTCCTGCCGCGCATGGTGGGGTGGGGCCGTGCGTTGGAGTTGTCCATGCTCGCAGAACGCCTGGGCGCTGAGCAGGCGAGTGAATGGGGTTTAGTGAACCGTCTGTTCGAGGATAATGCCAGCCTGGAAGAGGGCGCCATGGCCCTAGCCGAGCGTTTGGCCAACGGTCCCAAATCCCTCTCGCTGATTCGCAAAGCGTATTGGGAAACCTGGACCAACGCCTATGAGCAGCAACTTGAGCTAGAAGCCCAGCTTCAGAATGAGGCGGGACGTACTGCGGATTTTAAAGAGGGGGTGACCGCATTTTTGCAAAAGCGCGACGCTCAATTTAAGGGTCAATAGCCCATCGCGAAACAACGAAAAATCGGGACGGACATAACCGGGGAGATGCAAGGATGTCATTAGCGGGAAGAGTGGCTTTGGTAACGGGAGGCGGTCGCGGCGTGGGCCGTGGCATTGCGTTGTCTCTGGCAGCAGATGGGGCGTTCGTCGCGGTGAATTATCGCCGCGATCAGGAGGCCGCTGAGGCCACGGTAGCGGATATTGAAAGCTGTGGCGGTAAGGCTCAAGCCTACGCCGCATCCATAGATCGGTATGATGAAAACGCCGCCATGGTGACCGCCATCGAAGCGGACCACGGCCCCATCGGCATATTGGTGAATAATGCGGGCATCGCTAGCCGCGGCCAGAGCGTCGCGGATACCCAGCCCGAAGAACTACAGCGCGTGATGGCAACCCATGCACTAGGCCCGCACTATCTGAGCGGCCTGGTCCTGCCCGGGATGCGCACGCTAGACCGGGGTGACATCATTATGATTTCCAGCGTGGCTACCCGCTCTCTCTCAGCAAACGGTGCGCCGTACAACATGGCAAAAACCGCCATGGAAGCGTTGGCTTATACCCTGGCCAAGGAGGAAAAAGAACATGGGGTGCGGGTTAACATTGTAGCGCCTGGTTTGGTGGAGACCGACATGGGCGAGCGCCTGATGCGCGCTCTGCAGGGTGTTGACGACTTGCGCGTCCTGGACGATGGCATGCCCTTTGGGCGTGTTTGCCAGCCAGAGGATGTGGCCAACGTGGTGCACTTTCTCGTCAGCGAGCAAAATTCCTACCTTACCGGCGAGCGGCTTTACTGCGATGGTGGTGGACAAGTGATTGTCCGTAAGTAGCCAACAAGACGCTTCGCTAGGCTAAGGCCTGCAAGTGAGCGCTCACGCTGGTGGCCAGAGCGTCCAGATGATAGCCCCCCTCCAAGGTGGATACGATGCGACCCTCGGCGTGGTCGTTGGCCGCCGCGACAATGAATTCTGTTACCCAGCGAAAATCGGCTTCCACTAAATTTAGCCCGGCAAGCGGATCAAGCCGATGGGCATCGAAACCAGCAGAGACCAAAATAAGCTGAGGCCGGTGGCGCTGAATGGCCGGTAGCCAATCACGCTCGATGGCAGCGCGAAAGCAATCGCCGTCGCTGCCTGCCGTAAGCGGCGTGCAGACGATATTGTCCCTGACCAGGTCGTGGAGGCGGTTTGGGTAATGCGGATGCTGGAAGCTTGAGCAGACGAGAATCTCAGGTCGGTCCCGGCATATATCTACGCTGCCATTGCCGTGGTGAACATCGAAGTCGAGAATGGCGACCCGCTCAATCTCAGCGTGAGACAGGGCGGCAACGGCGCCGATGGCCACGCTGTTGAACAAACAAAAGCCCATGGCCCCGCCAATCTCGGCATGATGCCCCGGTGGTCGAACGGCACAAAAGACCCGATTCTCAGGGCTGTTGATCACGGTTTCGACGCCGGCATGGACCGCGCCAGCCGCTAGACGAGCAGCATGCAAACTGTCCTTGCTCATCCAGGTATCAGGGTCCAGGGGCACAATCTCGTGAGCGGGCTGGGATGCTTTTAGAAAATCGAGATGCTGTGGGGAATGCACCGCAAGGATCTGCGCGTCCTCGATGGGCTTGGGCGCCTCGGGTTTGTAATCCTGGGTAAGACCCACTGCATCCAGGTAGGCCATAAGGTGTCCTAGGCGTTCGGGTCGTTCCGCATGGCCTTCAATCACCCGATGCTGGAGACAGTCGCCATGGGTATAAATTCTCATGCGTTTGTGGTCGCTCGATAAGCTATTGATTGCTCTTGCGCGTCAGAGTATCTCAAGGCCTGGTGGGTTAACAGCGGTGGTTCAAGCGCTTGGGCTACATCCGCGGATCACAGTATGATCTGCGAATACTGATTGCTGGGGACCTTCGTTGATCACCCTGTTGCTATTCTTGCGGACCGGTGTGGCAGTCTTTTCTGGCCTGTTAATCTGGGTGGTGGTGACGCAGCTCGTGGGGGGGAATGCCTCGCTGCCGTCGCTGTTAATACCGGTTTGGTGTGCGGGGATCGGCGGCGGCGTGCTCTGCACGGTCTTTTCACCGAGCCAGGGTGTGTCCCTAGCGGCGGTATCCGGTGTTGTCATGGCGCTGGGCTGGCTGACGCTGAGGCATTGGGTACTCCAGATTCCCCTGGAGGACGACTGGTTAATTGCGCTTTGGCCCATGTGGTTCATTCCGGCCTACTATGTGGGGGCCTATGGCTATTTAAGGTTTCTATGGTCCCAGCATCGACGATAGGTTCAGGATGGCGCTAGAGCACCACTTTCGCCCTGGTCAGCGAGTATTCGTTGCAGGATCCAGCAATGAGCCCACGGGTCTCCTGCAGGCGCTGGCGAATCGCCCCTTACCCGGAGACCTCACCGTTATTCATTTTCCCATCGGTGCCCTGAACCGGCAGGATTTCACGACCTGGCATACGCCCTGTGAGGTCACGCCATTCTTCATGTCGCCGACCTTGGCTAAGGCAGCGCCTGCCTTGGTGCACTTTCTGCCCATGCAGATGCGCGCCGTCTTCGACTATCTGAGTTCGAATACAGACGTTTACCTGATGCAGGTCGCTCGGGATCGCGATGGCCTGCTGCGCCTCGGACCCAATGCGGATTTCCATGCAGCGGCCATGTCCTCTGCTACGACGATCATCGCCCAGCTGAATACCAACATGGTTGCTCCAGCCGGCGCGCCGCTCATCGATGCCGGGCAGCTAGATTTTGTCTTTGAAAGCGATATGGCGGCACCAACCCTCACGGAGCCCACGCCGGATGCTGCCGCCGAGCAGATCGGGAAGCTGGTTGCTGACCTCATTCAGGATGGCGACTGTTTACAGACGGGTATCGGTGCAATTCCCACCGCGGTGTTGAATCAGCTGGGTGAGAAAAATGACCTCGGCATGCATGGCGGCATTGTGGATGACGCCGGCATGCGGTTGATTGCCCGGGGAAACATCACCGGCAGCAACAAGGCTCGAGATCCCGGCAAACACATTACCGGTATGGTCTTGGGTAGCGATGCCCTGCATGCCTGGTTGGCGGAAGAGCCAGACGTTATTTTGTGTGGCGCAAACCATACCCATGAGGCCTCAGTGATTCGTGAGCTGGATGGCTTTGTGTCCATCAATTCGGCCGTTCAGGTCGATCTCCACGGACAGGTCAATGCTGAGATGGTGGATGGGCGGCAGATTTCCGGCACCGGAGGCTCGGTGGATTTTATGCGCGCCGCTCGCATGGCTTCTGGGGGCCGATCTATCGTTGCGCTGACCGCAACCGCCCGAGGGGGAAGCGTTTCCAGAATCGTGCCCCAGGTAGAAATGGTGACCGCCTTGCGGACTGACATCGACATTGTGGTCACCGAATATGGCGTTGCGCATCTGCGCGATCTGCCCCTGAAACAGCGCGCCCAGGCGCTTATCGAGATCGCTGCACCGCCCTTCAGAGAGGCCCTCAGCGGGCAATCTTAGGTGTCCTTAGACATCAGCAGGAAGAAGGCGTATTCCTCTGCGACTTCCATCAGTGCCGTATAGCGTCCGGACTGACCCCCGTGGCCTGCCTGCATATTGGTTTTGAGCAGCAGGATATGATCGTCAGTCTTGAGCTGACGCAGTTTGGCGACCCACTTTGCCGGTTCCCAGTACGTCACACGCGGGTCCTGTAACCCAGCGGTCACGAACATTGGCGGATAGGCGCGGGGGGAGACCTGGTCGTAGGGCGAGTAGTTTTGAATGCAGTGGTAGGCTTCCGCATCCTCGATGGGGTTACCCCACTCGGGCCATTCCATGGGGGTGAGCGGTAGCGTGGGGTTGAGCATGGTGTTCAGGACGTCCACGAAGGGAACATGGGCCGCCACGCTGGCGAACAGCTCGGGTGCCTGGTTGACCGCAGCCCCCATGAGTTCCCCGCCCGCACTGCCGCCACCGATGGCAATGTTGCCCGGTTGGGCAATGCCCTGGTCTATGAGGCCCCGCGCGCAGTCCACAAAGTCGTTGAAGGTGTTCTGGCGCTGGTCCAGTTTGCCCTGCTCGTACCAGTGATGCCCCAAATCGTCCCCACCGCGAATATGTGCGATGGCGAAGATGAAACCCCGCTCAAGCAGTGAGATGACATTGCTAGAGAAGCTGGGGGCGACGGCATGGCCGTAGGCACCATAGCCGTAGAGGTAGAGGGGCGCCTGGGCATCCAACGACGTAGAGCGATGCCGCACCAAACTCAGGGGGATTTGGGTGCCGTCTCTGGCCCTGAGGAGTAATCGTTGCGTCTGGAAGTTTTTAGCGTCATAGCCCCCGCCTACCTTGAGTACCTTCAACGCCGTGTGCTCGCGGCTGACTAGGTCATATTCAAAGTTTGTCGGCGGGGTCACCATGGAGCTGTAAATGAGGCGCACGCGCTGGGTGTCGTAATGGACGTTGAGGTCAAATTCCACGCTGTAGGCGGCCTCCGGCCAGGGGATACGATAGCTTTGCTCACCTTGGACGACCCTAATTTGATCCAAGCCCTGTTGGCGCTCGGCGATGATGAGGGCATCTCTCAGAACCAAATGATCCAAAATATAGGTGTGATCATCGCCGCTTACCAATCGCTGCCAGTCAGTCAGATTCGATGCGTCAACGGAGCAAGTCCAGATGTCGAAATTGGGCCTGCCTTTGTTGCTGCGGATGATCAACTCACCGGAGTCGGGGCTTTCTCCCCGGTGGTCCGGGTAGTATTCGTGGCCCGGCTGTCGGGGGACCATAAGCGCAGGCTCGGCCTCGAAGCGGTCTCTGGGCAGCCAGCGCGCCTCTGAACTGACATGGTCTCCGCTTGCCACAAACACTACGGCCTCTGATTGGCTTAATGAGAGCGAAACAAAGAAACCCTCGTCGTTTTCGTGATAGACCAGCCGGTCCTCGCTGTCGCCAGATAGCTGATGATGCCAAACGCGATCTGGTCGCCACTGATCGTTGACCGTTAAGTAGAGAAGCGCGTTGCTTTGCTGGTTCCAAATCACCTGGCCGCCCGTATTGGGTATGGGTGAGGAGAGCGTTGCTCGGCTCTGTATATCGATGATGTGAAGCTCGAAGCGCTCGCTGCCGTTGGCGTCATAGCTGAAAGCGAGCTTAGACGCATCTGGGCTGACGGCCAGGCTGCCCAGGCGAAAGTAGGGCAGCGTTTCCGCAAGCGCCTGCTCGTCTAGCAGCACCTCCCAGGGATCATCTGGCTGGGCGTGCTCGGCCTGTCGATACCAGCATCGATAGTCGGCCCCCTGATCAAAGCGCCATTGATAGCGGTAGCCGTTCTTTAGGTAGGGAACGCCGGCATCGGTTTCTGGTTTGCGCTGTTTAAGTTCCTCAAACAGCTCAGAAACCAGCGCGCAATGAGGTGCCAGGAATGCCTGGAAATAGTCATTTTCCTGGCTGAGATAGCTCAGGATGTCAGCGTCTTCCACGGTGGGGTAGTTGGGGTCCTCCAGCCAGGCATAGGGGTCTTCAACGACCACCCCGTGGTGTTTATGGGCGAACCCTCGACGCTCCGCCTTGGGGGCGTTGGGAATCTCTCGTCTTGGGTGCTGTCGGTGCTCTGTCATCCTCGTGCCTCTTGCCCTGGTGCCACCGCCAACCTGCAGTGTCCCTAGCGCGGCGGCGGCCAAGAATTGAGGTATGCAGGGGGGACCGATACGGCCAAGATGATAGGCGAGGGCGACCCAAACGTCAGTTCAATATTGTGAGCGAGCACTTAGGGCCGCAGTGTCGGTGGGCTAAATCCAGGCCATGTTAGGATGCCCTGCCGCGCGGTCTCCTGGGGCGCGGCATCGGGGCTGATCAGGGTAACGTTAAAGGTAGCGAGTCATTAGGCTAAAAATGTGTGGTCGTCTCAATATACAGGGAAAGCAGCTGGTTCAAATGGTGATGGACTTTCTGGAACACGACGTCTACCCGCCCCCCGATATTGCGGATGACTATAATCTTGCGCCAACCCAGTCTGTTAGCGTGCTTCGACTCAACGACGAAGGAAGTTTGGAGTGTCGCCCCATGCGGTGGTGGTTAACGCCCAGCTGGTCCCCTGGCCCCAGCGCCCGCTTTCAGACCTTCAATGCTCGAATAGAGACCGCCGCCAGTAGCAAGGCCTTTGGGGCACCCTTTGCCCGTCAACGCTGTGTGGTCCCTATATCCGGCTACTACGAGTGGACGAGCAAGGCAGGACAGAAGGTGCCTTTTTTTATTCGCGGCCAGGGCGAACAGGGCCTTTGGCTGGCGGGTATTTGGGACGCATGGCAGCCCCGGGGTGTGCCGCAGGATGAACCGCTCTATAGCTTTGCCCTGCTCACCAGCGCGGCCCGAGGAGGACTTGGGGCCCTGCATCCCCGGCAACCCTTGATACTTGATGGGGCCGGCACGCGCCAGTGGCTAGATGCCGAGAGGCAAACGAGCGTCTTGGTGGAGCAGTATGCTGGCAGACTGCCTATTTCTTTACGTCTTGATCCCGTTTCGAGCTGGGTCAACAATGCTCGCCATAAGGGGGAGCGCTGTCACCAAGCCATCGGACCACCAGAGTTAATAGCTTCTGATGATCAGCACGGGGCTAGGTCGTTACTACAGGAAGGTGGGTGATGATTATTAAGAAAGGGGATTGGTCCGGTCGAGGGAGCTTTATTCCTGAAGGCGCCAGCTTAGGCGTCACGGTGAATGTCGAGCTGGATGTTCAGGCTGAAGCCGAAGGCTGGATATTTCGTGGTGCCCTGTCCGGTGGGGCAGAGGGAGACATCCTGATCCGTATCGCTGGAAATGAGGTGGGAACCTACGCAGTAGATGTTCGCATCGCGGATGTCTTTATGGAGGGCGTCGCGAAGCTGGAAAGTGAGCCAAACCTAGCTCTGCTATGGGATGTCTCAGCATCCCAGACTGCCACCGCTGCCCTTTTCAACGTGGACAGGGGTATTGGCTGTCGTGGGTTTTTTCAATCTGGGGGAGAGACGCTTACCTGGGAAATTCTGTTCAGGCCCCTCCAACAGGTAGTTCAGGCCCATAATGTCGTGTCTTTAAATCGACGCCGCTAGCCAAATTCTGATTGCGCTTAAACCGCGAGGTAGGGTGCGACGAGCTGGCGGGTCTGTTGCTCAAGGATGGCTTCCGGGGTGCTGCCGCCCCCAGCAACGAGGCGCTCGAAGGCGCTATTGGATAAGGAGTGGAGGCTGTGGGCCATGAGCTGGATATCCACGTCCGGCTGAAGGTCGCCCACGCCCTGGGCAGTGCGGAGGAGGGCGTAAAAATAGGCGTCACCACTCTTATCGACCAAATTGACCAGGTGGGAAACTTCGGATGTTCCTGGCTCGAAACGAGAAAAATAACGATTCAAGGACACCCACCATTCGGGGTCTTTCTCTCGAACTAGGGCAAGGCGTGCCTGGTTGAGTTCTCGAAGGCTCTCTAACAGATTTCCTTGGTAGCGTTTTATGATGCTTTGAAAGGTCTGTTCAGGTCCGATGTAGGTACTCACGATCAGGGCCTGGATAATCGCCGCCTTGGATGGGAAATAGTTGTACAGGGTTTGGTAGCTGATCCCGGCTTTGGCGGCGATGTCACGGGTTGATATGGCGCTCCAATTGTCACCCTGGCACAGGGCCCGAGCCGCGTCGAGGATAGCGGCCTCGGTTTGCATTCTCTTCTTTTGTCTCAGGGACATGAGTTGGATCGAGTCTAAAATTTGATCGTATCAACAACCGCGTGCATTTAACCACTGTCTCGACTAGCCTTGTCCGAGTCTTAGTAGAGGCCATTCCTATGCGTGCAGGACAAAGGTTGAGCGCCACGACGAGGGGCGGGACGGCGCGAAGGACGCCCTGTGTGCGAGCCGTCCTAAATCTCTGTATCGGTTGGCTCCTAATGGTTCCGCTATCCGGCATCGCGGTTGCGGAGGGAGCTGAACTCAACCAGGCGGCAACGATGGACCCTGAGACGGTAGACGCCAAAGCCCTGGTTGCCGAAGCCATAGATTTGATGCGCGGCATCGATAACTCCTACGCAGAAATGACCATGCTGATTAAGCGGCCGAGCTGGCAGCGTGAGTCGTCCCTCAAGTCCTGGACTCGTGGTCGGGAGGATGCGCTGATTAGATTCACGGCCCCCGCCCGAGATGCTGGGAATGCGCTGCTGAAGCTCGGCGAACGCATGTGGACCTACAATCCGAAGCTGAACCGCAGCATTCGCTTACCCGGCGGCATGATGTCTCAATCCTGGGCGGGCTCGGACTTTTCCTACAGCGACATGTCTAGGAGCGATAACTGGCTGCGCTACTATCGGTTAGAACATGTTGCGACCAAGTTCCGAGAGGGCCATAAGGAATACACCATTGACGCGTTCCCGCTGGACGATGCCCCCGTGGTTTGGGGTAAGGAGCGGCTGATTCTGCGCGATGACTTTGTCCTGCTGCGCTCGACGTATTTTGATCAGGACATGCTGCCAGTGAGAGAGATGCAGACCCTGGCCGTTGCCCAAATGGGTGGCAGGCTGTTGGCCACGCATCTTCGTATGCAGGACGTCGAGACCGCGGATCAATACACGGAAATCCGCTACACCGATGTATCCTTCGACGGCGCTGTCCAAGATCGCCTGTTTACCGTTTTCTCGCTTCAATCCGGTGGCAGAGAGGGTTAGATGAGTGCCCGCTGCGTCATGCCCAGAGTGAGTACCGACGGGTCTCGTCTATGATCGCCATTGCTTGGCGTAACCTGATGCGTAATCGCGTGCGAACGGGCCTGACCGCCAGCGGTATTGCCTTCGCCGTCTTTCTGGTGTCCTTTGCCATGAGTCTGCAGGCCGGCAGCTACGGCCTGATGATCGATGCGGCCTCCCGATTCTTTATGGGTCATGGTGAGGTGGTGACTGATGCCTTTGTTGACAAAGAGCGATTTGAGCATACGGTTGTCGGCGTATCGGCGCTACGCGGCAGGTTGGGCGATAGTGGAGCACTCACCGTGACCCCGAGAGTTCAGGCGTTCGGTATCGTCTCTATGGGCGAGCGCTCCTATGCCGGGATGATCCTGGGCATGGATTTCGCCACTGAAAAAGCAGCGATGGATTTGCTCAACTCGATCTCCTCTGGTGAGGTGCCAAGCCGCCCGGATCAGGGCGTTATTGGTGCTGCGCTGGCGCGCAACCTGGGGGTTGGTCTCAACGACGAAGTAGTCGTGCTCGGCAGTGGCAAGGACGGTACCGTGGCCGCCATGGCGCTCACCGTCAGCGCTATTTTGACGACGGGCCAGGCAGAGTTAGATCGCAGCCTGCTGCTGGTGCCTATCGCCACTATGCAGGACGCCTTTTACTTGGTTGATGAAGCCCACCGCTTGATCTTGATCGTTAACCAAGACACAGATTTGGACGCATCTCTCCAAGCGGTCGCTGCCCGTCTGAGCGGGAATCTCGTGCTGCGAACTTGGCGCGACCTGATGCCTGAAATCGAAAAGAGCATTGAGTTGGACAAGATCAGCGCCACGATCTTTTACGCAATTCTGTTGGTTCTGGTGACCTTCGCCGTGGTCAATACCTTCGTGATGCTGGTTTATGATCGGACCAAGGAGTTCGGCATGTTGCTGGCTCTGGGGATGCGCCCATGGCAAATCATTGGCCAAATTCAGCTTGAGGCACTCTTGTTGAGCCTGTTGGGCGTGGCCGGAGGATTGATAGCTGGGGGTTTGTTTGTCAGCTATCTTGCGGATGTAGGGATTCCCCTTCCCCTGGATGACTTTGGCGGAGAGCAGATTACGGCGCAGATGTATCTGGGCAGCATGGACAGAATTTACCCCACCCTATCGCTGCTAAGCGTGAGCATGGCGCCGCTAACCATGATCCTAGGCACCCAAGCGGCCTCATTGCTCAGCATGATGCGTATCCGACGCATTCGGCCCGTTGACGCCCTGCGGAGCGAATGAGGATGGCTCGTCCAAACCTATTGCCGGTGACGCTATGGCCCTAGCGATGCTGTTAAAACTAAGCCTTAGAAACGTCGTGCTCTATCGTCGGCGCAATGCGTTCTTGCTGATTGCCATTAGCTTTGCGGTGGGCGGGGTCACGGTGTCCAACGCGCTCATTCGCGGCTGGCAAAACGATATGCTGGAAATGGCCGTTGCTAATCTAACCGGCCATATTAAGGTGCAGGCCCCTGGCTTCGTCGACGACCCGAGTTTGGCCAACTCCCTGACATTGGCACTGCCCCCGATCCTGCCGGGAGATGCCAGACTCTACCAGGGCTGGGCCGCGCGGATTCGGTTACCGGCAGTGGTGATGAGCGAACGGGCTACTCGGGGCGCTCAGCTCGTGGGCATTGACCCCCAACAAGAGGCCATATCCTTTTATCGTGACTTAAGCATCCAGGGGCGCGGACTCGCGGGTGTGGAAGATCGCAGCTTGCTCATTGGCGCGGCTCTGGCCGACGCGCTGGAGACCAAGGTGGATCGGCGCGTGGTGATTATGGTGCAGGGCGCGGATGGCAGAACTCGAGAAATGGGCTACCGGGTAGCAGGTATCTACGATGCGCCAGGTGAACTGGTTGAAAAAATGTTTATTTTTACCGGCTTAGAGGCCCTGCAGCAGCGTGCGGCAGGCCAGCGGCCGCTGATCTCCGAACTGTCCATCGTGCTGCATGAGGAGTCGAATCGGCTCTCTGTTCTGCAGGCCGTCCAGGAGGCCTATCCCGACACGGATGTCCGGGATTGGCAGGCTCTGGAGCCACAATTTGCCGAGCTCTACAATATCGTCGACTCGGTCATGCTGATTTGGTTCCTGTTGACGATGACGGCTCTGGCCTTTGGTTTGGTCAATACCCTGATCGCTGCCGTCATGGAACGCGTACGCGAGCTTGGCATGCTGCGCGCTCTGGGTATGGGCCGGGGTTTTGTTGTGCTGCAGGTGGTGATCGAATCGGTCTGCATTATGAGCATCGGTGTGGCCTTAGGCTTACTGCTTGGTGTCTTCGGCGTCTGGCTGCTGGCCGACGGGATTGATTTAACGGCCTTTAGTGATGGTCTGGAGGGCTGGGGAATTCGCGCCCGATTGGTCCCGCTGCTCGCGGTGGAGGACCTTGTGGGTTATGGGCTGATGAGCGTCTTGATCGGCTTTATCGCAAGTTTTTTCCCGGCCCGACGTGCGGTGAAGATCTCGCCCTTGATGGCGATGAATCGATGATTGGGGGTTAAGGAATGGAAGAGGCGATGAAGCAAGTCGTGGTCCGATGCCAGGGTCTCTGCCGAACCTATCAACAGGGTTCCGTGCCCGTTCATGCCCTCCAGAGCGTGGACCTGGAGATTGCCGAAGGCGAATTCACCAGCCTTTCCGGGCCCTCAGGCTCGGGGAAGTCGACCCTGCTTAACATTATTGGCGGCCTCGATAAATTTGATCAAGGTCGTGTTAGCGTCGGTGGTGTCGAATTGGGAGGGCTGCGGGAAAGCCAGCTCTCTGCCCTGCGCTTAGCAAAAATTGGCTTTGTTTTTCAGGCCTATAATTTGATCCCCGTGCTGTCTGCCCTAGAGAACGTGGCCTTTATTCTTCAGCTGCAGGGCGTAGGCAAGCGCGAGCAGCGAGTGCGAGCGGAGCAGATGCTGGCGGATCTCGGTCTGGCAGACATGCTCCATCGACGGCCGGGAGAGCTTTCCGGCGGACAGCAGCAGCGAGTGGCCATCGCGCGCGCCATGGTCACCAACCCTGTCTTGCTGCTGGCTGATGAGCCCACTGCGAATCTCGATTCTCAAACCACGGCCGAGCTTTTGTCGCTGATGCGGGACCTAAACGAAAGCAAGGGCATGACCATCGTCACCGCGACCCACGACCCCTTGGTGATCGCCTATACCTCTCGACAGGTTGGTCTAATAGACGGTCGCATTTCCAGTGACGACTGACGCTATTCCCTGTGGGCGTCGGCGCCTCCTTTGGCTTGCGCTGATCGTGTTGTCCCCGCTGGCTTGGGCTGCCAAGGGCGAGGTCGATAGCGCGGGGAAAACAGATTTCGCCTATCGCTTTAAGGCATTCGCTCTAGCGGATGAGCTTCCTTCCTCCGACTTAAGGCATGGGCAATTAGGGTCCTCCGCCTTGGACTATGCCTCAGATTTCCGATTTCTTGTCCGCCATGATGTAGGCAACTGGCGCGTTGTGCTGGACCATACGGTAATGCTTCAGGGGGGCGACAGCGTGTTTGGCGGCGGTGTCGATAATGAACAGCTGGTGGTGAGTGATGCCGGGCGCTGGGTGAATCTTACTTTTGACCTGGAGGAAGGCAATCGACATTGGGCGCTGCACCGCTCGGACCGTCTGAACGTTCAGTGGAGAAAGGACGATTGGGCGGTCACCCTGGGCCGGCAGGCCGTGAGCTGGGGAAGCGGGATCGTGTTCCAGCCCCTTGACCCCTTTAATCCCTTTGCCCCGACGACCGTGGATCGAGACTACAAGGCCGGCGACGATTTGCTGTTGGTGGAGAAGCTACTGGCTAATGGACAAGATCTTCAGCTGCTGCACGTGGTGCGTCGAGATGCTCAAGGCCAAGTCACCGCCGCCGCCAGCAGCAGTGCGTTCAAATGGCATGGCTATGCCGGTAATCTGGAGTTTGAACTGATCGGGGCACAACACTATGACCGGTCTTTCTGGGGCCTCAGCGGGCGTTTGCCCCTAGGCCCCGGTGTCTTGCGCACCGATATCGCGATTCGCGAAGGCTTGCCGGGCGCTGGCGGTGGTCGTCGGGTGCTGGGTATCGTCAACGCGGACGTTGCCTTTCCTCTAATGAATAGAATGGCCTATCTGTTTCTGGAGTACTTTCACAATGACTTTGGCCTGGACGATCTGCCTGCCCAGGGTGCTGCTCTACCCGAGGACCTGAGGGAAGCGCTGCAGCGGGGAGAGGTGTTTAACCTGATGCGCGACTATGTTGCCTTGGGTGGAAGCTATCAGTGGCACCCTCTGTTGACCCACACCGCTACGGTGATCGCCAATCTTCAGGATGGAAGCCGGTTGATTCAGACCCAGATAAACTATGACGCTGCCCAGAACCAAAGCCTGCAGCTTGGGTGGGTTGGTCTTGTAGGCGACCAGGGCGATGAATTTGCCCCCTTGGTCATCGCGACGGATGCATCGGGGCCCGTCACCGTTGGGGGTGGCAACAGGCTGTATCTGCGATGGGCCATTTATCTGTAGCGCACTCTCAGATTCGGCAAGGCGAGGAATAACAATTGAATGAGCGACCTACACAGGGAATCCAGCTTCCTGACGACGCCGGCCCAGGTGACCCAGCGCGGGTCATGCTTGAGGCGCGTTTGGCCGAGGGTATGGAGCGAGGTGTCCTGCTGCTAAGACATTCCGCTCGGGAATACCGGCGCGATATTCATGACCTCGAGAACCCGCTGACAGAGGCGGGTCGAAGCCTGGCGCTGACCCTGGGTCGGCGGCTCCCCCAAAGCGCTTTGAGGGGCTATGCCAGTCCTGCCCATCGCTGCATCGAGACTGCCTCACTCCTAATCGAAGGCGCAAATACTCAACATCAGCGCCAGCTAGGTGAGCCCACTGCGCGGCCGGTAGAGGCATTGGGCGTGTTTTATGCGCTGGATCAGATTCGCATGTGGAAGGGTCTGCGTCAGGCTGAGGGGTTATCGGGCTATGTTGCTCAATGGGTGTACGGGGGGGTCGACAGCGCCATTATGATGGCGCCCACGTTGGCCGCTCGCTTTATTCTGGATGTCTTGCTTGCCAAGCTGGATTCACCCGGGCCACAACAGCAGTCGCCGAGCATCGATATCTGCGTCACTCACGATATGACCATCCTAATGATGCGGCATGTTCTAGGTCTTGAACCCGTCGAGCGGGGCCCCGTCAATTACTTAGATGGGCTGCTGCTCTATCGCGAGGATGAGCGGGTGATGCTCGCCAGCAGTTTAGGAGGTCGTGTCGTGCTCGATCCGAGCTGACGCGGCCGTTAGAACGCTGTATCCAAGCCAGATTGGTATTCTTCCAGCTCAATCCAGCGTTCCGTTGCCGTATCCAAGGCGTTCTGGGTCTCAGCTAACGTTTTAAGGATGGGTTCGGTGACAGAAAATGCTTGATCGTAGAACCCCGGGGCGGCGGTTTCTTCGGTCAACGCCGCCAGTTTGGCTTCCAGCTCGGCAATCGTGTCCGGCAGCCCATCTAGCTCCCGCTGCAGCTTGTAGCTGAGTTTCTTTTTGGAGGAACCGTTGTTTGGCTTGGGTGATACCGGGGGTTCCGCGTCCGGGGGCAATGACGACTCCGAGGCGATGTCGTGTTCCTCGGGCACTGCGCCTGGCCGCTGTTCCAGTATCGACAGCCTGCGTCCCCGGCTGACCCAATCGCTGAACCCGCCCTGGTATTCAATGAGTTGGCCCTTCTCTTCAAACACTAAGGTGCTGGTCACCACGTTATCCACGAAGTCCCGGTCATGGCTGACCACGATCAGCGTGCCAGCATATTCAACCAGCTTTTCTTCCAGCACCTCCAGCATCTCAATGTCCAGGTCGTTGGTGGGTTCGTCCAGCACCATGAGGTTGTTGGTCTGGGTAAAGAGTTTGGCCAACAGCACCCGGTTAACCTCCCCACCAGAAAGGTACTTGATAGCCGTGCGCGCGCGTTCTGGGGTGAACAAAAAACCCTTGAGATAGCCGATGACGTGGCGGTCGCTCCCGTTCATAGGGATATAGTCTTTGCCGTTGGCCACATTGAATGCCACGCTCTTGTCCCACTCCAGACCGTCGCGGACCTGGTCGAAGTAACCCACGGTGAGATTGGTGCCGATTTTGACCGACCCACTGTCTGGCTTTAGCTGGCCCAACAAAATGCGCAGCAGAGTGGTTTTCCCGACGCCGTTGTTGCCAATGATCCCGATGCGGTCACCCCGCATGATCTTTAGCTTGAAGTTGTTCAACAGCCGCGTGCCTTCGTAGCCGTGGGTGAGGGCTCGGGCCTCGATGACCTTGCGCCCGGATTCCTCGCTAGCTGCAATTTGAATCTGCGCCTTCCCTTGTTTGGAAAGGCGTTTCGAGCGCTCGTCACGCATGGCCTTCAGCGCGCGTACCCGGCCCTCGTTGCGAGTGCGGCGGGCCTTGATACCCTGTCGAATCCAAGCTTCTTCCTGCGCCAGACGTTTGTCGAACAAGGCGTTGCGGGTATCCTCCTCCTCCAACGCCTGTTCTTTGAGCTGCAGATAGTTCGCATAGTCGCCGGGCCAGCTGATGATTTGGCCACGATCTATCTCAACAATCCGGGTCGCAAGCTTCTGCAAAAATGCTCGATCGTGGGTAATGAAGATGACGCTTCCTTTGTAGCCGCGCACCTCATGCTCCAGCCACTGGATGGTGGCGATATCCAGGTGGTTGGTCGGTTCGTCCAGCAGCAGCAAGTCCGGTTTGCTGACCAAGGCCTTCGCTAGCGCCACGCGGCGCCGCCAGCCGCCGGAGAGTTCGCTGAGCAACGACTC
>DKNY01000063.1:17565-17836 GCA_002470275.1 Gammaproteobacteria bacterium UBA7376 | reverse complement strand
TGGAGCGGGAAACGAGACTCGAACTCGCGACTTCCACCTTGGCAAGGTGGTGCTCTACCAACTGAGCTATTCCCGCTTTACCGGAGCTTTCGCAACGGATCGCAAAGTGTAGCGCAAGCCCACCCGGTGTCAATTCACAACCGCGGATTGCCTTGTCAACAACGCGCTAAAAATCCCAATTTAGGGGCTTGCATTCAGAACGGTGAGGGACATAATCAGGTTTCCAAAAACAACATATAAGGAGGTGATCAGTGTTATCTATTGCAAGTTT
>DKNY01000063.1:11871-17167 GCA_002470275.1 Gammaproteobacteria bacterium UBA7376 | reverse complement strand
TTTTTTTTGCCTTTCAGGCCGTTTCAGCGACCTCACTGAGCTTGTCGTTCCACATCGGGCTCACGAGGGCCACCATAATCAGGACCAAGAGCATGGCCAAGGCGGCTGTGACGATGGCCTGTTGGGGACCATAAAGACTGGCTAAATAGCCGACGAGCAGTGCGCCCAGGGGTGCCGCCCCCAAGAAAGAGAGCGAGTAGAAGCTCATGACCCGAGCGCGCTGATCGGCAGGGGCGAGCTGCTGCATCAACGTGCGCGACATGGGCAGGGCCAGACCGCCGCAAATGCCCCAGAAGAAGACGAGGACGACAAACAGCGATTCTTGATCAGCAAGGCCCGCACTCAATAGCACCAGAGACCCGAGACCCTGGGCCAACAGCAACCCGCGCCCGGCACGCCGAATTGGGCCCAGGCGCAGCAGCAAGAGTATGGTCAACACCAGGCCAGCGCTGTTGAGCGCATTGAGCAAGGCCAAGTCCCCTGAAGACCCGGCAAAGACCTCCCGAACCACTAGCGGAAACCCCACAATGAAGGATCCAGCGAAAAACAAACCCATGGCCACATTTTGTAACACCACCGTGCGCATAATGGGGTGAGTCAGGACCGTCGATGCACCCATTCTTAACTCCTGAATCACCGAGGTTGAAGCCGCCGTCCGGTGCGCGCGAGTCCCAGATTCAAAATTTCCCTTTAGCGGGGCGAAGGCGAAAACGCCCACTAAGAGAAAGACGCTTTGGAGTACCAGTATGGTCACCGCGCCCATCTGGTCCGCAAAGCCGGCCAGGGTAAACCCTATGATCTGAAAACCGAACTGGCAAAGACTGGAAAGAACCACCATGCGTTGAACGTTTTGTCCTGCAACAACGTTTAGCATCCCATCCCGAGCCGGTATAACAAAGGCCGTGGCCGCGCCCATCGCCAGCGCGTAACCGATGAGGATCACGTAGGAAAAGTGACCCAAGGCTATTGCGACAATCAGCGCCCAAGGACACAGCGCCGCCATCAGCTGGGCCCAGATTGCTTGACGCCTTGGGCCGATCCTGTCCGCCAAAACGCCTGCCAACAAAATTAAAAGCATGGTAGGCAGGCCCAACATCATTTGCGCAAATCCCACGCGTTCAGGCAATTCGCGAAGGACTAAAGTCACCAACCAGGCAAAAACCACGGACTGCATGCCATAGGCCAGATACCACGATGAAATGGTTAAGAGATAGGCTCTTTTGGGACTCACTGGGCCATCACTTGGACAAAGCCTCAGGTCGGCCAGCGTTCAAGGACCCGTCCGAAGGTGAAATCCGGCATAGCCTTGTTCAACAACGTGATCACAGGTTTCCCGGTAGCGGCCCACCCCGCCCACATAGGGCATGAAAATGCGAGGCTTACCGGGAATGTTGGCGCCCAGATACCAGGAGTTACAGGAAGCGGCTGTGTAGGGCGTGCCCTCCGCCACCTCATTAACATGCTCGACCCACTGTGCTTCAGCTGCCTCGGTGGCCTCAATCTCCCTGTGACCTGCACCATCCATCCAGCGAATACAGTCACCGATCCAGTCCACATGCTGTTCTATCGAGACCAGCATATTGCTCAGCACCGACGGTGATCCCGGACCTGTAATGGTAAAAAGGTTTGGGAACCCTCGCATGGCTAGCCCCAGATAGGTCCGCGGCCCCGCATGCCAATGGTCTACCAGCGAGCGGCCCTGCCGACCCCGGATATCTATCCTCTCCAAGGCCCCGGTCATCGCATCAAAACCGGTCGCGAAAACAAAGGCATCGAAGGCAAAGTCACCTTGTTCCGTGCTGACACCCGACGCGGTCATCTGGCGAATACCCCCCTTGCGCAAATCTACAAGCCGCACGTTAGGGCGATTGAACGTCTCATAATAATCCGTGTCGATGACCGGGCGCTTGCACCCCATGGGATAGCCCCTGGGCATCAACGCCTCGGCAGTCTCTCCATCGTGTACCACTCGAGCAACCTGTATACGGTACATCTCGCAGGCCAGCTCATTGGCATCAGAATCGGTCGCCACGTCGGCGAATCGACGAATGGCAGAAAAACCCTCTTGCTCCACCAGGCGTTCTCGCTCCTCTGCAGTGGTCTCCACGATCTGCTGGGACGGCGTCATGGCCTTCGCGCCACCAAAGCCAAACCCGTACCCAATGATCCCAATCTGAGAGGCACGTTGGTGTTCACGAATTTCTGCGTAGTTTTTCTTCGCCTCGGCCTGAAACGCTTCAGACAGCGGGCCATTGTGAGCCGGCATGGTGTAGTTTGGCGTGCGCTGTAAAACGGTTAACGAATTAGCCTGCTTCGCGATCTCCGGTATGGACTGAATGCCGGAAGAGCCGGTGCCCAGGATACCCACGTTCAGCCCTGAGAAATCCACGCCCTCGTGGGGCCAGGCGCCGGTATGATAAACAGCGCCCTGGAAGTCCTCCTGACCCGCAAGCTCGGGCATATTAGGAACGGACAAACAGCCCGTGGCCATAACGCAAAAACGGCCCAAAAACGCCTCTTCCGCCTCGGTGATCACCTGCCAAGTAGAGGCCTCCTCGTCGAATTGGGCGGCCTTCACCCGCGTGGAGAACTGAATGTCCTTGCGCAGATCGAAACGATCGGCCACGTGCCTGGCGTAATCCAAAATCTCCGGTTGCGCTGCCATGACCTCTGTCCAACGCCACTCCTGTTGCAGCGCCTCGGAAAAACTATAGGAATACTCCATGCTGGGCACATCACAGCGGGCACCGGGGTAGCGATTCCAGTACCAGGTGCCACCCACATCTAGGCCCGCCTCCAGCACCCTGGCACTCAGACCCAGCTTACGCGCGCGGTAAAGCATATACAGGCCAGCAAAACCGGCACCGACAATCAATAGATCATAGCGGTGGTTCTTCATTTCGGTATTCTTAGTGTCGGCGTACATGTCGGATAACGGACTTAGGGAAATCCGAATCATTGCAGCATAAAAGTGCCAAGCTAACCAGTTGTGATAGGGCGACAGATACTTCCCAAAAAGGCGGTATAGTTATTAGAGATTATGACACCGAGGATTAATGCCCTCTCAACAAAATGGGGCCTAGTCTGAAGAGGAGATACCATGTCTGAATGCTCTACGGCGACACGCTCAGAGGAGAATCCCCCGGGTTCCTTTCGCCGCGTCCCCTTTGAATTTCGTGGCGACGGTGGCGAATTCTTTAGAATCTGGATCGTCAATATCGTACTCACCGTCCTGACCCTGGGCATTTATTCGGCTTGGGCCACGGTGCGAACCAATCGGTACTTCTACGGCAATACCTATTTAGACGGAGATGCCTTCGACTACCTCGCCTCGCCGGTCAACATACTCATCGGCAGAGCGATCGCGGTCTTTCTACTCATCATTTACAACATCGTCTGGCAGCTCATGCCCGGCTTGGGATTGCTGCTCAGCCTGGCATTGCTGATCTTTATCCCCCAGGTCGTCCTTTTATCGCTTCGCTTCGGCGCCCGCATGACCGCTTGGCGAGGCGTGCGCTTCGGCTTTGGCGGGGACCTAATCGCTGCGCTAAAGGCGTATATTTTGTGGCCTATTGTCGGCATTTTGACCCTTGGTCTAGGCCTGCCCTATGTTTGGTATCGACAAAACCGCTTTTTGATTCCCAACTACCGGCTGGGCACCACCTCAGCCGAGACCAGCGCTAAGGCCGACGACTTCCTGATCATCATTCCCGTGGTTTTGGGCATTGGTTTCATAGGGGCGATACTTGCCTTCATCATGGGAAGCTTCCTGTTTACTTCCGATGAACCAACAGGCGTGGCGCTTTACTCCGTCGTCGCCGGGATAGGATACCTGGCTATCTACGTTGGGATTTATGCGGCTACTCGGGCGCTGTACCTACACGCAACCTACAACAACATCAGCCTTGGCAATAACAGCCTACGGTCCAGCATTTCAGTCTGGGGGTTCTTTAAGGTCGTGATGGTGAACACCTTGCTGACGATCATCACGCTGGGATTCTTTTACCCCTGGGCGCAAGTCCGAACTGCACGCTACCTGCAAAACAACCTCTGGGTCGAAGCTGAGGACCTAGAGAGCTTTGTTGCCGATGAGCAAGAAAAACAAAACGCCCTAGGTGAGGAGGTTGGCGAGGCCTTTGATTTGGGCATAGGCATCTAACCATGACACCTGGCGCACCCACAAAAGCCACCTTTTTTGACGGGGAAAACAGCCGAGGCATCTCCGCAGTGGTGACGGTTAGGCCTGCTACGCTCTGGATCGACGGGCCTAATTTGAGCCTGAGAATACCCCTAGATCAGCTCCAGGTGAGTGACCCCCTCGGCACCCTGCCCCGCAAACTCAGTTGGGGCACGCCAGCCTTTCTCAGCATGGAAAGCGGGCCAGCGACGGCTCTTCTCGACCAGTTGGTCCGCCCTCATAACCCCATGAACTGGGTGGCGCAACTTGAGTCAAAATTAATCGCCGTCATCCTCGCGAGCATCCTGACGCTAATGGCCCTAGTCTGGGCAGCCATATATGGTGTACCGCTATTTGCAGATGGGGTGGCTAAGACACTCCCCCAGACGATGAGCGCCAAACTCGGGGAGAGCGCCTTGAGCCAGGCCGATTCCGCCCTCAAACCTTCGACCCTATCGACCCAGACGCGTTCAGAGCTCCGCACCCTGCTGCACAGTCATGAGCCTCAGTTTGATATTCACTTTCGGTATGCGCCGTCGCTGGGCGCCAATGCCTTTGTTCTCAGCGCCACGACCATTATTTTTACGGACAGCATCGTCCAGCAGCTATCAGAAGAGGAATTGCTGGCGGTGTTTTTTCATGAGGTTGGACATGCTCAATCCCGTCATGTGGAACGCATGTTAATTCAGGGTGCCGCCTGGGCAATGCTGGGCACCTATGTGACTGGCGACCTGGGCGGCATGGCCGAATTGATGCTGACCTTACCGCTTACCTTTGGGCAGGCGGCCTACTCAAGAGCCTTTGAGCGCGAGGCAGACGCCTACGCAGTTGAGCGCCTGAAGGCGATTGGGATCACCCCGTTAAGGCTCGCAGATGCTTTAGAGAAACTGAGCCAGATGCACTCTACCGGGTCGGATGAAAGATCAGGGGTTACTCCTGAACATTCTACCGAGCGTGCAGCGGATAACGGCGGGATTCGAAGGCTGCTGGAGGCCGTAGCCTCACACCCCATGACCGATGAACGCCTTGCCTACATTAAAGCCAGCGCCAAGCCATAAAAAAACCCCGCAGGCGCGTGTCCTGCGGGGTTGATAGATGGCGTCCCCAAGGGGAGTCGAA
>DKNY01000063.1:3626-11551 GCA_002470275.1 Gammaproteobacteria bacterium UBA7376 | reverse complement strand
TCGAACCCCTGTTGCCGGGATGAAAACCCGGAGTCCTAGGCCTCTAGACGATGGGGACTAAGTCCTTCGTCGCCGGCGACGCGCAGTGCGTGCCAACGCCAAGAAGCCGCGCATTCTATGAATGGTTACCGCCTCAGTCAATAGCGCTTCTAAAAGCGAACCCCTAAACCGAGGCTATAGGTGGTATCCAGCCTAAACTTGCCCGGCGCAGGATTGGCCTCGTAATTCATATCAACACGAAATGACGTGTCGATTCGCTCATTCAAGGCATAGCGAAGCCCCGTAGAGGAAGAAATTACCTCCCCGCGATCCTCTTCCGAGATATAGAGAAATGATTGACGATGAAAAACTTCTATGCGCTTGGCAAAAAGGTAACGGTTAAAGTCCAGCGCCCAGCGCGCTGCAGGGTTGTGTTGGCGCACCCCCGTCACTTCTTCCTGTACAGAACTGATACCTACCTCGCTAGACAGGGACCCAAAGCTGTTGTCGATGAACTGATAGCCCATACCTACGCCCATGGAGATGCGATAGTCAATCTCCTTTAACCCATCCTGAAAATATTCCACATTCGATGATCCAAACCATCGGTCGGAAAAAAAACGCTTATAGCCATAGTCCAGGTCGATCAAATCTTTTGTTGCCGTTTCGTCGCCTTCCTCGCGGGCGATGATGGCGGTCATGTTATGCGCGGCATACTGGCTCTTGAGGTCGGATTCAATCAGCGTGTTGAAGGTTTGGGCAATGGAGTTACCGTCTGAAGAGGAAACGGCCAAATCCACCCGGGAAGTCCAGGCCGACATGAACTCCGGCATGGCAATTCTGCGCTGAGAGGCTGACCGCACCTTAACGAGCTGAATAGTCTTGAAACCCTCTGAGGTGACCAAACCCTGACGACCATCAACTTCATCGAAGTTGCCCACCATCGTGGCATTACTCAACCGGACCACGAAGGCCTCATCCGAGGCAAGGCTTTGCACCTGTTCAACGTCCACCAGAACTCGGCCGGCGTACGGGGTTTCTAGGATGATGCGCGTGCCGCTAATCCCATCAACCTTGCCCGATAGCTGATCACCGTTGAGCATGGATACCGTATCTCCTTGTGCGGCGACGGCTTGCACCATTAACCAACACGAAAACAAAACGGTGACCAGCCAGCCTCTGCTCCCGGTATTGGTCAATCCTGCTGCCTTATTCACTCGACGCCTCCCTTTCCTGGCTCTGTAACAACCGAGCACCCACCCAGTGTTTTGCAAAATGATCCGCACTACGCCCATTACGCGCCCCCCGGGCAAGCGCCCACTGTAGCGCCTCCCGACGAAAGGCATCTGCCTGAAAGGCTGAGTCATCGACCCGGTCTGGAGCGGTCCTGTGCACCCATCGCCTTACCGAGTGCTCCACCATGTCTAAATAAGCCTGCTGCCGAGGTGGATAAAACGACAGCCACAAACCAAAACGATCAGAAAGGGAGATTTTCTCCTCCACAGCCTCGCCGTGATGCAGTTCCCCATCTACGATGCGACTGGCTGCATTATCACTTGCCTGCTCGGGCAGCAGATGACGTCGGTTGGAGGTTGCATAGATCAGCACGTTAGGCGCAGTCACCAAGATTGACCCCTCCAACGCACTCTTTAACGCCCGGTAGGCTGGGTCACCTTCATCAAAGGACAGGTCATCGCAAAATATAAGGAAGCGAAAGGGCTCCTCCGCCAAGGTCTGGATGATTTCGGCAAGGTCGACTAAGGCTTCTTTGCCAACTTCTACCAGGCGCAGGCCCTGATGGGCAAAGACATCAAGCACCCCGTGCACCATTGACGACTTCCCGCTACCCCGGCTACCCCAGAGTAAGGCGTGATTAGCTGGCAGGCCCGCCACAAACTGAGCCGTATTCTCGATCAAGGCGGCTTTCTGGTCATCCACATGCAGCAAGTGGTCAAGCCCCAGGCCGGCCTCGGCGGAAACCGGCAAAAATCCTGACTGCAAGCGCCGCCGCTGCCATATGGCAGCTCGTGTTGACTGCCAATCAACTGGCCCAAAGGGCATTGCCTTCCTGAGTCCGGCCAACAGCCGCTCTGCGAGTCGCTCTATTGAAGTGCTATTCAAGTTAGTTCTTACCCAACGGCACCACGTTGCTGGTCTCTTTGTGATAAAGCTTGGATTGGCCCTCCGTCGCGGTGAGTCCAATGATACCTGCTCGAAAAAAATTCAGGCTCAGGCGTGTCTCAGTGCCCTCTGAATCGATGAGCTCCAGGTTTCCGCCGCGATAGCGCCACCTGCCTTCCACCGTCCGTCCCTGGTCCGTCAGTCGGTAGCTGCCGCCGTCTAGCTCGCCGGCGAGCTCAAGGTAACCGTCGCCCTCGCTCTGAATAAGCCAGCGCCCAGGGAGATCTAGGGTTGTCAGCCAGCGCTGCCGCTGCCTTTGATTGATGCGGATGTAGGCCACAACCAATACAACGACGAGCAGCGTGACAAGAACGGACATGTTAGGCGCGCGCGACGATTAACCGTCGATCGGCGAGTGGCGCTGGGATGGTTAACGGGGCTACTTTTCGCATGGGCGCAAGTTTGCCATAGCCATCGGCATAAGCGAACATCGGACGTCACCTTGAGCACTGCGCGAGTTGGCAGACCGACAGGAGAGATGCAATGAGCGACCAATCTAACGAGCCGGTGCCTGCCGCCACCATCTTGTTGCTTCGCAATGGACTCAATGGCCTAGAGGTGTTTATGGTGGTCAGGCACCATCAGATTGACTTTGCTTCTGGGGCCCTAGTCTTTCCTGGCGGCAAGGCAGATGCCCAAGATTTCGACAACGCCCTGCTGCCCCATCTTCATGGGGCTGCCCAGCAGCCAGATATGCGGGCTGCCAGCGTGAGCGCAATTCGCGAAGCCTTTGAAGAATGCGGTATTTTGCTCGCCCGACCCATGGATGAAGAAGCCTTGATTAGCGGTAAACGCTTGGCCGGCCTACAGCACCTGCGTGAGCCCCTAAATCGGGGTGATCTGTCTCTCATCGACTTTCTGCAGCAGGAACAGCTGTCTCTGGCCTGTGATGGCTTAACGCACTTCGCGCATTGGATAACGCCACCGATGATGCCCAAGCGTTTCGACACCCATTTCTATTTGGCCGTTGCGCCCACGGACCAGATCGCCGTGCATGACGGCTACGAATCTGTGGACTCAACCTGGATCACGCCTCAAGAGGCTGTGCGTCAAGCAGAGGCGGGAACCAAGACCATCATTTTTCCAACCCTGAGAAACTTGGAAAAATTGGCCCGATGGGACACGCCAGAGGAGGCCATCTTGGCCGCCAGCGAGGCGACCGTTGTGCCGGTGCTGCCCTGGACGGAGAAGAGAGAAGACGGCCAATACCTGTGCATCCCACCGGCTGCGGGCTATGCCATCAGCGAACAAAAAATGCCCGACCGCCGCTCACCCTAATCTTGGCCCGGAGCCTGCTTGTTGAGGCTCTAACTCCACCTAACCCACTGGGGAAAAATCATGGACCAGACGAAACACCCACAATCTGAAAGCGGCCTGCTGTACGCGGCGGATGGACATATCGCCAGCATCACCTTCAATCGCCCTGAGCATCAAAATACTATTTCCGGCGCCATGCTCGCGAACCTGAGCGAGCTGCTGCTCAAGGCGGATGCTGATCCCGAGATCCGAGCCATTATCCTCGCGGGTACGGGCAGATTCTTCTGCGCTGGCCTCGACCTGCGCGGCAGTGACATCACCACTAACTTAGCCGACAGCAGTCAAAAGAGTCCGGCGACCTTAGATTTACGCAATGCGCCACCCACGGTGCTGCACAATATCGATACGCCGACCATCGCCGCGATCAATGGCTCTGCTGCAGGCTATGGTATGGACTTGGCCCTGGGCTGCGACATACGCATCATCGCGGACACCGCGAACCTAGCAGCGGCCTTCACCGCGCGAGGGATTGTCCCGGAGTCTGGAGGCACGTGGATTCTGCCTCGCCTCATTGGCTGGTCTAAGGCCAGTGAGATCATCTTTACGGGCAAAACCCTCGTCGCAGCCGATTGCCTTGAGATGGGCCTGGTCTCCGAGGTTGCCAACAGTAATGAGGTAGGCGACCGAGCCCTAGCCCTGGCTCAGCAAATCGCTGCTCGCGCGCCCTTGGCCGTACAGGCGTCAAAACGCATGATGCGCATGGGCATGAACGAGAACTTCAATGATCATATCCATCATGTCTTTCTGCAGCTTCTGCCCCTGTTCCAGTCTAGTGACTTCCAGGAAGGGATGGCGTCTTTTATAGCGAAACGTGATGCGAACTTTAAGGGACAGTAAAGCAATGGCACGGTCTAACGCGAAAACGGGGCTGGCCTGGCTAACGCTCACAGCCCTGGGGTTGTTCGGCTGCGCGGGGCCCAGCGATGAGAAAAACAAGCTGGCGGCCACCCAGGCGCTTGTCGCCTGGTTTGATGCCGCCGGCGCTCACGCGGAAACTGGCGCTGCAATGCCCAACTGTCATCTCTTTGGCCTCACGGCGTTCAGCGATGCCAGCTGCCTTGATATGGTGACCCACGCTGCCTATGTCCGTCCCCAAACTCGGAACATTCTTGAGATCAAGCGCTTAGCGTGTTTTGGCGAGGGGCCGAAAGAGATCTGCGGTGACTTTATGGAGCTGCGCCTAAGCGGCGAGGATCATCAGGATCGCTCTATTCAAGAGGTGGCCGTGATGAAGCAAGATAACGGCGTCTACCGGCTCTACTGGTACCGCTCGGATCTGCTGTTCACGACCCTGCAGCAGCGGGCAGAGGAGGGCGAGCTGTCCTTGGCAGATCGGCGCAGCGACGCAGCGGAGGCAAGGCTCGACGCTGTCTACACTCAGTTGGTCGAGCGGGATCCCGGTATTTATCAATTCGTGCCCTGCCTGGAGGGCAAAGTCTCGACCAGCACGCTGGCGGGCGCGCTAATGGAGCCCGACCAAGTGCGTTCAGAAGCGCTGGAGGAACGTGCCGAAAGCTGCCCAAAACGCCTTTGCCTGACCTTGGTGGGCCGCAAGGTGGCGGCCCTGTGCCACTGACCCGCGCTAGGGCTGGAGACGCTTCATCCGCCAGCCGCCAGCGTCGTCCAAGGTAAATTGAAGTCGATCATGGAGGCGGCCTGCACGCCCCTGCCAAAACTCGTACTGGGTGGGGGCAAGCGCATATCCCCCCCAGCGCTCTGGTCGGGCGATGCGGTCAACAACCTCGGCCTGTTGACGGTCATAGGCCTGGACCAGGGTGTCACGATCATCGATGGGCTGACTCTGCTGGGACGTGGCCGCCGCTATCTGGCTGGTCAAAGGCCGGGAATAGAAATAGTCATCGACCTCCCCCTCAGGGAGTCTAAACACCGGCCCACGAATCCTGACCTGACGATCTAGTTCCCGCCAGTGAAAGAGCAGCTCCGCCCGGGGATTCTCATCAAGCGCCTGACCCTTCTCACTGCCCGTATCGGTGAACCAGCGGAATCCGTCTGCATCAAACCCTTTCAGCAACACGGTACGCACGGTGGGGTGCCCCTGAGCATCCGCAGTAGCCAGCGCCATGGCGTTGAAATCCAGTATCTCCGCTTGCTGGGCCTGAGCTAACCAATGCTCAAACTGCGCCAGCGGGTTACTTTCAAGATCAGCCTCGCTCAGCGCACCATAGAGGTACTCTCGACGGGTCTCATTTATTCGTTGTGACATGCTTCCCAGCTCCCATATTCTGACGGCAGAGGCCCTTCACCTTTATGCAGCCCGGCGCGCTAGGCCTCAGGACTCCGATAGCGCCAGACCGGGGAGGCGAAGGTGCCATAGATAAACAAAACGACGGACAGCAGCATTGAGGGCACGAGGGCATTGAGCGCGCCAAAGGTCTCAACTAACCAACCGAGCACGATGGCACCCAGGGGCACGCTTCCGATCAGGCCAATACTAAACACCGACAGGATTCTACCCAAAAAAGCGGGCGGCGCAGACTCCTGAACCATGCTCCGTGCCAGATTGGTAGTAATGCCCATGTTGAGCCCCCAGCCGACGGTCGCCACGATCAATACCCAAAAGGCCGGCTGAATCCAGATCAATGCCAGCACCAGAATGCGCGTGAGCTGCATGATCAGAAACAGCCGCCCGGGCGTTCTCAGTGGCTGAAAGGCGAGCAATACCATGTTAGACAGGGCTGCGCCGGCAAAGAAAACCGCCATGAGCACAGCAAGCAGCCAAGCGTCTCCTTGGTAGATGCGCGCCACAACGAAGGGATAGACGGTGAAGAAAGATCCTGCGTTAAAAATGCTGGAGACCAGGGTGATGCTAAGCACGTGCAGAATCATTGGGTGTCGGTAGGTAGCGCTCAGCCCCTCTCTGATCCCCGCAAGGCGCGAGACATCTTGGGGGGGCGTTATTTTAGCCGCTGGGCGACTGATTTCCCGAACCGCAAACCCAGCAAGAACCAGAGCCACAGCTTGAATAAACAAAACCAGACCAACACCGACACGATCAATCTGGCCCGCCATGATCAGACCCAGAACCTGCACGATAAAACCAATGGCCGTTGCACCCGTCACCGCCTGCTGCACCTGGGCGCCGGCGATCCGGTTTAAGATCGCCTGCTGGCCAGGCATCGAATAGGCCTGGGCAAAACTCATCCCTAACCCCCATACGATCACCGCAGTGATGCCGAGGCCGAAGGCCAGATTGACGGCCACGAGGAACAGGGGAAAAACCGGTGCCACCCAGTAAATGCGAATCAGCATCTGCCTGACGTCGGATCGGTCTGCACTGGCTCCGCCAAGCAGCATGACCACCACGCCTGGCACGCCAATCAACGCCTGCAGAAGCCCCACCTGATGCGCCGGCAGCTGCAAAATGCCGATCAATATCCAGCTCAGCAGCAGCTGCTGCATGGCCAGGGCCATCCCGGCAAAGCCGCTGGCCCCTAGATAGGAACGATAGTCAGCGCTTCGCCAGATTGAGGCGCTATTCAGTTCTTTGCGCGGCAAGCTTTACTCCGGAGCCAGTCGGTCCTCGCTGGAACGCCTGGGCCCCAGACAGCGATCGCTACTCGGCTCCCTGAATTTCTAGCAGCTCAACCTCGAACACCAAGGTTGCATTGGGGGGAATGGCCCCGCCGGCTCCGCGATCACCGTAGGCCAGCTCTGGTGGAATGACTAAGCGCCACTTGGACCCAACGCTCATGAGCTGCAGCGCCTCGGTCCATCCAGCGATCACTTGATTCACCTGGAAGGTGGCAGGTGCGCCTCGGTCCACCGAGCTGTCAAATATCGTATCGTCCGTAAGGGTGCCGTGGTAATGCGTGACAACCGTATCCGTTGGTCCAGGCATCGGGCCATCTCCCGCCACCAAAATTTCGTACTGCAGACCGGAGCTCAGCGTGGTCACTTCCGGACGCGCTGCGTTTTGTTCCCGAAAAACGACGCCGGCCTCATTTTTCTTCGCCATCAGCGCCTCGCTCAGGGCCATCATCAGCGTCTCCTGTTCCTCTAGCGGCACCTGAGACGGCTCCCCAGCAACGGCATCTGCTACGCCCAGGCTATAGGCCTGCATATCTGCGACGCCACTGCTTTGATTGCTCATGTTCTGAGCCTGCAGGAACCCAATCAGATAGCTTGCACTGACGACCTCCGATTCAGTATCCAGCTGTGCCTTAGGCGCTTCGACTGCCTGTTCTGGCTGACAGGCGACGAGCATGCCCGTCGAAACGATGGCGGCAACTATCACTTTCCATTTCATTGCTATCTCCTTTTGGGATGTTAGGTGGCGAAAACCACTTGCGGCTCTCTCAACCGGCCTCACCGAGGCCTTTGCAGGGGCCATACTGAAACACGTTAGACCCCAACCTTAAACCCAAAATTGAACAAAATATGTGTCTGATCGTGGGTAGAGGTCTGTCTCGAAAACTGCTTTTGCAATC
>DKNY01000063.1:0-3233 GCA_002470275.1 Gammaproteobacteria bacterium UBA7376 | reverse complement strand
CGCGCCATGACGACGCCTGGCGGGCCGGATGCGTATCCGCATCAGGAATTGCCCCTTGGTGGTGCCCGCAGAACAAAGTCCCTTCGGTCAAGCAAAATCAGATGTAGGCAGGTTGTTGACATGAAAGCAAAGATTAACGCGGGGCTGACCCTCTCCAAGGCGTCACTGCTGTTCGGCTTTGTGTTCGGCGCGAGCTTGGTCTTTGCCAACCCAGGCGAAACCACCGATCCAAACCAAACGGCCCTTGTTGAGCCCACTGCTGAATCCGACCTCGCGCTACCGCGAGAGCTGCCCGAGCTAGAACCCCTCCTCGCTCATCCCAGGACCTCCATGGTGATCGTTGAGCAGCTGCGTCGAAACCACTACGTCACGAAGGCCATCAACGATGACCTCTCCAGCGTTGTACTTGACAACTATCTCAAGGCCTTGGACGGCGGCCGCTATTATTTCCTCGCAACAGACGTCAGCGAATTTGAGGCCTACCGCTACAAACTGGATGATACGCTGAAGAAGGGTGACCTTGATCCGGCCTTTACGATCTTTAACCGCTTTCAAACCCGCGTCTCAGAGCGCCTGCACTATCTGCTCGCGCTGATTGATGGAGGGCTCGAAACCCTGGACTTTGAGCAAGACGAATATATTGAAGTGGACAGAGCCGCGGCAGCATGGCCCATTGACCTGCCCGCACAGAATGAGCTCTGGCGTCGACGTCTCAAAGCTCAGGTTCTGAATATGACCCTAGGCGACAAGACCCTGGACGAAATTGCCACAACGCTGGAGAAGCGGTATCGGAACCAGCTGAAAATTGCGATGCGAAATCGCAGCGAGGACGCCTTTCAGACCTTCATGAATGCCTTCGCCAGCAGCTTCGACCCGCATACCCAATACTTCTCGCCACGCTCTTCCGAGAATTTCAACATCAACATGTCGCTCTCCCTGGAGGGCATTGGGGCTGTGCTGCAAACGGAAGAAGACGCCACCTCCGTGGTTAGGCTGGTGCCTGCAGGCCCGGCAGACAAAAGTGGCCAGATCAAACCCAGCGATAAAATTATCGAGGTCGGACAGGGGACGGACGGCCCTATGATCGACGTCGTTGGATGGCGCCTCGACGATGTGGTGGAGCTGATTCGGGGGCCCAAGGGTTCTACCGTACGTCTCACCGTGGTGTCGGGTGGCGCTGAGGATAAGGAAAGCACGGTGGTGACCATCGAACGCAACACGATCAAGCTTGAGGAGCAGGCCGCTCAAGCCAAGGTCATTACGTTGCAGGATGGCACTGAGCAGCGCCGCATTGGCGTGCTGCAAATTCCGACCTTCTATGCGGACTTCGAGGCCCAGCAGCGCGGTGACCGGGACTATAGAAGCACCACTCGAGATGCCCGTCGTCTGATCAGTGAGCTCAAGCAAACCGGAATCGATGGCCTGATCGTGGACCTTCGCAGCAACGGCGGGGGTTCTTTGCAGGAAGCGGACAGCCTAACCGGGCTGTTTTTAGAGTCTGGTCCGACGGTACAGGTTAAAACCGCGCGACGCAGGCCCAGCGTCTACAAGAACGGCAGCAGCGACCTCGTGTGGGACGGACCTATGGCGGTCATGGTGAATCGACTCTCGGCTTCGGCCTCAGAGATTTTCGCGGGTGCTCTCCAGGATTACGGACGCGCCCTGGTCATCGGGGGGCAAACCTTTGGCAAGGGGACCGTGCAGACGTTGATCCCACTCAATCGGGGCCAACTCAAGCTAACGGCCGCCAAGTTTTATCGCGTTTCCGGCCAAAGCACCCAGCATCAGGGCGTGATCCCGGATATCGCCTTCCCCGCCTTGGTGGACAACGACGATATTGGGGAAAGCACCCTGGATGACGCCATGCCCTGGGATATGATCAAGCCAGCCCGCTTTACGCCCTTTAGCGAGCTGCAGGACTACATCCCGCTGCTGCAGGCTAAGCATAACCAGCGCGCGGTCAATGACCCCCACTTCATCTACTACGAAAGTCTCATGGAGCGGTCCAAGGCGCGTTCCGGACGGGAGCTGATCTCATTGAAGCGCACGGTTCGCGAGAACGAGAAGGCAGACGATGATGCCTGGCGCCTGGCTCTGGAGAACCAGCTCCGCGAGGCCACGGGTGAGACGCCTATTGCCTCCCTCGATGAGCTGGATGACCTGGAAGAGGACGCTGCGGAGGAAGACGCCCCACTCGGCGAGATCGTCGAAGTGGCCGATGATCCTATGCTTACCGAAGCAGGCAAGATTTTGGCCGATCTGATCACCGTTATTCGCGATGAGCCAAACCCAACGACCCTGGCTTCGCAGCATGAATGGTCCCATGCTCGGCCAACGAACGACGCGCTAACCGAGGGCTAGCCCTTAGTCGGGGCTAGTCGACAGCCAGCGCCGGCGCGCGTTCTTTGATCGCCTGAAGCAGACTCTGCTCAAACGCGTCCACGGTGAGAGTCTGCTGATCTCGATGGCCATATCGTCGAAGCGTCACCGTACCCTCTTCTACCTCACGCTCACCAATAATCAGTAGGTTTGGAATCTTGCGCGTCGCCCCCTGCCTGATCTTTTTGGGCAACGTATCGTTGGACGGCGCCAGTTCGGCCCGCACCATCTGCCCGCGCAGTCTTTGAACCAATGCCTTGGCATAGTCATCGAATTGCTCCGATACCGTGAGCAGCTGCACCTGAATCGGAGCCAACCATGTCGGGAAGGCACCCCCGAAGTGTTCGATTAGGAAGGCCACCATGCGCTCATGGGTACTGAACGGGGCACGATGAATGCAATAGGGCGTATGCTCCTCGCCGTCAGAGCCGGTATAGGTCAACCCCATACGGCCAGGGACAGCAAAATCGAGCTGAACGGTGGACACAGACTCCTCACGACCGGTAACCGTGTTGAACTGGATATCAATCTTGGGGCCGTAAAAGGCTCCCTCTCCAACCCCCACTTTGAAGTCGATCTCAAGCTCTTCCAGCACTTCCTCTAAGATTTGCTCTGAGCGCTCCCAGGCCCGAGGATTGTTGACGTATTTTTCCTTGCCCTTGGGATCCTCCGGGTCCCATTTCGACAGCCTGACGTGGAAGGCATCCAGGCCAAGAATGCTGTAGGCCTCCTGGTACATGCCTAAAATCGCTTTGAACTCGTCCTTGATCTGGTCTTCCGTGCAGTAGATGTGAGCATCGTTCATACACATCCCGCGCACCCTGACCAGGCCGCTCACGGCGCCAGAGTCCTCG